>JBCBMZ010000001.1:680683-1038765 GCA_039822005.1 Pseudomonadota bacterium | reverse complement strand
CAAAAAACCCTTCCCCACACGATCCGTGAGCAAAACCGGGTCCCACAACCGCTCATTCACACGCCAGATCACGCCCGGGTGAGGTGTGTGAGGTCTTATTCAACGCTTGAGATTCGCAATTGTGATTGATTGCAGGGCTCTTTCAACGCAATTTCCAACAATGAACAAAAATCCACCGCTTCGCCTGCAACCTGACTTGGACAATCATGCGCTGACAACGTCCGTCAGGGGCATCGATGAAAACGGCTTGCTGATCGAGGTCGATGTGGTGACGGAAAAACCGTTGACGCTTTACCTCAACGCGCAGGAAATTGTCACGATGATGACCATCGGTGATCATCCGGATCTGCTCGCTGTGGGATATCTGAAGAACCAGAACATGTTGCGTGACGATGACATCCTCACCGCCATCGAAGTCGACGAAGAACTTAATTTGGTCGTTGTGCGCACCGAACGCGAAACTGACTATGAAGCCGTCATGCGCAAGAAAGTGCGCACGTCGGGCTGCGCGCAAGGCACCATCTTCGGTGAAGTCTTGGATGGGTTTGACAAGATGCGTCTGCGCGAGGACACCAAAGTCAGTAGCGACCAGCTGATCAGGCTCAGCAAGATAATCAACACAACGCCCAGCCTTTACCTCAAGGCCGGGGCGATCCATGGCTGTGCTTTGGCAACGGCAGATGCGCCCTTGGTGTATGTAGAAGATGTCGGACGACACAATGCAGTCGACAAAATCGCGGGTTGGATGCATCTGAACGATGTGAACGGCGGTGACAAAATATTCTACACGACAGGTCGGTTAACCTCCGAGATGGTGATCAAAACCGTCTTGATGGGGATTCCCATTTTGGTCTCCCGATCTGGTTTCACGGCATGGGGTGTCGAATTGGCGCGCAAAGCGGGCCTGACGCTCATTGGCCGTATGCGCGGCAAACGCTTCACACTACTGTCAGGGCAAGAACGGCTGGTGCGCAGCGCTTCCGGTAAAGGGGACTAGATTGATTGAGCGGGCCTGTATTATGGGGGCCATCATCGCAGGTGGACGCGCGACGCGCATGGGAGGCGTAAACAAGCCTCTCAAATGGGCGGGAAATCAGCCCCTTATCTTGCACGCCTACCAACGTATGGAGCCACAAGCATCAGGGATCATCGTAAACGCCAATCGGGACCAGCGGGAAATTTCGGCCCTTGTTCCATCGGGCACGGCAATTGTTGAAGACGATCCTGAATTTGCTGGTCGCGGACCGCTGGTGGGGCTGCTTGCCTGCCTTGCGCACGCGCGAAGCAATGACTTTAAGTTCCTTGCCACCGCCGCTGCCGACACGCCCTTCTTTCCTGCTGACTTGATCGATCAGCTGCGCGCACCGATCGGTGATGGTGCCATTCGCATAGCGCGGCACGACGGTTGGCGGCACCCGCTGTTTGGCCTGTGGCCCACCAGCCTAATGGAGAACTTGGAGACTTTCCTGTATTCCCATGAAACGAACAAGGTGATGGCATTCGCGAAACGACACGACCTGATTGAGGTGGATATTGAGGCGAAGGGCAGCCCCTTCTTCAACGTAAATACGCCCAATGATCTCGCGCAGGCAGACGAAATGCTGCAAAAGATGCGGTCATGACCCATCCAGCACGCACCGCGCCGCGCATAGGTATTGTCGGCTGGAAAAACTCCGGCAAAACGACCCTTGCGGCCGCGCTGATTTCGGAGTTGACCAACCGCGGCTTTATCGTTGCAAGTGTCAAGAGTGCACATCACGCATTTCAAATCGACAACCCCTCCACCGACAGCGCAAAGCACGCTGCGGCGGGAGCCGCTCAAACCGCCATCCTTGGAGGCCAACGTTGGGCAATCATGAACAACCGCGAAACAGATGAACCCGCACCATCTTTGGACGATGTTTTAGCGCGCATGTCACCATGCGATGTGGTTTTGGTAGAGGGCTTTAAGAAAAATCCGCATCCCAAAATTGAAGTGTGCGCCCAAGGCACCGATCAGCCCACCTTGGCCGATCATGATACCTACATCATGGCAATTGCCTGCGACCGCGGCGCAAAAACCAATCTACCAACGTTTAAACGTGACGACGTGGCAGGCCTCACCGACTTCATATGCAACATCATCGGAAAGCCTACATGAACGGGCGAAAGTTGCTGGATGATTGCTTTTTGCATGACACTCAAAGGATGCGCCATGATGACGTGCTGGCGCTGCTTGCGAAGCGTCTGCGCCAAACTGTCGGCAATGAAACGGTGATGCTCAACGACGCGATAGGGCGCACTTGCGATCAAGATACCGCCTCCGCTATCGCTGTCCCGCGCAGCGACAACGCCGCCGTTGACGGTTATGCATTCGCCCATCATGACTATCATTTGCAGGACGGAAAACTGCGTATCGCTGGCACCACAAGTGCCGGCATGCCTGCGCAAACTCTTGAAGGTAGCACTGCTGGTCGAATTTATACCGGCGCTATCATGCCGAAAGGCGCAGATAGTGTTGCCATGCAGGAGGATTGCAAACGCGATGGCGACTTCGTCCAAATACCCGCAGGGATAAAACTTGGGGCGAACTGTCGTTTGCGCGGCGAAGACGTACAACAGGGCACATTCATTGCCAAAGCAGGGCACGTGTTGGGCCCGGCCCATATCGCCGCTTTTGCTTCCGTCGGCATGGCGAGTTTGACAGTCCGAAAGAAGCTTCGGGTAGGCATCCTCTCAACCGGCGACGAAATCGTCCAACCGGGTACAAGAGCGGAACCTCACCAAGTCTACGATGCCAATCGCCCGATGCTTGCTGCATTGCTGGCAAACCCGTCCGTAGACGTCACTGACCTTGGCCACCTGCCGGACAATCTCGAAGTCTTGAGCAAGGCCGCCGCAGCGGCTGCTAGCAGCTTGGACATGATCATCACCACCGGCGGCGCATCTAGGGGCGGCGAAGATCACATGCTCGATGTGTTGGATCGCTTGGGCAAATGCCATGTGTGGCAAATTGCGGTGAAGCCGGGGCGGCCCATGATGTTTGGCCAGATCGGCGATTGCGTGCTCTTGGGTTTGCCCGGCAATCCGGTCGCTGCTTTTGTATGTACCTTGCTTTATGTGCGGCCAACCATGGCCCTTCTGATGGGAATAGCGCATCGGCAACCCCGCGCTTTCATGCTCCCGGCCGGTTTTGCCGTGCCAAACAAGAAGAAAGACCGGCGCGAATTTGCGCGTGCGTGGCGCGATGAAAACGGCGTGGCACAAAAATTCACCCGTGACGGATCCGGCCTCATATCTGGACTGGTTGCCGCAGGCGGCTTGATCGATCTGCCCGAAGAAACAAGCAGCGTTGCCAAAGGCGACCTCGTTCGGTTTATACCGCTCAGCGAGTTTGACATCGCGCATAAGGATCAGCCGTGAGCGCCACCGCAACAAAAAAAGAAACCGTCCGGGCGGAACCACCACCGTTACCGCGGTTCAAACTGTTCAATCGCGCCGACCCGCATGGCGGCTACAGCCGACTGTCTTTGGTGATCCACTGGATCGGTTTCTTGATTGCGTGCTTTCTGGCCTACATGCTGGCGGTAAAAGACTGGTATGAACGCCCACAGCCTCTGGACTTGGCAATCGGTGTATTTCTTCTCTATCAATGCTTGCGGCGGCTGTCGCGCGGCTTTCCGCGTAACGCCAATACTTGGCTGCCGGCCGCTTTTCTTTACCGCATGTCGCAAATCACCATGCTCTTGTCCATCGGGACATTCGCATTAACAGGCCTTTTGCTCATCTTGCTTGCCGGGCAGTCCAAACCAACCATTTTGGGTTTTGTTTTGGTTGAACTCTTCAACGACCCACTTCCGTGGTGGCAAGCGCAGGCCGAATTCTTGTACCGGTTCAGCGCGCTGACCTTTGCAGGGGGGGCGTGCGTCACAATGGTCGCAGTGGGCAATTATGCATGGCAAGCTGGAATGCCCAATTTGAAGCGCCTGATTTTTCCATCATCTGGCGGACGCTAGGTCACCCTGCTCAGTTTTTGAGCATGTTTGAAAATGGTTGCAATTTCAGCAAAAACGATGGGAATATCCGTTTCAGCGGGCGCATGATGCGCCGCCTTATGATCAGGGAGTTCTTATGAAATTTGCGAAGTTTGTAATGACCGCCACAACTGCGGTCGCGTTTTCCGCAAGTGCGGCCATGGCCGGCAGCCATTCACTGTCGATTAAAATCGGCACAGAAGGAGCTTACCCTCCATTCAACAATCTGGAAGCAGATGGCTCGCTGGTCGGTTTCGACATAGATATTGCAAACGCACTTTGCGAAGAAATGGGCGCAACATGCGAATTCGTGACATCTGACTGGGACGGTATCATACCGGGCTTGTTGGCCGGCAACTATGACGCCATCATCGCATCCATGTCGATCACGGCAGAGCGGATGGAAGTCGTCGATTTCTCGGGTAAATACTACAACACACCACCGGCGATCGCCGTCCCGAAAGACTCAGACATCACAGAAGCGACAGACGCCGCGCTTGCTGGCAAAGCAATCGGCGCACAATCTTCAACAACGCACTCCAACTATGCGGAAGAAAAGCTGTCCTCTGCCAGCCTGACCCTTTATCCGACACCAGATGAATACAAGCTCGACATCGCCAATGGCCGCATCGACGCTGTTATTGATGATGTCATCGTTCTTTCCGAATGGTTGAAAACGGACGATGGCGCATGCTGCAAATTGCTCGGCACGCTGACACCTGACCCGGTTATCAACGGTGAAGGTGCCGGCATTGCCCTGCGCAAAGGTGAAGAAGACTTAAAGGCCAAGTTTGACGCGGCGATTGCGGCGATCCGCGCCAACGGCACCTATCAGGAAATCAACGACAAATATTTCGACGTTGATGTGTTCGGTGGCTGATAGAATAAAGTCAATTGGGAAAGGCGGGAGAACATCCCGCCTTCCTCTCAAGTAGGACCGATGGACGTCTGGACCCTCATATCATTTGGTGACCAAGGCTGGGGTGACGAGATTGCCTGGGGTGTCCTTGTTACCGTTTCGCTGGCTCTGGCAACGCTGCCGCTTGGTTTGGCGCTCGGTTTTTTTATCGCACTTGCCAAACAATCGCGCGAGCCAACGCTGCGCCTGTCCGCGGAAATTTACACCACCATCTTCCGCGGCCTGCCTGAACTGCTGACGCTCTTTATCATCTTCTTTGGGATGCAGATCGGCATTCAACAGCTTGCCCGCGCGATGGGCTTTTCATCGGGCATCGAGATCAACGCATTTGTCGCCGGGATGATCGCGCTTGGCATCGTGTTTTCCTCCTATGCCTCGGAAGTCTTCCTGTCCGCGTTTCGGGCCATTCCCAAAGGTCAGTATGAGGGTGGTTATGCGATCGGTCTGCCACACAGGCATGTGATGCGGTTGGTCGTGCTGCCGCAAGTCATCAAAATCGCCCTGCCCGGCCTGACCAACCTCTGGATGATCCTTCTCAAGGACACAGCATTGGTCTCAGCTATTGGCCTGTCCGACATTGTGCGCCAAACCGGCATTGCTGCGCGGGTCACCAAGGAAGCGTTCCTTTTCTACGGCATCGCCTTCATCCTGTTTTTGGTGCTGGCGCTTCTCTCATCCATCGTCATCAACCGCATAGAAAAATATGGTGACCGCGCGGAGCAGGCGCGATGAACCATGCACAAGCCTATGTCGCGCCTGCGGAACTGTTGCCGCAACAGCCCGCGCCCGACACCATCGCCAAACCGTGGAACGCGACCCGTGCATGGGGCTATGCCCTGATCGCCTTTTGGACATTCGTCGTCATTGTTTTGGTAGCTTGGCTGATCACCGGGTACGACCCGGCCAAGATCGAGCGATACGCGCCGCGCTATTGGAACGGCTTGCTAACAACACTGACGCTGGTTTCAATCTCCATCGTCCTAGGTGCCTTTCTTTCACTACCGATCGCCTACGCCCGCATGTCAGACAATCGGCTGCTTAATGGCATATCTTTTGGCTATGTTTACTTGTTTCGGGGCACGCCCCTGCTTGCGCAGCTGTTCCTGATTTATTACGGGCTAGGCTCTTTTCGCGAGCAACTGGAAGCCGTGGGCCTTTGGCTGTTTTTTCGCGATGCGTGGAACTGCGCGCTCTTTGCCTTTACGCTCAACACCGCCGCCTATCAGGCGGAAATTGTCCGCGGCGCGGTACGCTCTGTCCCGACCGGCCAATGGGAAGGGGCAGCGGCACTTGGCATCAACCGGCTGCAAGCGTTTCGGAAGATCATAGCCCCGCAAGCGATGATCGTGGCGCTGCGCCCTTATGGCAATGAAATCATCCTGATGATCAAAGGGTCGGCCATCGTGGCGCTGATCACCGTCTTTGATTTGATGGGCGAGACGCGCCGCGCTTTCTCACGCACCTTCGATTTCCAGACCTACATTTACGCAGCGATCTTCTATCTGATCATCGTGGAAATTCTGCGTAACATCTGGAATTGGCTGGAAAAGCGCCTGACGAAACATCTTGTGCGGTGAGTGGTGGGCAAAGGTCCGCTCCGAGCTCTTTCTTGCCGTTTACACTGGCCGGCCACATCAAGCATCTGGCACAGTTTCGTTACGCTCGGGTGAAAACAGAGAGGGCAAGGGTAAGCATCTGGCGGATACGGGCGGGGTCTTCGCCCGACGCGCGTTGCGTGATCGCAAGTGCAAGCTGCTCGCCCAGATACGTTGCCCCGGCCCCTACCGACAGCGCCGTCGTAAATTCACCCTTGTCGCGACAGGATTGCAGGAACGCTACGTAAGCGGCTTGCGCAGCGCTATTGATTTCTTCCACCCGCGCCCGGGTCGTGGGCCCAAGGCGGTGCTTGCCCGCGCGCATTTTGTAGAACAGGCAACCGGTTTCCATGCGTGGGTCGGCTGACGCAAAATCGATCAAGGCGCCAAGCGTTTCCTCCAACCCCCTCCCGCCTTGAATAATCAAGAACATGTCGGAGAGCACCTTATCTGCATAGCTGTCTAGGACCGCGCGTTTGAGTCCGTCCTCGCTACCGAATTCTCTATAAAGCGAGGGCTTGGAGATACTGGCCATCTGGCAAACCGTGTTGACAGACACGTCGGCTGGATCGCTTTGCCAATACGCGCTCATCGCGACGTCCAGCACCGTCTCGGTGTTCATCGTCCGCGGGCGTCCGCGCGCGGGCTTGGGATCATTGTCACTCATTTTTGTACCAAATGGTATTTTAATCCTTGACAGGACTGTGCAGATATTTGTACCAACCGGTAACACAAAGCGCAAGCAGGAGTGTGACACATGTCGAAAACAGGAAAAACAATCGTCATCACGGGGCCAATCGGCGGCTTCGGTGCAGCGGCGGTGCGCGCTTTTGCCGACCGCGGGCATCACATCTGGACCACGATGCGCACTGTGGTCGGCATTACCGGCGGCACCTGCGGCGTCGATCAGATCAACGCCTACACTCAGCATAGACAAGACGCGCTCCTCAAGGCGATGCAGCTCGACACCGTCTTCTGCTGAGCCGACGCCTGATCACCAATCATCAACCCTGAAATACCCCTGCACCCGAAAGGACCATTCCAATGTTAAAGACTTTGATGGCTGCCGCGACGGCAGCCCTGCTGACAACAGCCGCATTTGCCGAGAGCCACGCTCACGGCGAACACCATGTCGCCCTCGAGAACGTGGAGTGGTTCGACGCGCCAATCCCCGGCGTGCAACTGGCACTGGCTTGGGGCGACGACGCCACTGGTGCGGCCTGGCTGCTTAAGATGGATCCGGGCGTCGCGCTGCCCATGCACACCCATACCCACGATTACTGGGGGCTCAGCATCGCGGGCACATGGGTGCATATCGAGGCTGACGGCACTGAGATTTCGACCGTGCCAGGCGACTATTCCCTGGTCGAAGGCGGCGTCGTGCATGCCGACCGCTGCGACAGCGATGTCCCCTGCATCGGCCTGCTCGCGTTCACGGGTCCCCGTGACGTGGCGCTGGCCGAATAGGGCAGAAACGTCGTCATACCTGCTTAACAGCCGTGCTTTGTTCGGCGTCCTGGGCGGTGCCGACTCCTGACGGGATTGGCCATAGACCTTGCACCACTTCACCCACACACTGAAAGGTTCATCAAGATGAAAAAGACCCTTACAGCAGCTGCCGCTGCCACTTTGCTTGCCACCGGTGCCCTCGCCGATGACGCCACGTCCATAAAGCCGATTGTCGGCAAGTTTCTGGGCGCCGTCCTGCAAGGCGACGCCGACACAATGCGCGAGGTTGCGAACGCGGATTACATCCAGCACAACCCTTTCATTCCGACCGGGCTTGAACCGTTCATCGGACTTCTGCCCGTGCTGGCCGAGGCCGGAACGACAGCTGAAAACATCCGCATGTTTGAAGACGGCAACTATGTCTTCATGCACAACATCTGGCGCAATGCCGCCCCGTTTGGCGCCGATGAGATGGTGTCCTTTGACATCATTCGCGTGGATGAGAACGGCAAGGTCGCGGAGCATTGGGACGCGTTGCAGCCTCTCGTCTCCGAGACGGCCAGCGGCAGAACCCAAACCGATGGTCCGACCGAAGTCACCGACCTGGACAAGACCGAAGAGAACAAGGCGCTGGCTGTTGCCTTGATTGAAGACGTGCTGATGGGCAAGGACCCCGCCAAGATCACCGACTATATCAGTGCCGAGAGCTACGCCCAGCACAACCCTCAGATCGCTGACGGGCTGGATGGCATCATCGCGGCGGTCGAGGCGCTGACAGCGCAGGGCAACATGTTCGTCTACACGGACATCCACGCCGTTTTGGGCGAGGGCAACTTTGTCCTTACCGTCAGCGAGGGCGAATGGAGCGGTCAGACGCACGCCTTCTATGACCTGTTCCGGATGGATGACAACATGATTGTGGAACATTGGGACGTTATCCAGCCCGTACCGACGGAGGGTCTGGCCAACACCAACGGCATGTTCACCGGCTTCGACAACTAGGCCCAGTACATAAGCGTAAATCGAACTTGAATTGACGTAACGCGATACGTACGCACACCGCAGTTAAGCAGGCGAGAGTTCTTCATTCGCCTGCTTAATTACTACGATTAGGGCGTGGCATTTTATGCGCCAATATCAATGACGGTAGAGAGGCAAGCGAATGCCTGTTTCGCCCAGCACAGCGGGCCTTGGTGCCAGTCGCAGCGTTTGACTGCTTTTCACTGCCCCTCTTCCAACACGATGCCCTACGCGCTACATGACCGCTCAATAAAACCGGACGGAGTAAACATGGCCAAATGCGCATTTATCGGACTGGGTGTGATGGGTTATCACATGGCCGCTCATCTTAAAAACCGGGGCGGCCATGACGTAACGGTCTACAACCGGACTACATCAAAAGCCGAGAATTGGGTGGCCGAGCATGGCGGCGCGATGGCGGAAACGCCCGCCAAGGCTGCCGAAGGCGCGGACTATGTATTCTCATGCGTCGGCAATGATGATGATCTGCGCGCTGTTACCATGGGCGGCAATGGCGCCTATTCAAACATGAAGCCCGGCGCGATTTTTATCGACAACACAACAGCCTCGGCCGCGGTCGCCCGCGAACTGGATGCAGCCGCGAAAGAGGCTGGTTATGGCTTTGTTGACGCGCCGGTTTCAGGCGGTGAAGCAGGCGCGGTCAATGGCGTCTTGACGGTCATGTGCGGCGGCGACCAAGGCACTTTTAACACGGCAAAGCCGGTCATTGAGAGTTTTGCCAAAATGGTCGGACTGATGGGCCCCGCCGGCAGCGGACAACTCACAAAGATGGTCAACCAGATATGCATCGCCGGGCTCGTTCAGGGCCTCTCCGAAGGCATCCATTTTGCGCAAAATGCAGGTTTGGACGTGGAGGCCGTGATCGACGTGATCTCCAAGGGCGCAGCCGGTTCGTGGCAGATGGAAAACCGCCACAAGACCATGATCGCGGGAGCGTATGAGCACGGGTTTGCGGTCGACTGGATGCGCAAGGATCTGAACATCGTGCTGGAAGAAGCTGACCGCATCGACGCTTCTGTTCCGGTTACGGCGCTGGTCGACCAATTCTACAAGGATGTCCAAAAGATGGGTGGAAACCGTTGGGATACGTCTTCGCTCTTGGCGCGGCTGAAGGCGCTGGGCACTTAGCGCCAACCGCACCTTTTAATTTTTGTCGATCTGCAAATACTCCAGCGGCAACGCCGTAGTGCTTTTGATTTGCTCCATGGCAAAAACCGAAGAGACATCCTGGATCTCGATCCTGTCGATCAGTTTTTTGTAAAACACATCATAAGCAGCGATGTCCGGCACCACAACGCGCAGGAGATAATCGATATCGCCACTCATGCGATAAAACTCGACGACCTCGGGAAATGCGCTGATCACCTCTGAAAAACGCAGCAGCCATTCACGCGTATGCGAACTGGTGCGGATCGACACAAACACATTGACCCGAGCATTGACCTTTTCAGGGTCAAGAACCGCGACGCGCCCCCGGATGATGCCATCTTCTTCCAGCTTTTGAATTCGACGCCAACATGGTGTCGTCGATAGCCCGATCCGCTTGGCGATTTCCGCCACCGCCATGGTGGCGTCTTCCTGAAGGAGTCGAAGAATATTCCTGTCAGTCCTGTCCATTTGAAATTTCCTTGCCCGAATTCTGCAGAAACCCGCTTAGAGCAGACACTTTATTCTCACAAGCGTTTATCGACTTCGCAACGCAGCAAAGGCAAAAGATCGGCTTCAAACCATGGATTTTTCTTGATCCACGCATTGTTGCGCCATGAAGGATGCGGCAGGGGGATTACCATCTTTCCATTCGTTGGGTTTTTCATCAAAGCGCGCCAATTGGCGACCGTTTCAGTCAGTGTTTTCGAACGGCGCGACCCCAAATGATAACCCTGCGCATATTGTCCAATAGCCAACACGAGATCAATTTGCGGCATACGCGCAAAGAGCCGGTCATGCCAAAAAGCTGCGCACTCGCGTCGCGGCGGCAAATCGCCTCCCTTGTCGTCCAGACCGGGAAAGCAAAATCCCATCGGTACAATAGCGATCCGCGAAGAATCGTAGAACACACTCTCATCAACGCCCATCCACGCCCGCAAACGGTCACCGGAAGGGTCTGTGAAGGGCCGCCCTGATTGATGGACACGCGTGCCCGGCGCTTGTCCGGCGATGCAAATCCGCGCGCTCGCAGACGAAACGACGACGGGCCGCGGCTTATGCGGCAAGGGTTGCCGGATCGGTTTGTCAACACAGATGCGACACGCGCGAATCTCATCATGCAACTTAGAAAGATCAGTCATCGACACTGCCTCTGCCCAATAGCCTCAATAGCCATGGGGATCCGGTTTGCCCGCTTTTCCCGGCGCGATAATCATGCGGCCTATCAAACGAACCCGCCCACAATCCAATTCCCTTGCGCCGCGCCATGAACTCGGCACCGCTATAGCCGCCGTAGTCGACGGCCCAACCAAGCCGAACCATCGTCTCATTCAACGATATCTGCGAGCCGTCCACCAGACACTCGGCCAGCGCCCGGCCATACTGATCTTCAGCCGAACTCTCGCATCTGACATATCCCGCCATGGCCAAGCGCTGCAATTCACGCTTGGCACGCGCACCACAATCATAAACATTGTCCGCTGCGTTCTGGCACATCTGGCCATGCTCGGGTGCGTCAATACCCGCCAAACGAACTTCACGGCCCTCCACACGCAGGGAATCACCATCGAGAACGATGACCCGACCTGCAATCTCCTCGTTTGCCAAATTGCTGACGTAAGTCGCGGCCATAGCCACCAAGAGCAACAATGTGAATAACCGCGCAGCGTCTTTAAGTGTCGAGATTTTGGGCATTCTCATCGTTTGACCACAGGCACCGGGAAGGGATTATTAAGCTTTTGGAAAGTATGATGGCGATGTTTTCAAGAGTAAGCGTAGCCCCGATCAAGCACTCCGATGCAGCCATCACCGTCTCCTGACAAAATCATTGTTGATCGTAGGCGCTCGGTGCGAAACGCAGACTTGCGCAAAACGGTGCAAAAAACCCGCGATCAGCTTGCTATTGCACAGGGAAGCAACAGCAGCTTTGTTTCCGACATCTTGACGATGTTTGCAAACGCGGTTGTCACATCGGTATGGGCCGTACCATTGCTTATTTTGCTGGTTTCCGTAACGGCCATCATGATTGGATACGGGGTCCACATCTTGCTGTGGGCAGCGGTGGCCAGCCTCGGTTATGCCTTGTTCGGTATGGTCACCCGTAAATACCTTCGAAAGCCCGGCAGCAAAGATATCGCCGGATGGCAGCGATACTTCCTGATGATGGTGTTCTTTGTCGGCAGCACCTGGACCTTCATCGCCTATGATCAGTGCAGCACCTGCTCCGCCGACGCCGCCCTTTTTCTCAGAACCAGTTCGTTGATCCTGGGCATCGCGACAACGGCAACCATTTGCTATGCCATGCCCGCGTCTACGGTGATCGGTTTTGCGCTACCGGTTGCTGTGTTTGTCTACGTTGAAATCACACAGCCCTCGCAAAGCACATTTATGGCCGTCGGGCTGGTTGCCGCAGCGTTGCTCTTCTTCTCATTCATTTCCGTGCGCTTGCACAAAGCGGCACTGGTTGGTCTGGCCTATCGAAGTCAGAACCAGTCCCTGATCGCCGAGCTTGAAATGGCAAAATCCATTTCCGATGAAGCCCGGCGGCGAGCAGAGGAAGCCAATCTTGCCAAATCGCGTTTTCTCGCGTCGATGAGCCATGAACTGCGTACCCCGCTCAACGCGATTTTGGGTTTCTCAGAGGCGATGAATGCAGAAGTCTTCGGCCCGCTCAACAATGATCACTACAAAAACTATGCCGGCGACATTCATGAAAGCGGCAAGCACCTACTCAACCTGATCAACGAGATCCTGGACTTGTCGCGGGTAGAAGCGGGCAAATATGAGCTGCGCGAGGAACCGCTTCAGCTCAACGCCGTGGTGGATGATTGCGTCAACCTGGTTCGGCTTAAAGCCGATGCAAAGTCCATCAAGATCGACGCGCTGACACAGGCTGGCTTGCCAAAGCTGGTGGCCGACGAAAAGTCACTGCGCCAGATCATCCTGAACATCATTTCCAATGCGCTGAAATTTACGCCGAACGGTGGCGAAGTGACTCTCAAGGCAGGCCTCACCTCCTCTGGCGGCCAATACATCACTGTCACTGACAATGGACCGGGCATTCCCGACGAAGAAATACCCATTGTTCTTTCGGCGTTTGGTCAAGGCTCGATTGCCATTAAAAGTGCAGAACAGGGCACCGGGCTGGGCCTGCCAATCGTTCAAGCTTTGGTGCAAATGCATGGCGGGACGTTCGAGTTAAAGTCGAAATTGCGCAAAGGCACTACCGCAACTGTTCGTTTTCCGGCCAGCCGTGTGCTCGAAGCAATTGATCTGGAAAACGCAGCCTAGAAAAGCCGCGACGAATGCCTCCCGTGGAACATGCGGTGAGCCTACCGGCAAGCGCCATCGTTTACTCTCCATCAAGCGTCCCGGTCACTCACACCAGCCTGTTCAAATGTTGCCATCTGCACATGGCACAGCGCGGCCGCACGGACAATCCCCGCTGCCAACGCGGCGCCTGTGCCCTCCCCTAAGCGCATCCCAAGGTTGAGAAGAGGCTCTTTGCCGATGCGTTCTGCCACAACAGCGTGAGCCGGTTCAGCCGAGACGTGACCCAACAGGCAGTGGTCGAGCGCTGTGCTATTGGCAGCGTGCAAGATCGCAGCCGCTGACGTGGCAACGAAACCATCGATAACAACAGGTATACGCTCCACCCGAGCGGCCAAAATCGCCCCGGCCATGGCGGCAATCTCCCGACCACCCAAGCGGCGAAGAACTTCCAGCGGGTCGTGCAAATGTGCCTTGTGCAGCGCAACGGCACGGCCAACCACATCAGCCTTTGCCGCCATTTGCGCAGCGTCGGCGCCCGTGCCCGGGCCGACCCAATCTTCAGCGTTACCGCCGTATAGCCCGTGGTAGATCGCCGATGCGACGGTCGTGTTACCAATACCCATTTCCCCGATACACAGCAGGTCCGTGCCTCCGGCAATGCTTTCCATGCCATATGCCATGGTGGCGGCACAGTCGCGCTCCGACAGAGCCGCATCTTCAGTAAAATCCGCCGTTGGCACATCAAGCGCCAAATCGAAAACCTTCAGCCCCAGATCATTGGCGATACATATCTGATTGATGGCGGCCCCACCGGCTGCGAAATTTTCAACCATTTGGGCCGTAACCGACGCCGGATAGGGCGAGACCCCTTGCTTTGTCACCCCGTGATTTCCGGCAAAAACCGCAACCAAAGGTCGGGTCACCGATGGCGAGCGCCCTGTCCATGCCGAAAGCCACTCGGCAATGTCCTCCATACGGCCGAGCGCGCCGGGCGGCTTCGTCAACTTGGCGTCCCGAAGGCGAACAGCGTCTGCTGCGTGCTCGACTGGACCCGGCAAATTGGACAAGAGGCTCCGGAAATCGTCAAAAGGCAAACCCGTTGTCATCTGCTTCCCATCAGGCATCACTCGAAAATTGTGTATTCTGGACTTTCACACACACATGTTCTGCGCAAGGGATCGACCCGCGAAAACCGAAACTGTACACGGTCACCATGTCCGAGGTCACCATGTCCGAGTTTATTTCCTCAACGCTGCGCGCGCTTGGCTTTTTGAGCCGCATTTCGATACCCGCACAACACTTTTCCGCTGATCATCGCGCGTGTGATGACGCGCATGTCTATCCGGTTGCGGGTTTGGTAATCGCATTTCCCGCTTTTATAATCATCGCGCTTTTGGGCTTCTTTCCTGGCACCGACATCATTGCGGCGATCTTAGCCATTGCCAGTCTCATTTTCATAACCGGGGCGTTGCACGAAGACGGGTTAGGCGATGTCGCTGACGGTTTCTTTGCCACTAACGACCGTGCCAAGATGCTCGAGATCATGCGCGACCCGCATCTGGGCACATTTGGTACGCTGGCGCTTATTATCAGCCTGCTTCTAAAGGTTGCGTCTCTTCATATATTGCTTGTTTCGCTGGGCGCGTGGTCAGCGGCTTTCTTGTTGGTAAGTATAGAAGCCGTTTCCCGAAGCGCCATGGTCTGGCATTGGCATGCCCTGCAAAACGCCCGCCCGGGCGGAAAAGCCGACCAGGCCGGTCAGCCAACTGAACGCCAGGCCCTGATCGCATTCACCATTGGCGTACCCGTTTTCTTGGGAGGCTGCCTGATCACCCAAATTTCGATATTGGCCGCCATCGCAACAACAGCCATTGGCGCAATCGCTGTGATTGGCTTTAAGCGCTATTGCCTATTCAAGCTGAACGGACACACCGGTGACACCGTTGGCGCTACACAACAAATTGTGTCAGTCGTCGTCCTTGTCATGCTTGCAATTTTTTCCGGCCTGCCCACCTGAATGTGATGACCATGAAATCTCCTTGCATCCTTGTTTGTTCAATCGACGAGAAGACCGGCTTTTGCCATGGCTGCGGACGGACACGGACCGAGATCGGCGGCTGGACCAGCATGACCGACAATGATCGCGATGAGATCATGGAGCGTCTCGGCGGCCGGCTTGACCAGATTGTCAAAAAGCCCCGTCGGGTCACAAAGAGGCAACAATTGGCCAATAACCGCGAGGACGGGTCAGAAATCGGAGAGTGAATGCTCCAGTTCGTGATATTGATGGTTGTCTTGGCCGCCAGCGTGTTCGGCTTGACAGGTGGCGACCTGAGCTATTTTGCTACGCTGACCAGTGGCGAAATCGCCTCGATGATCTTTTTCGCGCTTGTCGGCATCGTCTTCATCGGCAGCGTTATTGGCGCAGGAGAGCGCCTGTCTGCAATCGCACGGCACATGGCGATCGCCCTGAGCGTGACGTTGAGCGCACTAGTCGCGTGGGAGTATCGCTACGAACTACAAAGCGCGGTTTCGCGCATCACAGCAGGGGTTGTGCCGGGCACGCCAATTTCCCAACGGGATGAATTCGGCGAGCTTTCCGTGACCCTTTCCAGAGTGAACCGCCACTTTAAGGCGTTGGCCAACGTCAATGGTAGCGACCAATCGTTCATCGTCGACACCGGTGCCAGTACCGTTGTTTTAACGTATGAAGACGCACGCAACGCCGGTTTCGATATGGAAAACCTGTCCTTTTCGGTGCCTGTTGCGACAGCTAACGGCATGACGCGGGCGGCACCGGTATTCATCGATACGCTTTCGGTGGGCGATATAGAAAGAAGCAATATACGTGCGATGATCGCGCAAGAAGGCCAGCTTTTTGAAAACCTCTTGGGAATGACCTTTTTGAATCGGCTTGCCGGTTATGAAGTGCGTGGCGCAAGGATGGTTTTGTACAATTAGCCGCCGGTCCCGCTGATAAAAAACCTCAGCGCAACCAAGAGCATGAAGACCCCGAACCACTTCTCCAATGTTCTCTTGGGCGTCTTGTGAGCCAACTTGGCACCTATCGGCGCGAATGTAAGGGTCACAGGGATCACAACCGCAAAGCAAAGCCAGTTCACAAAACCGGTCGAAAGTGCAGGCAAGCCGGGTTGACCCCAGCCAGCCCAGATTGCTCCAAACAGGCCGGGCACAGAGATCAAGACGCCAACCCCGCTAGAGGTCGCTATCGCCTGGTGAATTGGCCTACCGAAAAGGGTCATGAAAGTGTTGTTCAAGATGCCGCCGCCAATGCCCATCAAGGTAGACAGAAAACCAATCAGGTTCCCTGCGAAAAAGCGCGGGATCCCCGTCGGCAGATCCGTTCCCAATTGCCAATCAGGTTGGTCTAACAATAGTTTCAACCCCACCAAAACCGCCAGGGCCGCAAAGATAAGACGCAAACCACCGCCAGATATGCCTGCGATCACCACGCTTGCGATCAGCACACCAAGCGGGATAGCCACGAAAAAGGTGCGCAGGATTTCCAAGTCAACGGCGCCCTTGGCCCTGTGTGCTAGAAAGGAACGGATGGAGGTGGGCGCGATAATGGCCAATGAGGTGCCTACCGACAAATGCATGCGCACCTCGTCAGGCACCTCGGCCCAACCAAAAGCTTGATATAAAACCGGCACCAAAATCGCCCCGCCGCCAATACCAAAGAGGCCCGCCATGAAGCCCGCGACAAGACCCGAGGCAATCATCAGCAAGAGGAAAGGGAGCAAGTCGGTGAATTGTGAAAGCAATGGGTCAGATGCTCTTAGTGGTCCGCCAAGACGTTCAGCGGCAAATCGGAAACAGGATCAACGAGATCACCGGTCAACGTGATCGCTTCAAATGCCCGCCTCACAACCTCTCCCCCAGCGTCCGGTTTGACCGCTTCCACAGACAGGGTTTGCCGCCATCGCCGCGCGCCGGGCAAGCCATTGAATAGCCCCACCAGATGACGTGTGACATGATTGGCACGCCCCCCTTGGATCACATGTCTGTCCGTGTACTCTGCCATAGCCTCGATCACAGCATCGAACGATGCGGGATCCTTTTTGGCTGCGTAAAACTGCTGATCAACATCACGCAAGATCGCCGGATCCTGGTAGGCCGCACGGCCCAACATACAACCATCAAGTGAATACTCACTTTGACTCACCGCGCGAAGTGCATGATTCAAGTCCTTCAAACCGCCGTTTAACCCTATGAAATAACTCCTGTTTTCAGCCTTAAGGCGACGCACACGGTCATAGTCAAGCGGCGGAATGTCTCGATTTTCTTTCGGGCTCAATCCTTCGAGCCAGGCCTTTCGGGCATGCACCCACAACGCATCGCACCCTTCTTCCCAAACCGAATGTGCAAGCGCATCAAGCGCCGGACCGGGGTCTTGTTCATCGACACCGATACGGCACTTGACCGTCACAGGCACCTGCCCGCCAACGACCGACTTCATCGCCGAAATACAGCGCCCGACCAGCTCCGGCTGGCGCATCAGGCACGCACCAAAAGTGCCTGACTGAACCCTGTCTGACGGGCAACCGACGTTGAGGTTGATCTCATCATAGCCAAAGTCAATGCACACGCGCGCGGCATCTGCCAACTTTTGCGGGTCCGACCCACCAAGTTGAACGGCGATAGGATGCTCGACCTCATCATATCCCAACAGTCGCTCACGCGGCCCGTGGATCACCGCATCGGCCACCACCATCTCGGTATAAAGGAGCGCGTGGCGCGTCAGCTGACGGTGAAAGAACCGGCAATGCCGATCCGTCCAATCCATCATGGGAGCGATGGCAAAACGTGCGCCGGTAAAGTAGTCTTTGAGCTGCGGTTTCATGAAGGCCACATAACCCCATCGCCGTCGACAAACAACTAATGCGCGAAAGCCGCCATCAGCCCCCTGAGTTCGGCCAGTCCACGCATGCGGCCAATCAGCGGATAGCCGGGCATGCCTTGAACTTCCAAGTCGCTCAGCAAATCCTGCCCATGATCAGGTCGCATCGGTAATTGCCAATCTGCCCGTCCCGCTGCGCGGCGCCTGACCTGCTCTGCCATTAACGCCCGCACTGTGGCTGCCATATCAGTGTCACCCTCAAGATGCGCGGCCTCATGGAAACTTGACCGGCCTGACCGTTCGGCGCTGTCCCGCGCTGTATTGCGCAGGTGAACAAAATGAATTTTTGAGCCGAGCTTCTCGATAAACCGAACCGGATCAAAATCAGGAAGCACACCGAGCGAACCCGTACAGAAAGTGATCCCGTTCGCGGGACTGTCCAAGTCCGCAACCAGCCGTGCATAATCGCCGAAAGTGGACATCACCCGGGGCAAACCAAGCAGGGGAAATGGCGGGTCATCGGGGTGGCAGCAAAGCCGCAAGCCCAGCGCCTCGGCGTGCGGCACCACCTCACGCAGAAAAGCGATCAGGTTTTCGTATAGGCCTTCTGCATCAATACCTTCATAGGCCGCCAAATGAGCGCGTATGTCGGCCAAATTCCAGCTTTCCGTTGCGCCAGGCAATCCCTTGAGCAAATTGTCAAGCAATGCTGCTTTTCCAGGCTCGCTCATTTGCGCAAAGCGCTCTTGGGCATCGGCGATCAATGACTGATCAAAATCCGCATGCGCTTCATCGCGCTCCAGTACAAAAAGATCAAAGGCGGCAAAGTCCACCAGATCAAATGCCATGGCAGTGCCGCCATGCGGCATGCGGCGCCGTAGCTCTGTGCGCGTCCAATCGAGCACGGGCATAAAATTGTAGCAGACGACTTCAATTCCGGCTTCAGCGAGGTTGGTCAAACTGATTTTGTAGTTCTCGATGTGCTGCTGGAAGTTGCCGGATCGGCGTTTTATGTCTTCCGACACGGGCAAGCTCTCAACGACCAACCACGTCAACCCACTGCTGTCGGCGGCAATGGCGGCCTGGCGCTTGTTGATCTCAGTGGTCGTCCAAATCTCACCCGTCGGCACATGATGCAGCGCCGATACGACGTCCTCAACCCTAGCCTGCAACATCTCTGAAATGGACACGGTGTCGTTTGGACCGAACCATCGCCACGTCTGCCGCATCACAAATCCTCCCTCAAAACTGGCAGATGCCAGACGTGTGGAAGTATCAGGCCAGCTTGGGCTAACGCAATCCCGCCATTTGTTCCAAAGCCGGCAAACTCTGATCGGCTGTGCTTTGCTGCAGCTGGACAGCGCCAAATACATCGCCAACACCGATCAGGACCGGTTCGCCAGGATTAATCGCCGCTATACCCGTTTCAATATCGTCCAGCTGGCCTGCCCAGCGAGCTTCGCCAGATCGACACAAACCAGATACCACCGAAATGGGTGTCGTTTCAGGCATACCTTCTGCCAGCAAACGGTCTCGAATTTTCGACGCCGTGCGCTTACCCATATAGAAAATCGTGGTCGTCGTTTCGTCGGCAACCGCTGACCAATTGATGTCCTCCGGTAATTCGCCCTTTCGGCTGTGTCCGGTGACAAACCGAACCGATTGCGCATGATCGCGGTGCGTGAGTGAAACCCCCAACTGTGCTGCAAAAGCGAGCGCCGAGGTAATACCTGGCACAACCGAGAAGGCGATATTTTCGTCTCGCAGTCGGCTGATCTCTTCACCCGCACGGCCAAAGACCATCGGATCTCCGCCTTTGAGGCGCACCACGTGTTTTCCAGCCTTGGCAAGAGACACCATCGTGTCGTTGATGTCTTCTTGGCGGCAGCTCTCGCGGCCACCACGCTTGCCGACCATCATGCGCTTGGCTTCGCGGCGTGCCAGCTCCAAAACATCGTTCGAGACAAGATCATCGAACAAGATTACATCAGCCGCCTGAAGCGCACGCACAGCCTTGAGCGTCAGGAGTTCGGCATCTCCGGGCCCTGCGCCAACCAGCGTCACACGGCCCATCTGCGCTGTCGGTGTATTCGCAATGCGAGCACTGTCATCAAGCAGTTCACTGCGCGTTTCAGCAAGCACATGGTGGGAGAAGGCGCGATCAACGAACCGCTCCCAGAACGCACGGCGCTGAGGCCCCGGTTTAAGCTGATTGTTGATAGCGTTACGCACATCGCGCGCCATCTCAGCCCAACTTTGCAATGACCTGGGCAACAGAGTTTCGATACGGCGGCGGATCGCCTGGCCAAAAATCGGCGCGGCACCGTCTGTTGAAATCCCGACGACAACAGGTGAACGGTTCACGATAGATCCGAACTGGAATTCGCAATAAGCGGGCTTGTCGATCACATTGACCGGGACACGAGCCGCGCGCGCGGCACAATAAAACGCCTGCGCTTCCCCGTCGGTTTGCGCGTCCGCAATCGCAATTTGCGCGCCTTCAAAACTTTCGGCAGCCCAAGGCCGCTGATGCCATCGATAGTGGTTTTCGTCGAGCAATTCGTGAAAGGCCGGATCAAGCTCCGTCGCGTAGAGTTCGACAAAAGCGCCGGCTGCAGCAAGAAGGTGCGCTTTCCAAGCCGCCGCATCGGTGCCGCCCGCCATCAATACCTTCTTGCCGCGCAGTTTGTAAAAAACCGGCAAAACAGCCAGTTCCCCGATGCGCTCTTGTTGCCCGCGCGCGCGGCGCGGCTTTTCACTCCGCTGCGATGAGACGATGCGCATTGATAATCTCCGTGATTTCGGCCTTGCACGAACCGCAATTGATGCCTGCGCTGGTGGACTGCCCAACCGCCTCCACTGAATGGCAGCCAGCGCGGACCGCGCCTGCAATCTCATTGACACCAACCGACATACACGAACAGACGATTGCGCCCTTATCCGGCATGTCGGCGGCAGGCCGTCCGGCCAGTACACGCCAGCGCTCTTTCAAGGTCGGAAAGGATTTTTCAAAGAGCCCCGAAACCCATGTCCGTGACACTTCCACCGGTACGCAGGACAGATAGACCGCTGACAAAAGCTCCTCGCCGTCAAACTGGGCCGCGCGCCAAAAGCCGCGATGTTTGTCGTTGGCGCTCAGCGCGGCGCCATCACCGGCAAATAGACCCGTCAGGTAGGCCTGCGGATCATTTGGCAAGTCTGCCAGCGCGAACTCGAGGCGCCAACCGCCTTTGGTCTTGGCCAGCGCCCAATAATCAAGGCCCACGGGCACCGGCCGCGCTCGCGAAACGAGGAAACCATGCGCGGCCATCGAAGCGCGTTCAACACATACATCTGAACCCTTGAGCGCCGGTTGGCCGGAAAATGGATCAGTCTGTGGAGCGACCAATTTGTCGACGCGACCTGCGGAAGCAAATTGATCATTCCAATGCATCGGCACAAAAACATTGCTTTCACGCTGATCTGTGCTGATCAGCGCGCGCACGATGATGGTTTCACCGCGGCCCTCTATCTTGACCAGGTGAGCATCCTTGATGCCAAGACGCAATGCGTCGACCGGATTCAATTCACAATGAGGCTCCGACATATGTGCGTTCAATCGATCCGACTTCGCCGTGCGTGTCATAGTGTGCCAATGATCGCGCACGCGACCGGTGTTCAACCGCATCGTATCGTTACCTTTCTTGGCCTCCAACGCGGTAGTCGAAACAAAGCGAGCTTTGCGGTTTGGCGTGTAGAATTGGCCATTCGCGAAAAAGCGGGTTTGTTTTGATGGATCGAATGTGCCGATTTGCGGCCATTGGAACGATGGGAGTTTCTCATAGGCCCCAGGGGCCAGATTACTCAGGGCTCCAAGGTTCAGATCGCGGTCATCATCATTTTCAAAAGCGGTGAGTTTGGCAAACTCGCGGAAGATCGATGCTGCGTCAGGATAGTCAAAAGCGTCAGCCCAGCCCATGCGCTTGCCAACTTCGGCCATCTGCCACCAGTCAGCTTGTGCCTCGCCCGGCGTTGGCAAGAAGGCACGCTGGCGTGATACGCGGCGCTCGGAATTGGTGACCGTCCCGTCCTTTTCGCCCCAGCCCAGCGACGGCAGTTTCACATGCGCGTGTCGGACTGTATCGGTTTCGGCCATGATATCGGAAACGACCACAAAGGGACAATTGGCGATGGCCGCCTCAACGGCACCGGCATCGGGCATCGAGACGACCGGATTGGTCGCCATGACCCAAAGTGCCTTGATCCGGCCATCCCCGACCGCCTGAAACATGTCGACGGCCTTTAAACCCTGACTTTCGGTCAAGCTTGGCGCGTCCCAGAAGCGCGCAATACGGTCATGATGAACCGGGTTTTCAATATCCATGTGCGCGGCAAGCATATTAGCCAAACCGCCGGTCTCACGACCACCCATCGCGTTGGGCTGACCGGTCAGCGAGAACGGTCCCATGCCCGGTTTGCCGATGCGCGCCGTGGCCAAATGACAATTGATGATCGCATTGACCTTGTCGGTACCACCAGCTGATTGGTTGACGCCTTGGCTATAGGCCGTAACCACTTTCTCGCGATCCAACCAAAGCGCGTAAAACTGCTCTAATTCTTCAAGGTAAAGTCCTGTTGCTTGCGCAACCGCCTCCAACGACAAATCATGTGTTCGAGCCAGCACAGCACTCAATCCGCTGGTATTGGCCTCAACCCAATCGGCCTCAACACCACCATGGTCGGCAATCCATTTGAGCAGGCCGGCAAACAAGGTGGAATCGCTGTCCGGCTCAATGGCAAGATGCATGTCCGCAAGATCGGCGGTCTTGGTGCGGCGCGGATCAATCAAGACAATGCGCATGTTGGGGCGTTTGGCTTTGGCTGCGGCAATACGCTGGTAAAGCACCGGATGGCACCACAATAGATTGGAGCCAACCAGCACAATCACATCGGCCAGCTCCAAATCCTCATAGGTGCCCGGCACTGTATCTGTCCCGAACGCCCTCCGATGACCGGCGACGGAAGAGGCCATGCAAAGGCGGGAGTTCGTATCGATATTACCGGAACCAATGAAGCCTTTCATCAGCTTGTTGGCAACGTAATAGTCTTCCGTCAGTATTTGGCCTGAGACATAAAACGCAACACTGTCCGGCCCGTGTTCCGCGATGGTCTGCTTGAACCTGTCAGCCACAAGATCGAGTGACTTGTCCCAACTGCTACGATCTCCGTAAATTTCCGGATAAAGCAGCCGACCATCCAGATCGACGGTTTCGCCAAGCGCTGATCCTTTGGAACATAGACGGCCATAGTTGGCCGTATGATCTGCATCACCATGAATACCAACGCCACCATCGGGATGCGTCGTCGCAATGACACCGCAGCCGACACCACAATAGGGGCAAGTAGTCTTCACCCCTTCTCCCATCACAAACCCAACAGTACCGTTTCGCCATCCAGCTTGACCGGAAATGATGGGGTTTCGCCTTCATCAGCCCCTTGAGCCAGACCGGTTTCAAGTGAAATGACCCAATTGTGCAACGGACACGTCACGCATCCATCATGCACAATGCCCTGGCTGAGCGGGCCTTGCTTATGCGGGCACTTGTCCTCCAGCGCAAAAACCCGATCATCGCTGGTGCGAAAGATAGCGATAGTCATATCACCGTTCTTCACACACCGCGCACCTCGTCTTGGAATGTCTGTCAATAAGCCCACAGCCACCCAATTTGTTGTCAACGCGTTCATTCAGCCGCCTCCAAGGAGAGCGTCGCCATTGGCTTGAACTCGTGCTTGTCCTTGCCAGATACACGCTCGTTCCAAGGGTCCACCTGTGCGAACTGTTGAGAAAAGACAAAGCGTTCATAATAGGCTTTGCGCGCGTCAGGATCGTTCATGATCTGACGTCTTATCTCGTCATAGCCGATGCGCTTGGCCCATTTGTAGATGCGCTCCAGATAGTGGCCTTGCTCACGATACATCTGCGCGAGCGCGACCACATGCTCCATCACCTCATCTTCGGTGGTAACACTGCCGAGGATTTCTGTTCCCTTGATGTCAAGACCGGCAGCACCGGCAAAATGGATTTCATAGCCGCTGTCGACACACACAACGCCTATGTCCTTGCAGGTCGCTTCAGCGCAGTTGCGCGGGCAACCGGAGACGGCCATCTTCAGCTTTGCAGGTGTCCAAGACCCCCACATGAATTTTTCGAGCTTGATGCCAAGGCCGGTGGAATCCTGGGTACCAAAGCGGCACCAATCCGTCCCGACGCAGGTTTTCACCGTGCGCAGACCCTTAGCGTAAGCTTGACCGGATACGAAACCGGCTTTGCCGAGATCGGCCCAAACATCCGGCAAGTCTTCTTTTTTGATGCCGAGCATGTCGATGCGCTGACCCCCTGTCACCTTGACCGTCGGGATGTCGAACTTGTCGACCACATCGGCAATCGCGCGCAGTTCGGATGAGGATGTCACCCCGCCCCACATGCGCGGGACTACAGAATAGGTTCCGTCTTTTTGGATGTTCGCGTGCACACGCTCATTGATGAATCGCGACTGATAATCATCCGCATATTCATCCGGCCAGTCACAAACGAGATAGTAGTTCAGGGCCGGCCGACACTTGGCGCAGCCGCAAGACGTTTTCCATTCCAGCTCCTGCATCACTTCTGGAATGGATTTCAGACCCTTGGCCTTGATCAGGCGGCGCACATCGGAGTGGCCCAAATCCGTGCATCCGCACATTGGAGTGATCGCTGCCGGATTGTAAGCGTCACCGAGCGTGAGGCCGAGCAGTTGCTCAACCAAGCCGGTGCAGGTGCCGCATGACGCAGACGCTTTGGTGTGAGCGCGCACATTATCTAGGTTGGTCAGTCCTTTTTCGCCGATGGCAGAGACAATCGTCCCCTTACAGACACCGTTGCAGCCGCAGATTTCTGCGTCATCGGGCAATGCTGCAACGGCCGCCATAGGGTCCAGCGGTTCACCCCCCTGGTAGGCCTGTCCGAAAATCAGCGTGTCGCGCATTTCCGAAACGTCGGCACCCTTTTTGAGCATGTCGAAGAACCAGGGCCCGTCGGCGGTATCGCCATACAGGACCGCGCCGATGATCTTGTCGTCTTTCAGCACGAGGCGCTTGTAGACGCCTGCTGCCGCATCGCGCAGCACGATCTCTTCGCGGTCATCAGCCTCGGCAAAATCACCGGCAGAATAAAGATCAATGCCGGTGACTTTGAGTTTCGTCGCCGTGACGGAACCCTCATAGCTGGCATCTGCCGAGCCGGTCAGTTGCTTTGCGATGACCTGCGCCATCTCATAGAGCGGTGCCACCAACCCGTAGCACATGCCACGGTGTTCCACACATTCGCCGAGCGCGAAAACGTCCGGATCATTGGTCAACATGCTGTCTGAGACAACGATGCCGCGATTGACGGCAAAGTCGGCTTCCTTGGCCAGCGCGGTAGAGGGGCGAATGCCGACCGCCATGACAACCATGCAGGCATCAATGCGGGTACCGTCTTCCAGCTCTACGCCAACGACCTTCCCGTCATGCCCCAGGATTTGCTTGGTGTTGGCCTTGGTCATCACGCTGATGCCCAAATCTTCAAAGGCTTTTTCAAGCAAATAGCCGGCAGCGGTATCAAGCTGTCGCTCCATCAAAGTGGGCATCAGGTGCAACACCGTCACGCCCATCCCTTGCGCCTTCAGGCCAGCTGCCGCTTCAAGACCAAGCAAGCCACCGCCAATGACGACGGCATGGCCCTTATCCTCCGCAACCTCAATCATGCGCTCAACATCATCGAGATCGCGGTAGGTCAAAACGCCATCAAGTTCATGGCCCGGCACCGGAATGATGAAGGGGTTCGAACCTGTGGCAATGACCAGCTTGTCATAGCGCGTCGTTGTGCCGTGCTCGCAAGTCACAGTCTTGGCTGACCGATCGATCTCAACGATCTTGGCTGATTTGTGCAACGTGACACCGTGCTGAGAATACCAGTCATCATCATGAGTGATGATATCTGCATAGGCTTTCTCGCCAGACAGAACCGGTGAAAGCATCAGGCGGTTGTAGTTGACGCGTGGTTCCGCGTTGAAAATCGTTACATCAAACGCATCGACTTCAATGTCGAACAGATGCTCCAGCATTCTACCCGGTGCCATGCCGTTGCCGATGACGACGAGTTTTTGTTTCTCACTCATCTCGTCACTCCGCCGCTTGCAGTGTTTTGGTTTGACGTGCGATACGCGCGGCGCGGCGTTCCTTAATAGCTTGCAGCTGCTCTTCAGACGGATCAGCGCCACCCTCATAAGCTTCCAGGAACTCGAGCAGCTCTTCGCGGTACGCATAGTAATCTGCATGGTCGAGCAACGCCTTGCGGGAACGCGGGCGCGGCAGATCAACATCCATTATGTTGCCGATTTTGGCATTCGGACCGTTCGACATCATGACAACGCGGTCGGCCAACAAGATCGCTTCATCCACGTCATGTGTCACGCAAATGGCCGTCACTTGCGTGCGCTTCCATACATCCATGAGAACATCCTGAAGCTCCCAGCGGGTCAGAGAGTCCAGCATGCCGAACGGCTCATCAAGCAGTAGCAGTTTCGGCGACAACGCAAATGCGCGGGCGATACCCACACGTTGCTTCATGCCGTTCGACAGATCAGCGGCCGCCTTGTGCATGGCATCGGCAAGGCCAACGCGCGACAGGTAGTATTCAACGACGTCTTTTCGCTCTTGCCTGGTGGCATCCGGGTAAACGCGGTCAACGCCAAGCGCGACGTTCTGGTAGGCCGTCAGCCACGGCATCAAGGATGGCGCTTGGAACACCACCGCGCGATCAGGGCCGGCCTGCGTGATATGTGTTCCATCCAGGATGATCGCACCCTCGGTGATCGGGTTGAGGCCCGCAACCATGGAAAGAACAGTCGACTTGCCACATCCAGAGTGGCCGATAAGCGTGGTGAACTCACCCTTCTTCATCTTCAAATCAAAGCCATCAACAACAGTTAGTGGCCCTTTCGGCGTCGGGTAGACTTTCTTCAGCTGCGAAAATTCAAGGAACCGCTCTTCGTTCAGCGCAGCCGACGCCTTCACATAAGCCTCGGGTAGTTCGTCCTTCTTTGCCGTGAATGGAACCACGTTTGGCAGAACGATGTCATTTTCGACATCGGCGCCGCGTTCCAATCCGATTTCCATCAAATAGTTGGTCACCTCACCGCGCAAGCGAATGAAAGTCTCATCATGGTTCATCTCGGCGCGATCACGCGGACGCGGAATATTGACGTCAAAACTTTTGCCCAAAGTGGCGTTTGGGCCTGGCGTCAGCGGAATGATCCGGTCGGCCAAAAGGATCGCCTCATCCACATCATTGGTGATGAGGATGATGGTCTTCTTTTCCTTTTCGCAGATGTCCGCAAACTCATCCTGCAATTTGGCGCGGGTTAGCGCATCGAGCGCAGAGAGCGGCTCATCGAGCAAGAGTACCTCCGGCTGCATCGCAAGAGCACGGGCCACGGAAACACGCTGGCGCATGCCACCGGAGAGTTCAGCGGGTTTGCGATCCTTAGCGGGCGTGAGGCCTACCATATCGATGTACTTCTCAATGATCGTATTGCGCTCAGCTTTGGATTTCCTGCCGTGCACGCTGTCAACAGCCAGCGCGACATTGCCGGTTACCGATAGCCACGGCATCAACGAGTAAGACTGAAATACCAGACCGCGTTCCGGACCCGGTCCATCGATCTCCTTGCCCTTGAAGATGACGCCACCTTTATCCCCTTTGTGGAGGCCAGCAAGCGCGGAGATTAAAGTGGTTTTGCCGGAACCCGAAAACCCGACGATGGCGATAAACTCGCCTTCGTCCACTTTCAGATTGATGTCCTTGAGGACGTCGGTGCGGTCTGCCCCTTCACCGTAACTCTTCGACAGGTTGGATACTTCGAGATAAGACATTGCCTGGTCTCCAAGAAATCAGCGGTTTGCAGAGAAGGTGAAAGCGCGCTGCAGGGCGTACATGACGCGGTCCAGCATGAAGCCGATGATACCAATGGTCAGTACCGCAACCATGATTTTGGCCAACGATGAAGACGAACCGTTTTGGAACTCATCCCACACGAATTTGCCTAGGCCCGGGTTTTGCGCGAGCATTTCAGCGGCGATCAGAACCATCCAACCAACACCGAGCGACAAACGCAGGCCGGTAAAAATCAGCGGCAACGATGATGGCAAAACAACCTGCGTAATGGTTTTGTGAGTTGGTAGTTGCAGAACCTTGCCGACATTCATGAGATCCTTGTCAACGGAAGCTACACCTAGCGCTGTGTTGATGAGCGTCGGCCACATGGAACACAGCGTGACGGTGATCGCGGAGATCAGCAGCGACTTGGGCAGCCAGTCATAAGGTGTCGCGTAGGTCGCGGAAACGATCATCGTCACGATCGGAAGCCAAGCCAGCGGCGACACCGGTTTAAAAATTTGGATAAGCGGATTGATCGCGCCGTTAAACGATTTGGAAAGGCCCGAGGCAATGCCGAGTGGCACGGCGATTATCGTCGCGATCAAAAAGCCAAGGCCAACGGTAAAGAGCGATGTCACGATTTGATCGAGATAGGTCGGCTTGCCGGTGTAGGTCCGCCATTTAACGCGATCTTCCTTGCCTTCTTCTACAAGCTTGGCGTTCCGGCCTTCCTGACGCTCATAAAAGGCGGCAGCTTTTTCGCGCTCACGCTTGTGATCTTCCCAAAGCGCACCCGCCTGTTCCCAAACCTGCGCCGGGCCGGGTACGGCACCCAAAGACGTTTGAACCTGTGGTGCCAAAACACCCCAAGCCAGGATAAATCCGACAATCCCAAGTAACGGGATCAAGAGCAAACGGCGCAACTCGGACAATTGCTCCTTCACGCTGTCACCAGCCAACATTTTTAGGATCGGCACGAGCCATGAAAAGCCCAAAGCATCGAGCCAACCGCTAGCCTTGTTAATTGCCGAAAAGATCTTCTCGCGGCCGGGAGTGCTGATCGGTTGTGTATCGGTTACGTTCGCCATCGTGGGAAATCCCGTCGGATAAGAGTGCGTTTGCCTGGGAGGATAAAGGTGGGCCAAGGCGGCCCACCTTGCTCAGCAGTAAGGCTCAGCCTTCGACCATCTGATCGCCTTTGAGGCCGATCGTCAGTGATTTCAGATAATCGTTGGGCTTTTTGCCATCATAGGCGATGCCGTCGATGATATCTTCAGCGGGTGTCGGCACTTTGTATCCGTCGCTGTCCCAAGGGAAATCAGCTTCACTGACATAGCCCTCCTCGACGAGCATGCGCGCCGCAGTCAGATAAACGTCTGGCAGATAGACGGACTTGGCCACTTCATCATACCAAGCATCGTCTTTTGGTTCGGCAATCTGGCCCCAACGACGCATCTGCGTCAGATACCAAACGGCATCGGAGTAGAACGGGTACGTCGCATAATAGCGGTAGAACACGTTAAAGTCCGGAATGTCGCGCTTGTCGCCTTTTTCGAACTCAAAAAAGCCCGTCATGGAGTTAGCGATCACTTCCGCATCCGCACCAACATATTCAGAGCGCGCCAGGATTTCCACGGCCTCTTCACGGTTGGCGTTGTCATTTTCGTCAAGCCATTTGGCTGCGCGGATCAGCGCTTTGGTCAGAGCCAACGTTGTGTTCGGGTTCTCTTCAGTGAAATCTTTGGTTAGGCCAAACACTTTTTCCGGGTTGTTTTTCCAGATTTGGTAGTCGGTGATAACGGGCACGCCGATGCCTTTGAAGACTGCGGCCTGGTTCCAAGGCTCACCCACGCAATAGCCGTCAATGGTACCCGCTTCGAGTGTCGCAGGCATTTGCGGTGGCGGCGTCACAGACAGCAGTGCATCAGCGTCGATTTGGCCGGAAATATCCGTTGGCGAGTAGTAACCAGGGTGGATGCCCCCGGCTGCGAGCCAATAGCGCAGTTCGTAATTGTGTGTGGAGACCGGGAAAACCATGCCCATGTTGAACGGACGACCCTCGTCCTTGAACTGCTCTACAACCGGCTTTAGCGCTGTCGCTGAGATCGGATGCACCGGCTTACCTTCAGCGTCGGTCGGGATATTGGGCTTCATAAGCTCCCAAACTTCGTTGGAAACCGTGATGCCATTACCATTCAGGTCCATGGAGAAAGGCGTGACGATATGAGCTTCGGTACCAAAGCCGATGGTCGCGGCAAGCGGCTGACCGGCCAGCATGTGCGCACCGTCCAGTTCGCCCGTGATCACACGGTCGAGCAGAACTTTCCAGTTCGCCTGAGGCTCAAGCGTGACAAAAAGGCCCTCATCTTCAAAATAGCCCTTCTCATAGGCGATCGCGAGTGGCGCCATGTCAGTCAACTTGATGAAGCCGAACTTCAGCTCGTCCTTTTCCACGTCCAGCAATTCTGCATGTGCAGGAACGAGGACCGTCGAAACAGCCAGGGTTGCAGTTGCCATGGCCAAAAGGCGACGACGTGTAGTTTGGAAAACGCTCATGCTTTCACTCCGTTCAAAGTCCCGCGGGACAAACAAAAAAAGCCGCTGAAGCACATCGGAGGCTCGCCAGGAGGAGGTTGCGAGGACCGATGCGCTTCAGCAGCGTTGCTGTTTTTTGGAAACCCGCCATTGGGTGACCGATGCCTTGGGAGGCTATAGAATAGGAAGCATATTGCGTGCCAAACTGAATTTCAGAATTTAATCTAATAGTTTCAGCTACTTAGAACAAAAGTTCAAAAAAAGATGGTTTTAAGCCTTACGACCGACTTGCATCATTGCAGTGCAACAGGTGATCAATAGTGCCAAAAAAATAGACATGACGCAAAAATAGGCGGTCATTTTTGCCTTTGTTGCTGCGCGATATAAATATCCACCTGATCCGGGTCGAAAACTTGGCCGTCAAAGAAGCCGTCGGGACCTAAAGTCAACATGCTGCTTCCCGCACCCACAACGGTTGCCGACGCCAAAGCACCTTCGGCTTTCGAGCTTGCAGCGGGAATGGCCATGCCCGTTCCTTTCAACGCCTGGCGATAAATATCAGGACGATAAGTTCGCCGCGCTATGTCTGCGTGTGCGGGAAGATGTTCAACTTGGCCCCAACGCACCATCTGCGTGTAAAACCACGCCGCGTGGCTTTGCCAGGGAAACGTCGCCGCTCGATGGAAAGGCTCGAACGCCGCCGGACCGCCGAGAGCAGAAGCAAGGGTTTTAGCATCAATGCCAAGGTAATCGGGCCTGGATAAAATATGAGACAGCGTCTGGCGGTTCGCCGGCTCGGCGCACCATTGCGACGCTTGCCCAAGCGCACGCACCAGAGCGGCAACCGTGGACCCGTTTTTGCGAGCCCAATTGGCATCGACGCCAAGCACTTTTTCCGGACTGGACGCCCAAATATCATTTTTCGTCGTCAGAATACGTCCAAGGCCACGGCCTTGCGTGACCGTATTCCATGGTTCACCAACGCAAAAGCCGTCAATGGTTCCCTGCTCCAGCGCATCAGCCATGAAGGGCGGTGGCAATATGACGATTTCAACGTCATGGTCAGGGTCTATTCCCGAAGCGGCCAACCAATAACGCAATTCGAAATTGTGTGCCGAATGGGGATGGACAACGCCAAAGCGTAGCTTGGTAGCGGAAGTTGCCGCTCTTTGTGTCATGAACTTCTTTAGCGCCACTCCGGCGTGCATGGCGCTGTGTTCTTGAAGCGAAAGCGCCTGTGCGAGCGCCACTGACACACTGATTGCATTGCCACCAAGCCCCAGCGCCATGGGCACAATGATTTCTGTGTCAAAGGGCGTCAGACCCAAATTGGAGGCAATGGGCATCGGTGCCAGCATATGCGCAATATTGAAATGGCCGATCGCCATCCTGTCGCGAATATTGGCCCAGGATGTTTCCCGCACCAAAACCAGATCAATCCCCTCATTTTCCGCAAAGCCAACCTCGCGGGCCGCAGCTAGAATGGATGCATCGATCAACGGCATGAAGGCCGCAGTGACAAGCTTCATATCAGTCATCCTCATCACCAAGTAGCAACGCCGACATCAACAGGCTCTCAGCTACCTCGACGATCCGTCGGTTCTGGTCCATCGCCGACTTACGCAGGAGCGCATAGGCTTTATCTTCTGAAAGGCCGCGGCTCTTCATGATAAGACCTTTCGCTTTGTCGATTGTCGCGCGGTCGGCCAGTGCAGATTTGGCACTCTCCAATTCGCGTTCGAGCCGGGAAAAGGCGTTGAAGCGGCTAATCGCCATCTCCATGATCGACTTGATCCGATCCTGCCGAAACCCGTCTACCACATAGGCGGAGACACCCGCCTCTATGGCTTTTTCCATCGAGGGTTTGTCAGATCGATCCACAAACATCGCCACGGGCCTTTTCACAGCGCGGGTCACCTGCAACATGCTTTCCAACATGTCGCGGTTCGGGTTCCCAAGATCCATCACAATGACATCTGGTTGCAGCGTCACAATCCGCGCTGCCAACTGATCCATCTGCGTGATGACCTCAATGCGCGTATAACCCTCGGCGCGCAGACCATCTTTGATGATGGCCGCACGGGCGTCATTTGTGTCAATCACCAGCACGAAGGGAGGATTAGTCACCATGCCTGCATTTTGCGCATGCCTACAGTTTGTGCAATGCAATATTTTGTCGATCTGTCAAATTGGTTTGATTGCGCCGATAGTGAGCTTCGGCATGCGGCCACCAAACAATCATCCCTGCGTGACTCCCATTTCAATTTCTATTGATTAAATTGGGGCCATGGATCACTCGCCGGCCCCTCTTGAAGTCACCATCGCCTATGGCCCGAACCGGCCCGCGATTGAAGCGCTGCAACAAGAAAACCAAGGCGGCGTGCTGGCGGTCATCACAGGGACGCAAGGTCCATCTTACCGCCCCATCGGTGCTGCCATGGCGCTCTTCCCAAACGCCAACCATAGCGTGGGAAGCCTTTCCAGCGGTTGTGTTGAAGGCGACCTCCAGCATCATGCAGCCGCCAGCCTTTATGAGAGCAAAGGCCGCACCGTGCGATATGGCACCGGCTCACCTTTTATGGACATACAATTGCCTTGCGGCGGCGCACTGGAAATAACCCTTGTGCCCGAACCTTCTCTGGCTTTGTTAAAGATCATCCGGTCACGCCTTTCAGCGCGAGATACCGCGCGATTTTCCGTTCATCCCGATGGTTTTATCGACGCGACCCCGCAGCCGGGCAGCGTAACGATCAATTATGAGCCTGATATTCACTTCACCATTTTGGGCAAAGGGCCGGAAGCGACCATGTTTGCAGGCCTTGCCGTGGCGGCGGGTTACAGCGCGCAATTGTTTTCTCATGACGACGAAACACGCAACAGCGCCGCAGCATCGGGATGCGATGTCGATAAGCTGGTCAAAGACCAGTTCCCGAAAGATGCCATTGCAGATCGCAACTCAGCGATCATTCTCTTCTTCCATGATCATGATTGGGAACCGGCACTTTTGGCAGCAGCCGTGAAAACCGAAGCCAGTTACATCGGCGCGCAGGGAAGTCTGCGCGCACGGGCATTAAGAGACGATGCATTGCGCAACATCGGCGTGCCTGAAGAAGACATTAAAAGCATCTACGGCCCGATCGGACTTGTGCCCTCGGCTCGCGATCCCCAGACATTGGCTGTTTCAGTGCTCGCGGAGGCGTTGGTGGCGTTCAAGGCGCCGCAATAACGTTCTGGCGTTGGGAACCCAAACCTTGAACTGACACCTCCATCACATCGCCGGGCTTGAGATACACTTTCGGATTTTGGCCCATTCCCACACCGGGCGGGGTACCCGTGGAGATAATATCCCCCGGTTGCAAGCTCATGAACCGGCTTAGATAAGAAATCACGTGGGCAACGCCGTAAACCATCGTGTCGGTCGAACCATCCTGGAAAACATGCCCATTCACCGATAGCTTCATGGCCAGTTTTTGCGGGTCAGGCACCTCATCCGCCGTTACCAACCAAGGGCCAATCGGGCCAAATGTGTCCGCTGATTTACCCTTCACCCACTGGCCGGAACGCTCCAGTTGGAAGTCCCGTTCTGAAATATCATTGATCACGCAATAGCCGGCGACATGATCGAGAGCGTTTTCCTCCCCGACATATTTAGCCTCCGCGCCAATCACCACGCCCAGTTCAACTTCCCAATCGGTTGCGACCGAGCCGCGGGGAATATGGATATCATCATCGGGCCCGCAAATGGCGGAGGTGGCTTTCATGAATATGACCGGCTCAGGCGGTACTTCCTTCCCGCTTTCCGCCGCATGGTCGGCATAATTCAATCCGATGCAGATGAATTTGCCCACATCCCCGACGCACGGGCCGATGCGCAGCTCTCCCTCGACGAGCGGAAGAGCGTTCATATCGAGGGCGGAGATGATGGCCAAACCTTCGGGCGTCAAAATCTCCCCGCAAAGATCAGAGACGTAGGGTGACAAATCCCTGATAGCCCCACTCGCATCCAAAATTCCCGGTTTTTCCTGGCCCGCTGGGCCGTATCGTAAAAGCTTCATCTTGCACCATCACTCATTCAGACGAAGGCAGTCTTTTGCAACCGATTGCAAAAGGGTCAAGCCGACAGTAGGACTTGAACATGCCATCAACGAAAACAAGGGTCACGTTAAAAGAAGTTGCTGAACGCGCAGGCGTATCACGATCTGCAGTGTCGCGTACGTTTACGCCTGGCGCCTCGGTTTCGGCGAGCACACGCCAATTGGTTGAAAGCGCAGCCAACGAGCTGGGCTATAAGCCCAGCGTATTGGCATCCGGCCTTTCAACGGGCCGCACAAAATTGATCGGCTTGGTATCGAACAACTTCCGCAACCCGTTTTATCTTGAGGTGTTCGACACCTTCACAACCGCTCTGCAGAACAGCGATTTGCGCCCTTTGTTGGTTAATCTGACCGAAGATTTTGACGCAGAACGCGCGCAATCCATGCTTCAGCAATACTCGGTCGACGGTGTCGTGGTAGCCTCCTCAACCCTGCCGCCGCAATTCTCAACCGCCTTCTCCAACGCAGGCTTGCCGGTGGTCCATGCTTTTGCGCGCCACCTGGAAAACCCCAATGTCGACACGGTTGGCATAGACAACGTCACGTGCGGTCGTTTGGCCGCGCTGCATCTGCAAGAACTGGGCTACAAAAGGCTGTCTTTCATTGGTGGCCCGCAAACAGCAGCTTCAACCACGGACAGACAGGCCGGCTTTTTGGATGTTGCTGGCACGGACTGCCCCATATTTTACGCCGATGATTACGCTTTTGATTCGGGCTTTGACGCGATGAACCGGGCGATCGCCAATGGCACGCCAGCTGACGGCTATTTCTGTGGAGACGATGTCATCGCCATCGGTGCCAAAGCAGCGCTCGAAGCGGCCGGCAAGTCGGTGCCAGCCGATGTCGGGCTCATCGGCGTGAACGGCATGACCATCAGCGGTTGGAGCAATGTAAATCTGACGACATTTCGCCAACCGGTAAAGTCGATTGTGAACGCCGTTATTGAGCGGCTGGTCGAACTGATGGATGACCCTGCGAGCCCGCCCCGTGCGATACGGTTTGAACCGGAGTTGATCGAGCGCGGCACGCTGCGCCAACGCCACTAACGTCACCGAAACATTGGCGGCCGGGCATCTACCCAGTCCCCTCGCTCTTTTGCCGAGCGAACAGCCGCATAGACAGCTGCCATTGAGCGCAATCCATCCTCCGCTGAAGGCAGCGCATCGCGCGTTTCACCTTGAATGGCTGCGGCCAGATCAACATAAATATTGGCAACCGCGAGCGGGAAACCTTCAGGATGTGCAATCGCGACACGGCTCAGGGATGCGGCGGCATCTGACAGACCGGCCTCGCCTTTCTCCATGATTTGCGTGCGCGCACCAACCGGTGTGTAGTGAACCTGATTGGGTTGCTCAGACGCCCAACGCAAGCCGCCGGTCTCGCCAAAGACTTGAATATCGAAACCGTGCTGGCGCCCGATGGCAACCGAAGACGTCCACAAGCGACCGACCGTACCGCGATCCATGCGGAAATTGACCATCGCGTCATCTTCCAATTCACGGCCGGGAATCGTTGACGCAAAATCCGCCGAGAGTTCACGCACCTCGTCTCCGGCAACAAAAGAGGCCATATGCATCGCATGAATACCGCAATCGGCAAACTGGCCGGACACACCGGCCATGGTCGGATCATACCGCCAGCGCACGCGCGGATTATCAGCATCAGTCGCATCGCCATGGTGACCATGACTGAAAGACGTCACCACAAGACGAACTTGTCCGATCTCACCTGATGCCACCATGTGGCGCATTTCACGCACCATGGGATAGGCTGAATAACAATAGTTAACCGCACATATCTTGCCTGACGCAGCCGCGACGCGCACGATTTCCTCACCCTCTTCCACGGTCATGGTCATCGGCTTTTCGCACAGCACGTTAAAACCAGCTTCCAGAAACGCCTTGGTAATCTCGAAATGCGTTGAGTTGGGCGTCGCAACGGTAACCAAGTCGACCGGATCCTTGCGCGCGCGCTCACCGGCAAGCATCTCGCGCCAGTCGCCATAGGCGCGATCAGCGTCGACACCCAGCTTTTGCGCGTACGCCTTGCCCTTGGCAGCATTTGCGTCGAGTGCCCCAGCGGCCAAGACAAACAGGCCATCGGCTAGTGCACCCAATCGGTGGGCCGGGCCGATCTGACTGCCCTCACCGCCACCGATCATGCCCCATTTCAACTTGGTCATTGCAAGGCTCCTCACACAAATCCGATGGATCGCAAATATTCGCGGTTCAGCTTGGCATCACCCACGGGATCAGTGCCCTCAAGCGTTGGATCGCAATCCTGTTCCACGGTGCACCACCCCTCAAAACCGGCATCCAAAAGCACCTGGCGGACGGCGGAAAATTCAACATCACCATCGCCCAAATTGCAGAAAATGCCCTGCCCGCAAGCGTCGTAAAAACCGGTACGGTTGGCGATCACATCCGCCTTTACGACAGGGTCGATATCCTTGAAATGCATATAAGAAATGCGGGCCATGTGCCGCTTCATGAAGGCGACGGGATCAAATCCGGCGTAAGAATGATGGCCCGTATCGAAGCAGATCTTCAGTATGTCCTCATCGACCTCGTCCAGGAGCCTTTCCAGCTCTGGCTCAAAGTCCATAAAGCCTGCTGCGTGCGCGTGAATACCAACCGTCAGGCCGTATTTCTCGGTCCCCAATTGAGCGACATGGGCAATACGGTCGCGGAAAGCAGTCCACTCGGCCTGGTCCATCTGTTCGGCAGCATCGGCGCGACCGGCAGTCGGTGCACGACGCTCAGATATGGAATCGATGAGCACGAGATGTTTCGCGCCATGCGCCACCAGTGCCTCGCACGTTCGAACCGTTCCATCGAGGACATCATCCCATTGCTCGGGGTCATGAAATGCGCGAAAAACCACACCACCAATAAGCGTCAGATCATGCTCGGCCAAAGCGTCAGCCACCAGGGGCGGATCCTCGGGCATAAACCCGACCGGGCCAAGTTCGATACCTTTGTAGCCGGCCTGCGCATTCTCACGCAGCACCTGCTTCCATGGCGGGTTTCGCAGATCGTCTGCAAATTCAACGCCCCATGAACAAGGCGCGTTACCGATCTGAATGGTCATGATCGTCAATCTCCGGTTTGCTTGCTAAAGTGAAGCGATGTCGACCCATTGGCGCTGGTCGCTAGACAGCCGTGCCGCTTCCACCACACGGTTGACTTCCATACCATCCTGAAACGTGGGCCAGACATTTTTTCCCGTTTCGATGGCGGTCAAAAAGTCTTTCGCTTCGATGATGATCTGGTCTTGGTAGCCGGTCCCGTGTCCAGGTCCTTGGCAGAACGGCAGGTAATCTGGATGGTCAGGGCCGGTCAGAATTTTCTTGAAACCACGATGCGAGGCCGGACCCGAACCCTCATAAAGCCACAGGGCATTTTGGTCTTCCTGGTCAAAGCGGATCGCGCCCTTTGTGCCTGTAATTTCATAGGCATAACCCATCTTTTTGCCATGGGCGACTCGGCTGAAGAACAAATGTCCCATCGCACCATTGTCAAACCGGCACATGAATTGGGCCTGATCGTCATTGACCACATCTTCGCGCCCGTCGGTCCCGTCCCGCTCGGCAATGACCGTTTCGATAACAGCGTTAAGCGAGGAAATGGGACCGACCAACGCAAGCGCGCCATTGATCATGTGTGGCGCCAGGTCACCCATCGTGCCAGCAGCAATATCTTGCGTGCGCCAATTGCCTGGCGTCAGGGGGTCGGCCAGAAAATCCTCCGTATGCTCACCTCGAAACCAGTAAATTTCTCCAATAACACCATCCGCGATCAACTGGCGGGCAAACTGTGAAGCGGGCGTGCGGATGTAATTAAATCCTGACATGTTGACAGCACCGGCTTCGGCAGCGGCGGCCACCATCGCACGACTTTCGGCCAGATCGCGGCCCAGCGGCTTTTCACAAAAGACCGGCTTGCCTTTTAAGAAGGCGGCCTTGGCGATCTCCAGATGCGTATCCTGTGGAGAAGCGATGATAATGGCGTCCACTTTTTCATCAAGAACAAGATGCTTCCAATCAGATGTACCGCGCGCAAAACCATAGGCCGCACGGTAACGTTCTGCGCTCTCGGGCGACGTCGCGCAGACCATTTCAAGGCGCGGTCTCAGCTGAGTATCAAACACAGTGCCCACGGCGGCGTATGCCACCGCATGCGCCTTTCCCATATAGCCGCCACCGACAATACCGATGCCTATTTGCGTCATCGAAACTCCTCCCCAGCCAGCGTAACAATCTTTTTTGCAACCGGTTGCAAAACCCATTGCGCTGTGTTTCCATATTCGTCAAGCCGCAAAATAGGCGGCACCAAAAAGAACGGGAATTTTGGCATGTCGGCCATGGGAGGATTAAGGGCGATAGTCATCGGTCGTGCGGGTATGGACCTGGCACCCGAGCCTCCAGGCGTTGCAATTGAAGACGCCGAAACGTTCTCATCCTCGCTTGGCGGATCAGCTGCCAATATCGCGGCAGGTATCTCTCGCCTTGGCGGGAGCAGCGCATTGCTGACACGTCTTTCTGACGACCCGGTTGGTGTCTATTGCATCAAACAGCTGGAAGCCTTCGGTGTTTCAACAGAATTGGTGACACTGTCTCGTAGCGAGACCCGCTCGTCATTGGCACTGAGTGAAGCACGCCTGGAAAATCACCGTACGCTCATCTACCGCAACAATGCATCCGACTTGACACTGAGCACTGATGACCTGTTTGGCATCGACTGGGCTGCCTGGGGCGATCTGGTTGTCACCGGCACCGCGTTGGCGCAAGAGCCGTCACGCGCGGCAACATTTGAAGCGCTGCGCTCAGCTAAGGCCCATCGGCTTCGAACCGTGATAGATATCGACTACCGACCTTATTCCTGGGCATCTCCCGAAGATGCGGCCAAAACGCTCATGCGCGCCGCAAAGCTATGCGACGTCATCGTCGCCAATGACGAAGAATTTGCGGTCATCGCCAATGGCGAGGATGGTTACAATGTCGCGCAGGATTTGGGCGCGCGTGAAGGCCGCCTTGTGGTTTACAAGATGGGGGCTCAAGGGAGCCACACATTCGCCAACGGTTTATTGATCGAGACCGGCATTCGCAAAGTCTCGCCGTTAAAGCCTACCGGCGCAGGAGATGCTTTTCTGGCCGCCCTTTTATCCGCAACCGCGGCGGGCGAAACGATCGCAATATCAGTCGATTTTGCCAGCACAGCCGCTGCCATTGTGGTGACCCGTCCGGGCTGCGCGCCAGCTATGCCAACAGAAGCGGAAATCAAAGATTTTGCGGCCAACAACCCGATGACACCCCCTTCCAAAAAGTGAAAAGACCCATGCACATCGCGCCCTTTGACAATAAAAATGAACCGATTGTTGGCCCCGACCACGACCTGGTCCCGCTCAACTATTTTAACATCGTCAAACTAAGCAAAGGCCAGAGCTTTACCTATCAGGTACCCGGCTACGAGACCTGCATCGTTCCAGCCACTGGCACGGTCGATGTTGTGGTGGGCGATTTCGAGGCAACAGGATTGGGCGGACGCGGCGTCGATGTCTGGGACGGTGAACCGGAAGGGTTTTATGTGCCAACCGGTTTGGAAGCGACCATCACGTGCACATCCGATGCGACCGAAGTCTTTATCGCCGGTGCCAAATACGATGAGCAACTAAGCCCATTCGCCGTGCGCACGAACGAAATCGATCTTGTTCAATATGGTTCCGACGACACCAAAACGCACCGCAAGATCAAGCACATTCTGGGACAAAAACAGGTTGGCAAGGTCGGTCGCCTGCTGGTCAGTGAACTTTATACGGTTGGCCCGGGCGGCTGGTCCGGATTTCCGTCCCACAAGCACGACACGGATCGCCTGCCCGACGAAACGCGACATGATGAAACATACAATTTCCGCTTCCGCCCCCAGCACGGTTCCGGCATGCAAATGCTCCAGCGTGAAGAAGGCAAGCCCGGCGACGCTTTCCATGTAGTCGACGGATCAACCTTTGTGATCGACAACGGCTATCACCCCTGCTGCGTTCTGCCCGGCTATGAGATGTACTATTTCACCATTTTGGGTGGCCTGTCGCAGCGCCCGCTAGTGCAGTATTTCCAGCCCACCCATGCCTATCAGGTAGAAACCATCCCCGGCATCAAAGACATGGTCGCCAAGTTCAAATGAGCCAAGCAACGCTTCGAGATGTTCTGCCGGTAGCCATGCGCGAAAAATATGCGCTCGCAGGGCTCGTGGTTCTAGGATGGGAAGATGCGCAGGCCTATGCGACAGCCGCCGAGGATGTTGGCCTTCCGCTCATCCTGCAGGCGGGCCCCGGTTTCCGCCGCCACATGCCGCTTGACGTTATTGCGCCCATGTTCGTCAATATTGCCCGTAACGCCTCGGTGCCAGTTGTTTGTCACCTCGACCATGCCACCGACCTGGACGAGTGCCGCAAAGCACTCGACCTCGGCTTCACATCGATCATGTTCGACGGTTCGTCAAAGTCCTTGAATCAGAATATCGACATGACGGCCCAAGCAGTTGAAATGACTCGCAACTATGACGCTGCGTGCGAAGGCGAAATCGGTTTTGTGGGCTACGCCGAAGGCGAGCCCGGTTCTGTCACTGACCCGGAGGAAGCCGAGCGCTTTGCCCGCGAAACCGGTGTCGATGCCATGGCCGTCTCGGTCGGTAATGTTCATCTACAAACAGAAAAAGCGGCGCAAATTGACTGGAGCGCATTGCGTGCCATCGACCAGACAACCGACGTCCCGCTTGTGTTGCACGGAGGTTCAGGCATCCCGTCGAGCGTGCGGCGGGAACTGGCTCAAAACACATCGGTTTGCAAATTCAACATTGGCACCGAACTGCGCATGGCTTTTGGCGCTTCATTGCGTGCGACGCTGGCGCGCGAACCCGACCTTTTTGATCGGCTGACCATCATGCGCAACACAGCGCCCGTCGTGGTCACCGAAGCCAAACGAATTATGCGCGAACTCAAAGGAGACTGAGATGACATCATTTGCCCAGCAAAACTTCACGACAAGGCCTGCCTACTTTGTTGAGAACGATGCTGATTTGGCGACATTCCGCCACTTGGTGGAGCGCGAAACCAATAAGTCAGACACCCCCTCGGCCACCGACATCATCAAAAAAGTTCCAGTTTATGACGGGCCAGGCCTTCAGACCAAACTTGAAAACGCAGATAGTCGACGCAGCCTTATGGCGGAATGGGCTGGCGTTTTGATGGATGGCCCGGGCGTCCTTGTCATCGCTGGCGCGTCAAACGACACACAGGCCATTGATGAAGCCACCGAGGTCTTTGAAAAAATCATTGCGTTGGAAGAACAAGCCAGCAGCGGCGCTGATCATTTCGCAGCCGCTGGGTCCAATTCCCGTATTTGGAACTCACTGCAAAAACTCTGCTTTGAAGCGCCTGAGGTCTTCGCACGCTATCACGCCATGCCTCTGATCGACACAGTCTGCGAAGCATGGCTCGGACCGGGTTATCAAATGACGGCGCAGGTCAATCTCGTGCGCCCCGGCGGCAAGGCACAACAGGCGCATCGCGACTATCATCTGGGCTTTCAAACTGCGGAAGTTTGCGCACAATTTCCCGCCCATGCGCATCTGCTTTCACCAGCGCTGACACTCCAGGGCGGAATCGCCCATGTAGACATTCCAGTTTACGCAGGCCCCACCAAACTGCTCCCTTTCTCTCAAATCTACGAAGCGGGATACGCCGCTTGGCGCCGCGATGATTTCCGCGACTATTTCGAAGAGCATCACGTGCAATTGCCGATGAGCAAAGGCGATGCCATCTTCTTCAATCCGGCCCTGTTCCACGCAGGTGGGGAAAATCAAGCAGCTGATATACAGCGACTGGTGAACCTTTTTCAGGTTTCATCTCCCTTTGGCCGGGCCATGGAAAGTGTTGATCGCGTTGCGATGGCAAAAAGGGTTTATCCGGCGCTTCTGCAGGCAAAAACGCGCGGCGAGCTTGGCGGCGCGCAGATCAAGTCAGTCGTCGCCGCATGTGCGGAAGGTTACGCGTTTCCGACAAATCTCGACACAGACCCGCCAAGCGGCGGCCTGGCTCCAAAATCCCACGCCGACATCATGCTCGAAAGCCTCAACGATAGCGCGGATTTGGACGCGTTCTCTCAAGCGATTGATCGTGCGCAACACATGCGGCACGCCTGACGTCGATTTTCCGCAACGCACAATCGAATTTCCTTGACCGAAACGCAAAATCGAACAAATGTTTCGCCGAGGCTAAAAACGGTCATTTCATTCCAAAATGAACTGTCGGGAGGTTAGCCAACAAGATCTCTGGTTAAGGAGACTTCCGGTTTGAGAAACGGCGCCACCGGACGCCTTTTGTGGAGGAAACACATTATGAAAAAACTCATCGCGACACTCGCGACAACTGCCGCTGCGGTCGCCATGGCGGGTGCAGCCTATGCAGCCGACATCATTGTCGTATCACACGGTCAGGCCAACGATCCGTTCTGGTCTGTCGTGAAAAACGGCGTTGATTTGGCCGCTGAGCACACCGGCTCAAACGTTGAATATCGTGCGCCTGAAACGTTCGATATGGTGGCCATGAGCCAGCTGATCGACGCAGCAGTGAACCAGGAACCCGATGGTCTCGTCGTTTCAATTCCCGATGGTGACGCCCTTGGGCCGTCAATCGAACGCGCGGTGGCCGCTGGCATTCCAGTCATTTCCATGAACTCCGGTTCTGATGTTGCAGAAAGCCTCGGTGTGACACTTCACGTTGGCCAGTCTGAATATGATGCTGGGCTCGCTGCCGGTAAGAAACTCGCTGGCATGGGCGGCTCTTCGGCGATCTGCGTCAACCACGAAGTGGGCAACGTCGCTCTTGACCTGCGTTGTGAAGGCTTCGCTGAAGGCTTTGGCGGCTCTGTTGATGTGCTGCCAACAGGCAACGACCCGGCAGAGATCGAGTCCAAGGTTGCTGCGGCGTTGGCGTCCAACGGCGATGTCGACACAGTCATGGCGTTGGGTGCAAGCTTGGCCGGTGAGCCGGCTGTGAATGCGGCAAAAGGCTCAGGCCGTGACGTCGCTGTTGCATCGTTCGACCTTTCAGCGGGCTTCCTGCAGTCCATCGTTGACGGCGACGCAGCCTTTGCGATTGACCAGCAGCAGTTCCTCCAAGGTTACCTGCCTGTGGTCTTCCTGGCCAACAACCAGGAATACGGCCTGATGCCTGGTGGCGACGTGCCTTCCGGTCCAAACCTCGTGACTGCTGACAAAGCGGCGCAGGTTATCGAACTGTCTGCGCAAGGTATCCGCTAAGCGCTCTTAAAGTTCTGGGAGCGCCTCGCAAATGGCGCTCCCTTCCTTGTCACTACTGGGAGGTTATGGTGACCGACGCACCTGCTGATAAAGGGGACGAGCGGCTTAAAGAGGAGTCGTTCACGTCCAAAATAATGAAGCGCCCGGAACTCGGCGCGATTGCCGGTCTGATCCTGGTGTTCATCTTCTTCCTCATTACCGCCGATAGCACCATGTTTTCGCTGGCAGGCGTGGTCAATTTCATGACCCCCGCAGCTCAATTGGGTATCTTGGCCATTGGCGCAGCGCTGTTGATGATTGGTGGCGAATTCGACCTCTCCATCGGATCGATGGTCGCCTTTGCCGGCCTATTTTTTGCCGCTTGCACAGTGACATTGGGCATGCCCCTTGTGATCGCTATTCCAGCGACATTTGCATTCGCAGCCGGCGTCGGCGCAATCAACGGCATTATCGTTATCCGATCCGGTTTGCCGTCATTTATCGTCACGCTGGCGTTCCTGTTCATCCTGCGCGGTCTGTCGCTGGTCGGTCTGAAATGGGCCACAGGCGGCTCTACGCAGCTGCGCGGCGTACGGGAAGCAACCGAAGGCGACTGGCTCGCGCCCTTCTTCTCCGGCGACGCGTTCCCGGGCTTCTTCGCATGGCTCGCCAATGCCGGGATTATCGACACATTTCGAAACGGAACCGCGAAAGTGCCGGGACTTCCCATCGAGATTCTGTGGTTCTGCCTCATCGCCATTTTGGCAACATTCGTGCTGCTCAAGACCCCGGTTGGAAACTGGATATTTGCGGCCGGCGGAGACAAAACCGCAGCATCGAATTCTGGTGTGCCGGTCAACAAAGTCAAAATCTCATTGTTCATGGTGACAGCATGTTGTGCAGCGATGGTGGCAATCATCACCGTTATGGATGCGGGTTCAACGGACTCACGGCGCGGCTTCCAGAAGGAATTTGAAGCGATCATCGCCGCGGTTATCGGCGGCTGTCTGCTAACCGGCGGCTACGGCTCCGCGATCGGTGCCTTTTTCGGTTCCATCATTTTCGGCATGGTTGTGATCGGCCTCACCTATACCGACTTCGACCAAGACTGGTTCCAGGTCTTCCTCGGCACGATGCTGTTAATCGCGGTTCTGTTCAACAACGCGATCCGCAAACGCGTAACCGGGGAGCGGTGATATGACTGAAGACAGCAAATTTCACCACGGCAATCCTTCGACCGCTGCACCAATTGTTCAGATGAAGGATATCGAGAAACACTTTGGCAACGTCATCGCGTTGGCCGGCGTAAGTTTCGATGTCAAACCGGGCGAATGCCACTGCCTTTTGGGCGACAATGGTGCGGGAAAATCCACCTTCATCAAGACCATGTCAGGGGTGCACAAACCGACGCATGGGGAAATCTTCTTTGAAGGCAAACCGATGTCCTTCTCCAGCCCGCGCGATGCGATGGAAGCCGGGATCGCCACAGTGTTTCAGGATCTCGCAATGATCCCGCTGATGAGCGTTACGCGCAACTTTTTCATGGGGCGCGAACCAACCAAGGGTTTTGGTCCGTTCAAACGGCTGGATCTCGACATGATGAACACCACCACGATGGACGAGATGCGCCGCATGGGCATCAATCTGCGGGCCCCTGATCAAGCCGTTGGCACATTGTCTGGCGGTGAACGCCAGACGGTCGCCATCGCGCGTGCCGTTCATTTCGGCGCCAAGATTCTCATTCTCGATGAGCCGACGTCAGCGCTCGGCGTGCGCCAGACATCAAACGTACTTGCGACCATCGACAAGGTCCGCAAACAGGGCATTGGCGTTGTTTTCATCAGCCACAATGTGCGCCACGCCTTGGCGGTTGGTGATCGTTTTACCGTCCTGAACCGCGGCAAAACACTGGGCACCGCAAAGCGCGGCGATATCACGCCTGAAGAACTTCAAGACCTGATGGCGGGCGGTCAGGAGCTTGCCCAACTGGAAGGGTCGCTTGGCGGCACGGTCTAAGCTGAGCAAATTGGGAGCACAAAAATGTCCGGCCCTTTTCAATTGGCTGCTTGCGCAGAGATGCTGTGGCCTGAAAAGCCAATCGATTGGCGCTCCGCGCGTTTGAACGATCTCGGTTTTGGGGTCGGGCTTTGGAACTGTCCGGATCATGATATCGACAAGTTGGCAAAAACCGGCGCCACTTTCACGATCATGAATGGCTATCTGCAAGGACGATTGGCGGACGACGCGGGCGCCGATCTGCTGCTGAAATCTGCTGCGGAAACCATCGCAATCGGGAAAAAATTGAACGTTCAGCGCTACAATCTGCACGGTACGGGCCTAGGCGACGGCGGCATACCCATAGTCCAACACGAGACCGTAACGGGCGCAATGTGGCTCAAGGCCAAAGACACACTTCAACGGATTTGTGACTTGGCGCAAGAAAACGAAGTGATCTTCACGCTGGAGAACCTGAACCTGTTGGATCATCCCGGCTGTCCATTTGGTTCCACATCCGATGTGCTGAGCCTTGTTTCCGCCATCGACCGCCCGCAATTGAAAATCAATCTCGACCTGTACCACACGCAGATTGGTGAAGGTGATTTGATCCGCTGGTGCGAAAAATGTCTGCCTTGGATCGGCGAGGTACAAGTCGCGGATAATCCAGGTCGGTTCGAACCGGGCACCGGAGAAATCAACTACCCACTTGTCGCACAAGCGCTTTTCGGCATGGGCTATCGCGGGCCGGTCGGATTGGAAGCGTTTGCGCAAGGCAACTCTGATGCGGCTCTGGAAGCTTTCAGAGAGACATTCACCATACCGACCCAAAAACAATCGGCCGACACGGCCAAACCGGAAAGGTTTACAAACTAATGGCACTCAAACTTGCGCTTCTCGGGGCAGGACGCATCGGCAAAGCACATGCACGAGCTGTGTCAGCGAACCCGGATGCGACCCTTTCGGCTGTAGCCGACGCCATGCCGGCATCTGCCGAGGCTTTGGCAAAGCAATATGGTTGCCCTGTCGCGACAATCGATGAGATTGAAGAAGATGTCAGCATAGATGGCGTCATCATTTGCACACCGACCCCGACACATGCGGACCTGATCGAGCAGTTTGCGCGGGCAGGCAAAGCCATATTTTGCGAAAAACCGATTGATCTGGACGTTGATCGTGTCCGCCAATGTTTGGTGGTGGTGGAAAAAACCGGCGCCAGCCTGATGGTCGGCTTCAACCGCCGTTTCGACCCACATTTTGCTTCTGCCAAAACGGCGATTACCGATGGCAAGATTGGCAAGGTTGAACTCGTTCAGATCACGTCGCGCGATCCCGCACCTCCGCCAATCGACTATATCAAAGTATCTGGCGGCATATTTCGCGACATGATGATCCACGATTTTGACATGGCGCGCTTTCTCCTTGGCGAAGAACCGGTCAACGTATTTGCAAGCGGTTCAGTGCTCGTCGATCCGGCCATTGGCGAAGCAGGAGACGTTGACACAGCCACCGCGACACTGACCACCGCCAGCGGCAAGCAGTGCGTCATCACCAACAGCCGCCGTGCATCGTATGGTTATGATCAGCGTATCGACGTGCATGGTTCTTTGGGCTCTGTTACCATCGACAACCAACGCGATACGTCTCTTGAGTTGGCCACCAGTGACGGTTATATCCGCGCCCCGCTCCTCAACTTCTTCATGGAACGCTACGAGCGCGCATACGCCAACGAGATCGCCGATTTCGTGGCCAATGTTCGTGATGGAAAAGCGTCGTCTCCCAACGGGGTTGACGGACTGCAATCCCTGCGCATCGCCGACGCCGCCGTCAGATCGCTCCAAGAGGGCCACTCGGTTGCGATTTGATCATGAGCATGCACGAGCGTCAGGCAGGAACATTTGACAACTTTCGCGACCGGGTCGCGCAGGTCCACGCACAAATGCCCAAACGCCTGTCGCAGGCAGCAAGCTATATGCTTTCAAACCCCGAAGATACCGCACTTGGCACCGCAGCAAGCGTCGCGCGCGCGGCTGATGTCCAACCTTCCACCTTGGTGCGTTTGGCGCAGCACCTTGGTTATGCGGGTTTCTCCGATATGCAAACGGTCTTCCGCGAACGGCTGAAAGACCGGTCTTCCAATTACGAGGAACGCCTCGACCGGATGCGCCAAAACTCGGAAGCCGACACGGACCAGGGCGGCGCCATGCTGGAGGGGCTTCTTCTCGCGGCACGTCAATCCCTCGACACGTTGAGCGAGACGGTGGAGCTTGCCCGTTTTGCAAAGGCAGTCGATGTGCTGGCGGACGCCGACACCATCTACATGGTAGCGCGGCGACGGGCTTATCCGGTGACTGCGCACATGGCCTATATCTGGGGCAAGCTAGGTGTGCGCACCGTCATGGTCAGCGCGACAAACGGGATCGAAAATGAAATTGCCGCCTATGCAAAGCCCCGAGACGCAGCATTTGTGTGTAGTTTTTCGCCCTATACGGCAGAAACAATTGAAAGGACCGCAGTTCTGGCCGACCGCAATGTCCCGATCGTCGCATTGACGGACTCGCCGCTGTCACCCCTTGTCGAATTTGCAACGACCACTTTAGACGTCTCCGAAAGCGACTTCGCCGGTTTTCGGTCTCTGGCAGCAAGTTTAACCCTGAGCACCGCTCTGACGGTCGCCGTCGCCGAAAAGCGCCGGGAAGGAGATCCGCTATGAGCAACAAAAACGCGAAACCATTAGATCTTATTACAATCGGACGCTCTTCCGTCGATCTTTACGGCGACCAGATCGGTGGGCGCCTTGAAGACATGGGGTCATTTGCCAAATATATAGGTGGTTCTCCGACAAACATTGCCGCCGGTTCGGCCCGACTTGGCCTCAAAACCGGCGTCATCACCCGTGTTGGCGATGAACATATGGGCCGCTTCGTGCGCGAGCAGCTGGCGGCTGAAGGCGTGAACACCAGAGGCGTCGTGACCGACAAGGATCGGCTTACGGCGCTTGTGATCCTCGGCATTAGGGACGAGGATTCATTCCCTTTGATATTCTTCCGCGATAATTGCGCTGATATGGCACTCTCGGCAGATGATATTGACGAGGAGTTTATAGCGTCGGCGCGGTGCATCTGCCCGACCGGCACACATCTGTCTCACCCGCAAACCGAAGCTGCCGTTCTCAAGGCGCTGCGGTTGGCGCGCAAACATGATTGCCGTACAGCACTGGATATTGACTACCGGCCCAACCTTTGGGGTCTTTCAGGCCACGGCGATGGCGAAAACCGGTTCATCGCCTCCGAAACGGTGACAGCGAAATTGCAATCAACGCTTCACTATTTCGATTTGATCGTTGGCACGGAAGAAGAGTTCCACATCGCCGGCGGCTCGACCAACACGATGGAAGCGTTGCGCAATGTGCGTGCTGTTTCCAAGGCAACCCTCGTGTGCAAGCGCGGTCCGATGGGCGCTGTTGCATTCGAAAGAGACATTCCCGACACGCTCGATGAAGGCCGGTCCGGACCCGGTTTTCCCATCGAGGTTTTCAATGTGCTGGGGGCTGGAGACGGTTTCATGTCCGGGCTGATGCGCGGTTGGTTGACAGATGAACCATGGGAAACAACCCTCACCTATGCCAACGCCTGCGGCGCCTTTGCGGTCTCGCGCCACGGCTGCACACCGGCCTATCCATCATGGGAAGAGCTCCAGTTCTTTTTGGAACGCGGCGTAGTTAGACCGGATCTGCGCAATGATGAGCAGCTGGAGCAAATTCACTGGTCGACCAACCGCAAGGTCAATTGGAGCAATTTGCGGGTGTTCGCCTTTGATCACCGTTTGCAACTTGAAGCGATGGCCGATGCAGCCGGGGCTGGATACGACCGGATCGGTGATTTCAAGGAATTGTGCTTGAAAGCGGCAATGCGGGTGCGTAGCCAAATGACGGGCGCGGGGCGCGCAGACGGGTTTGGTGTCCTATGCGACAATCGTCTGGGCCGGTCGGCGCTTCATGCAGCTTCGGGCCAGAACCTTTGGATCGGTCGACCGGCAGAGCTACCGGGATCCCGGCCGCTGGAACTCGAACCCGAGCTTTGTATCGATTTGGGTCAGTTGCGCGAGTGGCCACGCGAACACATTGTCAAAGTGCTGTGCTTTGCCCACCCCGATGACGATGCGCAAATGTGGGAAGCACAGAGACAAACGGTCAAAAAGCTCTTTACAGCAGCACGGCGCAACGGGTTGGAATTCCTGTTGGAGATCATCCCTTCAAAGGTTGCCCCCACCGACGACATGGCGACCGCGCGGCTGATCCAACAGTTTTACAATGATGGTGTTTTCCCCGACTGGTGGAAACTGGAGCCGCTAACCACTGCCAGCGCGTGGAGCCATGCGTGCACAGCCATCGAAAAAAACGACCCGCATGTGCGCGGCATCGTGGTTCTGGGCCTCGACGCCCCGATGGATGCGCTCGGCGAAAGCTTTGCACTGGCTGCCAAGGAGCCATTGGTCAAAGGCTTTGCGGTCGGACGCACCATATTCGCCGAAGCTGCAGAGGATTGGCTAGCAGGAAAAATCACCGATGATGAAGCCATCGACCAAATGGCGACCCGCTACCGCAACCTCTGTGACGTTTGGGACCAGGCCCGCGGCCTTAAGACCGAAGACAAGGAAAATGAAACATGGAAACAATTCGCCTAACCGCTGCACAGGCATTTGTTCGCTACCTGAAAAACCAGCTCACACCGGAAGGCGAACCCTTTATCGCGGGCTGTTGGGCGATCTTTGGACATGGCAACGTCGCAGGTCTCGGCGAAGCGCTTTATGCCGAACGCGAAGGCCTGCCGACCTACCGTGGGCATTGCGAGCAGACCATGGCCCACACGGCCATCGCATACGCCAAGCAGCTGCGCCGCCGCCGCGCGATGATGGTAACATCGTCCATCGGGCCAGGCGCCACCAACATGGTCACCGCCGCCGCCTTGGCGCACACCAACCGGCTCCCGGCGCTTTTTGTGCCGGGCGATGTATTTGCCTCCCGCGCGCCCGACCCGGTGCTGCAACAGGTGGAAGACTTTCAGGACGGCACGGTATCGGCCAATGATTGTTTCAGACCGGTCAGCCGTTACTATGATCGAATTGCACGTCCCGAACAGATCATGACGGCGCTGCCCCGCGCCTTGCGCGTGATGACAGATCCGGCAGATTGTGGCCCGGTCACATTATCCTTCTGTCAGGATGTGCAAGGCGAAGCCCATGACTACCCCGTGTCATTTTTTGAACCGAAGGTCTGGCACATCCGCCGTCCGACACCTGATGCTAACGAACTGGCGATCGCGGTCGAAGCCATCAAAGCCGCCAAGATCCCGCTTGTGATCGCGGGTGGTGGTGTTCACTATTCACTCGCCAATGACACGCTCAAAGAATTCGTTGAACGTCACAATCTACCCGTTGCAGAAACCCAGGGAGGCAAGTCTTCGTTGCCGTGGGATCATCCACTTAACTTCGGACCTATCGGTGTCACAGGTTCATCTTCCGCCAATGCACTGGCCGAAAAAGCTGATCTTGTAATCGGCGTCGGCACTCGCTTTCAGGACTTTACGACCGGTTCATGGTCGATCTTCAAGAACCCGACGCGACGCTTGATGGCTATCAACGTTCAGGCCTATGACACATCCAAACACAACGCCGTGGCGCTGGTGGCCGATGCTAAAATCGCCATGGAGCACTTAAGCGAAAAACTCGCAGATCATCGCGCCGCTGATCCGGACGCGAGCTTGCGCTCAGTTTGGTTTGATGAAGTGGCGAAGGTAACCAACCCGCCCGCTGATAATGACAATGCCATGCCAACAGACATGCAAGTTGTCGGTGCGGTTCAGCGCGCCACGACAGCTGCGACAGTAGTTATGGGTGCAGCCGGTACCATGCCCGGCGAATTGCACAAGCTATTCTTCGCCAGCGAACCGATGCAGTACCATATGGAGTATGATTTCTCATGCATGGGCTATGAGGTCGCCGGTGCCATCGGAATCAAGATGGCAGAACCCGACCGCGATGTGATCTGCATGGTCGGCGACGGCTCGTACATGATGGCCAACTCGGAGCTGGCGACAGCAACGATGATGGGAATCAAAATCACACTCGTTATCACGGACAATCGTGGTTTTGGCTGCATCAACCGGCTGCAGATGGGCACCGGCGGCGAGCAATTTAACAACCTTTTGGACCACGCCTATCACGTCAACCCGTCGGCCATCGACTTTGTCAAACACACGGAAGCCATGGGGGCAAAGGCGGTAAAGGCAGCAACGATTGCCGAGCTTGAGGATGCACTGTTGCAGGCGCGTGATCACAAAGGCGGGCCAGTCTCGATCGTCATCGACACTGACCCATATCCATCCACAGAAGCCGGTGGCTCCTGGTGGGAGGTAGGTGTGCCGGAAGTGTCAGGGCGTGAAGAAGTGCGTCAGGCGCGGGTGGCATATGAGGAAAACAGGAAGCTGCAACGAGCGGACTAGGCCATCATGTTTGATTTCTCGCACCCCATGTTCAAACCCGTCTGGGTGCGAGCGCTCATCGTGCTCATTTGCTTTGGTTGGGCGTCGTTTGAATATACGCGCGGCGCGGTTATCTGGGGCCTCCTGTTTGCCGCGTTTGGCGGGGTATCAATGTGGGGGCTGTTTATCGACTACCCACCGAAAGATAAAAACGCCGACGACCAGTCCAAAGAAGACTGAACCATCAGCTTCGGTAGGCTTCAGGCACCCAATCTGCACACATGGGATCTGACCGGTCCATCGGGAAACTGACATGTTTTCTCTCGCGCGCTGATTTGTAGATCGCCGTCACCAGCTCTATGGAGCGCACACCCGCATCTGCGTCCACCAAACCCGTTGCCTCGACAGAACCGCCGTTTAAAGTGCGATGGAGAGCCAGAAACTCGCCGGGATAACCTTGTGGCCTGGTCGAAATCTCGGCATTGATTTCAGATAGCGCCGCAGCGATGTCCGCCTGGGTCAACGGATTGCGCGCTTCAAATGTCCATTTTGCGTCGCCAGGTGCATAAGGGTTCAAGCCACTTTCAATCGTCATATTCTCAAATACAAAACGCAATCGCGATCGATCATCGGCGTTGCCCAGCGTGATCGAAGACGTGGCCAGGGCGCCCGATGTGAAGCGAATGGTGATCGCTGCACAGTCCTCCACTTCGATGGGGTTCACGCGGGTATCAACCATGGCGCCAACAGCTGCAATATCGCCGAGGATGAGGCTCAAGAGATCATGGGCATGGATGGCATGGCCAAGAACGGCCCCGCCCCGTTCACTCGCCCATTTGCCGCGCCAATCCACTGCGTAGTAATCTGCGGTTCGGTTCCAATGAGTCTCCAACGTGGCAACAAACGCCTTGCCCGTCATGCCGCGCCTGACCAGTTCCAGTGTCTGAAACAGACCTTTACCATAACGATACTGAAAGATCGGAACCAGAAGGCGATCAGCCCCCTTTGCCGCTCCCACCATGGCATCGACTTCAAGCAGGCTTCCTGCCAATGGCTTCTCGCAAACAACATGCTTGCCCGCCTCAAACGCTTTGATCGCGGCTGGCGCGTGTAAATGTGGTGGCAGGCAAATGTCGACGATATCAACGTCCGGATCCGCTAGAACATCGTCTAGTTCACCTGTGACCTTCGCCTTTAAAGCTTTGGCGTTGTTGAGAACTTGCTGAGCCCGCGCGGTGTCTATGTCACAAAGCCAATGCACTTGAAAGCGCTCACCCAGAGCCAAAAATCCGGCAAGATGATGAGCGCCAATTCCCGCACCGACAATCGCGACGCCATAGGTTTTACCGTTCGCCATGATCCATCCCCGCCTCAGCAAGCATCTGCGCGCGAATGGCTAACTCCATCGTGCGGAAAGTATGGGCTTGGCCACACGCGGTTTCGCTACGATCATGCACATCCGCGACCAGGCGCGGGAAGTATGGCAAGCCTTCTTCCTGGCAATCAATCCGCTCGCATGTATCGCCATTGACCAGGTAAAGCTGGTTACCTACCCGCTGGCGGGCAACATCGGTATATTTACGCAACTCTATATATCCCCCGTCACCCAATATCGTCAGCCTACCGTCGCCCCAGGTCGGCAAACCATCCGGCGTAAACCAGTCGACCCGCACATAACCATGGCCCTTGTCTCCATTAAGGACGAATTCGCCAAAGTCTTGCATGCCGGGATGTTCCGGTCGCGTCGTGTTTTCTACCCATGCGTGGCTTAATCGAACCTCACTGGATTGTGTAAAATGCAAATACTGGTCGATCTGGTGCGATCCGATATCGCACAGAATACCGCCATATTTTTCGCGCTCAAAATACCACCAGGGACGCGTATGCAGGTTCTGCTTGTGGGGCCCGAGACCGACGGTTTGTTTGACCGTTCCGATCGCCCCGCCAAATACCAACTCCTCAGCTTTGGTTACGCTGGCGACTTCAAAACGTTCAGAGAAATTCACGCTCCAGATTCGTCCCGTGCGCGCCTGCACCTCACGGATACGCTTGAGTTGGTCAAGCGTTGTGCAACCCGGCTTATCGACCATGACATCCTTCCCTGCTTCCATCGCCGCAATGGCAAGATCAGCTCGATCCGAGGGAATGGCCGAGATCAGCACCATCTTGACTTCCGGATCGTCAAGGATGGCGCGATAGTCTTCCACTTGCGTCAGGTTTGGGAAGACCTTTTCAAACTTGTCCTGCGTGACCGTCCGCTCCGCACTCCACCAATGACTGCACGTACAGCCAATGGCGAGCATATTCTGAAGCATGCCGAAAATATGCCCATGGTCGATACCGAGTACACCCAGTTTAATCGGATCGCTATGATTGCTCATGTTACCTCACGCACTGTCACTCGCTGCCCTTCGCGCCCCGACAATTCAATAGCGGCTATGAGTTCATGCACCGCCAAAGCGGACCGCCCGGGAGCAAAAAGCGGCGTACCATTGTCGAGATGATCCGCAAAGTTCTCGATCATGAAACGATGCCAATCGGACGTGAACGCCATGGGATCAGCACCGGCACCAGACGCTGTGCTTGCGCCAGTTGTTTCGGTCTTACCGGTTTTCTGATCAACCACTTCCAAAATGTTCGACTGTAGCCGAACGCTTATGTTCGCGTAGTGCAAAATGATCTCTTCGGCACGACCGGGATAGCTGGCTGTCGATGCAAAGACACTTCCAACCGCACCATTTTCAAATTGAACACCGACAGACACAAAGTCTTCAGCTTCCATTTTGTGAAATCCGGTTGTGGCGGTCATCGCCTGTACGGAAGCCGGCTGGCCGGTAAAAGTCAGCGCCAGATCGAGCGTATGGATCGCCTGGCTGATTAGGACGCCACCACCGTCGCGCGCGTAAGTCCCGCGGCCCGGTTCATCATAGTAGGCCTGCTCGCGCCACCAAGGCACGCTGATTTCAGCGGCGTGAAGCGGACCCGCCTCGCGCTTTTCCAGCATGTCGCGCATGGCTTGCGCTGACGGCCGCGCGCGGTGCTGAAACATGATCCCCAGCGGCACATGCACATCTTCGCAAGCGATGACCAATTGTCGAGCTGCGGCCAAAGTTCTTTCGACCGGCTTTTCCATCAAGATGGGAGTTCCCATTTCGGCAAAGGCATGCACAATGTCCATCCGGGCATTCGGCGGCGTTGTTAAAAGCACAAAGTCAAGGGAACGGTTGCGCACCATATCCGCAACATCGGTCGCGGTCGCCGACAGGCGGTGCTTGGCGACAAACGCCTGCGCACTGGCAAGGCGGCTTGCGGCGACCGAAACAACTTCGATGCGCCCGCCAGCGTTCGCGACAGCATCAACATAGGTGCCGCTGACCATTCCGGTTCCGATCAAACCAACCTTCATCGTTTTAGGCATTGAGCTCAGTGCACCTTAGCGTTGACGATGGCCCGCCCGCTCTCATCATTGGAGAACACATGCAAGCGATCCATCGGCATGGTAACGCCGATCTCTTGACCGCGCTCCAACAGCATCTGGCTTGGGAGTTGGAGCGTCAAACGCTCACCGCTCCCCAATTCGGAATATATATAGGTAATCGCGCCCAATTGCTCGAAGGAGGATACCGTCGCCTTTACGTCACCTGCGCCATCAAGCGAAACATTCAGCGCTTCGGGTCGCACACCTACTGTCACTTCTTTGCCCGCCGCTGTGCCGTCCAAATCGATCTTGCCCTTGCGCCCGCACTCCATAATCAGCCCACCTTTTTCGGTCTTGGCTTTCAGGAAATTCATCTGCGGCGCCCCCATGAAGCCACCGACAAACCGGTTGGCTGGCGCATTATAAAGGTCAAGTGGTTTGCCAATTTGCTCAACCAACCCGCCGCGCAGCACGACAATGCGGTTGGCCATTGTCATGGCTTCGACTTGGTCATGGGTAACATAGATCATCGTATTGCCGAGCTGCGCATGGAGATTGGCGATCTCGACGCGCATCTGCAAACGCAGCTCTGCATCCAAGTTGGACAGCGGTTCATCAAAAAGGAAGATCGTCGGTTCGCGGACAATGGAGCGGCCAATCGCCACCCTTTGGCGCTGACCGCCGGACAATTGTCCCGGACGCCGCTCAAGCAAATGATCGATCTGCAAAAGCTTCGCGGCCCCATCAACGCGGGTGTCAATTTCGGCTTTATCGACCCGCAAATTCTCCAAGCCGAATGACAGGTTCTTGCGCACGGTCATGTGCGGGTAGAGCGCATAAGACTGGAACACCATCGAGAGGCCGCGCTCTGAAGCGGGCACATCATTAACACGTCGCCCACCCAAAATGATGTCACCGCTGGTGACATCTTCAAGGCCGGCAATAAGGCGCAAAAGCGTGGACTTGCCACAACCGGACGGCCCGACGAAAACGACAAACTCGCCCTCCTTAACTTCCAGGTCAATGCCGTGAATGACATCGACTGCACCAAAGGATTTGCGGATTTGGTCGAGTTGAAGTGCGTTTTCTGTCATTATTTCAAACCCGTGGTTGCGATGCCGGTGGTGATGAAGCGTTGCAGCCATACAAAGACCAGCGTGACCGGAATGAGCAACACCACAGTCATCGCCAGAATATAGTGGTAGTCAGTGTTAAATTCGCCGGAGAAAGCCGTCAGGCCAATTTGGAGCGTGTGCGCCTCCGGATCAGATATCAAAACGATCAGCGGCCAAAGGAAATCGTTCCAGCGCCAGATCACCGACAGGATCGCCAGCACGGACAAAGCCGGCAGCGACAACGGCAGAATGATCCGCCAATAAATGAGCCATTCGGAGGCGGCATCCATCCGCGCCGCTTCCAAGAGTTCATCAGGAATCGTCAGCATATATTGGCGGAGTAAAAAGACGCCGGTCGGTGTTGCAGCGGCGGGAATGATGACGCCCCATAACGATCCAAAAATACCGAACGACCAAACAACGAAGAACAGCGAGACAAGAATGATGGTAGACGGGATCAGAAGGGTCGCCACGATCAAAAGTGTGAACGTAAGCCGCCCCCTGAACTTGTACTTGGAGAGCGCAAACGCAGCCATCGAATTGATAAGCAACGTAATGATGGTCGCCACGACGGTAACAAAGGTCGAATTATAGAAATAAGTGAAGAAGTTGAAGCTATCCTGCCCATTACGTTTGAGGATCGGGTCGAGGTAGTTCTCCGTCGCCACACGCAACTCTTCGGCCATGCGAAGCTGGCGGCGCGGTGCCTGTTCAACCGCATCCGGATCATCGATCGGCGCGACATCGGTCATGGAACGCGTCGGTCCCGCCTTGAAGACTTCTTCGCTCGTTCCGTCTTCCTTGTCCCACACCCACACCGACTTCAGGCCGACACCCGGTATCTCGGTCTCAATCTGATCATAGGGCAAGATACGCGTGTCAAAACTGTCAATCGCCTCTTCCGGCTTTATGGATGACATGAAGGTCCACAACACGGGGATGAGGACGATCAAAACGCCAAATACAAGGTATGAGTAGGCCAGCACATCGGTTGTGCCGATACGCGAAGCCTTGTTGCGTCCACCCGCTGTTCTGGTCAGGAAAGTGCCAACATCTGAAGCTGCCATCGCTACCTCCCCCTCACAAATCCGACTGGCGCCGCGTGGCGTAAAGTTGGATGCCTGTGAATATCGCGATCACCACCGCCATCAGCACCGATCCGGCAGCCGCTTCGCCATAGTTCGGATTTTCGCCCTGAAACGCTTCTTCATAAATGTTCTGAACCACCATGAAGGTCTCGCGACCCGGCCCGCCGCCGGTGAGCAGATAGACTTCATCGAAAACCTGGAAGCCACGGATCAGCGCCAGAACGACAACAACGGTAAATGTCGGCATGAGCAGCGGGAACGTGATCCGGAAAAACACACGGGCTGGTTTGGCAGCATCCATCTTCGCCGCCTCGTACAAATCTTTCGGGATTGCTTGGAGGCCTGCCAGCAGGATGAGCATGTAAAAACCCATGTGCGACCAGGTAAAGACGAAAACGAGCCAAAAGAACGGCCACCCGGTGTTGGGTGTGACCAGCCAGTTGATCGGACGGTGGCGGCCAAAGTCAAAGACCGCATCAAATTGGATGGATAGTAGCAAAAGGACCGATAGTACGCCCAATGCCACAATTGCCACGCGCGCAAGCGAGTGCTCACTGGCAATCATCCAAACAAGGCCCGCGGCAAGGGCCGCCCCCACCCAGAACGACCAGCCGTCAAACGCGGGTCCGACGAACGAGATCGGGTTGGCCCACGCGAAAACCAGCGCAATCAAAATGGCGAAAAATGAACCCCAAAGCAGCGACGGTTCAGCGCGTGAGCGCAATGTCCGTTCCGACAGCAACAATAGCAGCACGGCCACTATGATGGTCATCACAATGTCAAAGCCTGCGCGCCCGGCGAGATTGGTAATAACGGTGCTCGTATCGCCAATCGTATCGTTCAATATCCCACGGCGGTGCAGCACCCACTGCCAGATATTGGCGATTACAACAGGGGACAGCATGACCGGATAAAAGAACATGGCGCGCCAAAAACCACGCCCGGCAATTGACATGTTAACGACAAGCGCCGTGGCAAGCGCAACCACACACAAGACCGGCACTTGAATGGCCACGAACAGGAGCGTGTTGCCCATTGCCACCCAGAAACTTTGGCCGGCATTGGAGCATGTGTTGGGGCTGAAGAAGTTCTGGCAGTTGAAAATGTCAGCATAGTTGGCGATACCCACAAAGGGCCTGGACAAAAGCGAAATGCTTTCACCGCCCGTGACCGATACCCAAAAATTTAGGATCATCGGCAGAAATGTAAAAAAGCCGAAGATGAGCATGTTGGGCAGCAAGAGCGCGTACGGCACACCGCCGCGACCCCACACGCTTTGCGCCAATTCAACAGGAAAACCCAACAGATCCATCGCAAAGCGCGGCAATTGCACGAGTGTGTAGCGCCGCTGCGCCAGCAACCAAATGGTGCCACCCACACTCCAAAGGAGCAAAATAATCGTGACGACAAGACCGGTCGGGTTCATGCTGCGCTCAACTTTCGCGATTCAGCGGGACAAAAAGGCCGGGAGTATTGGAGCTCCCGGCCTTCTTCAAAATTCAAGACAAGCCAGGCGGATTAGCCAGCGGTCTTGTCAGCAATGTCCGCTTCCATGCGCATGAAGGCTTCTTCAAGCGACATGTCGCCGTTCATCACCTGAGAGAGGAACTCCACGGTCGCGTTGTACATAACAAAGCCGAAGCGAGATCCCTGAAGCTGGTATGCTTGTGGTGTTTGCTCGGCGGCCGCTGCTGCGCCAGCAGCAAAGAGGTTAAGACCCTCAGATACTTTCGGGTCGCCACCGAACGCCGTGTAGTCAACGCCCTCAGCCTGGATCTTGGCATGGGCAGGGATCGCAAAGGTCTTGCCATACCATTCCTTGGCTTGTGCCTCATCAGCCATCCATGCAACGAAACGTGCAGCGGCTTCCTTCACGTCGTCTGACTGACCTTGGTCGAAAGCAACCATGCCAGCACCGCCCGGCATGACACCGCAACCGGCCGGGCCACAGGGAACCGGCGCAACGGCCCAGTCAAACTTATCCCCAACGTTGGACTGTACGTTACCAATGTTCCAGGAACCGGACATGTAGAACGGCACTTCCTCGTTGAAGAACAGCTCATTACCATTCGCATAGCGCGCACCGGATACCGCAGGCCAGATGTCCGGCGGCATCAGGCCGGATTCGTGCCACTCAATCATCTTGCCTGCAAAAGTCTTGAAGCCATCGTCAACAATCAGATTGCCAGCATCATCAAAGTAAGCAGCGCCGTAAGACATTGCAGGACCCGCCATGCGGTGACCTGAACGGTCCATAACCATACCGGCATAAGAGCCAGATGCTTCCTGAACAGCGGCGGCAGCTTCGGCCCAGTCATCCCATGTCGCACCCGGAGCTGGCACTTCAACGCCCGCCTCTTCAAACATGGTTCGGTTGATGTAAGGGCCGGTTACAGTCAGCTCGGTGTGGAAAGCATAGATGCCGTCGCGATCGCCGACGCGATACCAAGCCAGAACCGCGCCATAAGCATCTTCCCACGCATCAGCATCAACATATGGGGTCAAATCAACATAATAGGGGTTCAGGCCGCCAAGGTTCGTAACGAACGCCATATCTGGGCCGGTTCCAGCTTCCAGTTGGCTGGGCAACTGCTCGCGGATAACGTTGTAGCCAACCTGGTTGAGGTTAACGGTCACGTCCGGTGCGACTTCCTTGTAGCGATCGATGAACTCTTGCAAAGTGCCAACCTTGCCGTCGACATCGGAAATCATAAAGTTGATTTCTGTTGCAGAAGCCTGCGTTGCTGAAATTGCCGCCATGGATACGGCACACGACAATGCGGCCAAGCCGCGCTTGCGAAAATGCATCTTAAATTTCCTCCCAATAGCCGCGACACGCGACATTGGATGAAAGCTACACCAATCATGGGCGATGCTGTCAAGCACCCACCGCACGCTCGGCGCGACTAAATACTGGAGGATTCAAACCATTGCGCGCAAAAAGCGCAGAACAGCCTCACGCACCGCTGACGTTTCTTCATGCCCCCCGTCTGGCTCCACATGGAATCGCAATGACTTTTGTGCACTGCGATGCCGGTATAGCTGCTCAAGCTCTGCGCGCGCCATATCAAAACAGTCAGGCGGAGAGCTCCAATCCTTCATACCAGCGCCAATAAAAATTGGTCGAGGCGCCACCAATCCGGCAATCTGACCGGTAGAAGCGACTTTGAGCAAACCCGGCACGCTCATATAATGGCCGTGTTTGTCGTGGTTGCCGGACTTAACCAGACACCGCAAATCGGCAAATGAGCAAAGGCTCACTGCTGCCGCGATGCGTTCATCCATGGCTGCCAACCAGTAAGCCTGCGTCCCACCCATGGAGATACCGAGCGTCACAATGCGTTTCTCATCGATCTCCGGATGTTCGCACAGGAAAGTCATCCCGCATCTCAACTCGTGCAACATGCGTCCGAACAGCGTCGTTCCGTTCCAAAGATGCGCTTTTGAGCGTGACGATTCATTCGGCTCTTGCCGCGCCCCAAAGCACGGCATCTCAACGCAAAGAACCGCAAAGCCAAGCGCAATAAGCTTTTCGCAATAAGCGCTTTGTAGTGCGCGACGCCCGTCAAAAAGCTCCTGCCGCCCAATATCGTATCGATTGCCGTGCGCATGGAGATAGAGAACCGCGGGAACGGGCCCAGTGCGCCTTTCTGGTAGCACAAACCAACTGGGCGCAACCTCACCATCAAAAGTCTCGAAGCGCAAATTCAAGACCTCCGCATTGCCGGACACTTCCCGCCCGACGGTCTCCACAGCACCAAAATGCGGCTCCAAATCTGCATAGCCAAGCAGCTGCGCCAGCTCGTCGCGTAAATCACTCATCGCGCGGGCGTATGCCGTTCAAGACGACGCTCAACACCGCCTGCCCCACCTGTTCTTGGAAGCCCGGCTTGCGTACGGCACTGCCCAGGATCGCCTCAACCTGCGTGTCGAAGTCCGCATAATGCTGCGTGGTCGCCCAAATCATGAAGACGAGATGGTAAGGATCGACAGGTGCCAAACTGCCCGCATCAATCCATGAACGGATGACGTCCGCTTTTTCATCAACTAATGCCTTCAATCGGGTGCGCAAAAACTTGCCCATGAGCGGCGCACCACGTTGGATTTCATTAGCAAACAGCTTCGACGCTTCGGGCTTTTGCGCGGACATCTTCAGCTTGATGGAGATATATTTGCGGATTTCTTCGATAGGATCACCATCGGGATCGATATCTGCAAAGGGCTGCAACCATTCTTCCACCGTCTGCTCGATGACGGTGGCATATACCTCTTCCTTGGAGCCAAAATAATAAAGGAGGTTCGTCTTCGACATGCCGGCGCGTTCTGCAATCCGGTCAACGGTCGCGCCGCGATACCCGTCGGTCGAAAATACATCCAACGCGGCCTGTGTGATCGTCGCCCGGTTTTCCAGTTGAATACGGCTTAACTTGCCGCCATTCTTTTTCTCAGACGTGCTCGTCAATTCAATGCCCCTGTTTGCATGCGTTTGCCTGTAAATCGTACTTGACCCGATGTCATGCCTTTCATAGCGTTTGAATTTGACCAAGCAGTCAAGTTTTTGAGAGCGTGATCATGAACACTCACACCCCTGCCCCCGGAGAGAACCTGCGCATCGACGGCGATCGCCTGTGGGATGCCCTCATGGAGATGGCCAAGATCGGCCCCGGCATTGCGGGCGGCAACAACCGCCAGACCCTGACCGATGAGGACGCGGAAGGGCGCAGACTGTTTCAAAAATGGTGTGATGATGCGGGGCTGTCGATGGGCATTGACGAGATGGGCACCATGTTCATGCGCCGCGAGGGCACCGATCCGGACGCCCTGCCCGTCTATGTCGGCTCGCACCTCGATACGCAGCCGACCGGCGGCAAATATGACGGCGTTCTCGGCGTGCTGGCAGGGTTGGAAATCATCCGTACGATGAACGACCTCGACATCAAGACCAAGCACCCCATCATCGTCACCAATTGGACCAATGAGGAAGGCACACGCTTTGCGCCCGCCATGCTGGCCTCCGGCGTATTTGCGGGCATCCACACCCTCGACTGGGCCTATGACAAGGTGGACGCCGAGGGCAAACGCTTTGGCGACGAGCTGGAGCGCATCGGCTGGAAGGGCGACGAAAAAGTCGGCGACCGCAAGATGCACGCCTTCTTTGAGCTGCACATCGAGCAAGGCCCGATCCTTGAGGCGCAAGAAAAAGACATCGGGGTTGTCACCCACGGGCAAGGCCTGCGGTGGATCGAATGCACCGTAACCGGCAAGGAAAGCCACACGGGCTCCACCCCCATGCCCATGCGCAAAAATGCAGGCCGTGGCCTGGCGCGGATCACTGAGCTCGTTCACGAGATTGCCATGGACAATGCGCCCAACGCCGTTGGCGCAATCGGCCATATCGATGTCTATCCCAACAGCCGCAACATCATCCCCGGCAAGGTGGTTTTTACAGTCGATTTCCGTTCGCATGAAATCGACACGCTCACCGGCATGGTCGACCGGTTGATGAACGAAGCGCCTAAACTCTGCCAGGACACAGGCGTTGAATTTTCAGCCGAGATTGTCGGCCAGTTTGACCCGCCTGCGTTTGACGAAGACTGCGTGCGCATGATCCGCGAAGCCGCCGAGCGCCTCGGCTATTCACACATGGACATCATCTCCGGTGCCGGGCACGACGCCTGCTGGATCAATCGCGTGGCCCCCACCGCGATGGTCATGTGCCCTTGCGTCGACGGCCTGTCACACAATGAGGCCGAAGAAATCACCAAGGACTGGGCCCGCGCGGGCGCAGATGTATTATTCCATGCCGTCGTCGAAAAAGCGGAAATTGTGGGGTGAGCCCGTTGAATCACGGCTCGGGTGAGCAAATTGACCGATAAACAAAACATCGCAATTAGCGGCATCTTGTTCGCGATTATTGGCGGCATCGCAGTTTTTGTCGATACGCATGAAAGTGCAGGCGTAGGCCTTGCAGTTTTGTATTCGGTGCTGGCCAGCGCGGCATTCGGCGTGGCGGGAGCCGTCGCAATGGCACTGCGTTTGATCTTCATGAACTGGTTTATCCCTATGCTTGCGATCGGGATGATTTGCATCCTGATCTATGGCATTTTGGGAGGGCTTTTCTTCGAAGATAGCAGCGCAGAGCAAGAGGTTGGTTCAAGCCAACTCCCAATCCAATCGACGTCCGCGGTGACTTAAGGAGCACACCCCATGACCACCACCATCATCAAAAACGGCACCATCGTCACTGCCGATCTCACCTACAAGGCGGACATCAAGATCGAGGACGGTAAAATCGCCGAGATCGGGCCGAACCTGTCGGGCGGCACCGAACTGGATGCGACCGGCTGCTATGTGATGCCGGGCGGTATCGACCCGCATGTCCACCTGGAAATGCCGTTCATGGGCACTTATTCGAGCGATGATTTTGAGAGCGGTACCCGTGCCGGTCTTTCCGGCGGCACGACGATGGTTGTCGATTTCTGCCTGCCCAACCCCGAACAAAGCCTTTTGGAAGCCATCGACCGCTGGGACAATAAATCGACGCGCGCCAATTGCGACTATTCCTTCCACATGGCGATCACTTGGTGGGGCGAGCAGGTCTTCAACGAGATGGAGACCGTCGTCAAAGAAAAAGGCATCAACACCTTCAAGCATTTCATGGCCTACAAAGGCGCGCTGATGGTCGATGATGACGAGATGTTCTCATCCTTCCAGCGCTGTGCCGCGCTGGGCGCGCTGCCCATGGTGCATGCGGAAAATGGTGATGTTGTCGCGCAACTTCAGACAAAACTATTGGCCGAAGGCAATAATGGCCCTGAAGCCCATGCCTATTCACGCCCGGCGGAAGTGGAAGGCGAAGCCACCAACCGCGCCATCATGATCGCCGACATGGCGGGCGTGCCTGTCTACATCGTGCACACCTCCTCCGAGCAGGCGCATGAAGCCATCCGCCGCGCGCGCCAAAACGGCATTCGGGCCTATGGCGAGCCGCTCATCCAGCACCTGACACTGGATGACAGCGAATACAAACACCCCGATTGGGATCATGCAGCACGGCGCGTCATGAGCCCGCCCTTCCGGGACAAGAAGCATCAGGATTCGCTTTGGGCGGGCCTCGCGTCCGGTTCGCTGCAAGTCGTCGCGACCGACCACTGCGCCTTTACCACGGAGCAAAAGCGCAACGGTGTCGGCAACTTCACGCTGATCCCAAACGGTACCGGCGGACTTGAAGACCGCATGCCGATGTTGTGGACCTACGGTGTTGAAACCGGCCGCCTGACGATGAACGAGTTTGTTGCGGTGACGTCCACCAACATTGCGAAAATCCTTAACATGTATCCGAAAAAAGGCGCGATCCTTGTCGGTGCGGACGCCGACATCGTCGTCTGGGACCCCACCAAAGAAAAGACCATCACCGCAGGTACGCAGCAATCCGCCATCGACTATAATGTGTTCGAAGGCAAACATGTGAAGGGCCTGCCGCGCTACACGCTGACCAGAGGCGTTGTCGCAATCGATGATGGCGAGGTCAAAACGCAGGAGGGTCACGGCAAGTTCGTCAAGCGTGAGCCATTCCAGGCCGTGAACGCAGCCTATTCCACGTGGAAGGAAGTCACCGCGCCGCGCAAGGTGGAGCGCACGGGCATTCCGGCAAGCGGGGTTTAATCCGAAGTATGACCCCGTTCCACGGCCTGTCTGCCTTTCCGGTCACGCCAGCCGATGAGGATGGCCGCGTGGATACCGACAATCTGCAGCGGCTGGTCGCGCGGCTCGCGGCATCGGGTGTAGCTTCCATCGGTGTGCTCGGCTCCACCGGTAGTTACATGTATCTGTCATCGGAAGAGCGCGCCCGCGCTTTAAGGGCTGCCATCGAAGCTGCGGGCGATGCGCCGGTGATTGCAGGCATCGGCGCGATGCGCACATCGTGGGTAATTGAGCACGCAAAAGCAGCTGAAGCCGCAGGCACCGCCGGGCTTTTGTTGGCACCAGTGAACTATCTTCCGTTGCTCGACGATGAGGCCGTGCAGCTAGCAAGTGACGTTTCAGCCGCGACCGACCTCCCCATCTGCATCTACAATAATCCGGGCACAACGCACTTCAACGTGTCGGAAGGGCTATTTGCCCGTTTAGCGGAAATCCCAAACGTGACGGCTGTCAAAAACCCCGTCCCGGCTGATGGCAACTACGCAGCGCAAATGAAGCGCTTGCGTAGCGCTGTCCCAGAAGATTTTTCGCTGGGCTATTCCGGCGATGCCAAAATCGTCAATGCGCTCGCCGCCAATTGTGATGCGTTCTATTCGGTGTTGGCTGGCACCTTTCCTGACATTTGCCGCGCGCTTTGGGCAGCGCGCAATGATACAGCGAAGCTGGACGCTCTCAACAATCAACTTGCACCGCTTTGGAGCCTCTTCAACGCACATGGCAGCATCCGCGTCATCCACGAAGCCGCAGAAATCATCGGCATTGGCCCCACCCCGCTGCCACGTCCACTGCTGCCATTACGTGTGGAGACGAGGCAAGAGCTGGAAAAGGTGATTAGTGACTTGCGTTCTGTGACAAAGGTGGCAGCGTGACTTGTGAATGTGCAATGCACCTAAACACGTCATTCAGCGCGAAGAACGCTATGAGTTTCATCGTCAGCAAGGACAGCAAGTCAGAAAGTGGCTACACTCGGCGCGAGTGGATTTTCGCGATCAACTTATCTGCTTTTTGGGGATGGGCTGCCATTACGCCGTGGATCATTGGGGGAGTGGGACAGAGTTGGTTTTTTTGGTTAGTAGCCGCCATCATTGGCCTTCCAATTGCATTTGCATCCACATGGTTGATCGGTGGCCCCATAATAAATTTGGTGATGAAACAGCCAGTTAGCGCGCTGTTTGCGGCGACACTGGGTGCCCTCCTCGCTGGCGCGATGAAGATTGTTTTTGTCGTTTTGATCATCACAAGTGGATTGCGCGTTTACTTTGATCCGAACATCTATTCACATATTGGCGACGGCAACCATACCGAACTGGCTGATGGGATACCTACCGCATATGGCTGGCATGTGCAGGGGCGCAAACTTCTTGTTATGATGGACATCGGGGCGGTTGTTGGTCTTATCGTGAGAGCCTTTATCGGGCCGGGGAAGGCCATGAACGAAGAAACAAACCCGAAACAATGACAGTTATTTCCGCCTCCTCCCTCGATCTGACCTTCGAAACCAATGACGGGCCCGTGCACGCGCTGTCTGACATCAATCTTGATGTCCAAAAGGGCGAATTTGTTTCGCTGATCGGGCCGTCCGGCTGCGGCAAGACCACGCTTTTGCGCGTCATTGCAGATTTGGAAAAGCCAACCGGCGGGACCATCACAGTTGAAGGCTCCACACCCAAAAACGCCCGCCTTAACCGCGCCTATGGCTATGTATTTCAATCATCCGCGCTTTTCCCTTGGCGCACCATTGCCGACAATGTGGCCTTACCACTCGAAGTGATGGGACTGACTAAGGCGGAACGGGAAAAACGCATCGCCGAAAACCTCAAACTTGTCGATCTGGAAGGCTTTGAGAAGAAATTTCCCTGGCAGCTTTCGGGCGGCATGCAGCAGCGCGCCTCCATCGCGCGTGCGCTCGCAGTCCAACCCGACATGCTACTGATGGATGAACCTTTTGGCGCGCTCGACGAAATCGTCCGCGATCATCTCAACGTGCAATTGCTCAAGCTCTGGAAAGAGACCGGCAAGACGATTGTCTTCGTCACCCACTCCATTCCCGAAGCGGTGTATCTTTCCACGAAGATCGTGGTGATGAGCCCCCGCCCGGGCCGCATCCATGAGATCATCGATTGTGACCTTGGCGACGACCGCCCGCTGAAAGTGCGTGAAACGCCCGAGTTTTTGAAGATCGCGCAGCAAGTGCGCGACGGTTTGGCTGCGGGGCATGCTTATGAGTGAGGCGGACCATTGAGTATTCGAGGTGATTTAGAGCCGTGGATTTTGGATGCGATACGTCACCATGGCGGGCGAGCAAGTGTAACAGCAATCGCTAAACATATCTGGGATCACCATGAAAAGGAGATTAGGCAAGTGCCAAATGCTCTTTACACGAGGCAATACGACATGCGTTGGTCGGGTCAACAACTACAGGCGCAAGGAAAACTCCGGAAAACAAGGTCGCAAGGTTGGGTACTTATATGATCCGCTCCCGCCTCCTTCCCATATCTACAGTCGTCGCAGTCATCATTGCGATTTGGTATTCTGGCGCGGTTTTCCTGAACGCACCTTTTGAATATGCCGCAGCTGAAAGGTCGCAGACGTCCATCACATTTGCCCAGGTCCTGCCCAAAACCATGGCGCAACAACGCCCTGTTCTTCCGGCACCCCATCAGGTGGGCCAGGAAATCTGGAAGACAACAGGCGCCATGGTGCAACGCGGACGGGCCTTTTCCAAACGATCTTTAATCTATCATGCGCGGGTTACGCTCTCGGCGACGCTCCTCGGTTTTGTCATGGGTACCGCGTTTGGCATTTTGCTTGCGGTCGGCATTGTGCATTCCAAGGTCATGGCAAAATCCGTAATGCCGTGGATCATCACCTCACAGACAATACCGATCCTCGCCATTGCGCCCATGATCATTGTCGTGCTCGCCTCGATCGGCCTGACCGGACTGATGCCCAAATCGTTTATCTCAATGTACCTGTCCTTCTTTCCGGTGACAGTGGGCATGGTGAAGGGCCTCAAATCGCCGGAGGTGACGCACATGGATCTGATGGACACCTACTCGGCCTCGCGCTCGCAAACATTCTGGAAGCTACGCTGGCCCTCCTCCCTGCCCTATCTTTTCACCTCCATGAAAATCGGTATCGCTGCCTCCCTCGTGGGCGCAATCGTGGGTGAACTACCAACCGGCGCCGTCGCCGGATTGGGCGCGCGCCTTTTGGCAGGCAGCTACTATGGTCAGACCGTACAGATCTGGTCCGCGCTGATTGTGGCTGCGGTCTGCGCCGGTCTTCTTGTTACGGTGATTGGAATCATCGGCGATCAGGTCAACCGGCGTATGGGGTTCAGGGAGGTTACGAGCTGATGCAAGCGCCCGTCCTTTTTGCTGCCTGTATCCTCTTCTGGCTCGCCGCCTGGTATGCCAATATGCGGCTTGCGCAAATCGAAACGAAGGACACAGCGCGGCAGGCACTGATCAATTTTGCAATTCCAGTGTTATTCGGTGCAGCGATCATCGCACTTTGGGAAGGCATCACCCGTGGCTTTGGCGTGCCGCCGGTGATTTTGCCGCCTCCTTCCATGATCTGGGAGCGCGTCATCAACTCTGTGCCGACACTGTGGGCGGATTTTGTACAAACCTATTTGAAAGCGGTCATCAGCGGTTATATCATGGGCTGCGCGCTCGGCTTTCTGGCCGCCGTTCTTGTCGACCGCTCCCCCTTCTGGAAGGCTGGGGTCATGCCGGTCGGCAACCTTGTATCGGCTCTTCCCATCATCGGTATCGCGCCAATAATGGTCATGTGGTTCGGATTTGACTGGCAGTCGAAGGCCGCCGTCGTTGTCGTCATGACCTTCTTCCCGATGCTGGTAAACACCGTTTCAGGTCTCAATGCCGCTGGCTACATGGAACGCGATTTGATGCATACCTATGCCGCAACGCGCAGCCAATCGCTCATCAAACTCAGGCTACCGGCGGCAATGCCGTTTATTTTCAACGCGTTGAAGATCAATTCAACTCTTGCGCTCATCGGGGCAATCGTCGCAGAGTTTTTTGGAACACCCGTGGTTGGCATGGGCTTTCGTATCTCAGCAGAGGTGGGCAGGCTCAATGTCGACATGGTGTGGGCGACCATTTTCGTGGCCGCTATCGCCGGTTCGCTCTCCTACGGCTTGATTGCCTTGGCAGAGCGAGCGGTAACATTTTGGCATCCGTCTATGAGAAGCCAGCGATAATGACGGGATGACGGTGCTGCTTGAAACAGGAATTTGAAGCGTGAATACAGGGAGTACTGATATGCGCAAATGGATAGCACTGGCCGCAGCGACGGCCATGACAGCGGTCGGGTCGACCGCTGCGAAGGCCGCTGACGAGCTGACACTACAGTTGAAATGGGTCACGCAAGCCCAGTTCATGGGATACTATGTTGCAAAGGACAAAGGCTTTTACGACGAGGTTGATCTGGATGTGACGATCAATCCGGGTGGCCCGGACATCGCACCGCCGCAGGTCATCGCCGGGGGTGGTGCCGATGTGATCATCGAATGGATGCCTGCCGCGTTGGCAGCGCGGGAAAAAGGTGTGTCACTGGTCAATATCGCTCAGCCATTCAAACGGTCAGGCATGATGCTGACCTGTCGCAAAGAGACCGGCATCGTCGAACCGGCCGACTTCAAGGGCAAAACGCTCGGCGTATGGTTCTTCGGCAATGAATTTCCGTTCCTGTCCTGGATGAGCCAGCTGGGCATACCGACCGAAGGCGGTGCAGACGGGGTTGAAGTGCTCAAGCAGGGCTTCAACGTGGACCCGTTGATCCAAAAACAAGCCGACTGCGTCTCCACCATGACATACAATGAGTACTGGCAGGTTATTGACGCTGGGTTCACGCCCGATGACCTCGTGGTCTTTAACTATACAGATCAGGGCGTCGCGACGCTGGAGGACGGCATCTATACCACGGAAGCCAACCTTGCCGATGACGGCATGGCCGACAAACTGGCCCGCTTCGTTCAGGCCTCCATGAAGGGTTGGGAATATGCCTGTGCCAACCAACAGGAAGCGGCTGAAATCGTCTTGGAAAACGATGCGACCGGCGCGCAGACCGAAAACCATCAGGTTCGCATGGCCGGCGAAATCTGCAAGCTGATCGACGGCTCAGACGGGACATTGGACGTGGCTGCAGCCGAAACTACCGTGGACTCGTTGCTGTCCGGCGGCTCCGACCCAGTGATCACAGCGCGCCCGGAAGGCGCTTGGACCGACGCCATCATCAAGAAAGCGATGATGCAATAAGTTGACCTCATGTAGCGAAGGAAGCCGGGGTTCTGCCCCGGCTTTTTTATGAAGTCGAACCGCAGCCGATATGCTCAGTGACATTCTGCGACACTTCTTTCAATGTAGCGAGCAATCGGTTGATTTGTGACGTGCTCGAGATAAGTGACGGCGCATAGCGGGACAGAAGGTATTCCCGACTTTCGGTCAGTTCTGCCAAGTGATCGAACGTGCGCGCACGCAAATTGAGGCCAGCGCCCTTGGCGTACGTTGCACGCAAGGCCAGATCATGACCGCATGCGCGTAGTGGCTTGGCCGGAAATCCCGATGCAACAACATAGGCACTCAGATAAAGTTCAATTGCATGCAAAGCACAAAGGCGGATAGGTGCCATGGAAGCCAGTCCCTTGCCGACACGCGCCTCATAGAGATGATCTGCAGCGGTTCGATAATGATCAGCCAGTGAAATCAGCGCGCGCGGTTCTGTCTGATCCAACGGCGGTGTTTCGACATTATTGGATACTGACTTCATCATGTGGGATTACCGCATACAGGTTTAGGTTCAGATAATGGAACCAACGCTCGGCAAAATATGGCAGCCAAAGTTAACGGTCCTACCGAGAAAAAATTTGACCTTTTGATAAAATATGGCACGCTAAGCGTCAGTGTTAGCCGCAACCGCACCGATATAAGGAAGAGTGGCTGGAACTTTAAACGGACAACCCCCCGAGGACGCCATGCAAAACCCACTTGCGACCCGCTTTACCGGACTTGATTTTGTCAATCCATTCGTACTGGCGTCAGCGCCACCGACAGAAAGCAAAAAGAAAATACTCAAGGCGTTTGAAGCCGGTTGGGGAGGTGTGGTGACCAAGACAATCGGTTTGCATCCGGTGGAAAATGTCGCCGGGCCACGAACAATTTTCCAACGCACGAGCGATGTGAAGCCCTACGTCTCTCGCATGAAACGGCAAGAAACCGTGTCGCATTCCTCGTGGAACTGGGAATTGATCTCCGACCAGCCGCTCGACCTGTGGCTTCCCGACCTTGAGGACATCAAAACCCAATATCCGGACCGCGTGCTTATCGCGTCCATCATGGCCGGTGCAGGCACCGTTGAAGAAATGAACAATTGGCGCAAACTCGCAAAGGCCGTTGTGGAAGTAGGTTGTGACGCGATTGAATTGAACATGTCCTGTCCGCACATGGATCGCAAGGACATGGGCGCCAACATCGCCAATGACGAAGATATCATCAGATCGATCCTGCACGCGGTCACAACCGCTGTTGACGTTCCCATTTGGGTCAAACTAACACCAGCAACATCGACACTCGTCGATGCGGCCGGAGCCGCTTATGAAGCTGGTGCAGCCGCGATTTCATTGTGCAACACCTTCCCTTCCCTGCCGTTGATGGACCCCGAAACCATGAAGTTCGAGGTTGAAGTGGACGGCTTGGTTACGTCGGGCGGTTTAGGTGGCCTGGCAATCCTGCCACAGGCACTGCAGCGGGTATCAGACATCTCAAAAGCGTTTCCGGACAAGTCGGTATCAGGCATCGGGGGCATCAGAGGCTTTCGCGAAGCATTCAATTTCATTGTCAACGGGGCAGGCAATTTGCAGGTGTGCACCGCCGCCATGGAGGAAAAAGGAAGCGGCGGCGTCGGCGTCAAGCTCATTCAGGAACTCAAGGACGACTTGGCTGATTTCATGGAACGCAAAGGCTTTTCTTCAATCGAGGAGTTCCGGGGGATTGCAGGACCACGAATTGTGGAGCACTCACAAGTGCGGCGAAAAAGCGATGCTTACAATGGCGGGTATGCGAAGTCTGCGTGAACCAGCGGGACCGCGATCATCAAAAGAACAGCGACGCCCTCAACTCAAATTCGCCTGCTGCCCATGACAAAGCGAAAGCCGCGCGGCGATTATATCCAACGCGGCTTGTCCGGTTTCGGCAATGTCGCCGCTATTGTCCAATTCAGTGACCATGATGCCGGTCGGAATGGTGCCGGCTTGGCGTGCAAGACGGGTTGAGATCTGTTCGGCACTCTCGCGGCCACGAGCCAAAAGTCTGGCTGCGAGAATGTCAGGCGCAACACGCAGATTGATCACCTGAAGATCTTTGAAGACCTCTGCAATCGCAGGCAATGCCCGCCGCGATCCATTCATGATCGCATGCCCGCCAGAAACCGTGTGAGCCAAAACGGACGCCGGAATCCCATAGTTTAAACCATGGGCTTCCCATGTGACAGCGTAAGCGCCAGCGGCACGCTGCGCTTCAAAATGATCGCGTGAAACACAATCATGCTCTTCATTGCCACCATCATCGCGCGTGATGACACGGCGGACGAAAACGATGTCCTGGTCCTCCGCAAAATGCGGGCGAAGCCAATTGATCAAACTATCCTTGCCGGACCCTGACGGGCCGGTCACAACAAAGAGGACGCCGCTATGCTTCATCGCCTTTCACCACGCCTGCCTGTTCAAGCCACCCGCTGTCCGCCGCGCCAGACTGCGCCCACAACAGGCACTTCGCCAGCCTGACGACGCACACGAACCATGTCTGCGCGAAGACCTGCTTCCAACCTTCCACGATCATGCAGACCAACCGTGCGCGCAGGATTGGAAGTCACCAACCCAACTGCTTTGGGAAGATCAAAGTGCTCCACGGTATCCACCAAAATAAAGGGCGCATGTACGAGACTGAAGGGCACATAGTCGGACGACAGCACATCAAGCACATCGGCTTGCGCGAGGGTGCGGGCCGCTATGTTTCCGGAGTGCGAACGTCCGCGCACCACATTCGGCGCACCCATCAAAACGCCCATACCAGCTTCATGCGACGCGGCAGCAGCGTCCATTGTGGTCGGAAACTCAGCAACGGTGACACCATAACCCTTGCTTTCCTCGACATGGTCAAGCGTTGCATCATCATGGCTGGCCATGGCGATATTTCGGGCTTGGCAGCGCTCGACCAGCGCACGGCGATGCTTGTCAGAGTAACGGGCTGATTGCGACTGACGGCGTTTTACAAAATCGGCAAACTCCCCGTCACTCAGCCCGCGCTTTGTTTTGTAGTAGAGTTCGTACTGGTCCATGGTTTGAAACTGACGCTGTCCCGGCGCATGATCCATCAATGAGACCAGACCGACACCGTTATCGGCTTCAAATTCATCAAAGTGATCCAACACATCCCCAGCGGACACTTCACAGCGAAGATGTATCTTGTGCTCCGCGCGCAATCTGCCTTCAGACTGCGCACTCTGGATCGCCATTGACATGGATCGCATTTCGCCCTGTTCAAATCCGCCATCCTCATCCGAACCAAGCCGGAGGCAATCAAACACTGTTGTGATGCCCGAGGTGGCGATTTGGCTATCGTGGGATTGTATGGCGGCGGTCAAGTTCCAGCGCACACCTGGGCGCGGCGCATAGTGGCTCTCCAAGTGATCAGTATGCAATTCGATCAAACCAGGTAGCACATAGTCACCGTCCATATCTTCACCGACAGCGCTGACCTCATCGGTCACTTCGCTGATGAGGCCGTTCTTGAAGACGATGGTGCCGTGGATCACATCTTCTTCCAAGACGATGCGTGCATTGGTCAGCACGTATTGTGTCATGATTTTCCCACCCGCTTTAATTCTCGTCGATGGCGACCATGTCACCAGCGCGAAAAACTTCGAAATCCGCGCCCGGCTCTCTTTCGACAAAAATCGCCAAAGTCTTCATATGGATCGGTTCACTGAGGATATCGTTGAACCGATTTGATAAATGTTCTTGCAACTCGCCTCGAAACGCATCGTCGGCGACCGAACCGGTCAACGTCATATGAAATCGAAATTCATCGAGGACATACGGGTAACCGTAACGCCGTAAATAGGCCAGTTGGGTTTCGGTCAATGCGTCCGGTTTACGTTTTTGGATTTCCGCTTCGGTTAGCGGAGCACGGAACGGCTCAAAGGATTGCACACACTGGCGAGCCAAATCACGGAGTGCATCAGGCGCATCCTTCGATGGCACCAGTGCCAAAAAGGAACCAAGTGCACCAACACCAAGCTTTGTCACCGGCACCGAACGCGGCTTGGCCAAAAACGCATCAAAGGCTTCGACCAACTCGTTTTCGCTAACGGAATTTGCCAATCGGAACGGCGCCTTCAGTGTCCCGTGGAACCCGTAGCGGCGAGGCGAGCCGATAAACGCTTCGTACTCATGGCCGACACCGGAATCAGCCGACCCGTATGCATCGCGGCCTAACCATAAAGCAGCCGTCTGCGTCAGCGGGTGCTCGCGGGGCGGTGTGTAATAAATTGCATAGCGCATTGGAACGTTCCTTGCGCCCGCCTTTCACCTCAAACTGTGACATTGGGATGTCACAGTGTGCGCATCTTAAAATCAGTTAGGTCACATGCTTGCCGATCAAGCGCGACCGCAAGGCACCTGAGACATTGTCGAATATAAAGACCACGACCAAAATCAGGATCACCATGTAGGCCACATTTTCCCAATCCTGGTTCGTGCGCATGGCTTCCCACAGCTTCAGGCCGATACCGCCAGCACCAACAGCCCCGATAATGGTCGCTGAACGCGTGTTGGATTCCCAGAAGTAGAGCGCCTGCGAGGCAAAAATTGGCAAGACCTGCGGCACCACTCCGTAGCGCTGCACTGCTGTCGGTGATGCGCCTACCGATTTCACTCCTTCGCGCTGCTTGTCGTCAATGTTCTCGAGCGCCTCTGAATAAAGTTTGCCGAAAGTACCCGTGTCCGTGAAGAAGATAGCCGAGATACCAGCCAACGGCCCCGGCCCAAACGCCCGGGTGAAGAACAGCGCCCAGATGAGCATGTCGACCGACCGCAGGAAGTCGAAGAAGCGCTTCAGGATTTGGTTGACGAAAAAATTCGGCGTGATGTTCCGCGCTGCAAAGAAGGAAAGCGGGAAGGCGACCAAACATGCAAACAAGGTCCCGACGAACGCCATGACAATCGTCTGCAGTAGTTTGATCCAAACGTCACCATGCTGCCATTCCGAATTGTAAATGATGTTGTTCCACATCAAACTCCAATTCGACATGGTTTCATCCAGGCGTGGACCGGAATACAAGTGCGTAGCGACCTCACCGAATGACATGCCCCAATAGGGAGATTCGGTGTCGAACACGAAGTTCTCCCAGCCGAAAAAGCGTTTGTTGACTTTGATTTCCTTGGCGCGGATTTCAGCCCGGCCACCGAATCCGAAGTTCAGGAACACCTTAAGTCCTTCAGATTTTTGAAGTGCCCAATCCGGCAGTGGATCGAGCGGTGTAACAATATTCGCCTCAGGGTCGACCGCGACCTCAAGAACCGAGCCTTGATATGAAACGGTGACCAAATCTGGCGTGGCAACGATCTGCGCGCCGGGCTTCACTTCAATGACAGCGCGATTGATACCCTCGCGCGTCTCAACAATAGTCGCCGGTTCTCCATTGCCTGTCGACGACGCCCCGCCGGTGCCTGTGCTGGTTGCGCTGGAGTTTGGCGACATGAAAGAAAAACCGCTATCCGCAGGACCCGAAGGTGCGGGTGCGGCGTCGGAGCCATTGCCGGTGCTGGTTGCAGGCGAGTTTGGCGACATAAACGATCCAGCCGCGCCTGATGCGTTATTATTCGTAGTGGGAGACGATGGCGTAGCCGCTCTTTTGACAATCACATTGACAGCGCCTGTTTCGGTTTCAATCCAGGAAGGATCAGGATCTTCGCCGAGCGGAGAAAAACGCGGCCACTCGATAAGAATTTCACCGGTCCGGTAGTCAATATCCGGGCGAGCCTCATAGGATACCCAGTCGGCAAGATAGGCACCGGCAATCTCCCAATTGCCTTCTGATACCGTCTTGGCAATGGAGAAGAACCAGAAGCAGTAAATGGTATAGACGATACAAACGCCCACAGCGATCGGCGCGGCAAACTGCTTCCAAAATGGTTGTTTGAAGGCATCTGGATTGCGTTTGCGGATCGCAAAAAACTCGTCTTGGGTAAGCGTGTTCATGGTTATCCGGCTCCAAATTCAAACGCTTGATTGCCGACAAGCTTCTTGCGCAGATACGCAGAAAGCTGGTCGACACACACGATGGTGGTGAACAGCAGAAGAATGATAGCCAGCGTCTTGGCCTCATGCCCGCGCCCGATAGACAGGCGCAAAGTCTCTCCGATACCACCCGCGCCAACTGCACCAATTATGGTCGACGCGCGCACATTGACCTCAAGACGCAGCAGCGTGTAGCTCAAAAAGTTTGGCATCACCTGCGGTACAATGCCGAACCAGACGCGTTCGACCCAAGATGCCCCCACCGCACGCAAACCCTCGTCGGGTTTCATGTCAACGTTCTCGACGACCTCAAAAAACATCTTGCCCAAAGCGCCTACTGTATGGATCGCGACCGCGATGATTGCGGGTATGGGACCAAGTGAGAAAATCGCCAGAAAAAAGCCCGCAATCACGATCTCTGGAAACGCGCGCAAAAACTCCATGAAGCGACGCACAAAAAAGCGCAGCCATTTGGTTGTTGTCAGGTTTGTCGCAGCCAGAAAGCAAAGCAAGAAACCGAATGTGAATCCGACCGCTGTAGCAAGAATGGCGATGTTGAGCGTTTCCAACATCTTGTAGAAATACTCAGGGAAATAGAGCGTTTCGGTGAAATAAACCCGCCCCTCCGGATAGTCGAATTTTAAAGAGCCGTCATAGTAAGGGCTTTCCAGGTCAAAAAGCGCCCGCCAAACCTCCCACCCGTCGCGTGGGACAAGGTCACCAACAAAGTCGAACATGTGCGGCAGGCGGTCAAAAAACTTTCCCGCACTGGTTTCGTTGGCGAACCAAAGGGAAAAGAACAACGCGATGAGCACACTGCCGACACCAATCAAAGTGTACAGGCGGCGAGTATTGCGCAGCTCCTTGAAGTGGCGATCAACATCGTATTTTCCGTCTGAGGTTGAAAATCGCTCAACTTCAGAGATCTCGGTGATCGCCATCGCTTCCGTCCAAAAATGTCAAAATGAATGCACGTGTAAAACCGCGCCCCAAATGTTCGGGGCGCGGTAAATCAGATCCTATTAGGAGCCGATTTTCGCTTTACGAGCCGCAACGATTGTCTCGTAGAAAGAATGGTCAACGTCTGTGAAGCCAGCAAAATCGCCGCCCTGAACGGAGCGGAAGCAATCTGGGTTAGCTTCAGGCATCGCCTTCATGAACTCAACGAACTTCGCACGAACGTCTTGGTCAAGCTTGTTGGAAACAACGATTGGACCGTTCGGGATCAGCGGCGAACGCCATACTTCGTTCACATCGTCCATGTCGAGAAGGCCTTTGTCGACCATCTTGCGGATGTTGCCGGATGTGTAACCGTCTTCGAATTCACCAACGCCGGAAGACCAGGTAACCTGAACGTCAAAGTTGCCTTTGAGCATTTCAAGAACGCCGTTCTCGTGGCCACCGCCGAAACCGGTGCCGGAGAAGTAATCTTCGATTTCCATACCGAGCTGTGCAGGAAGTGCAACAGATGGGACCAGGAAGCCTGAAGTTGAATCAGGGTCAGCAAAGCCGAGCTTTTTGCCTTTGGCTTCTTCGATGTTTGTGATGCCGCTTTCTTTACGAGCCAACATGATGGAGTAGTAGCCAGTCGCGCCGTCTGTCTGGACAGTTGTCAGAACAGGATCAACAGCTTCAGAGTCTGTCAAATAAACGCTGGCGTAAGCTGAAGCACCGAGTTCAGCATAGTCCAGTGTGCCGCCCAGAAGGCCTTGAATAACGCCTGCATAGTCAGCAGCTGGGAAAAGCTTGACTTCCTTGACGCCGATAGCAGCTGGCAAAAGGTCAACCATGCATTGGTTGTTGCGCAGACGGTCAGCTTCGTTTTCACCGCCGAGGATACCGATGCGGAATACGTCCTGTGCCTGAGCGGCTACAGAACCAGACAGAACAGCTGCAACAGCAGCCGTAGCAAGAAGTGCTTTCTTGAACATTTTACTCTCTCCTGTGTGGTCGTGGCCAACCGGCCGATTGTGATTTGCCGACATGCCCGACCCCAGCACATCAGCAAGGAGTTTGGCGCAGCGTTTAACTTGCGGCTGCAGCCTCATTTCGGATGGGCGATGTCGGATGCGCATCAGCGCTTTCGGCCAAGGCCTCGACAGCTTTTTGTGTTGCCTTTGACTTTGGTTTGGCCGGAGCAAGGCTGGTAGAGGTAACGGCCTCGGAAAATGCTTCTTCCAATTCGTCAGCACCGTAAATCTTGCGCGCTGCTTCTTCGGTCAGGTCGTCGGGTCCACCGTCAAATACGACATGGCCGTTCTGCATACCAATGATCCGCTCACAATAGGTGCGCGCGGTATCCAGCGTGTGCAGGTTGGTCACAACCGTCATGCCGTCGCGCTCGTTGATGTCCTTTAGCGACTGCATCACGATTTGAGCGTTGCGCGGGTCGAGCGATGCGATTGGCTCATCGGCCAAGATGACTTTCGGCTCTTGCATCAACGCCCGCGCGATGGCCACCCGTTGTTGCTGGCCTCCCGAAAGAGTGCCGGCACGCTGCATCGCTGCCTTTTCAATGCCCAGACGCTCCAGGGCCGCGATAGACATGGCACGTTCCTGGTCGGAAAAAATACCAAGCAGGCTTGAGATCGTCGAACGATGGTTCAAGCGACCGAGCATGACATTGGTCAAAACATCCAGCCGAGGCACCAAATTGAACTGCTGGAAAATCATCGCACAGTCGCGTTGCCAATCCCGAAGCGGCTGACCTTTGAGAGCGCTTACACTGGTACCTTCAAACACAATCTCGCCGTCGGATGTGTCGATGAGACGATTGATCATTCGAAGGAGAGTGGATTTACCGGCTCCCGATGCACCAATGATGCCAACCATCTGGCCGGTCGGGATTGTAGTAGTCACTTCATTTACAGCAACGTTCGTTCCAAAACGTCGTGTAACCTGCCTTAATTCGAGCATATGAATGCCGCCTTCTGAACACAGTCTTGGCGGCCCTAGAAGCAGGTCATGAAATCTACATGTCAGTTTTGTATAAGTTTTGTGACTGTGCACAGGCACGTTTGTGCATTGCATCAACCATTGTATTTTTCAATGAATTGAGTGGCATCCAGTGAGCGGAAATCGTCCAGTGCGGCGCGCAATTGGTCATGCGCCCAATCCCACCAAGCTAACTCCTCCATTCGCCGGGCAAGATCTTCAGGCAAGCGTCGCTTAATCAGTTTTCCCGGCACCCCGCCTACAATCGTGTAGGGCTCGACATCTTTTGTGACAACCGCCCCGGACGCCACGACCGCACCATTTCCGATTGTGACGCCCGGCATGATAATCGCACCATGACCAATCCATACATCATGACCAATCGTCACCCGGTGAGAACGCCGCCACTCAAAAAAAGCCGGCTCATTTTCCGCATCCTCGAAATAATCACCTGCGCGATAGGTAAAATGGTGCTGGGTTGCCCGCCACATCGGGTGGTTTGTCGCGTTGATGCGCACATGACTGGCGATATTCGCGAATTTTCCAATTGTCGCGCACCACGCTTCAGTCTGACGGATAAGATAGGAATAATCTCCGATTTCGCATTCGGCGACTTGGCATCCCTCATCAATTTCCGTGTATCGGCCCACCACGCTGTCGCGCACACGCGCCGTCTCGTGGATCAGCGGCGCCTCAGTAAGCTTTGGCATGATCAGGCAGCCTTTTGCGCTGCAAAATCGGAAACATCGATAATTTCGTCGGCTACGGCATCGCGCACATCCTGATCGTGGAAAATGCCCAAAAGCGCGACACCCGCCTCTTTCTTCTCACGGATCAACTCAACGACAACTTCCCGGTTTTTGGCATCAAGAGAAGCGGTGGGTTCATCCAATAAAAGGATGGGATGGTTGGTGATAAAACCACGCGCAATATTGACGCGCTGTTGTTCACCGCCTGAAAAAGTCGCCGGCGGCAGCGTCCACAAGCGTTCCGGCAAATTGAGCCGCTCAAAAAAGGCCGCCGCCTTGTCTCGCGCTGCTTCCCGGTCCTCGCCCCGCTCCAACAGGGGCGTGGCTGCGACATCAAGCGCTTCAACGCGCGGAAGTGCCCGCAGGAATTGGCTGACATAGCCAATCGTATTGCGCCGGACCATCAACACCTTGCGCGGCTCAGCCGTCACCAAATCAACAACCTGATCGCCTTCGGTCACCAGAATTTGCCCGCTGTCGACCCGGTAATTGCCGTAAAGCATCTTCAGGATAGAACTTTTACCAACACCCGACGGACCGCCCAAGACCGCACATTTGCCGGGGGTGAGAGAAAACCGGACATTGTGCACGACGGGCAATTCAACCCCGCCGCGCAGATGCATCGTAAAGCTTTTGCAAACATCGGAAACGATGAGAGGAATAGTCATGGCTTTCAGCCCTGCAAAATGGAAGAGACGAGGAGTTGCGTATATGGCGCTTGCGGATCATCGAGAACTTGGTCGGTCAGCCCGGTCTCGATCACATGCCCATCTTTCATCACGATGATCCGGTGCGACAAGAGGCGGGCAACAGCCAGGTCATGGGTCACGATCAGCACGGACAGGCCCAAATCCGTCACCAGTCCGCGCAAAAGATCAAGAAGGCGCGCTTGCACTGAAACGTCCAAGCCGCCGGTTGGTTCATCCATGAACACCAAACGCGGTCCTGTCACCAAATTGCGCGCGATCTGCAAACGCTGACGCATACCGCCTGAGAATGAACGAGGCTGGTCGTCGATCCGGTCACTGGCAATTTCAACGCGCCCCAGCCAATCTGTTGCTGTGTGACGTATTTTGCCATAGTGGCGCTCGCCAACAGCCATCAGCCGTTCGCCTACATTGGCGCCCGCAGAGACGGTCATGCGCAGGCCATCAGCGGGGTTTTGATGCACAAACCCCCAATCGGTACGACTCAAAAAACGACGCTCTGCTTCCGACAAACGGAAGAGATCCTGCATCGATCCATCACGCATGAGATATTGAATGCTGCCGGTTGATGGTGTCAGCCGGGTCGAAACACAGTTCAAAAGAGTCGTCTTGCCCGACCCGCTCTCACCGACGACGGCCAGCACCTCACCCGGGTATATGTCGAACGCCACATCCCGGCAACCAATACGCGAGCCATAGAATTTGGACAGGCCTTTGACTTTCAAAAGCGGTTGGTCACTCATGCGGTTTCTCCAAGTTCAACATCCCGCCAAGACATCGAACCGTGGTGCCCGTCTGCACGGCGTTTTTCGCAAAAATCGGTGTCAGAGCAACAGAACATTCGGCCGCCCTTGTCATCGAGGATGACCTCATCGAGATAAACACCTTCAGCACCACAAAGCGCGCACGGTTGGTCGAACTTGTTCACCTCAAACGGGTAATCCTCAAAGTCGAGGCTGACCACGTCGGTGAACGGCGGCAAAGCATAGATGCGTTTTTCGCGCCCAGCTCCGAACAGTTGAAGCGCCGATGACATGTGCATCTTCGGATTGTCGAACTTGGGGGTCGGTGACGGGTCCATCACATAACGACCTTCCACCTTCACCGGATAGGCATAGGTCGTGGCGATGTGACCATTCTTGGCTATGTCCTCATAAAGCTTCACATGCATGAGGCCATATTCTTCAAGGGCGTGCATTTTTCGCGTTTCGGTTTCGCGCGGCTCCAAGTAGCGCAGCGGTTCCGGTATCGGCACCTGGTAGACAAGCGTCTGGCCTTCTTGAAGCTCTTCTTCGGGAATGCGGTGGCGGGTCTGGATGATTGTCGCCGTTGACGTGTCGGTCGTCGTATCGACATCGGCGACCTTCTCAAAGAACGCGCGGATGGAGACAGCATTAGTCGTATCATCGGAACCTTGGTCGATCACCTTCAACACATCGTCTTTCCCGATGATCGAGGCGGTAACCTGTACACCGCCCGTTCCCCAGCCATAGGGCATGGGCATTTCACGCGAAGCAAAAGGAACCTGATAGCCCGGTATCGCGATGGCCTTCAAAATGGCCCGCCGGATCATCCGTTTCGTTTGTTCATCAAGGTATGCAAAGTTGTAGTGGCCAAGTTCGGACATTTTTAGCTGACCTCAACGGGTAAATTTAATAACTCGCGTTTAAAATTCGCGGTATCTGGAAGCGGGATACAAATTAGATGTTTGATGTTCTTTCCAATAGTATCGTTGGCATACCAATTTGGCTCTGGCTTGTTGGAGCTGTTGCATTGCTGTTCCGGCCGGCCATGATTATCGCCTTGCCCGACGACATGTGCGGCCCCGGCGGCTGGCTCATCGACACCAATGTAGGCGGCTGGTTTGGCGATAGCGATGGTGACGGCGATGGCGGTGATGGAGGCGATTAAAAAAGCCGTGTAGTCGGTCGAAAGCGCACCTGTGGCTTCGGCAATCATTCTGCAGCCTCCTGGTATATTTCTTCACTATCGGCTTTTGATTGCGCGAATTCCTCACGCATCTTACGCACCAGTTCCAATTCAGCCTGGAAGTCGACATAGTGTGGCAGCTTGAGATGCTCAACGAAGCCGGTCGCCTGAACATTATCGGAATGTGAAATCACAAACTCTTCGTCCTGGGCTGGCGCGATGCGATCCTCTCCCAGCTCTTCACATCGCAACGAACGGTCGCACAGTGACATCGCCATCGACTTGCGTTCCGATTGCCCAAACACCAGCCCGTAGCCACGGGTAAACTGCGGTGGCGCTTTCGAAGAACCTTTAAACTGGTTCACCATCTGGCACTCGGTCACGCGAATGCGGCCGATACGTACCGCGAAACCCAATTCCGGCACGACATATTCGACATCAACAAGTCCGATGCGGATTTCGCCAACAAAGGGGTGCGTGCGTCCATAACCGCGCTGCGTGGAGTAGGCCATAGCCAGCAAAAACCCTTCATCGCCACGCGAAAGCGCCTGCAGTCGTCCGTCCCGGTTTAACGGAAACTCCATCGGCGTGCGTGTGAGATCCTGTGGCTCATCGCCACCAGACGCACCATCTTCCTCAATCAGGCCATCCATGGCCAAAATGTCGGAAACGCGCATCGCCCTTTCGCCGGGTTCTGACTTTTCAGCCGAAGGCTGCGCATCATCGCTTGCAAGCGACGGATCCAAAAGGCGGTGCGTATAGTCGAATGTCGGGCCAAGCATTTGTCCACCAGGCAGATCCTTGTAAGTCGCCGAAATGCGTCTTTCGATGAGCATTGACCCTGTATCAACCGGCTCAGAATAACCAAAGCGTGGCAATGTTGTGCGATAGGCGCGGGTCAAGAAAATCGCTTCAATCAAATCCCCGCGCGCTTGCTTGATGGCCAGCGACGCCAATTCCTGGTCGTAAAGCGAGCCTTCGCTCATCACACGATCCACAGCCAACGCCAGCTGTTCGGTCAGTTGCTCCAATGTAATCGACGGCAGGTTGGCGTCGCCACGGCGTTTTTTGGCAAGAAGCGCGTGCGCATTTCTAATAGCCTTTTCTCCACCCTTCACTGCAACATACATCAGGCGTTCTCCATCGCTTCCAGTTTGGTTGTACGGGGTAAACCAAGGACCGCGTCCGGCGCGGCCAGAACCAAGTCAACGCCACGCGGGAAAAAGCCGCGATTTTCAGCCCACCGGGCCTCAAAATCGGCTGGCATACCCTCAACTTGCACCATGCCGGTATCTTTGATGCCTGGGCCGGAAAGCCTCCACCGCGAACCGGTGCCGATGGCGGGGACTTGAACAATGATCGTGGTAGAGCGGTCCGGATATTCTTGCGTACCCAGCGCGAACATCATGAGAGAGGGCACCTTGGACGGATCGGCGACAATGGCAAAATGCGCCTCGCTCGTCGCCTCAACTACCGGAGAGCCGGTGTGAAAGGAAACCCAGCCTCGCACGTCGCTGCCATTACAGGCCGCATCAAGCCAGATATTGGTGTCCGCATCAGCCAACGTCTGCAACAGCGCAGCGGTGGTTGAATTGAGTGGCTGTGGCGCCTTGGCAAACGTATCGATCGGACAGATCTGTCCCGGACGCGACAATGCGCGCATAACGCCGTCAAACACCCGTTGAGCATCATGAACCGGGTCAGCAAGACCGCCTTCGACGATGGACTGGCTGATACTGGTCATCAATTATCCCCCCGTACCATCGTGAAGAAATCGACCTTCGTCGCCGCAGTCTCGGCGGCAAGGTCGCGGTCAGCCTTCGCCTGAATGGCGTTGAGCGGCGTAATGAGTTTCTCGTCAATCAGTGCGCACTGCGCGGGATCTTGCGCCATCGCATCGACCACGGCAGCCACTTTTGCTTTTGCCGCATCGCGACCAAGAACGACCGCGTGGCCAACAGTTCCGTTTTTCAGCTTGACGGTCGCCCGCGTGGCAGTCGCCTCGCCGAAATTGAATGGAGAGCCGCCACCGCCAATACGCCCACGCAGCGCAATCAACCCAATTTCCGGCCCACGCACCATCTCAAACTCGGGGTCCATGCCAAGCGATGCCCAAAGTTCGGCAAAATCTGCCCACTTGGCCTGCGCCAGCGTGCTCATCAGCACGCTGCGTGCCTCATCTTGCTCGTTCATGCGAACGTCAGCCTTTCATATTTGTATATTTGTATAGACATCTATATGTTTTGTGTTACAGCTATTTCCTGTACGTGACAAGCGTGTGACACGAAGGCGGGGAAAATGGCGGACACACTCCAAATCGACCGGCGCCAGGGCGTGGCTGTTTGGCGGCAAATTGCAGATGCAATCCGCCACGAAGCGCATGGGGGCCTTGCCGATGATGACGGCAAGCTGCCTACCGAGCAGGCGTTGGCGCAGCGTTTCGGCTGCAACCGCCACACGGTTCGCTCAGCGATCAAATCGCTCGTTGATGAAGGCTTTCTGCGAGCTGAACAGGGTCGCGGCACTTTCCTTCAAGACATCAAGCGCCTCACCTACCCCATCAGCCGGCGCACGCGCTTCTCACAAGGCGTCAGCGGGCAAGCCCGCACGACTGAACGCGAACTGCTGGACTCATCTCTGGAAACGGCGTCCGCACGCGTGGCACATGCTTTGAAGATCGAAGAAGGCGCATCCGTTTGGCGTTTGGAAACACTGTCAAAGGTCGATGGAACACCGGTCAGCCGTGCGACATCCTGGTATGATGCGGCGCGCTTTCGCGAGATGGCAAAACAGTTTGACCGGCTTCGCTCGGTAACCAAAGCGCTGCACGAGCATGGCATTGAGGACTATCAGCGCGCCTCCACCCAAGTAGAAGCAATGCTGGCGCGCGGCGATGATCTTATTGATCTGGGTCTGGCACCTGGCGCGGTTGTTTTGGTTACCCGCAGTCTCAACGTCGATATGCAAGGCATTCCCGTCGAACACGCAATCACACGCTTTGCCGCTGACCGTGTCGTCATTGACATCATTGATAGTCAGGCCGGCATTTAGTGACTAGCCCATACGGGCTGACGCAAAGGCACCCGGGCTTGCAGGAAACACGACAACCCGGTTTCCGTTGATAAAGGTGCGATGTTGTACATGGGCATGAACAGCACGCGCCAACACCTGACTTTCCACATCGCGCCCGATCGACACATAGTCCGATGCGCTCTGAGCATGGGTAACGCGCGCGGTCTCCTGTTCGATGATCGGGCCTTCGTCCAGGTCGGCTGTTACATAGTGAGCCGTGGCGCCAATCAGCTTCACGCCGCGTTGGTAGGCCTGCTTGTAGGGGTTTGCGCCCTTGAAACTTGGCAAGAACGAGTGGTGAATATTGATAATCCGCCCGGCCATCTTGTTGCAAAGGGCGTCCGACAGAACCTGCATGTAGCGCGCCAATACCACCAGTTCGGCGCCTGAATTGTCGACAACATTGAGCAACTTGGCTTCGGCTTCAGTCTTGTTTTCCTTCGTTACCTGAATGTGGTGGAAAGGGATGTCATGATTGGCGACCAGCTTTTGATAATCAAAATGGTTTGAAACCACGCCAACAATGTCAATCGGTAGCGCTCCAATGCGCCAGCGGTAAAGCATGTCATTGAGACAGTGGCCAAAACCCGAGACCATGATCAGCACTTTCATCGGCGTATCAGGATTGTGCAATTGGTATGTCATGCCGAAATCGGCAGCGATTTTGCTAAAATCGTCGGCTAATTTGCCTGCGCTTGCACCACCCTCAGAGACAAAACTCACCCGCATGAAGAACGAACCCGTTGTTGGATCATCAAACTGCGATGAATCAGTGATGTTACATTCATGCTCAGCGAGAAAATGTGCGATCGCCGCAACGATACCGCGGGTGGACTGACATTGGACGGTGAGGACATAGGCAGACATGATGATGTTCCGTTGGATTCAGAGCGGGCTTCAATCGCAATTTGGTCCATCATGCAAAACAATTTTTGCACTGCACCTATTCGAAAACAATTTCCGGTGTTTGGCGGTTTGCATCACCGGACAGAAGTTGGTCCAAAATCGCGGCAGCGATGTTCTCATAAGCGGCGGTGTGGGCACTGTCTGGCATGGTCGCGACAACCGGTGTTCCGGCATCGGCATTGGTGCGGATTTCCATATGCAAGGGAACCTCGCCAAGAAACGGAACACCGAGTTTTTCAGCTTCGTCGCGCGCACCGCCATGACCAAAAATGTCTGAACGTTCGCCGCAGGACGGACACAGGAAGTAACTCATATTTTCAACGATGCCGAGGATAGGCACGTCGACCTTGTTGAACATATTCAGCCCTTTTCGCGCATCGAGCAATGCGATGTCTTGCGGTGTTGAAATGATGACCGCACCGGAAAGCGGCACTTGCTGTGACATCGTCAACTGCGCGTCACCGGTTCCCGGTGGCATGTCGACAACCAGCACATCCAACTCGCCCCACATCACCTCCCGCAGCATTTGGGTCAGCGCAGAAATGACCATCGGTCCACGCCAAACCATCGGTGTTTCTTCTTCGACCAAAAAACCGATGGACATCACCTTGATGCCATACCCGACCAACGGGTGGATCAAGCGCCCCTCGGATGTCGGCTTGTCATCTTTAAGCCCAATCATGCGCGGCAAGGAGGGTCCGTAAACATCAGCATCGAGCAAGCCGACCTTCTGACCAAGCGATGCAAGCGCCAAGGCAATATTCACTGCACTAGTGGATTTGCCCACGCCCCCTTTTCCGGACGCAACCGCGATGATGTGTTTGACGCCAGGCACGCCGGCTTTCGCGGACGGCCCTGCCTTCTGCGCAGCTTGATTTGGCGCGGAACGCGGCGCGTTGCCGCCACCTTTTCGTTCAGCGGTCAAAACGACCATAACCTTGTCGGCACCATCAAGTGCCTCCACGGCACGTTGAGCTGCCATGCGCAATGGCTCCAATTGCGCCGCACGCTCGGCAGGTACGCTGATCGAAAAGCTGATCGCACCATCCTTGATGAAAATGTCCGACACCATGCGTTGCGCGACGATATTTTGCGAATCGCCGGGCGGTGACAATTTCGCCAATTCTGCCAACACAATATCTTTTGTAAGCGCCACCCTGCACCCCTCCCTCACGTCTCGCCGACATGTAGGAAGAAGCCGCGGAAATGAAAAGTCCGATCAGGACACGCGCGCTGATGCAATTGCCGCACCCTCTGAAAGAGCAGCCAGTTTTGCAAAGGCGATATCAGGATCAACAGCCCCAAAACCGGCAAATGTGCCAAATCCGCAGTCAGAGCCTGCGACCACCCGTTCAGCGCCGACAATGTCGGTGAATCGCTCAATGCGCTGTGCGACCACTTCGGGATGCTCCACGAAATTGGTGGTGGAATCGATGACCCCAGGAACCAATATCTTGTCGTCCGGGATCTCGGCTTTGCGGTCACGGAACACCGTCCACTCATGCGCATGGCGAGGGTTCGACGTCTCAAACAACACCGCCCGCGCCTTCGTGTTCATCAGTGTGGTAAACACCTTGTCCATGGAGATATCGCAGACGTGTGGGCCCTCATAATTGCCCCAGCAGATGTGCACGCGAACCATGTCTTGCGGCACATTTTGAAGCGCATGGTTCAGCGCCTCAACATGCATATCGGCGACCTTTACGAACTCATCGTCGGAGAGTTCCGTGAACAACATGTGCCGAGAGAGCGCCAAATCGGGACAATCCAGCTGCAAGCGCAGTCCAGCGCCGACGATGGTCTCATACTCTTCCTTCATCGCGTCAGCCAAAGCTGACAGATAGGCTTCACGGGTCGGGTAAAAATCATTTTGCAGAAAAAGTGAAATAACACCCGGAGACGCCGCATTCATGAAACCGCCCGTCGCACCATGTTTTTCCATGGCGGTCTTCAAGTTCACAATGTCCTTTTCAAGTTCACCCTGCCCTTTTGACTTCACTTCGCCCACACACATGGGCCGCGCATAGGTCGGCGTGCCGCCATCATCCTTCAGGCGCTCCAGAAACGTCGGAAACAACTTCAAGTCCGCTGGCGCATTGCGTGGGCTGTCACCATCAAAGCCGGTGTAGCGATCCTTCACATAGGTCGCATAGGAGATCTTCGACGTCTCGCCGTCGGAAACATAATGGATACCGGCGTCCACCTGCTTGCGCACCGTGTCATCGACCGCCTCGGTCATGGCCGCATCAAAGGTCCCTGCATCATAGGGCTCTTCTTTTTCGCGGGCGAAAATGAAATCGACTACTTTTTGTGTGCGCGGCAGTGAACCCACATGTGTTGTATGGATGTCCGTCATGATCTTCCCCAATCAGCTTTGCATCAAAATCTGCTTCCAGATCGCCACTTCATCATAGAGAGCCCACTCGCGCCGAACGGTCGCGTCCAATTCAACACCGGGTGCCATATAAGGCCCGAACTCGGCATGACACATGCCCATCACATGCACTTGGGCGCCGGTCGGCTCGCCGAATGAGCCCCACCCTTCATGCTTGCCATCCAGCGACCAACGCACGGCAGCACGCGGCGGCAACATGTCGGCATCCAGGCCGATGCGATGGTGGATTTTGAATTGAGCATTCGGAAAGGAAGAGCGCAATCCCACCCAAAATTGCTTGACCGCATCAAATGATACGCCAGAGCGCGCGCCTGCATACTCCGAAACAACCGCACGATCATAGTGTGACCCGATCAGATGAAATTCCTTGTCCATCATGCGCGTCAAAAGGTCAGCGTAGCGAACGCCCCACTCATTGTCGTTTCCCGTTCCATGATAGCCGCCATCGACATCGACTTCGGGCGTAAAAGGCTTGGCGCAATTGGCAGGCCCGCCTTCGCGCTCGATCAACAAGGCTGCGTAGTCCTTGGGATTAAAGCCCAATTGGCGAACAATGCCGCCATAATCCCGCACAAGCCACTCATCGAAAATAGTGTCATTTTTCGCGGCGCAATCAGCGATCACATAGACCTGAAACGGCATACCGGTAGCGGGCCCAAACGCGCCGTCATTGGCATGGGTCGCGCGCGTGAGAATTCGGTGAGACGATAAAAAACCTCCGTTGGCCTCGCCCGACCAGATGACATCCTCCCCGAACAGTTCGCGGTCCGGAAACTCGTTGATTGTCGCCATCGTGGAAGCGATGACGGCTTGGTTTCCGTGTTGGATACCCATGGGCGAACGCACTGGAATATCCGGCGCATAATAATGGTTAAGTGTCCCTACACCGCGGTCTTCCCAAATCTCCTTGGTGATCGCGATGATATAGTCTGGAAAATCCTTCCAGCGCTGCGAGAAACCAGCGATGGCCATAATCACCTCGTCTTTCAATCAATGATCTGATCGGTAGAAGGATGCGTCACGCCGCAATGCGCGCGCCCGTCGACTGATCGAAAATGTGACAAATGTTGGCCGGGATAGAAGCTTTGGTTTCCGAACCAATCTCGGCAAAGAAGTCTTTCTCCGCTTTCACCGCGACCATCGCACCGCCCGCTCGCATGGTGACCATGGACGCATCACCCAATAGTTCCATGGAGTAAACCGGCGCCTTGACTTCGGCAGCTTTTCCAGTCGCGATCGACGCATCCTCCGCGCGGAACCCGAGCGTCACCTTGCCGGCATGCAACGACTTCAAGCCCTTGATCGTCACGTTCTCACCGGTAAAGACCCCATCTTTCAACTCGCCATCCATCAGGTTCATGGCGGGTGTTCCCATAAAGCCGGCAACAAACGTATTGTTGGGGTTATCGTAGATCTCCTTCGGCGTTCCCACTTGTTGGACCACACCCTTGTTCATGACGACTACGCGATCGGCCAACGTCATGGCCTCAATCTGATCGTGCGTCACATAAATGGTCGTCACTTGCAGTTCATGGTGCAAATTCTTGATCTGCGCACGCGTTGAAACACGCAGCTTCGCATCGAGGTTGGAAAGAGGCTCATCCATCAAAAACACTTTGGGCGTCCGCACAATGGCTCGCGCCAATGCCACACGTTGGCGCTGGCCACCGGAAAGCGCAGCGGGCTTGCGATGAACAAAATCATTAAGCTCGACCATGTCCACTGCACGCTGCACGCGCTCCTGATGGGTCGACGGATCGATCTTTCGGATACGCAGCGGAAACCGGATATTTTCCCAAACCGTCAGGTTTGGATAAAGGCCGTATGATTGGAACACCATCGCCACATCACGGTCCTTGGGATCGAGATTGTTGACCATCGTGTCGCCAATCCAGATCTCCCCAGACGTGGCATCTTCCAGCCCTGCAACCATACGCATAGTGGTGGTCTTGCCGCACCCGGAAGGGCCGAGCAGAACCAGGAATTCCCGGTCACCAATTTCGAGATTGAAATCGTCAACCCCAACGAAACTGCCCCAGCGCTTGGTGATTTTTTTGAGCGTGATACCAGCCATTTTTTTATCCTTTAACGGCGCCGGCGGTCAGGCCCGAGACGATCTGACGCTGGAAGAACATGACAAGAATGAAGAGAGGAACCGCCGCTGAAATTGTTGCAGCCACCGCAAACATGACGTTGCCCTCTGTCTGGGTCGTGCCAAGGAAACTCGACAAGGCCGGAACCATGGTCTGGTTTTCTTTGGCCAAAACCATCGAGGTCACCGCAAAATCATTATAGGCAAGCAGGAACGAAAACAGGCCTGTGGTAATCACACCGGGCCACATGACCGGTATAATCACATGGCGGAATGCCTGGAATCGGGTGCAGCCATCGACCATCGCGCTCTCATCCAAGTCCTTTGGAATGTTGCGGAAAAAGGAAGTCAACATCCAAAGTGTAAAGGGCTGATTGATCGCCACCAGCACAATGACGGCGGTCAGCAAATGACCCCATAGATTATATTCAAAGAACGGAAGCAGGTAACCGGCAACCAGTGTGATTGGCGGCATGGCGCGGAAAATCAACGCCAGGATCAGCAGCCAAAACGCGTAAGGAAAGTTTGACCTTGAAAGGGCATATCCACCCAGCGTTCCAATGGTCAGGGAAATGCAGACCGTCAGCACACAGACGATTACCGTATTGATCGCCGCGCGCCAATATTCCTCCTGAATCCAGGCACCATAGTAACCGGCGCCGGTAAACGGAGAGCCATGGGTCTCGGTGGTGCGTGGCCCGGTCAGCGCGTCTGTCCAGTCATTGATGGAAAAGAAGTCGAGCTCGACTTTAAAAGAACCCCACATGGTCCAGAAAAACGGGAAAGCGGCCACGAAAAGCCAGATGACCAAAAAGATGATCATCATTACCTGCAGGGACATGGGTCTTTTCTGTGTAGCAGACATGATCTTATCTCCCCGCCTTAAAGTCATGCCATGTACGGACCAGCACCGGTGACAGCAAAATGGAGACACCCAGGATCGTCAGCACAGAGTTGGCTGCCGCCGACGACAATTGCCGTGTTTCGCCGCCCAAATCGTTGAAGATAATCCACGATAAGGACTGCGCATGCGCAGAGGCGGAAAAGCCGATAATAGGCTCAAACACTCGGAAATTGTCCATCAATTGAATAAGGGCGACAAAGGTAACCAATGGCATGAGGTGCGGAATCACAACAAAGCGGATCTGTTGCCAACGTGTGGCACCGTCGATGCGTGCCGATTCAATGGTATCCTGCGGCACGGTCTGAAGTCCGGCATAAAACACCACAAAGGCAAAGGGCGCCGAGTTCCACACGCCCCAGACGATGATCATGATCCAAGTCATTGTGGTCGAGGCCTTGAGCGACAAGTCCGGATCATTGGCTGCCCACTGGATAAACGACCCAAGAACACCGCGCGCATCGACCATCCAGAACAGAATGAGTGACCCGACAAGCGGCGTGGTTACAAATGGCAGAAGCGATAGAAAAATAACGTAGCCTTTGAGCGCCTTGTTTAGTGTGTTGACTGCAAGCGCGATCATCAATCCGACGATGATCAAAAGCGGCGTCGCAACAAATGTGTAGGTCAGCGTAAAGGCAAGCGCGCCATAGAATGGCAAATTATTGAGAATGGCGAAGAATTCTCCCCAAGTCTCAGTCGTTTCCCAGGCTTGGCCGATTTCCTGAACTGCCAGATGGCCCCGGTCGAGATAGATTTGCAAACCGACAAACCGTCCAAGCGGTTGTTCAGAACGAAGCGCTGCAGTCGCCTCTTGATTGATGACAGTCGACTGTGTGCATCCAAACGGCCCGCAATTCTCAACCGTTTCCAATACAGCTTCATGCGGCGTGTAGACGGATTGGATGAGAACCGACGCAATCGGAAGGGCAATGAAAACAAACATCGCCAACCCGGTCGGAAGAAAGAACCAAAAAAATGCACTGTGTCGCATAGCAGCCCGTGCCTTGGAAGCAGAGTGAGAAAAGGCCGGGAAAGAACCCCGGCCCCGGTCAATGAAGGATTAGTTCAAGAACCCTTTTTCTCGGGCAGCGGCCACATAGGCAGCTTCCACATCGGCGAGCGCTTGTTCAGCACTCTCATTACCCTGCATGAAGTCGCTCAATTCATTGCCGAGCGCCGTATGCATCAGCCCCATGTAAGGCAGCATGGGGTAAGGGATGGTGCCGGCTTGAGCCGCCGCAAAGACGCCCGCTGCGGCATCTGTCGGCTCATAGCCATCGATCAACCACACAGCTTGCTTTGCAATCTCCTCATCTTCGAGGATCGACGGCTTGATGGCGTTCACCAAGGCAACAAATGTCGCTTCAGCGTCTTCATCGGAGATGTTCTTGGAAACGGTAAAGCCATCCCACCATAGTGTGGAAGCCGGTGTCGAACCAGCGCCAACCGTCATCGGTCCGCCCAGCGCCATACTGTCTTTAACTTCCTGCACGACACCATCGGCATCCGGCAATGTTGCAGCGCGGCTGCCCCACATGTTCATCAGTGCCGTATTGCCGGCACGAAACTCAGCGTTGGTCGCGTTCGAGTCGTGCGTCAGGAAATCGGGATTCATATATTCGGAGAGCGCCTTCATCATTTCCAGCGTCTTGACACCGGCTTCGGTGTTGACGTTCGGCTCGGCTGTACCGTCCTTAAAATGCAAACCGCCAAAACCGAGGAACATATTGTTAAATTCCTGAGCAAGGTTCCAACCGGATGCGTAGGCACCGCCAACCGGGTTTTCCATAATGCCTTCGGCGCGGATTTTTTCCGCAGCCGCAAGCATTTCCTCGTAGGTTGTTGGTGCTTCCATGCCGATTTGCTCAAGGACATCAGCGCGGTAAACAAGGTGCTGCGCGTTTGCCATGAAGGCCACTGCAAGAATGTCGTCACCGACTTTGATCAGTTGGTTTGGCTTCAGGTCAGCACCATGCTTTTCAACCAAATCATTGAGCGGACGGATCAGATCTTCGTTGATCAGCGCGACTATGGAAGAGTTAGCGATAATCGCAGATGTGTATTCAGCCGGATTGCCGGTCATGCCGGCGACATTGATCTGCTGGTGATCCGCAGTCAGGTTCGTTTCAACGGTTACGCCGTCTTTGGCGCATGCGGTCGCACCGGCGCCAATGGTCTGGATCGCAGGAAATTCGTTGCCCACAATCGACACCCGTCCACTATCAATACCACAGTCGGCATGACCGCCTGCGTGTGCGAGTGACACAGATGCGAACGCCGCCACGCCCGCGAGCATGGCCTTGGTGAAGTGTTTCATTTGCTATTCTCCCAACAAACAATTTCTGGCTAGTTAAGCCCCAGTGTGCCAGACTTAAGCCGCCGTGGCGAGATTGTTGACAACAATTGAATACGAATGCAAGCGTCGAAATCAGATTAAATAAAACCGCATCCCGGAGATCAAATTGGACCGCCGAAGCCTTCATCGAGCCTTGTACACACTTGCCCAATCGCGAGGCGATGATTTCACCAGTCAGTTTAACGAGATTTTTTCCACCGACGTTGAATGGCGGACAGTCCACCCGCTCAATACGATAAACGGAATAGACGACATTGTCGAAACGGTCTTCAAACCGCTCCATTATGCCTTCCCGGATCTTGAACGCCGCGATTTGATATTCATGCGCGGCACCTATGAGGGGCGTGAATATGTCGGAACGCTCGGCCATTATTGCGGCAATTTCAAAAATGACTGGCTCACCATACCGGCGACAGGCAGGCCGGTTTGGCTTCGCTACGGCGAGATTTATGAAATGCGCGAGGACAGGATCGTTCAAGCCAGCATAATCTGGGATCTGCTGGATTTGATGCGCCAAGCCGGTTTCTGGCCCATTGGCCCGAGCCTGGGAACAGAAGGAACGTGGCACGGACCGATTACTGCCGATGGCATTCGCCTGGACGCCTCGCCCGTTGATGAAGGCGCGCTGTCACTGGCTCAAACGCTCGCCATGCACAAAACACTGGCCGATTATGATGATCACAAATTGGCAGGACGGGACGGTCTTTTAAACATGGCCCAAAAGCTTCATTGGCATGAAAACATGATGTGGTACGGGCCGTCCGGAATCGGCACGACACGTTCACTGGCCGGGTTTGTTGACTACCATCAGCTACCGTTCCGCTTGGCTTACCCCAACAGAAAAGGCGGCGGACAATGGGATGCGGTTCCGCCAGCAGAGCGTGAGGCCCTTGGCGGCGGTCACTATATCCGCATCGGCGACGGACCTTATTCGCTTACCAGCGGTTGGCCGAGCGTTTATGCCGAGCACGCTGGCGGCAGCATCTTTGGCATGCCGTCAACCGGAAAGACGGTGAATATGCGTGTCATGGACTTTTACCTGCACCATGAAGGCCAAATTCGCGAGAACTGGGTACCGATCGATATCATTCATATCCTGCAACAAAAAGGGATGGATGTGTTTGATAGGATGCAAACATTTTTCAGGCGCGGCAACCCGTGGTAGTCCGCCGCGCCAATATCTCAGACGTATCGGTTGACAATGTTTTCCAGTAGTTCTTGACGCCCAGAGCGCGGCATCGGCGCTATGTTTTCATCGAGCACGCGAGCTTCGATTTCCTCAAATGACCCGCCTGTTAACATGGCTTTTCCTTGCGGGGAATCCCATCCAGCGTAGCGCTCGGCCCGCATGTCCTCCAGCACCCCGTCTTCCAACATTTTCGCCGCCGCTTTCAAACCGCGCGCACACACATCCATCGCGCCAACATGGGCAATGAGAAGGTCATCGGGATCAATAGATTGGCGGCGAAGTTTGGCGTCGAAATTGGTCCCACCGGATGTGAAGCCACCGGCGCGCAGCACTTCGTAATAGGCAAGTGCTATTTCAGACACACTGTTGGGGAATTGGTCTGTATCCCATCCTGACTGATAGTCATTCCGGTTCATGTCAATGGACCCGAAGATACCAAGCGCATTGGCCATCGCCAATTCATGTTCAAATGAGTGACCCGCCAAAATGGCATGTCCCTGTTCAATGTTGACCTTGACTTCATTTTCCAGGCCGTGGCGCTTCAGGAAGCCATAGACTGTCGCCACGTCAAAATCATATTGATGCTTGGTCGGCTCCTGCGGCTTTGGTTCAATTAGGATCGCACCGTCAAAACCGATCTTGTGTTTATACTCGACAACCATGTTCAAGAAGCGACCAAGCTGCGCGTCTTCCCGTTTCAGATCCGTATTCAAGAGCGTTTCGTAGCCTTCCCGACCACCCCAAAGAACATAATTCTCCCCGCCAAGTTTCTGCGTCGCGTCTATACAACTTTTGACAGTTGCCGCACTGAACGCAAAAACATCCGGATCCGGGTTTGTCGCCGCGCCACCCATGAACCGCTTGTGCGAGAAAAGATTAGCCGTGCCCCACAAAAGCTTCACCCCGGTCAATTCTTGCTTTTGTGCAAAATAGTCCGTGATTTCATCTAAACCGGCTTTGTTGGCCGCATATGTTTCGCCTTCAGGACGCACATCGGCGTCGTGAAAACAATAATAGGGAACGCGCAGGATTGAGAACATTTCGAAAGCCACGTCGGCTTTCATCTTTGCCAATTCCATCGTGTTAGCGGGAAACCAAGGACGTTCAAATGTTTGACCGCCAAAGGGGTCACCACCCGGCCAGACGAAATTATGCCAGTAGCACGCCGCAAACCGCAAATGTTCCGACATTTTCTTACCCGAAACCAGTTCATCCGGGTTATAATGTCGAAAAGTGAGGGGGTCGAACGAACTGTCGCCCTTATACGGGACTGGTTCGCTCACTGAAAAAAAGTCACTTGGCATCAAAAAATCCTCCCGTAACGTAACTACTGCAGGTCGCCGGTGAATACGACAACAATTGTGGAAAAAAGAGCCCGATTCCCATTTCGGCACAATGAGACGCATACGTTTGCAAAAAAAGTCACAGATTAACCATGAACTTACGTTATTGGGCGTTGACGTAAGCTAATTTTCCACTATCCAACACATATATTGACTGGTTGGTGAAAATTCAGCGTTGACCAAGTCAACACAAGATGAGAATTTACTCTATCGCAGACGGTTGGTCTGCTAGATGAAAACTGTAGCGAGCTTTCCCGACTTGCCCCAAGGGAGAGAGCCCTCGATGCAGTCAGAGCTGACCTGGTGGTGCCCCTGCCAGGTCAGCTCGCTTTTTAATCTGACAATTTAACTATTTGAGCAGCTTATCTTGCTGGCTTGGCGTTAGTTCGCATGCTTGCGGCGTCGGGCATAAAGATCCAACCGATGGTGCACAATTTCGTAGCCAAGCTCGGCCGCAATTTCTGCTTGTAGTCTCTCGATCTTTTCGGATCGAAATTCAATCACGTCGCCGGTCTCGATGTCGATAATATGGTCATGATGCGGGGCGTTCGTGGTTTCAAACTTAGCTGGCACGCCTTCGAAGTTCAGGCGCTGAACAACGCCATTTTCCTCAAGCACCGTCAGGGTCCGATAAACAGTCGACAGTGAAACCGATGGATCAATGGCGGAAGCGCGAACCAACAGCTCATTGGCGTCAGGATGATCCTGCGCCTCTGCCAAAACGGACAAGATTGCTTGCCTTTGCCGGGTAATGCGCACGCCTCGTTCGCGTAACGCTTCCTCCATGACCTTATATTGTATTGCTTCCGCCATGGTGCCTTTTTGCCTATTCGCCATTACGTTTCAAGAACCTGCAAATTTCTTTTTGCAAATCATTCTCATGTGCATTGACAAAGTCGAAACGACGCATAATTAATCTCTCGACCAACTGGAAGAACATGTCGATGAGAGAACTCATTCGCTCGACCTTTTTTGCTTGCCTCACCCTTTTGCCCCTCGCAACAGCTTCAGCCCAGGCAGATCAACTAAAAGCCGTGACAACGTTCACCGTGATTGCGGACATGGCCAGAAACGTTGCCGGAGATGCTGCGATTGTTGAATCTGTCACCAAGCCAGGCGCGGAGATCCATGGGTATGAACCCACGCCTCGTGACATTTTGCGCGCGCGAGACGCGGACCTTGTCTTGTGGAACGGCTTGAACCTTGAACTGTGGTTCGAACAGTTCTTCCGCAATCTGCCCAACGCTCAATCGGTCACGTTAACCGAGGGAATTGAAGGCCTGGCCATCTCACACGGCACTTATGAGGGAAAACTGAACCCACACGCGTGGATGTCGCTTTCCAACGCGAAAATCTACGTCGACAACATCGCAAATGCCTTTGCGGATGCCGACCCGGGTAACGAGGCGATTTATCGTGCCAATGCGGAAAACTACAAACGTGAAATAGCCGAGATCATCGCACCAATGCGCGACGCTATTCGCGCATTGCCTGAAAATCGTCGTTGGCTGGTGACCTGCGAAGGCGCATTTTCGTATCTTGCCAAGGATTATGATCTCAAAGAGCTCTACCTTTGGCCAATGAATGCAGATCAGGTTGGCACACCCCAGCAGGTTCGCGCCGTCATAGACGGAGTGCGCGACAATAACATTCCAACAGTCTTCTGTGAATCCACGGTCAACACTGATCCGGCAGAGCAAGTCGCGCGTGAAACGGGCACAGCGTATGGCGGTGTTCTTTATGTCGACAGTTTGAGCGAAGCAGGCGGACCCGTCCCCACCTATCTCGACCTACTCAAAGTGACCAGCCAAACGATCCTGAACGGACTTAGCGAAAGCATGAATTGATGGCAGCGGCAGCAACAGAAGTGGAAGGCATACTGGTCGACGACCTTTCGGTGACATACCGAAACGGCCATACGGCATTGCGCGATACAAGTTTCGCGCTTCCCACCGGGACAATTGCTGCATTGGTCGGGATCAACGGCTCAGGCAAGTCCACGCTGTTTAAAGCCATTATGGGTTTTGTGCCCGCAGCCACGGGGGTCATCACCGTCCTTGGTCAGTCGGTTAAATCCGCGCTGCAAGCCAATCTTATATCCTACGTTCCGCAAGCCGAGGAAGTGGATTGGTCCTTTCCGGTACTTGTCGAGGATGTTGTGATGATGGGGCGCTATCCCCATATGAACATGCTGCGAATACCAGGCTCTGCGGACAGGAAAGCTGTCGACGAAGCCTTGGCGCGGGTCAACATGACCGGGCTCCGCAAACGACAGATCGGCGAACTTTCCGGCGGACAGCGCCAACGCGTATTCCTTGCGCGGGCTCTGGCGCAAGATGGGCAAGTCATTTTACTCGATGAACCCTTCACCGGCGTCGATGTCAAAACCGAACGGCAGATGGTTGATCTTCTGCGTGCGCTTCGCGACGAGGGTCGGGTGATCCTCATTTCGACCCACAATCTTGGATCGGTGCCTGAGTTTTGTGACCGCACCATTTTGATCAAGGGTACGGTTCTGGCGCACGGGCTGACAGACAAGGTGTTCACACCGCACAATCTGGAGGCCACCTTCGGCGGTGTTCTGCGCCAATTTACTTTGGGCGGGCAACAACTGCACGACGATGATGACGAGCGCCAGGTGACCATCTTCACCGATGATGAGCGGCCATTTGTTCTCTACGACGACAAGCCCGGCGAGAACATTTCCGATGATTGAGTACCTCCTCCAGCCTTTTGCCTATCAATACATGATCAACGCCATGTGGGTATCGGCTTTGGTGGGGGCGGTGTGTGCGTTTTTGTCTTGTTACCTGATGCTTAAAGGCTGGTCACTGATCGGTGATGCGCTCAGCCATGCCATCGTGCCCGGCGTCGCCGCTGCCTATATGCTCGGCTTGCCATTTGCGCTTGGGGCATTCCTGGCCGGAGGCCTGGCAGCAGGCTCCATGCTCTTTTTGAACAACCGGACCGGGCTTCGCCAGGATGCCATCATTGGCCTGATCTTCACATCCTTCTTTGGCTTGGGCCTGTTCATGGTTTCCCTGTCACCGACCGCTGTCGATATTCAAACGATTACGCTCGGGAACATCTTGGCGATCACACCGTCCGATACGTTGCAATTGGTGCTGATCGGCACCATCACGCTGTTTATCTTGACCCTGAAGTGGAAGGATTTGATGCTGGTCTTTTTTGACGAGAACCACGCGCGGTCCGTCGGCATCAGCCCAACTTTCTATAAGCTTGTCTTCTTTGCGCTATTGGCGGCCAGTTGCGTTGCGGCGCTTCAAACGGTTGGGGCATTTCTCGTTATTGCCATGGTCGTGACCCCCGGCGCGACGGCATATCTTCTGTCAGACCGCTTTCCCCACGTGCTGATGATAGCGATTACCATCGGCGTGATGTCCAGCTTTCTGGGCGCTTATATCTCTTTCTTTTTGGACGGCGCGACGGGCGGTATCATCATTTGCCTGCAGACGCTGGCTTTTTTGGCTGCCTTTGTATTTGCGCCCAAGCACGGGCTATTGGCGTCCCGTCGGCGCGCACGCACGGGGCACCTGCCGCAAAAACCGGTGCCGGATCAAACACCGCAAGAGGCTGCCATGCTTCCACTAGAGGCGGCTGAATGATGGATGAGTTGCTGTTGCCCTTCCAATTGCCGTTTATGATCAATGCGTTCTGGATCAGCGCGATCATCGCGCTGCCAACCGCTCTACTGTCGTGTTATCTGGTTTTGAAGGGTTGGTCTTTGATAGGTGACGCCATCTCACATGCCGTCCTGCCCGGCATTGTTTTGGCTTATGTCATCAACATCCCGCTGACCATCGGCGCCTTTGTTTCAGGAATGGTCTGCGCCCTGGCCACAGGCTTCATCGCAGATAACAGCCGCGTCAAACGCGATACAGTCATGGGCGTGGTTTTCGCCGGCATGTTCGGCTTTGGCCTTGTCCTCTATACTCAGATCACGACCAATCTCCATCTCGACCACATCTTGTTCGGTAACATGCTCGGTGTCGGGCCGGATGAGCTTTGGACAGCCGGTATCATCGGTGGGCTGGTGTCGGTGATCATACTGATCCGCTGGCGTGACTTGTTGGTGCACGCGTTCGATGAAACCCATGCACGCGCCATCGGCCTGCCCGTTGCCGTGTTCCATTACGGCCTGCTTGCCGCCATATCGCTGACAGTTGTGGTGACACTTTCCGCGGTAGGCATCATCTTGGCCATCGGCCTGTTGATCGCACCGGGCGCAATCGCTTTCCTGATGACCAGAGAATTCGGGAAAATGCTGACGATCGCAGTTTTGATCAATGTGCTCGCCGGACTTGGCGGGGTTTACGCAAGCTTTTTCATCGACAGTGCACCCGCACCAACAATCATTTTGATCCTCACCGCCATGTTCATCGCAGCGTTTGGATGGCGCGAGTGGAAAGCTGCACGTGCAACAGCCTCAGCTGTGCACATCGGCAACGAACGCCTTGATGATCTCTGACAGCATCGGCGCTTGCTCGATACAGGGTAGATGGCCACAGTCCTTGATTTCATCATAACGCCCATCAGGCACCAGTTTGGATAATTCTAACCCCAAGGTCGGCGGAGTAACTACATCCTGATCACCTACGATCACCGAGACCGGCATGGGTAAGGTGGATGATGTTTCGGTCAAGTCGGCATCGCGGATGGCAGCACAGGTGCCAACATAACCCGCTACCGGCTGACGGGCGACCATGTTCCGGTATCCGGGGATTTCATGCGCATTGCGCTCGGCCCACTCCTTGGTCGTCCACCGCTCCACGATCTGCGCGGCCAGGGGTGCAATTCCGCCCGCCAGAACAGCGTCAATGCGTTCCTGCCAGTTCTCGGGTGGACCAATTTTGTGGCCGGTATCAACGAGCAGCAGGCCTTTCGCCAAATCGTTACGCTTGGCAGCCAACGACTGCGCAATCATCCCGCCGACCGAAAGCCCGCAAATGAACGCGCTTTTCAGGCCCAAAAAGTCCATCAGGCCCGCCAAATCGTCGGCATGCAAATCGATCGAATAATCGGCCTCGCCCACATCGGAAAGTCCGTGACCGCGCTTGTCATAGGTCACGATCTGCATGTCACCGACCAGGCGCACGATCACATCGCGCCAGATGCGAAAATCCGAACCCAATGAATTGGAGAAGATGATCGCTGGCTTTTCTTTCGGCGCGCCAATGATCTGATAGTGAAGGGTTATGTCATTGATCTGAGCAAACTGCATGGGTGAGCCATGCCATGACAGCAGTCAGCGTTCAACCACTAGCTCACCAAGCGCGTGGCTTTGTAGGCATCTCTGTAGCGCCCGTGTGCTTCGGTGAAAGCGTCGCGCAAGCCGGCTTCAGGTTCAAAAACCGATTCCACCGGCGGCTGCGTCAAAAATTGCTGGTCAACACCGTTGACCGCCATCATCGCAAGCCGCGCCGCACCGAAGGCACCGCCAAAGTCTCCGGCAACAGGCCGGGATACGGGGGCATCCAACGCGGTAGCGACCGCGCGCAACCAATAGTCAGAACGGCTGCCGCCGCCAACAGCCAGCAAATTGTCTATACGGGTGCCGGTTTGAGCCACTGCATCGCGGCAGTCCCGGATGGCATGAACCACCCCTTCCAATATCGCTTGCGCCACGGCCGTACGATCCACAACATGTTCAATGCCTAACAGTGATCCGCGCACATGGGCGTCATTGTGCGGCGTGCGCTCACCACCAAGATAGGGCAGAAAGAGCGCCCGGCCCGGCGCACGCAATTGGGTCAGAGGCGCTGTCAATTCGCCAGCGCTCGCGCCCGTCAGCCGCGCAAACCATTCCAACGAATCCGTGGCTGACAATATGACGCCCATCTGATGCCATGTCTCAGGCAGTGCGTGACAGAACGTATGCACTGCCGTTTCCGGATCGGGCGAATAGGACGGGCAGGATGCAAACAAAACGCCGGACGTGCCCAGTGACACAAACGCACTGCCCGGCAAGGCCACCCCGACACCGATCGCAGATGCAGCATTGTCGCCCCCACCCCCGGCTACAACAACATCGGACCCCAATCCGTATTTCTCAGCCAATGCGCCGCGCAGGACACCCGATGCCTCCGATCCCTCGACAAGACGGGGCATGTGGGAACGATCCAGCCCTGTGGCAGCCAACAGCGCATCATCCCAATCACGCTTCCCCACGTCCAACCAGCTTGTACCGGCGCTATCCGACATCTCGGAAACATGCTCTCCGGTCAGCCAAAGCCGCAAAAAATCCTTCGGCAGCAGCACCTTGGCAACCTTGTCAAAAATCTCCGGCTCGTGATCACGGACCCAGGCAAGCTTGGGAGCCGTAAATCCGGGAAAAACGATATTACCGGACTTTTGCCGCCATTGCGGATCGCTGTCGAGCGCCGCTGCTTGCTGCGCTGAGCGCGTATCATTCCACAAGATACAGGGACGCAATGGCTGATCTGATGCATCCAAGAGCGTCGCGCCATGCATCTGACCGGACAGGCCTACGGCCTTTACGGCCTTGAGTGTCTGTCTTGAAGCCAATTCATCCAAAACCGCGTCGGCAGCTTCCAGCCAGCTATGGGCATCTTGCTCCGACCAACCAGGATGCGGGCGCTGAACCGAAAGCATCGCTTGGGCCTCATCGACGAAATTTTGATCATCATCGACAAGAACGGCTTTCAGACCTGACGTGCCAAGATCCAGTCCTACGTACATGGCGGTCATGCCGCCAATTGCTCAGGCTTCTTACCCGCTATGATCATTGCCAGAAGATCATCGGTCGTCACCTCATCAACATTGACGACGCCTACCAGCTGCCCGTTTTTCATCACCGCTGCCCGGTCGCAGAGCTCTTTAACCTGATGCACGTCATGGTCGATCAGGAAAATGCCCAACCCTTCGCGCTTCAATTCATGGATGAGTTCGGAGACCATCTGAGTCTCTTGCGGCCCCAGGGCTGCCGTCGGCTCATCCATGACCAAAATCCTGGCGTTAAAATAAACCGCACGGGCAATCGCAACGGACTGTCGTTGACCACCGGACAGGGCCGATACCGGCGCGGAAAACTTTTTGAAGTTCGGGTTCAAACGACCCATAATCTTTCGCGTTTCAGCTTCCATGCCCGCATCATCAACAAACCCGAGCGCCGTTGTCAGCTCCCGGCCGAGAAACAGATTTGACGCGGCATCGAGATTATCTGCCAGTGCAAGCGTCTGGTAGATCGTCTCGATATTGTAACCGCGCGCATCGCGCGGATTGCGGATCGTCGCTTCCGAACCGTTCACAAAAATCTCGCCCGCATCGGCTTGGTACGCGCCGGAAAGACACTTGATCAATGTCGATTTTCCCGCGCCATTGTGACCAAGAAGGCCCACAACTTCGCCAGCAAAGAGGTCGACCGTCACATGATCGACAGCCTTGATACCGCCAAAGGCGATGGAGATATCGCGCATCTCAACGAGAGGTGTTCCAGTGCGGTCAACCATCAATTATCTCCCGTACGCTTACGATAAATGATGTCGATAAGGACTGCAGCAACGAGCACAGTGCCCACCACGATATTCTGGAACGGCGCATCGACACCAACCATCGCCATGCCAGACTGCAGAGACTGCATGATAAGTGCGCCAAGGATCGCCCCGTAAATGGTGCCCAAACCACCGGACAATGCCGTTCCTCCGATGACAGCGGCTGCGATCACCCGCAGCTCATCGAGTGTGCCGATATCATTGGAATGGAAGGTCAGACGGGCCGAAGCGACAATCGCGGAGATCGCACACAACGCGCCCATAATGGCAAACACTTTGACCGTCAGCATGCGCGTGTTGATGCCCGACAATTCAGCCGCATCGGGATTGCCACCGGTTGCGAAAATGTAGCGCCCCAAGCGGGTGCGCTTGGCAACCAGCGTCATGACGATCGCAACCGCAATCAACAAGAGCACCGAGACCGGCAGGCCGTATCCGACACTCAACCCTTCAGGCAGTGTTTCGCCGCGCGCCTCAAACATCCGCCGCAAGCGGTTGGTGGGAATTTGATAGGAGTTCAAAATGGCGATGAAACCCATGATGGAGGCGACGACAATCGCGCCAAGCGCAACTTCGGCCCACAGCGGCTTAACCGGAAATTCGTGAGCGATCTTGTTCCGGCGAGCCGACAGAAGTGCCCCAACCGCTGCGATGGACGCTACAATGCCGAACACCCAACTCCAGGTCTCGCCCAGCGTTCCGCCAATACCGCCGAACAGTTGGAAATTGGCATCCAGCGGTCCGATGGTTTGTCCATTGGTAAGATACCAGGCGACGTTGCGCCAAATGAGGAGACCGCCAAGTGTGACTATGAAGGCCGGAATGGTCAGATAGCCGACCAGATATCCGTGAAAGGCTCCGATCGTGATACCAGTCACCAGCCCAACGATGATCGCAATGGGTGCTGTCATCGGATTGCCGAGGCCCAAGCCCAACAGTTCTGGCGCAACAAATGTCTGCGTCATCGCCATCATGGCTGAGCAGGTCGCTAAAAGCGAGCCGACAGACAAATCAATGTGACGAGTGACGATTATGAAAACCATCCCCGTTGCCATAATCGCAACGGAAACCGACTGGATCGTCAGATTGAAGATATTGCGTGGTGTCAGGAAACGGCCGTCTGTGAAGAAATGAAACGCCAGGCAAAGGACAATGAATGCACCGATCATGCCCAAAAGGCGCGTATCAACTTCAAGCGCTTGTAAAAAGGACTTGCGTGCCGAGCCTTCAGCTGCGGGCGCACTGTCAGTGACCGTTGCGTCACTCATGGCCAGCTCCACGGTATTGGTTGAAGAAAACCACCGTCCCTTTGGACGGTGGCCAATTGCAGAACCGATCTGAACGATCAGTTACAAGGAGCGGGACCGCCAGAGACGCCTTGGCACAGTGCTTCCTGGGAAATCCAGCCTGCATCGACAACCACGGACAGATTGTCAGCGGTCACAGGAACCGGCGCCAGGAAGCGGGCCGTCATTTCAGTGCCACCGGGCGACGTCCACTTTGTGGAGCCGTCAATATCTGCCATCATCGCACCGTCGCCCATGCCGGCCAGAGCAACGGCGATTTCACCGGCTGCCTTGCCTAATTCACGGGCGTCTTTCCATACTGACACGGTTTGCGTACCAAGCGCGACACGGTTCAAGGCAGCGTGGTCACCATCCTGACCGGAGACCGGGATGCCTTCCATGCCTTGCGCGGTAAGCGCAGCAACAACACCGCCAGCAGTACCATCGTTGGAAGCCACAACCGCATCGACATTGTTGTCTTCGGCTGTCAGGATTTGTTCCATGTTACGCTGAGCATTGGCCGGCAGCCAGCCATCGGTGTAGGCCTCACCAACGATGGTGATAGCGCCCGAATCAATGGCATCTTGCAGGATTTCTTGTTGTCCACCGCGCAGGAAGTCGGCATTGGGATCGGTGGGCGACCCCTTGATCATGACATAATTGCCTTCCGGCTGTGCAGCCAGAACGGCGCGAGCCTGCATACGGCCAACTTCAATATTGTCAAATGTCAGATAAAAGGCACGTGCATCTTCGATCAGACGGTCATAGCCGACAACCGGAATACCTTCATCAGCGGCAGCCTGAACGGCGGGACCAATGGCCTGGGCATCTTGTGCTAGGATGATGAGTGCATCAACGCCTTGCGCGATCAAGCTCTCAATGTCGGCCAGCTGTTTGGCAGATGAAGACTGGGCATCGGCCGAAACGTAAGTTGCACCGGCAGCTTCCAAAGCACCCTTGATGGCTGCTTCGTCTGTTTTCCACCGCTCTTCCTGAAAGTTTGACCAGCTCACACCGACGGTGACGCTGTGGCTACCGGCAAGAGCCGTTGAAGTAAGTGCCACGGACACGGCCGCGGCGAGCACGAGTGCTTTGCGCATGTAAAAGATCCTCCCTTATGCGTGACGCCCGACGCCTTGCGCGGGACCGCCTCCCTCAATACTCGCATATTAAATTCAGTTGTCAAATTTATTTGACGACAAAAATACTTCGATCTATGGTTTTTTCGGGAGGAAGGCGTGTGCGGCGCATCATGATTTGATGCATTGCAGCGAAAATGCGGTTTATTTTGTCAGCGCCTAAATTAAATGCTTAAATCGACTGAACCCCTTCAGGATGCAGGGGTAGAACAAATAAAAGGGTGCGGGCCGCTGAACGCCAAGAGCCATTTGCGCGCAACACCCACAAAGCAGCAAATTTATGAGGTCATCCGCGCTCACGGAAAAGTGGCGCGCGTGGACATCTCCAAACAGGTGGGTATCAGCGCCGGATCGGTGACAACCATCACCGCTGAACTTATCGCGGCAGGGCTAATCCGTGAAATTGTAGAGACGGACCGCGATACAGAAAGCGGACGCGGCAGACCACCAGTCTCCTTGAGCGTGAACCCGGAAAGCCACTTTGTTGTCGGCATCAAGTTGAGCACCCCGCACCACTCCGCGGTAATTCTCGACATGGCGGGCAACATTCGTGCCGAGATTATTTTGCCTTGCGTGACCGTCCGCCATCAGACGGAAGCAATATGCGATTTTGTGGAGACGCTGCTCCAGCAAGCGCTGTCCGAAGCAGGCCTAAACGAAAACCAGATCGATTTGGTGGGCATCGGCATGCCCGGTTTTGTCGACCACCAGACCGGCAGGGTTGACTGGTCTCCGCTGCTGGCCGGAAGTAATGTAAAAATGCGCGACATCCTGCAGAAGCGCTTGAACCGACCCGTTGAAGTTGACAATGACGCCAACCTTTTGACACTGGCCGAACTTTGGTTTGGCGCCGGACGGGCCATGCGCGACTTCGCGGTCGTCACGATTGAGCACGGTATCGGGATGGGATTGGTCATCGACAATCAGCTTTACCGGGGCGCCCGCGGCATGGGCATGGAGCTGGGCCACACCAAAGTGCAATTGGACGGCGCGCTTTGCAGGTGCGGCCAACGCGGGTGTCTGGAAGCTTATGTGGCCGATTATGCATTGGTGCGCGAAGCATCGACGGCACTCGACATGCCCAACACCGGTGACATTAGCGAAATGATGGAAGCGCTCTTCAACGAAGCCAAATCCGGCAACGAAGCCGCGCGCGCGATCTTCCACCGTGCAGGGCGCTATCTGGCTGTAGGGCTTGCCAATGTGATCAACCTTTTTGACCCCAGCCTTATCATACTGTCGGGCGACCGTATCCGCTATGACTATCTTTATGCCGATGAAGTGCTTGCGGATATGCAAACCATGACACCCAACGCACACAGCAAATCCACCAAAATCCAGTCACATCAATGGGGTGATCTGGTATGGGCTCAAGGAGCGGCAGCATTGGCATTGTCGTCGGTCACCAACACGATTTTTGAAACATGAGCACCAAAGCCGTCGTGACGGCTGCCTTGGTGGTGGCAACCGTGGTCACCCCAGCCAGTAACGCGCTGAGCGGATCGCCGCGGTTTGAGAGCCGATCGCAACGGCTGCCTATCGAGCACGTCTACGCAGGTGGCTGGGAGCATTTTGTCGGCGGTGGCATTGCGGTGTTCGACTGCAATGGCGATGATCTGCCGGAGTTCTTTGCGGCCGGTGGCGAAAACAGGGCAAATCTCTTCTTGAACATGTCCGAGCCAGGAGGGTTATTGCGGTTTGAGTGGGACGACCGCCTGCCCGAGATGCGTAGCGTTACCGGCGCCTACCCCATCAACATAGACGGTGATGCACATGATGATCTCATCGTCTTGAGGGTCGGCGAAAACATCGCGCTACGTGGCCTCGGTGACTGCAGGTTCGAACGCGCCAATGAACTTTGGCGGTTCGACGGTGGCAGCGCTTGGTCGACCAGCTTCTCCGCCACTTGGGAAGAAGGACAAACCTGGCCAACGCTGTTTGTGGGCAATTATGTGGATCGCGCAGATCCTGACGGGCCGTTTGAAGCGTGCGACAGCAACTTGCTCCATCGCCCCGAAGGCGCGTCTTTTGCAGCACCGCAAACAATAGAACCCGGCTTTTGCGCCCTTTCCGCCTTGATTTCAGACGAGCTACGTCTTGGCCGCCGGGATTTGCGTATTTCCAATGACCGGCATTATTATGTGCGTGGCGGGTCTGAACAGAAAATCCGTCTCGACACGTTAGAATTTCTCGGCCCTGACGAGGGATGGCCTACCATTTCGCTTTGGGGCATGGGCATCGCGGCGCAGGACATTACCGGTGACGGTCGCGCAGAAGTGATGTCGACCTCCATGGGTGATCAGCTCATGCAAATCGCCACCGATAACGGGTTCAAGAACGCACCGTATGCCATGGGCACATACGCGCAAAAGCCGTTCTTCGGTGATGATGGACGCCCGTCAACCGGGTGGCACGCCCAGTTTGGTGACGTCAACAATGACGGTCTCGCCGATCTCTTCATAGCCAAGGGCAATGTCGATCAGATGCCGTCCAACGCGATCAAAGACCCGAACAATTTGCTCATGCAAACCGCTGACGGCAGCTTTTTGGAAACAGCCATGCAGGCCGGTGTCGCCACCACGGATCGCTCACGCGGTGCGGCGCTCGCCGACCTTAACAAAGACGGCTTGCTGGACCTGATTGTTGTCAACCGTCGCGCGCCGCTGGAACTCTACGAAAATGTCGCTGCCGGTGCCGGCAATTGGGTTATGATTGACTTGCAGGGCATGGGCGGCAATGTGGATGCGATCGGCGCTTTCGTCGAAGTGCGCACGACGAGCGGCCTGCAGACCCGCGAGATCACCATTGGCGGCGGCCATGCCGGCGGCCAGTTGTTACCCCAGCATTTTGGATTGGGCTCGGCAGCCAATGCACAAGTAAAGATCACAGCAACTGACGGCACGGCGGCGATCGACTGGACAGCTCTGCCGGTGAACGCACGTTGCCGCTTTGCTTTCAAGTCCGCGAAACTCACCTGTCAACAAGGCAAACAACCCTAGCGATCAACCGGCAGTCCGCTGGGTACCTCGGCTGGAATGCCCAAACGGCCGCCCGCCTGCGCCGTTTCGCCAGTCAGGCTTTCCAAAAACGTAACCAAAGACGCAATTTGCGCATCGCTCAGCGGCGCGTCTTCAAACTCAACCGCTGCGAGAATTGCGGAAACCTCTTGGGGATCATCAGCAATCGCAAATATCGGTGTGCCGACCAAATCCGGCAAGTTCACGCGATCGCGCTCAAAGGATGCCCAGCCAGCACGCGGCGCACTATGGTGCTGCAGGTAGGCCGCCAGATCATCAATCGCCCCGGCGTGGCCATAGGGCGCGTTCAGAACCACGTTGCGCAGGCTCGGCGTTCTGAATTGATAAAGATCAGCATCTTCATTGGTCACCCGTGCGCGCCCCGCGTCACGCTTGTGGTTTTCAAAGCGCGCGCCTTTGCCCGGCCCAATCTGCAAATCACCCATGGCGTGGAAATCAAAATCCGTCAGCAACGCGCCGCTATGACAATTGCCGCATCCCGCTTCACCGTAAAAAAGCGCCATGCCCTCTTCAGCTCCACGCGACAGGGCCTCATCACGACGCAAATAACCGTCAAAAACGCTGTCATCGGAGCGGAACTCGAATGCAACAAAAGCTGAAATGGCATTAGAAATATCGGTGAAATGGATCGGCTGACCAGCCGCGATTTCGGGATAAACCGCCTTAAACTGTTCTTGATAGGCATCGATCGCTGCAACACGGTCGGCAATGACATCCCACGCACCACCTTGGCCGGTAAGCACGCCAAGACGCACAGCGCGCGACACGTCATTCTCACCATATTGGCCAGCCATTTCATCTTGGCTCAGCACTGGGAACATGGTCTGCGCTGAAAGCAGGTCACGAAACCCCGTCACCATTTCATCTTCAAGTGGCGTACGCAGCCCGCCGGCGCGGGTCTCATCCACCTCAATGCGGCCATCGTGAAAAAGAACAGTCCACTGCTTGGCTCCAAGGTTCCAGAGAGCTGGCGCGTTTCGCGGGATATGCTGTTCCGGCAGATTGTCCGGATCAGCAACCCGCTCCGGGCCGATACCAATCCCGCCTTCTCCCAGCGAAAGCGCAACGCCGTCGCCGGAACCATGGCGCGGATGGTGACACGTGCCGCATGAAATGTTGCGGTTACCTGACAAAATGGGGTCCCAAAACAGATGACGGCCCAACTCAACTTCGCCCATATCGACCGCCGGAAAATCTTTGTCGGCCAGTGGTGCCGGAAGGCCGCTCGCCATGCCAACACTGAATTGCCCGGAGAGAAAAAACACCGAGAGGAACGAAAGGTAACGCATGAGCCATGCTTGCCCAATGGGCTGCGCGAATGCAACCAATTGCCCAACAAAGCCTCACGTACCTGTCACAAAACTGCGTTACGTTGCATTGCAACATGGCGGGGTGTTGATGTTTTCACTGGTCGGGAAAAAGGCACTGATCGTTGGCGTTGCCAATGGGGCATCCATTGCTTGGGGATGCGCAAAAGCGCTGCGCGCGCAAGGCGCAGACTTGGCGGTAACCTATGTCAACGAAAAAGCGGAGAAGTATGTTCGCCCCCTCGCCGAAGAACTCGACGCGTCAATCATCCGGCCGCTGGATGTGAGCGATGGTGAGGAGTTTGACGCCCTGTTTGATGCGATCGAAGCACAATGGGGGAAATTGGACATTTTGCTCCATTCCATCGCCTTTTGCCCCAAGGAAGACTTGCACGGACGCGTCATTGATTGCAGCGCCGACGGCTTCAAACAGGCAATGGATGTTTCCGTTCACTCGTTCCTGCGCATGATCAAGCGGGCCGAGCCGCTCATGAAGGAAGGTGGCACATGCATGACAGTCACCTTTTACGGATCGGAAAGGGTTGTTGAACACTACAATATTATGGGGCCGGTCAAGGCGGCACTTGAAAGCGTGACCCGCTATGCAGCCGCCGAATTGGGCCCCAAAGGCATCTCGGTTCATGCACTGTCCCCCGGACCGTTGGCAACAAGGGCCGCATCCGGGATTGACCATTTCGACGAGTTGATGGCACGCAACATCGAACGGGCACCTACACAGCAACTCGCGACCATTGAAGATGTCGGGGCGTACGCCGCATTTCTGGCTTCCTCGGAAGCCAAAAATGTCACGGGCGGCGTGCACGCCATCGACGGCGGTTTTCACATCACCGGTTAAACGAGCACACAGGGGACGTCACCATGAATGTCATCAGCACGCCTCATGTTAACTGGGCTGGCTTCAACCCGGAAACACCACGATCATTATCGCAAGGCTTGGCGCAGCAAAATGAGCAGCAACGAATGCTCAAAGCAGCCATTGAGCGTCACTATGCGCGCAATCAGCATGAATATCGTGACGCCGCCGATAATGTAGCCAAACAGGTTCGCGCTTCGCTTGAGAATTTTAGGCAGACCAGAGATCCCAATGCGGTGATGCAAGACTGGCTCGCCTATGTACAAGATTCCTATGCGCGCAGCATCTTGTTCCTCGATATCTTGCGCCAACGTGGCGATATCTTCCTTGAACACGAAGCCGCCAACGCACCGCCGGTCCTGATCTATGATTATGATGTTGTCGTGGATGGCGCCGATCTACCCCGCCCCAGCAACTACGTCCTATTGAAGATCAAAGCACCGGAGAGTGTTGAAACGCTGGAATGGAAGCGACCCTATGTGATTATTGACCCGCGCGCTGGACACGGGCCTGGTATAGGCGGCTTCAAGAAGGACAGCCAGGTCGGCGTTGCGCTGGCAGACGGGCACCCGGTCTATTTTGTGGCGTTCAAACCCATGCCGGTTCCAGGACAGACGCTTGCCGATGTGACCCAAGCCGAAGCGGCTTTCCTGCGAAAAATCCACGCGCTGCACCCCGATTCGCCAAAGCCGATTGTGGTGGGCAATTGTCAAGGCGGCTGGGCGACCGCGATCCTGGCAGCAACGAACCCGGACCTTGCCGGGCCCATTGTGCTCAACGGTGCGCCGATGTCTTATTGGTCAGGCCGTATGGGGCAGGACCCGATGCGCTACACCGGTGGCGTTGTGGGCGGTGTCCTGCCAGCGTTGATCATGTCGGACCTTGGCGGCGGTATTTTTGATGGCGCGCATTTGGTCATGAATTTTGAATCGCTGAACCCGGGGCGCACCTGGTTCCGGAAATATTACGATGTCTATTCAGCAGCGCAAGAAGACCCCCAACGGTTTCTGGAGTTTGAGAAATGGTGGGGTGGTTTCTTCCTGATGAACGAGGCCGAGATCCGCTGGATCGTGGAGAACCTCTTTGTCGGCAACCGGCTTGGCAAAAATGAAGCACGCATCGAGACCGGTCGCGGCATTGACTTAAAGGCGATAAGGGCACCGGTCATCGTGTTTGCTTCATTCGGCGACAACATTACGCCGCCGCAGCAAGCACTGAACTGGATACCCGACACCTATGTGGATGAGCGCGAAATCGAGGTGCTCGGCCAGCGCATCATCTATATGGTGCACGACGAAGTCGGCCACCTCGGCATTTTCGTTTCATCATCGGTGGCGAAAAAAGAACACAGCCAGATGGCCTCGACCCTGAAAACAATAGAAGCTTTGCCGCCCGGCCTTTATGAGATGTTGATCGAAGATGCCGAAGGTGAAGGCGACGAGCGCATTTTCAAAGTTGATTTTCACAAGCGTACAATGGCAGACATTGCGCTGATTGACGATGAACGCGGAGAGGAACCGGCCTTCGCTGCCGTTTCGCGCATGTCGGAAAGTCTTGCCGAAACCTATGAAACCACACTGCGTCCGGCGGTGCAGGCCTTGGCTTCCGGATCCGTAGGTGAGATAAGCCGGAAAATGCACCCGATGCGTGTTCAGCGCGCCATGTTTGCATCCAATAACCCCGCCATGGCGCAGGTATCTGGCCTCGCAACGCAGGTGCGCGAAAGCCACAGCCCACTATCGTCACAAAACCCGTTCTTGCTGATGGAAAAAGCGTGGGCAGGCTCGGTTGAATCAAGTTTGAACCTTTGGCGTGACATACGGGCCATGGCGTCCGAAACCATGTTTATTTCGCTCTATGCCAACCCATTGGCGCTTTGGTACGGTCTTCCAAATGCCAAGTCGCGAACGTTGAAAAGGCCGGAAGACTTGCGTACGCTCGAAACGGTTCAGTCAGCCCTTGAGCACATGTCCCTTGGCGGCACACAAGAGGCGATCGTGCGCATGCTGGTTTTGCTTGCCAATACCCGCGGCGATGTCCGATCCGACCGTTTGGCGCGCTCATCTGAAGTGCTGACCGAGAACCCGATCTTTGCCGAAATCGACCCCATCAGCCGCACGCGGATGATCCACGAGCAAACGATCATCGCGCAGTTTGAACCCGATCGCGCGCTGGCAGCGATCCCGCAGCTTCTGCCCATGGCCGAAGAACGCGAAAAGGCGACCGAACTTGTTGAGTATGTGCTGGGTGCCGTTGACGAAATGGAGCCGCACACGTTGGCTTTGCTAAATAAAATGCGCGAGGCCCTCGGCCTGCCGCAACGAGAAGCCGAGAAAAAGAAATCAGGCACCAAAAAATGACCGACTATGTCTCGACGACCTATGATGAAATTGAAGTTGGCATGGAGGCTTCCACCAAACGCCTGTGCCGTGCCGAAGACCTGTTCGTGTTCGCATCCGCATCCGGTAACAAAAACCCGGTTCATCTCCCGGGCGGTGACCACGATGGTGACGGCAACCCTGATGTGCCGCTGGCTCCCTCCATGTGGGTGGCATCGCTGATTTCCGCCGTCATCGGCAACCAATTGCCCGGACCTGGAACGATTTATCTCAGTCAGGATTGCCAGTTTAACGGTCGTGCGGGTGCCGGCGATGAATTGACGGTTTATGTTAAGGTGCTTGAGAAGAAGCCCGAGCGCGAAGTCGTTTTACGCACAGGCGTCACCAATGCTGATGGCACCGACATTGTGAGTGGGACCGCCCGCGTCATCGCGCCGGATCGCGCCATTCATTATCATGCCGGTGAACTGCCTGGCTTGACGGTTCAACGCCATGTGCACTTCGACCGCCTGCTGGATCTGGCCGAACCGCTGGAAGCGTTACCAACGGCTGTGATTTGCCCAGATGAACCAAAGTCGCTGGGCGGCGCACTTCTCGCACACCAACACACACTCATAAACCCGATCCTGATAGGCAACAAAACCAAGATACTGGCTGCCGCAGACGAAATCGGAGCAGACCTTTCCAGCTACGAACTTCTCGACATTGTCGACCATTCCAACGCCGCTTCGGCAGGGGTGAAGATGGTACACGACGGCAAGGCCGGCGCCGTGATGAAAGGTCATTTGCACACCGAGGTTTTGCTCAAGCATGTGGTCAAAAAAGAGGGAGGCCTGCGCACCCGTCGTCGCCTGAGCCATGTGTTCGTGATGGATGTCCCCGGCCTGTCGCATCTCTTAATGATCACCGACGCGGCCATCAACATCACGCCCGATTTGAGAACCAAGGTGGACATCACCCAAAACGCGATTGATCTGGCGATTTCGCTCGGTGTTGAAACGCCCAAGGTGGGTATCCTTTCCGCTGTTGAAACCGTCAACGCCAACATCCCGTCGACCATAGAAGCGGCCGCGCTTTCAAAGATGGCCGATCGCGGCCAAATCAAAGGCGGGATCGTGGATGGGCCGTTGGCCATGGACAATGCGGTCAGCGCCGAGGCCGCCGCAACGAAAGGCATCCAATCGTTGGTGGCGGGTCAGGCGGACATACTTGTCGCGCCGAACCTGGAAAGTGGCAATATGATTGCCAAACAGCTCACTTTCCTCGCGCACGCTGAAGCTGGCGGCATTGTGCTCGGCGCCAAGGTTCCGGTCATCCTCACCAGCCGTGCTGACGATGACAAAGCTCGCCTTGCCTCCTGCGCGGTTGCTGCGCTTTATCACGATTGGCAAGTCAATGGTAACAACCACAATGGGCACTAGGCACAATGTCTGACCAAGCGATTCTGACCGTCAACGCGGGCTCATCGTCGATCAAGTTTTCGGTTTACGATGCGCAAGATTTGACCGAGATGGTGGCCGGACAGGTGGATTCTTTGGGTCCGGATCGACAAACGAGCCTGAAAATAAAGGCACTGAAGACTGGCGAGACCATCTCGGAAGACATAGCGGCCAACGACCATGCTGGTGCTTTTACCGATGTGCTACGCCATGCTGATTTTTTGTTCGCACAAAGAACCGTATCTGGCGTGGGCCACCGCGTGGTGCACGGCGGCATTTCGCACGAAAAGCCGGCGATCCTTGATGATGCAACACTGGTCGCGCTTGCCGAGTTGGAGCCCCTCGCGCCCCTGCACCAACCGCATAATCTGGCGGGCGTGCGCGCCGCAACGCAGGCCTTTCCGGATGCCGTGCAAGTTGGTTGTTTCGACACCGCCTTCCACCGAACCCACCCTTGGGTGAACGACACATTCGCCCTGCCCCGCCGATATTACCATGAGGGCGTACGCCGCTACGGCTTTCATGGTTTGTCCTATGACTATATCTCCGGCCATTTGGCGCAAACCGAACCCGAATTGGCAGCCGGTCGTTTCATTGTTTGCCATCTGGGCAATGGCGCTTCCATGTGCGCCATCCGCAATGGAAAATCGGTAGGTTCCACGATGGGCTTTTCAGCGCTCGACGGTCTGCCGATGGGCACGCGGTGTGGGCAGCTCGATCCAGGCGTCTTGCTCTACCTGATGGACAGGGGAATGGATGCCCGCAAAATCGAGACGCTTCTTTATAAGGAAAGCGGCTTGAAGGGCCTCTCGGGCATCTCCAACGATATGCGTGATCTGGAAGCTTCCGACGATCCCGCTGCAAAAGACGCCATCAATTATTTCGTGTTTCGCATCCGGCGAGAGATCGGCGGTATGGCCGCCGTATTGGGTGGCCTTGACGGTCTCATCTTCTGTGGCGGTATTGGCGAGAATTCATCCCATATTCGCCGCAAGGTCTGCAAGAACATGGACTGGCTTGGCATCGAATTCGACAAGGTCGCCAACGCCGAGAACGCACGAGAGATTGGCACCGGCAAGGTGCGCGTGCTGGTTATCCCGACAGACGAAGAGATTGTGATTGCCAGGGCCGTGAAAGCCAACCTCTAATTCAAGCTGCGATACCACTCGCGCAGAACGCGCCGCTCGGCATCTTCCATATAAGAAACATTCGCAGGCGGCATGGCATGCGTGACTGCTGATTGCACATAGATCGCCCGCGCGTGCGCGGCCACATCAGCCGCTGTTTCAAGCCTTACGCCCTTGGGTGGCCACAAAATACCGTCCCAAACAGGCTCTTGTGCATGGCACATGGCACAGCGCCCCAGCACAATGTCGGACACTTCTTCAAAATTGGCCGACGCCATGATCCGCTGCTGATGCGGTGTTACTTTCGCCTCTTCCCGCAACTCCGGGTCGCTCGAATACAGCGGCGCCGTCGACAAAGCGATGATGATGATAAAGATCACCGTTGTAGCGAGCCACGTCCAATTCGGGTGACCCTTCTTGGCATGCATCGTGTTGAAGTAATGCCGGATGGTAACGCCCATCAGAAACACCAGCGACGCGATCAACCAATTATATTGGCTCGCAAAGGCCAGCGGGTAATGGTTGGAAAGCATCAGGAAAATGACCGGCAACGTCAGATAATTGTTATGGGTCGAGCGCAGCTTGGCGATCTTGCCATATTTGGCATCGGGCGTCCGCCCTGCTTTCAAGTCCGCCACCACAATTTTTTGGTTCGGGATGATGATCATAAACACATTGGCGCTCATGATCGTCGCGGTGAAGGCACCCAGATGCAAAAGCGCCGCACGGCCGGAAAAGACCTGCGTATAACCCCACGCCATCGCGGTCAGCAGGATAAACAGCAGGATCATCAAAAGGGTCGGTGTCTCGCCAAGTTTGGATTTGCACAGGAAGTCATAAGCGATCCAACCGAACGCAATCGAGGCCAGCGATATGGCAATCGCCGCCACAGTCGAAATGTCCGCGATGTTCGGATCAACGAGGTAAAGATCGGCGCCAAGATAATAGACCAGTACGAGTAACGCGAAACCGGAAAGCCAAGTGGAATAGCTTTCCCATTTGAACCACACCAGATGCTCAGGCATATTGTCCGGCGCGACCATGTATTTTTGGATGTGGTAAAATCCGCCACCATGGACTTGCCATTCCTCGCCATCAGCCGGTCCCGGGATAGAGCGGTTCAAGCCAAGATCTAGCGCAATGAAATAAAAGGACGAACCGATCCACGCCATCGCGGTAATGACATGCGTCCAGCGCACCGCAAACTCGATCCATTCAACACCGACAGTGAGATCATACATCGATAAAAATCCCTAACTGCCGCGGTAGGTTGAATAGCCATAGGGCGAAAGCAATAGCGGCACATGATAATGCGAAGAAGCATCATTGATGCCAAACCGGACAGGGATTTGGTCAAGGAACATCGTCTCACCTTCAGCCAGACCATGGGCGCGCAAATAATCACCGGCAAAGAAAATCAGCTCATACGAGCCGACGGCAAATCTTTCGATCGGCAAAATCGGTGAGTCTGTGCGTCCATCATCATTGGTGACCGCCGCGGCGATTTTTTTGTGACTGTTGCCGCTGACCCGATAGAGCACGATCTCGACGCCCGCTGCCGGAATGCCACGTGCCGTGTCCAACACATGGGTTGTCAAAAATCCGCTATCCGCCATTTTCAGCCCTCGCGCGTTTGCTTGCACTGCACCACAATTGCCTTTACCCTCAGATGATCTGTCGCGATGTCAAGCGTAACATCGCCCGCTCAGGAAAACTCAATGACGCACGCAAATCGCTACCCGCGCGACATGCTTGGCTATGGATCGAACCCGCCCCATCCCAAATGGCCCGGCGATGCCAAGATCGCGGTGCAATTTGTCGTCAATTATGAGGAAGGCGGCGAAAACAACATCCTGCATGGTGATGCAGCATCGGAGGCCTTTTTATCTGAAATAGTCGGCGCGCAGCCTTGGCTCGACCAACGCCATTGGAACATGGAGTCAATCTACGAATATGGGGCTCGCGCTGGCTTTTGGCGTCTGCACCGCCTGTTCGAAGAATACCGCGTTCCGGTCACCATCTATGGTGTGGCAGAAGCGCTGGCCCGGTCTCCGGCTCAAGTCAAGGCCATGTTGGACGCTGATTGGGAAATTGCATCCCACGGGCTGAAATGGATCGAGTACAAGGATTTTCTCCCCAAGGACGAATTGGAACACATGCAAAAGGCCATCGCCCTGCATGAAGCGGTAACAGGATCGCGACCGCTCGGTTGGTACACAGGTCGCTGTTCGGTCAACACGGTTGATCTGGTCACCGCAGAAGACGGCTTTCTTTATTGCGCTGACTCTTATGCTGATGATTTGCCATATTGGCATGAACATGACGGAAAGCACCAACTGATCGTCCCTTATACGCTTGACTGCAACGACATGCGTTTTGCCACGCCGCAGGGTTTCAATTCAGGTGATCAGTTTGAAACCTATCTGCGCGACACGTTCGATACGCTTTACGAAGAAGGGTGCGATGGCCAACCCAAAATGATGTCCATCGGGCTGCACTGCCGCCTGGTAGGTCGTCCAGGACGCATCCGCGCCCTTAAGCGTTTCATCCAACACGCATTGGCCCACAAAGGTGTCTGGTTCGCGCGACGCGTCGACATTGCCCGTCATTGGCATGAGCATTTTCCACCCAAGGAAGGGAAACGCCCGTCGCACATGAGCAAAGTCGATTTCGTGGATGCTTACGGGTCAATCTTTGAGCACTCGCCTTGGATTGCCGAACGGGCCTTTGACGGCGAGCTTGGGCCAGCCCATGACACCGCAACCGGGCTTCACAATTCGCTGGCTCGGCAATTTCGCGACGCCAGCGGCACGGAACGGCTTGGCGTACTCAGAGCCCACCCTGACTTGGCCGGCAAGCTCGCGGCGGCTAAAAGGCTCACCGAAGAGTCCACATCCGAGCAGGCATCAGCCGGTCTCGACGCCCTCACCGATGAAGAACGGGCAGCTTTCACGAAGCTCAATGCGGATTACACTGCCAAACACGACTTCCCATTTATCATTGCGGTACGTGAACATGATAAAGCCGGAATCCTGTCCGCCTTTGAGCAACGCATCGAAAATGAAACGGAAGTGGAATTTGAAGAAGCCTGCCGACAAGTCGAGCGCATAGCCTATCTGCGCCTTCAATCCATACTTCCCGATTAACAAGAGAACACCATGCCGACGATTGAGTCACTGGAACCCAACAAGCCGCTTTTCGTGCGAACAGGAATCAACCTGGCCTCCGCCGGCCTGGGAGCAAAACCGGTTTATGCGACCGATCAGTTCTTCGCGCCACTGGAACGCATGCTGCACGATAGCGAACCGGTGTTCGAGGAGGGTCGGTTTGATGAAAATGGCAAGTGGATGGACGGTTGGGAAACGCGCAGGCGGCGAGATGGTGGACATGATCATGCGGTGATCCGCCTGGCCGCGCCGGGTCGTATTTTAGGATTTGATGTCGATACCGCGCACTTTACCGGCAACTACGCACCGGCGTGCAAGATTGAGGCAACCTACAGCCCCGATGGGGAACCCGATGAGACAAGCCGTTGGGTCAAGATCCTGAACCACAAACCGCTCTCGGCAAACAACCATCACTTCTTTGCATGTGAAAACTTTGAGAGCTGGACCCACCTGAAGCTCCACATTTTCCCCGATGGCGGCGTTGCCCGGCTCCGTGTCTATGGCGTGCCGGAACTCGATCCCTCACTGAAAGGAAAGGAAATCGATCTCGCTGCCAGCTTGAACGGCGGACGTATCCTTGCCTATTCGGATGCCCATTATGGCACCTACGAACGGATTTTAGCGCCCGGACGCGCGCACAACATGGGCGATGCGTGGGAAACGCGCAGACGCCGTGAGCCGGGATATGACTGGATCATTATCGCGCTGGGAGCGCGCGGAAAAATCCATCGCGCCGTCGTCGATACGTTACACTTCAAGGGCAATTTCCCCGATCGATGCTCCATTCAGGCAGCCGACATGATCAATTTCGGCGACCTGCTATCCGAGGCGTTGGTCACCGATTCCATGTTCTGGAAAGAGATGATGCCGCAGAAAAAACTCACGGCCAATTCCGAACATGTTTTTGAGGATTTGGCGGATTTAGGACTTGTGACGCATGTTCGCTTTAACATGTACCCCGATGGCGGCGTCAGCCGTTTGCGTTTCTTTGGTATAGCGGACTAATGCCAATTCGCATCGAGACGAGACCCTTGACGTCCGGCGCATTTGCACCTTTTGGCGATGTGCTGGAATGCGACGGCAGCCCCGACAAGATCATCAATCAAGGCATGTGCGGGCGGTATCATGACCGCGCTGATTTGCAACTGTCAGATGGGGACGCGGGACGGATTGGTGTCTCCCTGTTCGACGCGGAGCCGCGTTCACTGCCTTTCAAGCTCGACATGGTTGAACGCCATCCATTGGGTAGTCAGTGTATTGTGCCAATGACCGAGCATCCGTTTCTCGTCATTGTCGCACGGGATGAAAATGCAGAGCCCGCCGAGCCTATCGCCTTTCTAACGTCGGGAAGTCAGGCCATCAATTTCTACGCCAATGTCTGGCACGGCGTCTTGACGCCCCTTGCGGCACCCGGGCTTTTTGCGGTCATCGACCGTATCGGCGAGGGCTATAACCTGGAAGAGTTCTGGTTCGACCAACCATTTGAAATCATAAGCGCTTAGTGCGCCTCCAAAACCTTGGCGGAAACGGAAACCGCCTCCCCGGCTGAGGAAACTATGACATCTGCGCCAACACCGTCAAAACGAGCTGGCTCTTCGCGCACCGACGGCCCGCCAAGACAAATAGCAAGTTCCGAATTCATCGACACTTGGCGAACACGCTCGATAACGCTGGCAACAACGGCGTTGTTTTGATGGCCGCTCGACAGCGCCAAAACATCATATTCGGCTGTCCCCAATGTCTCGAACAAGCCGGATCGTGGTGAAACATCGGCCCCGCCATCAACATCCCAACCGGCATCGGTGAAAAATGCTCTCACCACATTCAAGGCCATGGTGTGGGATTCGTCAGCACATTGGGCAAGCAACACCGTCGGCCCCGTATCCGCACCGTCTTTGCGCAATTTCAACCGATGATGCACCAAGGCATTGCAAATCATCTGGACACGCGCGGTCGCGAGCTCGATAGTCAGGAAGTCGATACTGTCATTTTGCCAACCATCCTGCAGCATTTCGAATACCGGTTGCAGCAGGGCGTCATGAAATTCCTCGAAAGTCACTTTGTGCTTTAACAAAATCGGGATCACGGAGCGCAAACCGGCTTCATCGTCACCGATCACGCGGGTATAAAGCACATCAACATCCAAGTCAGGCAGTCTGGGTGCTTTGTCGGCTGCCCCGACAGTGGGCATAACATGCTCGCGGATGACTTTACGCAGCGTCTCGGCATTGGAAAAAATTTCCGCAGTCTCGCGGCTATCAACATGCTCGATCGAGATGTCTTTATTATTTTCGCGGCCGCGCGTAGGTGCTGCCGGATTGTTCCGATGCCCTGTCATTTCGCCTCCAAGGCCCAACCGAAGGGCCTCCCTACCTGACACTAGCATAGACGGCAGACCTTCGCGAGAACCGAACGACCACGCCTGCAAGATTAGGGGCGTCACCAGAAATGGAGAAAAACACCCAGTTTTGTCACAGTTAGGCCATTGCATTCGTCTGACTGTCAAGTATAGTTGACACTTAATGGTGACACGCATGGAAGACATATTCCCGTTCGCTGCCATTGTCGGGCAGGATGAACTCAAGCGCGCTCTGCTCATGGCCGCGATCGACCCTTCTTTGGGCGGCGTCTTGGCCTTTGGTGACCGCGGAACGGGCAAGACAACGGCCATCCGCGCCTTGGCTGCCCTTTTACCTGAAATCGAAGTACGTGACGGCTGCCAATACAATTGCGACCCCGAAAAACCGGTCGATGTATGTCGTATCTGTAATCCGGCAGGTCAAAAAGAGCTGCCCAAGCTGGTTCGCATAAAGGCACCGGTGGTCGATTTACCCCTCGGCGCAACAGAGGATCGTGTCTGCGGTGCCTTGGATCTCGAACGTGCGCTGGCAGCAGGTGAAAAAGCATTTGAGCCGGGGCTTCTCGCCAATGCTCATCGGGGCTTTCTCTATATTGACGAAGTCAACCTGCTTGAAGATCACATCGTGGATTTGCTGCTTGATGTGGCGGCGTCCGCCTGGAACGTTGTGGAGCGTGAAGGTTTGAGCGTTCGGCACCCGGCTCGCTTCGTCCTTGTGGGCAGTGGCAACCCGGAAGAAGGGGAACTTCGCCCGCAATTGCTCGATCGTTTCGGGATATCCATCACCGTTTCTTCACCCAAAAGCGTCAAGGAACGGGTCGAAGTGATCAAACGCCGTGACCTTTTTGAACGCGATCCGGCGGAGTTTTGTGCAAAATGGGCAAAAGCCAATCACGGCATCCGCGACAGTGTGATTGCCGCACGCGCACGCCTCCAATCCGTCGATGTTCCCGATGAAGTATTGGAAAAAATTTCCGCACTTTGCCTCAAGCTCGGCGTGGATGGGTTGCGCGGCGAACTGACCTTGATGCGCGCAGCGCGTGTTGCGTCGGCGATGGACGCCCGCGACATGGTTGAGGAACAAGACGTGATAGACACCGCGCCGATGGCATTGTCGCACCGCCTGCGCCGTGATCCGCTCGATGACGCAGGCTCCGCTGTCCGTGTTGAACGGGCGCTCGGGTCGGTGTTCGGCGCGCCCGACGACGCGCCTCCGCTAAACGCCAAACACAGTCAGCCACCTGGCACCAAGACCTACGGGCATGCTTGACATTGGCGCACAGGCACTGGCCGACCTGCCATATATCCAGCCGCTTGAAATCGAAAATCCGGCCTGGACCCGCGCGCTAAAGGCGGCTTCGATCATCAGCGACTCATCCTTCAAAGGCGGCGCCCTCACATTGAACGCCGGCCCGGGGCCCGTCCGCGACGCTTGGTTGAGTTATCTTTCGCATTTGATCGGCGATGAACGGCGTGTCGCGCGCCTACCTGGCCAAACAGCACCAGCGCGTCTTGAAAAAGCTTTGGATTTGGAAGCATCGCTTGTGGCAGGCCGCCCCGTCTACCAATCGGGACTGCTCGCCAGAAACACCGAGAACATCCTCCTTGTTCCCATGGCCGAACGCCTGCCGCCCCTGCTTACCGGCAAGCTTGCGCAGGCGATCGACAATAAGACAGCACCGACAATGATTTTTCTTTGCGAAGCAGACGCGCAGGAAGAAGGAGTGCCCAAAGCCTTGGCTGAGCGATCCGCGATGAGACTGGATCTTCACACCGTTTCCGTGCGTGATGCCGCGTTTTTGCCACCCCTTGGCAAGCCGATTGACGATGCCGACGCCATAGTCGTGCCCGATGGTCTTCTTGATGCAGGAACGAATGCGCTGGAAGGATTGGGGGTTGTCAGTGCCCGTAAACTCTTTTCTCTGCTCCAGGTTACGCGCGCTTTGGCTGCGATGGACCTTGTGCCCGTGGCCAGTATTTCCCACCTTACCGGAGCCATTGAACTCGTGACAGGATTTGAGCTGCAAGCGCCGTCCGGGGAAGAAAGGGAAACTGAAGTACCGCCAACCGAGCCTCAATCACCGGCCAATGAAAATTCCATGGACGAACAAGGCGAGGATGACAGTGAACCTCTGGACCTTACCGCGCTTCAAGAGATGATGATCGCCGCCAAGGCAGCGCAAGCGCCTACCGAGGCGTTGTCGGCAACCGGGATGCAATCAACAAACAACCGCAATGCGGTCATCGGCAAGTCGGGCGCCAACCGGAAAAACGCCAAGCGCGGACGACCGGTTGGCCTATCGCGGCGCGCCGCATTTGACGGTCAACGACCGGACACAGTCGCAACATTGAACCAAGCCGCCCCGTGGCAACGCATGCGCGCGATGGCGCGGGGCAAAAGCTGGGAACCAGGCCAGCGGTTGATCATTACACGTGATGATTTCCGCTTCAAAAGGCTCAACCATCCAACGGAAACCACTGTCATTTTTGCGGTCGATGCCTCAGGCTCGACCGCGCTGGAACGACTGGGCGAAGCCAAGGGCTGCATCGAAATCCTCCTAGGCCGCTGCTATGTGCGCCGGGACCAAGTTGCGCTGATCGCATTTCGCGGCGAGCGTGCAGATGTTCTGTTGGAGCCAACCCGATCATTGGTGCGGGCGAAGAAGAGCTTGGCGTCGCTCCCGGGCGGCGGCCCAACGCCGCTCGCGGATGCGCTATGCCAGTCCCACGTCATGGCGTTGCGCGCACGCAGCCGTGGGCAGCAACCATTTCTGGTTTTCCTGACCGATGGACGCGGCAACATTGCGCTTAATGGTGAGCCGGACAAACAAGCGGCAAAAGACGAAGCGCTTACCGCCGCAAAACGCTGTGCGGCTGACGAATTCCCGTCTTTGATTATCGATATTGCACGTCGCCCGCGACCGGCAGCATCTGAACTGGCCGCAGCGCTCTGTGCCGATTATTGCACATTGCCGCGCGCCGATGCTCAAACGATGTCAACACTCATCGGCCGTTACGTGGACCAGGACAGTCGGTCATGAAGTTACAAGCCGCAAACCCGCCTGAAGACTTTGCCGATGTGCGTGACATCTGGCCGCTTGCCGAGAAAAGCAAATTTCTCACCTGTGGATCGATTGACTGGCACGTTCAACAAATCGGGGACCCAAAGTCAGCAACAAACATATTGTTGGTTCATGGCACCGGCGGCAGCACGCACTCCATGGCACCACTGGCGACGATTTTGGCGGACCGGCACCACGTCACTTTGATTGATTTGCCAGGTCATGGCTTCACACGCGGTGAAACCAAACGCCACTACACATTGCCTGGCATGGCGCGGGCTCTCAGCCATTTGGTGGAATCGATGGCAACCACGCCCCTGTTTGGCGTTGGCCATTCTGCCGGCGCAGCGGTTCTTCTGCAAATGGCCCTTGAACAGGAGAGGCGTTTCAACGCCATCATCGGGATCAATGCGGCGCTCGAGCCGATCGAGGGAAACGCTGTCTTCTCTCCCCTTGCCAAAGCACTTTTTGTGAACCCGTTGGTGCCTTCAGCGGTCGCCTGGCAAGCCCGCCTCTTCAGCCCCACACGGTCCATGCTTAAAAACACCGGCTCACCGATCGATAAAATCAACGTCGATGCATATGACCTGCTTTTGCAAAAATCATCGCACATTGCCGGGGCATTGGGCATGATGGCGAACTGGGATCTTAAACCACTGAGAAGTCGGCTGCCCGAACTGAGCCTGCCGGTTGAATTGATCGTCACCGATGATGACAAAATGGTTCCGGCCCGCGTGTCTCGCGCCGCTGCGTCCGAGGCCAAAGCAGTGTCGCTTTACGCCCTACCTGCGGGCGGGCACCTCATTCACGAGTTCGAACCGAAAAAAATAGCAGGCCGGATCGACTCCATGGTGACGTCGCTGGAGGAGGTTCCCGCATGATGACAATAGCTCAAAACCCCGTTGACTTTACAGGGGCCAAGCAAGAAAGCCCGCGTCCCCACGCGATCGTCATAGGTGCAGGATTTGGTGGCTTGGCAGCAGCGGTGCGTCTTACCGCGCGCGGTTATCGCGTCACCATTGTCGAGGCATTGGAACAAATCGGCGGTCGGGCCAGCGTCTACAAGCAGGACGGCTTTACGTTCGACGCAGGACCGACCATCGTCACCGCACCTTTTGTTTTTGAAGAACTTTGGACGTTGCACGGCGAAAAGATGGAAGACCACCTGGACCTGCGCCCGATGGAGCCCTTCTACGCCATTCGCTACCAGGAAGACGGGCAGGTTTTCCGGGCTTGGTCCGATCCACAAAAGACCGCGCAGGAAATCGCAAAGTTCGAGCCATCGGATGTGGAAGGCTATTGGCGGTTTTTGGCCGAGAGCGAGCGCTGTTTCAAGACCGGTTTTCTCGGGATGATCGACAAGCCGTATAACACGATAGGCCGGATGGCAACCGCCATGCCCGGACTGATCGCCAGACGCGCTGAACGCTCCATTCACGCGTTGGTTTCAAAGTATATCAAGAATGAGCGGCTCAGACAGTGCTTGTCTTTCCACCCGCTTTTTATCGGCGGCAATCCGCTGCGCACCAGCGGCGTCATGGCGCTCATTGCCCATCTGGAGAAGACCTACGGCGTGCACTACGCCATGGGGGGAACCGGATCGCTCGTGAAAGCCATCGCTTCTTTGGCCGAGCGGCACGGAACGACCATCCGCCTCAACGCTCCCGTTGACGAAATCATCGTTGAAAATGGTTCAGCGACAGGTGTGCGCCTGACCAGCGGTGAGCATATTCACGGCGACTGTGTGGTCTCCAATGCTGACACCGCTTCAACCTATGAGAAGCTTTTGAAGAAACATCCGCGCAAGCGTTGGACGGACCGCCGTCTGAACCGGATGTGGTACTCAATGAGCCTTTTCGTGTGGCACTTTGGCACCGACAAAAAATTTGATGATGTAGACCACCACACGATACTGATGGGGCCCCGCTACGAAGAATTGCTCCGCGACATCTTCCGACACCACAAACTGGCTGACGATTTCTCGCTTTATCTCTACCGACCGTCGGCCACCGACCCGAGCGTTGCGCCTGCGGGCTGCGACTCATTTTACGTTCTCTCGCCTGTTCCCAACTTGGATGGACAAACCGATTGGACAAGGATGGCAGAGACTTATCGGGCCAAAATTGAAGCGTGTCTGGAAGAGACCCTGCTACCGGACCTTTCAAAGCACATCGTAACGTCCAAGATCATTACGCCGCTGACATTCCGGGATCGTTTTCGGTCCAAGAAAGGCGCAGCATTCGGCATGGAACCCGTCGTCTGGCAGTTGGCTTGGTTCCGACCCCACAACATCTCCGAAGAGGTCAAAAATCTTTACATTGTCGGCGCAGGAACCCACCCGGGTGCCGGCCTTCCCGGTGTGGTTTCATCGGCCAAAATACTTGACAAGCTGGTGCCACTCGCCAGCACAGTGACACGGTAGAAGAAGATGACGACCCGGTTGACACGTCAGGAAAAGCGGCTGGCACGCCAAACAATTCGCGCTGGATCAAAATCGTTCCACGCCGCATCTCTTTTTCTTCCCAAGACGGTACGCGACGCGGCTTTGGCACTTTATGCCTTTTGTCGATCGTCAGATGATTTGGTCGACCTCGACAATGAGGACGGTACGGCCTCACACCGGCTAAAGTTGCGGCTGGACAAAATTTATGCCGGTTCACCCGATAATGATTTGGGCGACCGCGCCTTTGCGGCAATCGTAGAGAAATACGATATCCCCCGCACCATCCCTGATGCGCTGATCGAAGGTTTTGAATGGGATGAGGCGGACCGGACCTATCACTCCATGGACGATTTGCTCGCCTACGCGGCCCGAGTAGCGTCTACCGTCGGCGTTATGATGTGCGTGATCATGAGGCAACGCGAGCGAGCGACACTCGCCAGGGCAGCCGACCTTGGCATTGCCATGCAATTGACCAACATAGCCCGTGATGTAGGTGAGGATGCCCGAAACGGGAGGGTCTATCTGCCGGAGCATCTTCTCGCCCTACACGGCCTTAGCCGCCAACAGCTGATCGACAACCCACGCTTCAGCGAGCCGCTGGGCTATGCCGTACGTGACCTTCTGGCCAGTGCCGATATCTATTATGCGCGCGCTATGCGGGGGGTCGCCGGGCTACCGATCACTTGCCGACCTGCCATTCGCGGTGCAGCGCTGATTTACAAGAAAATCGGCCATGAGATCGTCCGTAACGGCTTCAACTCCATTGACCAGCGCGCCCACACGTCCAAATGGGCCAAAATCGAAACCATGGCCTACGCGGCGGTGACACCGCTGCTCCTAAAGCCAGTCAGCGCAGAACCGACCGATCCCTCGGTCGCGTTTTTGGTGGATGCCGCCGCTTCTCGCGCAGCGTCGGCGCCCAAAACAATCGATGATAAAGTCGGTCGAATGGTGGAGATCATGGCTACAGCACGCGACCGTCGCTTGGGCGCACTGACACGTGACGACACGGACAGTGGCTATGTTTGAGAACTATTTCGGCCTTGTCGAAATGGGATTTGCTATCCTCGTTTACGGCGGCTTTATCATATGGCAGCGTTGGTCTCTGGCAAAAGATATCCGGGAACGTGAAGAACGAGAACGGCTTGATGCTGACGGTCTTCAGAACAACAACCAAAAGTAGGCTAGCACTCCCAGTACGCTGGGCGTGCCCATAAGAACGGGCAAATAGAAAAGGCCAAACCAGCTACGGCGCGGCATTCGAAACGGTAGCATCATTTTCACCCACCACGTCGCGAAACGATCGCCCGAAAAGCTCTCATGCATAAGATCTAACGGTTTACCGCTGATTTGCGTGTGTACCTTGGCCCGCAAATAGAAAGGACCATCTTCGTAGCTAGTGGCGACGAAAGGCATGAAGTCTTCGTCGCAATGGGCGTTGCGTTGCACCCCCCACGCGCCGCCTTTGACGTTTTGACGTGGGGGCGTAGGGACGTCTTCCACATTGCCGTCACGGTCAATGGCCACGCAAATCATACCCCGCGTTCCATCCCTACGCTGGGTATCATAGAAGATCATTGCCCCATCGCCCGCTGCTGATCCGCGCGCCCAATCCCAATGGTGAAAGGTGGCTTCAAGCGGCTCAGTGCCCCAGTTGCTGTCCAGATAACTATGGCCCGTCCAATCCGGTATTCCGCCCTTCTGAATGCGCACATCAACTTTCCCGCTGGGCGCGATTGGCCACCATCGCTGCTTGCCGTTGGTGTCAATGTCGAACACACGCGATGTGACCGCTTTCGGCGTAACTGTGATCGTGCCCTTTATGCGCTTCGGGAGCCATTGAAACGGCGGATAGGGAGGCGAGACCTCGTCAAATTCGATCACCAGCTTACCATTGGTCCAATGCAGGCTGGAGGGGCCAACTTTGAAGTTGAAAGGATCGCGCTTGAGCCTGCTTTTGCGCCTTTCGGTCATCGACCACCGGCTCGCACCCGGCGCATAAAGCGCGACATTAATACAAACGTGATCCTCGGGATCTTTGCGCCCGGACCAGGCATAATATGGGGAAAAAACCGAGCCGACAAAGGCGATGACAGACAGGCCGAACTGGCCGCAATCGCTCATCCCATCAACATACCACCACAAATAACCATGGGCGGGGACTACCGTGTCAAAGCGTGGTCCTGCACCAGGCAATCCGCCGCCAGCTGCCCTGAAATCACGGCCATCGGCACGCCCGGCCCCGGATGAACGCTCCCCCCAGCCAGATAGAGCCCCCTCACCTTGGTGCGAGCACCCTGGCGCTGAAACGATGCCATCGGCCCGTGATTGGCTCGACCGTACAACGCGCCGCCCGTCCCGGGAAACAAACGATTGAACGTCACGGGAGTTGCCAACCTTGCCGTGATCTGCTCCGGCCGTAACGTCAGGCCGCATTGGTTCAATTGCTGAAACATGGCGCTCTGACATCGCTCCATCTCCGTGTTGGTAAAATGATCGGTATCTAAATCACCGCTTGCCGGTGCGTTGACAAGAATAAGAACCCGCTCCGTTCCTCGCGCTCGAGCATCAAGATGCACAACCCCATCACAATCGCGGTCCTGCGCGCAAAGATATACCGTGGGGTCGGTTGGCACCGCACCACCGCTGAAGACAGCGTCAAACTCGTTGCGATATTCATCACCAAAGCAAACAGAGTGATGAGCCAGTGGCAACTCGTTGGCCGGTATCAAAGCGCTCCAGACAAGCGCTGAAAGCGAGCGTTTGCCGGGCGCGGTGGCCGTAAAGCCAATCTCGCGTTCCGAAAGGCCCAATTTTCCGTCAGCTATCGCAGAAACATCCCCATTAAAAACCGCACTTTCACAGGTGATACGATCCCCGCCATCTAGGTGAACGCCGCAAACGGTCCCATTCGACACATCCAACGTGGATACGCTTTGGCCGGTCAGGAAGCGGACACCAAGTTCCTCGGCAATCTCCCGTAATGCGCAGGCAACGCCGTGCATGCCACCTTCCGGTATCCAAACACCATCTTGCTCCACATGCGCCACAAGCATCAATGTTGCCGGGCATTTGAACGGCGACGATCCGCAGTAGGTTGCATATCGTCCAAACAACTGGCGCAAGCGGGGATCAGAGAAATAATGTCCCAACGTCCGCCAAAGACTATCGAGCGGTTTGAGCTGAAGCATCTGCCTCACGTTCAGCGCGCCTATTCGACTGATCAAATCAACCGGATTGGGACGTTGGGCATTGATGTAGGTGTCTTTGAGCGTGGCATAGACCGCACGGCTATCATCACAAAACCTGCGATAACCCATCGCATTTCTTGAATTGGAGAAGTCGCGGATTGCATCCGCGCTCTTTTCCACATCGGCAAACAAATCCAGAGACGAACCATCTTTCCAATAGTGGCGCGCCAAAACATCGGCCTCACGCAGGCGTATGCGGCCTTCGAGCGACTCGCCAATCGGTGACAAAAGCTGATCAAAGGCCCACTTCATGGTCAAAACCGTTGGGCCGCCGTCAACAGCAATGCCATCAACGGTCACCTTTCGCGCTTTTCCGCCGACCGATTGTTCTTTTTCAACGACGATGACGGAAAACCCTTGAGAAGCAAGCTTGATGGCAGCGGAAAGCCCAGCCATTCCAGCTCCAATCACGACCACCCTTTGTCCCTGCGCGACGCTGTTCATGATGCCTTGTCACAATTGATTGCGTTGTCACGTTGACTTTTCATTCCAATGTGTCAGTTTTATTTTACAGTTTTATCTGTCGCTGTAAATTGACGATTGAGGGGACGGCAATGGAGATGTCCAAGCGGATCGAAGGCGCACTGGAACGCGCCATCCTGCAGGCGACCGCAACCGGTCGACCCAGGAAAGTCTCAGACGCCCTACGCTATGCCATTTTTCCGGGCGGCGCACGTGTCCGCCCCCGCCTTTGCCTGGCGGTCGCAGCGTCATGCGGCGACAAACATCCACAAGCAGCAAATGCGGCCGCTGCTGCCATTGAGATGCTGCATTGCGCCTCATTGGTTCACGACGATCTGCCATGCTTTGATGATGCGGATCTGCGTCGCGGCAAACCTACCATCCACAAAGCCTTCTCCGAACCGCTAGCCGTGCTTGTCGGCGACGCGTTGATTATCCTTTCTTTTGAGACCATAGCGCGTGAATGTGCGCTGACGCCGCAATTGATTGCACCCCTTATCGGCACGATCGGCAAAGCTGTGGGCATGCCTCACGGCCTCATTGCGGGGCAGGCATGGGAAAGTGAGCCCGGCGAAATACCGCTTGGCGAATATCATCGCGCCAAAACGGCGGCGTTGTTTACCGGCGCGTGCATCGCAGGCGCAGTAGCGGCAGAGGCCGACCCGAACCAATGGCGTGGCGTGGGCGAGGCGCTGGGGGCCGCATACCAGGTTGCCGACGATCTGCGCGATTTTGCGGGATCTGAGCTGGAACTGGGCAAACCCTGCGGCCAGGATGAAATTCACCATCGGCCCAACGCGGTAGTCGAAAACGGACTTGATGCCACACTGTCGAACCTTAAAAGTCTGGTCGGTGATGCGGTTGCCGCCATTCCCGATTGCCCCGGCGCGCCCATGCTTCGCAAACTGATCGAAGGCGAAGCAACGCGGCTGGTGCCCAAGGAGCTGGCGCAAAGTGCCGCTTGACGCCGCTCCACTGTCCGAAACACTTGCGCCCGCAATCGGCAAAACATCTGGCAAGAAGAAGCGCATGGCGTTCTGGCTGTCCAACATCAGACGTCGTTTGGTGGCAAATCAGCGTTTTCGCAGCCTCGTTCAAAGAACTCCGTTGCTTCGCCGCGTTGCCAGCCAAAGCGCCAACGATGTGTTTCAACTCACATCAGGTTTTATCAACAGCCAAATCCTTCTTGCTTGCGAACAGCTTGACGTTTTTGAAGAGCTTGCCTCTCCGAAAACCGTGCGGGAACTTGCCAAGCAATGGCAGGTTGCGCCGCAAAGGGCGGAGCGGCTTCTGCACGCAGCCCAGGGGCTGAAGCTGGTTTACGCCACCGGTGATCATCAATATGCCTTGGATGAATATGGTCTCGTTATAGCACAAAGCCCCGGCATCCGCGCAATGATTCGCCATCATGCGGCGGTCTATCGCGACTTGACCGACCCTGTTTCGCTGCTGCGCGATGACAAGACGCAAACTGAAACGGCCTCCTTTTGGTCCTATGTCGGCGAAGGAGGCGAATGGGGAAAAAATGTCGGTGCGCAAGATGCGCACGACTATTCAACGCTCATGCGCCTATCGCAGGCCATGGTGATCGAACAAGTCCTCGACGCCTATGCCATAGGCCACAAACATCAAGGCTTGATTGATATCGGTGGCGGCGATGGCGCATTTGTTTCAGCAGCCGCGTCCCGCTGGCAAAGTCTGGACATCGGCGTTTTTGATTTACCGGCGGTGGCAGAAAACGCGCGACACCGACTGAAAGACAGCGACTTCGCAGACAGGCTTTCCATTTACGGCGGCTCTTTCTTTGAAGACGATATACCCGCCAACGCGGACTGCTACAGCCTGATCCGCGTTCTTTACGACCACAATGATGATGCAGCGCTATCTATCCTGCGTAACGTGCGCGCGGCCATGGCACCGGGCGACACGCTGATCATCGGAGAACCAATGGCGGGCGAGCAAAAAGGAGAGCGCTTGGTTCAGGCCTATTTCGCATTCTATCTGCTCGCCATGCAATCAGGCAAATGCCGTACGGCGCACGATCTGCAAGACATGTTGAAAAGGGCAGGGTTTGCCCGCGCACGGCAAATCGGGACCGCGATCCCGGTAATTTCCGGCCTCATTGTCGCGAACGCCTGACACTTATCCCACTATTAGTGTAAAATTTAATTGACACTTGTGGCTGTCACATTAAAGTGACGTATTAGGAGAGTCTATTAAATAGGCACATGAGAGGGGGTTCTCGACGTGAAGGCGACCGCCATAATTATTGACCAACCGGGCAGCGTCCAATTGCGTGATGTTGTCCTGCAGCAACCATCGTCAGATGATGTCGTGGTCGATATTCTGTGGTCTGGCATTTCAACGGGAACAGAAAAACTCCTCTGGTCCGGCAAAATGCCTCCATTCCCGGGCATGGGTTATCCGCTGGTACCCGGTTATGAGGCCGTAGGGCGGGTCACTGTGTCGCACGCCAGCAGTTCGGTCTCAGTGGGCGACCTGGTGTTCGTCCCCGGGGCAAGGTGCTACGAGGACGTCATACCCCTGTTCGGTGCCTCTGCATCGCGCGTTGTTGTCAAAGCGGACAAAGTCTACCCGATTACGGAAAAAATCGGTCGAAACGGTGTCTTGCTGGCGCTCGCCGCAACGGCGTTTCACGCGCTTTCCGTTTCAGAACGCCAACTACCAGATCTGATCATAGGGCACGGCGTGCTGGGTCGTTTGCTGGCACGAACTGTCATCGCCTTGGGCGGTGATGCGCCGACGGTTTGGGAAGTTGACGAGAGCCGAATGGCCGGAGCGATGGGCTACCACGTCACTAACGCTTTTCATGACCATCGCAAGAACTACAATGCAATCATGGATGCCTCGGGTGACCCGAAGGTGCTGGATTTGGCCATCGCGCATCTGGCGCCAAAGGGTGAAATCGTGCTGGCGGGCTTCTACGACCAACCACTCAGCTTCAATTTCGCACCCGCCTTCATGCGCGAAACCAGCATGCGGATCGCCGCCGAGTTTAGCCGATCTGATGTTTTGGCGGTCCTTGATCTTCAAGAACAGGGCGCGCTTTCGCTCGACGGGCTGGTCTCTTCATTTGCTGACATTGAAAAGGCCGGCGAGGCTTACGAAGCGGCGTTTTCCGACCCCCACTGCACCAAGATGGTTCTCAACTGGAGACAAGAGGCATGATGGACGACAGCACGCCAGCTGGCCGCGAGGCCTATAATCAGGCGCTGCGCGACGAAGCCGCCATTGAACCCGATGCGCCCGTCAAAGCGGAAGTGACCAAAGAGACCCAAATCATTGCGATCTATGGCAAAGGCGGAATCGGAAAGTCCTTCACGCTGGCCAACCTGTCTTACATGCTCACGCGCCAAGGCAAAAAAGTGCTTCTGATCGGCTGCGATCCAAAGTCTGACACCACATCGCTTCTGTTTGGTGGCAAGGCTTGCCCGACCATCATCGAGACATCCTCGGCGAAAAAGGCAGCTGGCGAAGAAGTCACCATTTCCGATGTTTGCTTCAAGCGCGATGGCGTTTTCGCCATGGAACTCGGCGGCCCGGAAGTAGGGCGCGGTTGCGGTGGTCGTGGCATCATTCATGGCTTTGAAACGTTGGAAAAACTGGGCTTCCACGAGTGGGACTTTGACTATGTCTTGCTCGATTTCCTTGGCGACGTGGTCTGCGGTGGCTTCGGCCTGCCGATCGCCCGCGACATGTGCCAGAAGGTCGTTGTTGTCGGCTCCAACGATTTGCAATCGCTTTACGTGGCCAACAATGTTTGCTCAGCAGTCGAATATTTCCGCAAGCTGGGCGGCAATGTCGGTGTTGCCGGACTGGTTGTGAACAAGGATGACGGCACAGGCGAAGCAGCGGCCTTTGCCAAAGAAGCGGGCATTCCGATCCTGGCCGCCATACCGCAAGACGAGGACATCCGTCGAAAGTCCGCCAACTATCAGATCATCGGATACCCCGATGGCCAGTGGGGCGAATTGTTTGGCGAACTGGCTGACAATTTGTGTGACGCACCGCCTAAACAGCCCTCGCCGCTTTCCCAGGATGAATTGCTGGCGCTGTTCGATACGGAAGAAACCGGCAGTGATTTTCAGCTCACACCGGCGACCCAAGATGATATGTGCGCGGCATCCAAGCTCAACAAACCTTCGCTTGAAGTGGTCTACGACGAGGTTTGACGACGCCATGACGACCACAACGCTCATAAAGAACCCGCATTTGGAGGCTATCCCGGCACCCGCCGAGGACGCTGCGGTTCGCGAGGCGCGCGTGGACATGGCAAAAAGCGGTTGCCATGCCGGCGCCGAGCAAATGGCAGCTGCGGCAAAAGCGGCAGGCAATGCCGAACTGATGGAAGGCTTTGAGCGCGATTATCCCAAAGGCCCGCACGAGCAGCCACAATCCATGTGCCCGGCGTTTGGATCTCTTCGCGTTGGTTTACGCATGCGCCGCATGGCGACGATCCTTTCTGGTTCTGCTTGCTGTGTTTACGGCCTGACGTTTACCTCACATTTTTACGGCGCGCGGCGTTCGGTCGGTTATGTGCCTTTTGATTCCGAAAGTCTTGTGACCGGCAAGCTCTACGAAGACATTCGCGACGCGGTTAATGAAACCGCCGATCCGGAAAACTATGACGCCATTATCGTCACCAATCTGTGTGTGCCGACCGCATCGGGCGTTCCGCTGCAGATGCTGCCTAGAGAAATCAACGGCGTGCGTATTGTCGGCATTGATGTACCCGGCTTTGGTGTTCCAACCCATGCTGAAGCCAAGGATGTCTTGTCGGCGGCAATGTTGCGCTATGCCCGCGAAGAAATCGCGGCAGGACCGGTTCCCATGCCCCGCGCCGGTGTTGATGATCGCCCGACGATCACGCTGCTTGGCGAAATGTTCCCAGCCGACCCGATGATGATTGCTGCGATGATCGAGCCGATGGGCCTGGGCGTTGGCCCGACGGTGCCTGTGCGCGAATGGCGCGAACTCTACTCGGCCCTCGATTGTGCGACCGTCGCGGCGATGCATCCATTTTACACGGCGTCCCTGCGCGAGTTTACCGCCGCTGGCCGCAGCCATGTGCCTTCCGCGCCCGTTGGCGTCGAAGGAACCCAAGACTGGCTCGCTGCAATCGCCAAGGCCTGCAACATCTCAAGCGCCAAGGCTGACGCCGCCCGCAACGCAATGCTCGGTGCAACCCGTGGCGCGCTGGCCGGTGCGCCCATCAAAGGCCGTATCACGCTCTCCGGGTACGAAGGTTCTGAGCTTTTGGTGGCCCGTTTGTTGGTGGAAGCGGGCGCTGACCTGAAATATGTCGGCACTGCCTGTCCTCGCACACCGCAAACGCAAGCCGATGCCGATTGGCTGGCCGCAAAAGGCGTACAGTTGCAGTTCCGCGCGTCGCTCGAACAGGACATTGCGGCATTTGAAGAATACAAGCCCGACTTGGCAATTGGCACAACACCGGTTGTCCAGCATGCCAAGGAAGCGGCAACCCCGGCGCTTTATTTCACGAACCTGATTTCGGCTCGCCCCCTCATGGGTCCGGCCGGTGCCGGCTCCATCGCGCAAGTGGTCAATGCGGCCATAGGCAACAAGGCCCGCTTTGACCGCATGGACGCTTTCTTTACCGGCGTCGGCAAAGGCGACACGGCCGGCGTTTGGGAAGATGTCCCGCAAGATCGCTCAGCGTTCCGTAAGAAATATGCGGCGCGAATCGCTGCCCAGGCCAAGAAGAACAACGCCGTTGATGCCGGCGAGGCGGTGGGCACATGACGTTGATTATCGATCATGATCGCGCCGGCGGCTATTGGGGCTCGGTCTATTCGTTTACCGCCATCAAGGGCCTCCAAGTTATCGTTGACGGCCCGGTTGGCTGTGAAAACCTACCGGTGACGTCGGTTCTGCACTACACCGACGCCCTGCCTCCGCATGAACTACCCATCGTCGTCACCGGCCTTTCCGAAGAAGAGCTCGGCAAGACCGGCACCGAGCAGGCGATGAAAAACGCACGCGCAGCGCTTGACCCGGATTTACCCGCCGTTGTGGTGACAGGCTCCATCGCGGAGATGATTGGCGGTGGCGTGACGCCTGAAGGGACCAACATTCAGCGCTTCCTGCCGCGCACGATTGACGAAGATCAATGGCAGTCGGCAGACCGCGCGCTCAAATGGCTTTGGACCGAATACGGCCCGAAAAAAGGCAAGGTCCGCCCGGCAAAGCCGGTGCCGGAAGGTGGCAAGCCGAAGGTCAACATCATCGGTGCGCAATATGGAACCTTCAACCTGCCGTCCGATCTCGCCGAGATACGCCGACTGATCGAGGGCATAGGTGCAGAAGTCAACATGACGTTCCCACTCGGCTCACATCTGGCTGATGTACAAAGACTGTCCGACGCCCATGTCAATGTGTGTCTTTATCGAGAGTTCGGCCGTCTTCTTTGTGAAGCGCTCGACCGGCCCTACTTGCAGGCCCCCATCGGCATTCATTCCACAACGGCATTCCTGCGCAAGCTGGGCGAATTGCTAGACCTGGATCCGGAACCGTTCATCGAGCGCGAGAAGCACACAACGCTCAAACCCATGTGGGATTTGTGGCGATCAGTGACGCAGGATTTCTTTGCAACCGCGTCCTTCGCCATCGTGGCCACCGAGACCTATGAGCGCGGCATACGCCATTTTCTGGAAGACGAAATGGGCTTGCCCTGCGCCTTCTCGTTCCAGCGAAACGCCGGAAAGAAGCCCGACAATCAGGCGATCCGCGCCGCTATCAAAGACACGCCACCACTAATCATGTTCGGTTCTTACAATGAGCGCATGTATATGGCCGAGGCTGGATCGCGCGCCATGTACATCCCGGTTTCGTTTCCCGGCGCCATCATCCGGCGTCACACCGGCACGCCGATCATGGGTTACTCTGGTGCCACCTGGATGATCCAGGAAGTGTGCAACGGCATGTTCGATGCGCTCTTCAATATCATCCCGCTGTCCACCGACCTCGATCATGTTGACGCAACACCCGCCCGCTTGACGCGCGATTTGGCATGGGCCGCTGCCGCGCAGGCAGAGCTGGACGATTTGATATCGCGCGAACCTGTGCTGGTGCGCATCTCCACCGCCAAGCGTTTGCGCGATGCCGCTGAAACCATCGCACACGCAGAAAATTCTGTGACCGTGGAGCCCGAGCAGGTTCGGCGTGCACACCAGAAACTGTCATCAGCGAGGGCTGCATGATGATGATCCAAATCCAAAAAGGGAGAAACACAATGGCTTATGTTGATCACACACAGGGCCGCGCAAGGCGAACCCGGGCACGCGACCGCTTTGAGTACCGTGCGTTGGTCGCGTTGTGTTTCATCCCGTGCCTGATGGTCGCCACTGCAAAGCGCGTTGGCAGCCAAGAAAAGCAACCTGATTCCATCTTCACCGAGGCGCTTTCATCGGCGCGGGCCGCTGTAGGCTATGCCTATTTGGCGTGAAGCATGGTTCCCCTTTGACGGCCGTCTACGACCGTCAAAACGCGAAGGGACTTGGGTCACCACGTTCCAGAGCAACCCGGCCGCGGGGCCCCGCGGCGACGTGACTAGGAGGTATATTTATGTCCAGTCCAAATAGCGTTTCACTCTCCGGCATGTCCGAAGGTGAAGCCCAGGAGTTCCACAAGTTCTACCTGCAAGGGATGACGCTCTTCGTGATTATCGCGGTGGTCGCTCACTTCCTCGTATGGCTCTGGCGTCCGTGGATCCCCGGCCCGAATGGTTACGCTGCTCTTGAGAACGTAAACCAGACGGTATCGGCACTCCTGCCAATGCTTTCGTAAAGGAGAAGCGACATGTGGAGAATCTGGATGGTTTTCGATCCGCGCAAAACGCTGGTCGTCCAAGGCGTATTCCTGTTCTCGCTGGCTGCGATGATTCATTTCGTCCTGCTGTCGACAGAACGCTTCAACTGGTTCGAAGGCAACCCGGTAACAACCGGCTCGCTCGACGTGAACACGGCAGTGCAAGCACTGTCCATGCTCACTTAAGATCCAGCGAACAAGAAATGGTGGCGGGCAAAGACCCTCTCGATATTGCCCGCCACCAAATAAATTTCGTCCAAACACGCCAACCGGAACGCCCCCCAAACGCACCGACTTGGCATCGGAGGTAACTATGGCAATGCTTAGCTTTGAGCGGAAATATCGCGTTCGCGGCGGCACGCTTGTTGGCGGCGACCTGTTTGATTTCTGGGTCGGCCCCTTCTATGTGGGCTTCTTCGGCGTGACCACGGCGTTTTTCGCCGCGCTCGGTACAGTACTTATCGTCTATGGTGCGTCGCTCGGACCCACCTGGAACATCTGGCTGATTTCAATCAATCCGCCACCCATCGAATACGGCCTGGGACTTGCTCCTCTCAAAGAGGGCGGCCTTTGGCAAATTGTCACCATTTGCGCCATCGGCGCATTCGTATCCTGGATTTTACGGGAAGTGGAAATATGCCGAAAACTCGGCATCGGTTATCACATTCCATTTGCCTTTTCGGTCGCGGTTTTCGCCTATTTGACGCTGGTCGTTTTCCGGCCCCTTCTCTTGGGCGCCTGGGGACACGGCTTTCCGTACGGGATCATGAGCCACCTGCAATGGGTGTGGAACACCGGCTATCAATACGGCAATTTCCACTACAATCCGGCGCACATGATCGCGATCACGTTCTTCTTTACGACGACGCTGGCGCTCGCACTGCATGGCGGCATGGTTCTTTCCGCCGTCAATCCGCGTACGCATAAATCTAAGAACACTGAACGCAACGAAGTCAAAACACCAGAATATGAAGACACCTATTTCCGCGACACTATCGGCTATTCCATCGGGACGCTTGGCATTCACCGGCTCGGCTTGCTCTTGGCGTTGAACGCCGGTTTCTGGTCCGCGGTTTGTATCTTCATCTCAGCCGGCCCGATCTATGGCGGTTCATGGATCGACTGGTGGGAGCCGCTCCGCGAGTTCTCCCAAATGTGGGCACGCTAGGAGGAATGCATCATGGCTGAATATCAAAATCTCATCACCATGGTTCAGGTGCGAGGGCATCTGGAAGCTGGCGTCCCCATCGAAAGCGAAGTCGACCGCGGCAAAGGATCATTCTTTTCCTGGTTGGCTGGTGTTTTCGGCAATGCGCAAATCGGCCCGATCTATCTCGGGTTCCTGGGCACCGCGTCCGCAATTTGCTTCACCATCGGCTTTGTCATCATTGGCCTGAACTATTGGGCTTCTGTTGACTTCAATCCGGTTCGGTTCGTGCTGGAAATGCCATTCCACACATTAGATCCGCCCTTTGAAGAATATGGTCTTTCAATTCCTCCGCTCGATGAGGGCGGCTGGTATCTGATTTCCTCCTTCTTCATTTTGGCATCTGTCATCTTGTGGTGGGGCCGCATGTACCAGCGTGCCGTTCAGCTTGGCCTCGGCCTGCACGTATGTGCAGCTTTTGCCGCTGCCATTTGGCTTTTCCTGGTGCTCGGCTTGATCCGTCCGATCGCGATGGGCTCATGGTCCGAAGCGGTGCCATACGGACTTCTGTCGCACCTTGAGTGGACGTCAAACTTCTCACTAATCTGGGGCGGTAGCCTGTTCTGGAACCCGTTCCACATGCTGTCGATCGTGTTCCTTTATGGTTCCGCGCTCCTGTTTGCGATGCACGGCGCGACCATTCTTGCGGTCAGCCGTTATGGCGGCGAGCGTGAGATTGAGCAGATCACCGATCGCGGTACAGCCTCTGAGCGTGCAGCCCTGTTTTGGCGCTGGACCATGGGCTTTAACGCCACGATGGAAAGCGTACACCGCTGGGCTTGGTGGTTCGCTATGCTGACTTGTATCACCGGCGGCATCGGCATCCTGCTCACCGGCACGGTTGTCGACGACTGGACAGCGTGGGGTATCAAGCACGGTATCGTGCCCGAAGACCCAACCTGGTGGCCCGACACACCCGATTCCACCGTCTCCGAGTGGGGCAAATAGGGGATAGAAACTGACATCGGGGCGCTATCGGTGCCCCGGCCGTCAAACAGAAGTTTGGACGCTTAAAAGCCGCCAGTCCTAAGCTAAAATTCCCAACTGTCGGCATGGAAAACCCCGCCACGCGAGAACGCAGCGGGGTTTTTCTTTTCGTATTTCTCGCCGGGAAATTACCTAGATTTTCAAGTCCGGAAACTCACGAAGGTATATCTGAAACCACGGCGCGAACTGACCCGCATCCTGCTCTAACTCCTGCTGGAGTGCCACAGGGTTTACCCACCGGATATCGGCCACTTCCGCATCATTGAAAGGCACCTGAAGGGACTTCTTGTCGGCATAGCCAGCGTAAAATGTAACGCGCTCATGTTCGTGCAGACCATTGCCGCAATCAGCGCAATACTCAAAAACGCGCCGTTCGTTTAGAATAACGGATATGCCCAACTCCTCGCGCAAGCGGCGCGATGCGCTGGCGGCCAGAGCCTCATCCCAATGTGGATGCGTGCAGCAGGTGTTCGCCCATAACCCACCACAGTGATATTTGTCTTGTGCACGTTTTTGGATCAAGAGATCGCCGCTCGACACGTCGAACACAAAAACGGACACCGCCAAGTGCAAGATAGGTGAACGATGCGCCTCCATTTTCTCAATGGGATAGTAGGAACCGTCAGCCGCAATCGCAGGAATGATAGTCTCCTCGGGTTTGCTTGCGCTCGCATCAGTAAAAGCCATCACGCGACTGCCCTTTGCAATTCAGTTTTGAGAATTGTGTCATTGAAATGCTCACTTAGGAGCGATTGTACCGGCGCAAGTTCGGCCCACGCACCTTCTATATGGACCAGATTAAAACGTGCAAACAGGCTTTCCGCAAACCAGCCTTCGTCATAGGCGCGGCGCACCGCTTCACCATGGGTCGGGCTCACCCTGGAAAAACGAACCATATCGGCTTCATCACTCCAGATGGAAAATGTTATCTGGTTTCGATAGGGAATTTCCCCCAGCCCCAGCATAAAATGTTGCGTCTCCTCGTCTTCGACCGCCGATGAGATGGCAGGAACCAGCGACCAAAAGCGGACAATATGCCCTGCTTTGAGCGTTGCACGTGTAAGCGCAACGATCGGGCCTGATGGTTCAGTCTGTTCGCTGACTTGGAACGGCTCACACCCACCCCACTGACCACGCGACCGGGTTGGCTCAAGGTAAAGCGTGACTGTTTCACAGGCTCTACTCGCGAGCCTTTGAATGACCGGGGTTTCGCTTAGAGACCGTTGTGCGCTCTGCAAGTTTTGCCAAACGCCGACCAGCCCGTAACGCGCGAAATTCGGCTTGGTTGAGAAACCGGTGCCAGCACCGGTCCCCACCATCTTGTAGAAATCCAGGCCCGGCATGGCAGCAATGGTCGGCCTTGCAAGACCCATTTGTCCAAACATCCAAAGTTTGGCTGCAAGATTTGAAAAGCGCCAAAGCGTCAACGTAACGATTTGCCCGTCAGCACCCTTCAAGACGCCCCCTTACGCCACTTGCCTTGCCAAGGCGCATTGGCTCCACAGGTCGCACAATGATCCTGCCAAGTGGTCGATATCGCTTTGCGTATGGAAGGGCGTTGGCGTGATGCGCAACCGCTCGGTCCCCACCGGCACCGTCGGATAGTTGATCGGCTGCACATAGATCCCGTAGGTATCCAGCAAAATGTCGGAGATCCATTTGCACTTGCCCGCATTGCCCACCATCACCGGCACGATGTGGCTGTCATTTTCCATGTGCGGAATGCCACGATCACCCAGCGCTTGGCGCACCCTGGCCACCGCCTGCTGATGCTGTTTGCGCTTGAACGGATCATTCTTCAAATGCGCGATCGAGGCCGCCGCGCCCGCCGCCAAAGCCGGTGGCAAAGCGGTCGTAAAAATAAACCCGGATGCAAATGAGCGCACAAAATCGATCAAATTCTTCGAGCCGGTAATGTAACCGCCCATGCACCCAAACGCCTTGCCAAGCGTGCCCTCGATCACATCGAGCCGGTCCATGATGCCTTCGCGCTCGCACACGCCGCCACCGCGCGGGCCATACATGCCCACCGCGTGAACCTCATCGATATATTTCAGCGCGCCATATTTGTCGGCCACATCGCAAATATCGGCAATCGGCGCGATGTCGCCATCCATCGAATAGACGCTCTCAAACGCCACCAGCTTGGGGGCGTTCGGATCATCGGCCGCCATCAGCTCATCGAGATGTTCAAAATCATTGTGACGGAAGATGCGTTTTTCACAGCGTGAATGGCGGATGCCCTCGATCATCGAGGCGTGGTTCAAGGCATCGGTGTAACAGATGATGCCGGGGATTTTCGCAAGCAATGTCCCCAGAGCCGCCCAGTTCGACACATAGCCCGATGTAAAGATCAGCGCGCCTTGTTTGCCGTGCAGATCGGCCAGCTCGCGCTCCAAAAGAACATGGTCATGGTTGGTGCCGGAGATGTTGCGCGTGCCACCTGCGCCAGTGCCCGACCGCTCCAACGCATCCTGCATCGCCGAAACCACTTTGGGATGCTGGCCCATGCCCAAATAATCGTTCGAACACCACACCGTCACCTCATGGGTCGACCCATCCTCACGGTAGCGCGTCGCACGAGGAAAAGCCCCGCGCTGACGCTCCAACTCCGCAAAAACACGGTAATTGCCTGCAGAGTGGAGCTGAGACAATGCGGTTGAAAAATGGGACTCAAAATTCATGATGTTCGGGCAAAGCCTGATCTAATATTTTTCTGTTAGAGCGGCATATAGCGTGGAGTACGCCTATTTGGAATGGTTCCAAAGTGCGGTTTTTGTCGCATCGAAAATGACGATCGCACAGCGGCACTTTATTCCCGGCCGGACGTTCAATTCGACGTGAAAGAAGAAATATTTTCTCTCCCAATCGCATTTTGAGAAATTGAAACCTTAAACAGGTGGGAGAAGACGCATATCTAGCAACTTCATTTTGGAGAAGCCTGTGCGTCACTTTCCCATATTCATCAATCTGGATGGTCGCCGCGTCGTCGTTTCCGGCGCGGGAGAAACGGCTGTGGCCAAATTGCGCCTGTTGTTAAAGACAAAAGCGCACATCAACGTCATTGGTGAGAATCCTGCAGACCAGATTGTGACTTGGGTGCACGAAAATCGGATCACGCTGATTGAGCGCGCCATGGAACCAGGCGACACCATTTGCGCGAGCCTCTTTTACGCAGCCAATGACGATGAAGACGAAGACAAACGCGTGGCCGATATCGCCAACCGTGAAGGTGCGCTGGTCAATATTGTCGACAATCTGAGCGACAGCCAATTTATCACCCCCGCAATCGTCGATCGTGATCCGGTTACCGTTGCCATCGGTACCGAGGGTGCCGCTCCCGTTTTGGCGCGCAAGATCAAAGCGGATCTGGAAAGCCAATTACCATCCGACCTGGGTGTTCTGGCCCGCATCGGTCAGGCTTTTCGTGCCCGCGCCAACATGATCCCGATGGGGCGCAAGCGCCGTGATTTCTGGACGCGCTTTTACTTCGGTGCCGGTGCCCGCGCGTTGAAGGAAGGCGGCGCGGAAAAGGTTGAGCATCTGCTGGAAGACCTGTTGACCGACACGATTGAGCGCCGCGACGCGCCCGGCCATGTGAGCTTTGTCGGCGCTGGGCCCGGCGACCCTGATCTTTTGACCATGAAAGCACGCCGCGCGCTCCACGAAGCCGATGTTGTTTTGCATGACCGGTTGGTTCCGGCCGAAATTCTGGAACTGGCGCGCCGCGAAGCCACGATTATCGAAACCGGAAAGAAAGGCTTTGGTGCGGCCTGGAGGCAGGATGACATCAACGCGCTGGTGATCGAACATGCCCGCGCTGGTGCCCATATTGTTCGCCTTAAATCGGGCGACCCGTCCGTCTATGGACGCCTCGACGAGGAGACCGAAGCCCTGACGCAATCGGACATCGCCTTTACCATTGTGCCTGGCATTACCGCCGCCTCCGCTGCTGCAGCGTCAGCCGGCAAATCGCTGACAAAGCGCGGGCGCAACAGCTCGCTGCGCTTTGTGACCGCGCACGACATGGACGGCTTTGCTGATCACGACTGGCAAAGCCTGGCCAAACCGGGGGCGGTGACAGCTGTCTATATGGGGATAAAAGCGGCACCGCATGTGGTCGCGCAATTGCTGGCCCATGGCGCAGCGCCCAATACGGTCGTTACTGTGATTGAAAATGTATCGCGCCCCTCTGAGCAAACCCTCAGCTGCGTGCTGCCAAACCTGCCCAAGGCGTTGGCAGGGGCAAAAGTGACCGGCCCGGCTGTCATTTTGTTGGGCCTTGGCAGCATTGCGACTGAAGCTGCCGCACCAGCAGAAGAAATTCATCTTGTTGAAGGAGTTGCCTGATCATGGCCGCACCCCGGTTCAAACACTCACAAATCGTCACGGCAAACGACCTATTTGACGGTGATGTGGTTTATCTTACCAAAGAAGGTGGATGGTCAATTCAAATCAAAGATGCAGCGATTGCCGATGATGGCGAACGTGCCACCGCGCTCCTTTCCAAGGGCGCTGCCCAAACGTCTCGCATTGTGGGTGCGTACTTGGTCGACATTGAGCGTGACTCAGATGGGTTTCCCGCGCCGGTACATTTCCGCGAGCGGTTTCGCACACGCGGGCCTTCGAACTATTTTCACGGCAAGCAGGCGGAGATCCAATAATGTACGCCTATAATGAATTTGACGAGAAATTTGTCCGTGGACGCGTCTCGGAATTTCGCAAACAGGTGCAGCGCCGCATCGATGGTGTCTTGACCGAAGATGAGTTCAAACCGCTGCGTTTGAAGAACGGCCTCTATCTGCAACTGCATGCCTACATGCTGCGCGTGGCCATTCCGTACGGAACGCTCAACAGCCGCCAAATGCGCCAACTGGCCTATATCGCGGAGCGTTGGGACAAGGGCTATGGCCATTTCACCACGCGCCAGAACATTCAGTACAATTGGCCCAAGCTTGGCGATGTGGGCGACATTCTCGACGCGCTGGCCGATGTGGAAATGCACGCAATTCAAACATCAGGCAACTGCATTCGCAACGTGACCGCCGATCATTTCGCCGGGGCGGCAGCCGACGAGATTGAGGACCCGCGTCCAACCGCCGAACTCCTTCGCCAATGGTCAACTGACCATCCAGAGTTCCAGTGGCTACCGCGCAAGTTCAAGATCGCCATCACCGGCGCACCCAATGATCGCGCCGTCACCAAGGCACATGATATCGGCCTGCGTATGGTGCGCAATGAGGCTGGCGAACCAGGCTATGAAGTGATTGTCGGTGGCGGGCTTGGCCGCACGCCCATGGTCGGCAAAACCGTGCGCGCATTCCTGCCCAAAGAAGATCTGTTGCCTTACCTGGAAGCGATTTTGCGCGTCTACAATTTGCATGGACGCCGTGACAACAAGTACAAGGCCCGCATTAAGATTCTGGTGCACGAGACAGGTCTTGATGAGATCAAGGCAATGATCGAAGAGGCCTTCATCGAGCAGAAAGCCAAGTTCAAAGGAGCCCCGGAAGGCTTGATGGAAAAGCTGGAGGCTGCCTTTGCGCCACCAGTTTTCAACAACACGCAATCGCTTACGTTTGAAAAGGGCGTGTCGAACGATCCAGTTTTTGCTTCCTTTGTTGAAACAAACGTCACCGAGCACAAAAATCCGGCCTACGGGATTGTCTCGATCTCACTGAAACCGGTAGGCGGCACGCCCGGTGACGCCACATCCGAGCAAATGCGCCTGGTGGCCGATCTGGCCGAAAAGTACGGACATGACGAGCTGCGCATCAGCCATGAGCAGAATGTGATTTTGCCACATGTGCGCAAGGCTGACATCCCAACCGTCTTTGCCGAACTTAAAAAGGTTGGGCTGGCAACGGCCAATATCGGCCTAATCTCTGACATCATCGCCTGCCCTGGTATGGATTACTGCGCGCTCGCCACAGCTCGCTCCATCCCGATTGCGCAGGAAATTTCGACACGCTTTGATGAACTCAAGCTGGAGCGTGAAATCGGCCCGATGAAGATCAAAATTTCCGGCTGCATCAATGCATGCGGGCACCATCACGTCGGACATATCGGTATTTTGGGCCTCGACCGTGCAGGCGTCGAGAATTACCAGATCACATTGGGTGGCGACGGTACCGAGACAGCCACAATTGGTGCGCGTACAGGTCCTGGCTTTGGAGCTGACGATCTGATGCCGGCCATCGAAAAGATAATCGACACCTATTTGAGCCTGCGCGAATCGGGTGATGAAACTTTTCTAGATGCCTACCGCCGTCTCGGCGCAATGCCCTTTAAAGAAGCGATCTATGAGGATGTGAGACATGCGCGCGCTGCATAGCGAAACACCGTCGCGTTTACGTTCGCCGATCCATGAATCCCTGACACTGCTAAGGGCTGCGTTGGCGGAGCAGCGGTTCGGTAATGTGGCGACCGTTTCTTCGTTTGGCGCAGACTCCGCGGTGCTCTTGCACCTGGTTGCACAAGTTGATCGTTCCACACCGGTCATCTTTATCGACACCCGGATGCTGTTTCAGGAGACGCTCGACTACAAGAATGAACTAATCCGTTTTCTGGGCCTGACCGATGTTCGTGTTGTTGCGCCAAACGGTCAGGTGATCCGCGAGCAAGATCCATGGGGCAGCCTGCACAAGTCCAATCCCGACGCTTGCTGCGCATTGCGGAAAACGGACGTTTTGCGGCAGGCGCTGGATGGTTTTGATGCCTGGATATCGGGGCGCAAGCGTCACCAATCGTTCAACCGCAGCGGGCTTTCGCACATTGAAAATCAAGTCAACGGCAAGACCAAGCTTAACCCTTTGGCGGATTGGAGCGCGGAAGATTTGAAAGAATATGCGTCACTATTTGATCTGCCTCAACACACGCTCGTCAATCAGGGCTATCCTTCCATTGGCTGTGCACCCTGCACATCAAAGGTAAGCGAAGGAGAAGACATGCGATCCGGGCGCTGGCGCGGCATGGACAAGATTGAATGCGGTATTCACTTTGAAAACGGCAAGATCGTGCGCACCGGAGCGGGAAACAACAATGGATGAAACTAACGACAAGTGGGTGATCATTACCGACGAGGGCTTTCAAGCCGAGGACGGGATGGTGTTCGCTGATGGACTATCGGACCTTGAACAAGATGGTTCACGGCGCTGTGTCTATTTGAAAAATCACACCGATGCCGGTGCCATTGAACCGTTTCTCGGTCGACTTGATCTGATTGCCATCGACTTTCCGTCCTATGCTGACGGGCGCGGCATGTCGTTGGCCACAGAATTGAAGCGGCTTGGATTTGCCAAAACCCTGCAAGCGCGCGGTCATGTCATCCCGGACCAATATGCGCAGATGCGCCGTTGCGGTTTTGACCAAGTGGCAATACCGGCCGCTCAGGCCAAACGTCAGCCACAGGCCCATTGGCTTGAGCAAGTGGCCGCGATCAATGACACCTACCAAGTGCGGCTGGAACAAGCCGCCAAAGTTGCCTAGACAAGGCTTATGGACATGAATGAAATGACACCGGTTGAAAAGACCGAAGCAACACCCCTGCCCGACGGGCAGATTGTCACGCAGGTACGCCACTACACGGACCGGCTGTTTTCTTTTCGGCTAACGCGGCCGCAATCTCTGCGGTTCCGTTCCGGCGAGTTTGTGATGATCGGCCTGCCGGGGGACAATGGTCGACCCATTTTGCGTGCCTACTCCATCGCATCGCCGTCATGGGATGAAGAAGTGGAATTTTATTCCATCAAAGTTCCAGACGGTCCGCTCACCTCCAAACTGCAGAAGATTGAAGTGGGCGATCAGGTGATCATGAAGACCAAGCCCGTTGGCACGCTTGTCATCGATGCGCTGTTGCCGGGCAAACGGCTCTGGATGCTGGCAACAGGCACGGGCATTGCACCATTTGCATCATTGGTGCGCGACCCGGAGGTTTATGAAAAGTTTGATCAGGTGATCCTCACGCACACGTGCCGTGAAGTGGCCGAACTGACATATGGTCAGGAACTGATCGACAATCTTGTCAATGATCCGCTGATTGGCGAGATGGTGGACGGTAAACTTCTCTATTATCCATCGGCGACGCGCGAAGACTTCAAGAACAAAGGTCGTGTGACCGACAAAATCCGATCTGGAGAACTGTTCGAGAAATTGGGCGTGTCGGCCTGGAGCCGCGAAGAAGACCGTGTGATGATTTGCGGTTCCATGGGACTTAATGTCGAGATCGCCGAATTGTGCGAAGCATCTGGCATGGAAGAAGGCGCGAACTCAAAACCCGGCCACTATGTGGTGGAAAAGGCGTTCGTAGGCGAAGGTGTAGCGCACGGATAGCGGTGTTCCTTATCGGGCTGACATATGTGAAAAGGCGGAGCGACAAGCGCCGCCTTTTTCTGTTGGGAGATACATGATGTCTGACAAGGTGATCATTATCGGGGGGAGCCACGCGGCTGTGGCCTGCGCTGATCACCTGCGCAAAAACAGCTTTGCAGGCCCGATTACGATCCATTCGCGCGAAGCCGAGTTGCCTTATCAGCGCCCGCCCCTGTCTAAGGGTTACATGTCCGGCGCAGTCACGCTCGATCGGCTGCATCTGCGCCCACAGATATGGTACGCCGACAATCAGATCGAACTAAGGCTGTCATCGGCCATCACGTCGATAAACCGGCAGACGAAAGAAGTCGTGACCGATAGCGGCGAGCGCCATGAGTATGGCGCACTGGTGCTGGCGACGGGGGCAGACGCGCGCCAATTGCCGGCCGATTTGGGCGGAGCATTGCCCAATGCTCACGTCATGCGTGACATTGAAGACGCCCATGCGCTCATGAAGATGATGGAACCGGGCAAAAGAATTGTCATCATAGGCGGTGGCTATATCGGCCTGGAGGCGGCAGCCGAAGCATCCAAATCGGGCATGGCTGTCACGCTGATCGAAGCCGCCCCGCGTATTCTCCAACGTGTTGCCTGCGAACAAACAGCGGACGTCATACGCGCCCTGCACCAAGAGCATGGCGTCGCCATCATGGAAGATGCACAGATCACAGGCATTCTAGCGTGCGATGATGGTCTGGCCAATGCAGTCCATTTGGCCGATGGACAGTCGCTTCAGTGCGATCTGGTGATCGTCGGCATCGGCATATCGCCGAACACGCAACTGGCGCTTGCCGCCGGGCTGGATGTGGCTGTCGGTGTCAGCGTCGATGAATTTGGCCGGACATCCGACCCCGACATCTATGCCTGCGGTGACTGCACGGTGCTCCCCATGAACAATATGCCGACACGGCTGGAAAGCGTGCAAAATGCCCATGACCAAGCAGCTGTTGTGGCTCAGAACATTGCCGGAAAATACAGCCGATATTATCCAGAGCCTTGGTTCTGGTCGGACCAATACGACATGAAATTGCAGATTGCCGGCTTGAACCGCGGCTATGACACAGTCGTTGTACGGCCCGGAAAACGCAAGGGCGCCGTTTCGCATTTCTACTTCAAAGGCGAGAAGTTTCTCGCTGTCGACTGCTTGAACGACGGCGCAACCTATATGATATGCCGTAAATTGTTGGCTGGGGCGAAACAGTTGGCGCCAACTGTGGCTACCGACACCGACTTTGACTTACGAGGATTGTTGAAAGGGTAGACCAAGAGTTTTGGTAGCCCAACTCGCCTCTCAGTTTCCAAGTTAGCACCGACTGACTGAAACCGGAATTGCAACCAAAAGAATTTATAATATCAGGCAGCGTAACCTTGAATAGGCTGGGTACCCAGTACCGACATGCCCAAGGTTTGAAGCAAGTGTTCGCTGACAACCCCTTTCCCGACAGAGTATGTAATTTCATCAAGCGAAGCGAGAAAGAAACTTTCAGGTATCTCGTCGATCCCATGGAAATCAGCTTCCAAAATCTCTGCGCAACCTACACAATTCACTTTTTCATAGAGCATCGCCGGATCTTGTAATACCGGCGCTCCCAAGCCCATTTTTATTCGTTTTTCGATGACATCCCAAAACGGTGGCTTGCCAAATTTCAAGCCAGAAAAAGATGACTGCAATGTACATGTCAGGGCAACCCTGCCCAGGCTGCGATTGCCTGCCTCAGCTTTGGCCTGAACCAGGAACCGGTCGCCGACCTTCAGCAAAACAACAAGCCCATGATAGCCAGTACGCGCCGTCGTCCAGATCATGAACCTATTGACAGTTTTTTGGTTTTCGATCGACTCCAAAGCGACGCCTTCATAAAATAGCCCATCGTCGCGTGTGACAAAGCTCGCCGCATCAGACTCCGTATTCAAGTGCCAAGGCGATGCAGCGCTTATTGGAATAGGCTTGCAAGTGATGGATTGACTTTCAACCGCCCTCTTCCACCATTCCATAAATTCAGCGCTAATTTTCTTCATTTCAGCATTTCTATAAAAATCCGCCGGAAAATATACTCTTAAAATATACATGATAAATGTCAATTAATTATTTTTATATTGTATCAATATTATTTAAAAAATAATTATATCAAAAATATTCAATATTTACAATTTATAGTATATATATTAATTTATTCAAGCGCCAGTAGAGATAGAGGTCGACTTAATATTCTGACTGTAAATGTAGTGCTGCCACTGAAATTCAACCGTGCATGTTTCCTTTTCGTCGTGTTATCATTTTGATGTGAATCTTCGGCAGCTGACCAATGCGCCAAAATCGGCGCGGCGACGCGCCAAAAGACTATTTACTTCACGGGACCGGCACCCATTTCGCTTTGCGAATTGGGATTGGTGCGTGAAGGTTCAGACATAAAACCTGTACGCTTTTCGGCGAAGAGCTTTTTTGGTGGGCCCGGAGGGACTCGAACCCCCGACCAAGCGGTTATGAGCCGCCGGCTCTAACCAACTGAGCTACAGGCCCCACCTTGGATCACGCCTAACCGATCACAACCGAGTGGGCAAGCGTCAAACATAACAGTCATACTTCGCACTTAATTTTCGCGCATCGCCCTTTAAACTGCAAATTTGGCACGGAGAATGTCCATGAACAGATTTCTCGCATCCGGTATGATTTTTGGCGCCGTTGCACTCTTTTCCATGAGCCTTGGCACGACCCATTCTGTCGCGCAGGCAAACGAGCCCACGCCGCGCATCATGGTCTCGGGAACAGGAACCGCTGATGTTGCGCCCGACATGGCGGTTTTGACGCTCAGTGTTCTGCGCCAGGAAGAAACGGCGCGGGCAGCACTTGATGCCAACAATATTGCGATGCAGCGGGTACTCGCTGCCATGGCCGAAGAGGGTATTGAGCCGCGCGACATGCAAACGTCGAACTTTAATATCCGACCACGTTTTGAGCGCCCCAAAAGCAACAGCGGCACCCGAAGAGACCCGGAAATTATCGGCTATGACGTATCCAATACGCTGACCGTAAGGGTGCGTAATTTGTCAACGCTTGGCCGTGTGCTGGACAGGTCGGTTTCTCTTGGCGTGAACAGTGGTGGCAATGTCCGCTTCTCCAATCAGGACCCGAGCGAGGCCATCGAGCAGGCACGCATCAATGCAATGAAGGCGGCCGTGCGCAAAGCAGAGCTATTAACGAGCACGGCCGGTGTTGGACTGGGTGCAATTCTTGAAATATCCGAGCGTAGTAAAAGCGGAGTGCAATCCATCGCGCATATGAGCACGACGCGTACAAATGCATCAGCCGTGCCCATTGCAACCGGTGAGAACAATTATTCAGTCACCGTCAATATCAGCTACGCCCTCGAACAATAGTTTCCGAGGGCGCGCGGTGTTTGTGGCTTTTTTAGCCGGCAGACAGACCGGGCCAGTTCGCATCGCCTTTTGCAATATTGCCGGGAACATCGCGTGACCAGCGTCTGCGCACGCTTTTGTTGAAGTTCAGATAGAGCGCGCCATCGACAACGGAAAAGGCTTCCGGGTCAATCGGTGCGGTATAGCCGTTCGCTACCGCATAGGCGCAAAAACCGCCATATTTGGGCGCATATTTGGCCGGATTGGAAGCGAAGGCGTCGCGATTTTCCGCTGATGAAAACAGATATGTTGCGCCTTCATGGGTTGCTGTGAACGCATCGCTACCTTTCACGGCTGCGTCTTGTGTCTGGTAGGCAACGGCATCATAGCCTTCTACCGCAAAATCGCCCTCGAGGTTGACTTTCATGGCGTGGGACTGTTTTGCGGTCGATCCAAGGCCAATGGCCAAGGCAGCACCACCCAGCGCGAGGAAAGCGCGACGGTTCATCTGGGCGGTCGCTGCTTTGACTTTTCCATGGACATATTGTGCGGGCATCGGAAACTCCTATCGGTATGCTTACCTAAAGACTGCCTACTGGCGGATAAAAACTCAAATCGCATTGTCACACGCTCAAACACAGCTGCGTGAGACCTGCGTTATGGCAAATGCTTGTGCCAAAATGCCATGGGTTTTGAGGTTTGCTGCCGATCCCCAAGGTCTTTCCAAGCAAAATACGCTTCAAGGCCTTTCATTTTCTCATAGCCTCTTTTGCGCCAGAAAGCATTGAGTGGCGTGTACCCAGCCGGGCTATTGGGATGATTTTCAGGCCGCATCACCGCGCAAAAGACGCAATTGCGAAATCCTTGGCGACGCGCTTCGGCTTCACGAACAGCAAAAAACTCAACACCGATGCCGTGGCCCCGGTAAGACGGCAACAGAACAGATTCACCCAGATAGAAATAGTGCGCTATGTCAAAGCCGCGTTCGTTGAAAGGCTCCGCAAATTCGTCGGCATGATCTTTAAGCGGTGATGCAGTACAGGCGCCAATCAACGCATCGCCGTCAAACGCGCCCGCGATAAAAGCATTCGGCGAAGCAAAATAGGCTTCCAGATAGTCTCGCTCATAGGCCAAATCGCCGTCATACAGATAGGGCCATTCGCGAAAGACCGTGATACGCAACGCGGCCAACTGCTCAAACCAAACCTGCGCGTCCTGGTGATCAATTATCCGCACGATCACCATGGTTTCAGGCGACTTGCGCCTTCCAGGCCTCAACATTGTAATAGGTGGTCACGCGTGAAATCCTGCCGTCTTCAATATCGAAGAAGATGCCGGCAGGGATGACATATTTCTGGCCAGAAGCTTCCGGCAAGCCGGGTGCGGTTTCCAAGTAAATTCCTTCAACGGTAAACTCTGCCGCCGCACGGTTACCCCCGGGCGAGACCATGATTTCTACATCGCGCAGCGTTTCACGATAATAGCGCGACATGGTCCCGTTAAACCGGCGAAATGCATCGCGACCTATTTCACGTCCACCCTGATTGATGTCGTGTACCACATCTTCGTCCAATAACGCTTCCATGGCAGTGTGGTCGGAGGCGTTGAATGCATCGAAGTAAGCCTTCAAAAGTTGAGCGGTGGCGTCAGCACTCATGAATTTGTTCTCCTGCTTCATTTGAACGAGGCTAACGGCACTCATACCGGGTGCAAGCACTATTCCAGCGGCTCGACAAGATGGTCCAGATACTCGCCATCATGGCTGATATCTTGCTCCATGGCACTGATCTTGCCAAAAACTGACACGCCCGCTTCCAATACACTTGACGGGCGGCCGGATACGAGTGGATGCCAATCATATAGCTGCTTTCCCTCGTTAATTAAACGATAGGCGCAGGTTTTTGGCAGCCAGGCGATTTGGCTGACATTTTCCGGTGTCAGCTTCACACAATCATCGACGCGTGATTGACGGTTTTCATAGTCGCCGCAACGGCAGGTCTGGGCATCAAAAAGGCGGCAGGCCACACTGGTATAGTGTATTTCTTCCGTGTCATCGTCGATCAACTTGGCCATGCAGCACTGACCGCAGCCATCACACAGCGCCTCCCATTCCGCCCGGGACATTTGCTGAAGCGACTTTGTCTCCCAAAATCGGGGGTCAATCTGCGATTGTCGGCTCATTGAAGGTACGCTTCTTCCTGTGCCAGCGCTGCCATCTTAAAAACAAGCGATAGCCGATTTCCGCCAATTGGCGAATGCCCGGTATGGAAAAAATGAATGCAAAGCGCCTCCAAACCGGCAGCGCCCGCCAGATACGGGCAAATGCGTCTACACCGACATGCCAATCACGCGTCCCCACTTCGCGAACATGGAACCTGCCCAGCAAATCCATCCGCGATTTGTCCGGCGGCAGTTGCTCATCGCTCAGCGCCTCGATGTCGACCCAATCGATCCGTTCGGATTTGTCATGGCGGTTGTATAAATCGACTTCGAAGCGGCAGATGGGGCAGCCACTGTCGTAGAAAACCTGAATTTCTCGTGATACTGACATGGTTTTTTACATAGGGCGAATCGCAATGTTTTGCCCATGACGGACTGACGCAGCTATCACTTTTGCTTACGCATCACGCTTTCGCCCATCGCTTTAAGCGCTTTTTGGAGGCGCTCATTCTCAACCGGTCTGACCGCCTCGGCGATCCGTTTAGTATCACTTTTTGCGAGTGGCCTTGAAGAACCTGCCGGTTTTTGCGCGGCCTGGGTCACACTTCGCTGCTCCACCTTGACGGCGGTAATGGCCGTGTATCCCATAAAAGTGTTGACGCGCTCGACAATTTGGCCGGTCTCATGCTGCAGATGAAGCGCAGCCATGGCGTTGGCTGCCACGATTAGCGTTCCAGGCTGAAATTCTCCGTCGCTGGCACGCGCAGGCCATTTTATTTTCACGGGCCTGGATTGCGCAGCAATGTCCTGTCCGGCGATTTCGGGCCAAGCTGCCATCAAGGCAGTTGACATGCCCACGCGCTTGGCCAACAGCGGGTCAACCAGCTTGGACGTCAGGCTCGCGACCTGTTTTGGACCATGTTTCCGGTTCATCGGCCCCTCTGCCAAACATGCTTGCAACCTGCGCAAACCTGTTAATTGTTGATGTGCCCGGTATGCGGCTGTCGTCAATTGTGCCGTATTCCGCCGATGAGCGCAAACTTGACCGAAATTGGCGAAAAACTTCTTGCATGGTACGACATCCATGCCCGCCAATTGCCATGGCGCGTGGGGCCCGATGCGCTTCGGGCAGGCTTTCAACCCGATGCCTATGAAGTGTGGCTGGCAGAAATAATGTTACAGCAGACAACGGTTGCAACAGTCAAAGACTATTACACCAGATTTACGCAAAAATGGCCCACGGTCCAGGCTCTGGCGGCGGCCAGCGAAGACGATATTTTGAAACAATGGGCCGGTCTTGGGTACTATTCGCGTGCACGCAATTTGAAGAAATGCGCTGACACTATCGTTTCGGAACATGGTGGCCAATTTCCGGCAGATTTATTCAAGTTACGCGCGCTGCCGGGAATTGGTGACTATACTGCAGCAGCCATCGCCTCGATCGCCTTCGGCATTCCAGCGCCTGTCGTAGATGGCAATGTTGAACGGGTTTTTTCGCGTCTTTTTACCATCGACACCCCGCTTCCCAAGGCCAAAGCGGAAATAAGAGAGCGGGTGAACGATGTGCTCACCAAAGAGCGTCCGGGTGATTTCGCGCAAGCGTGCATGGATTTGGGGGCAACCATTTGCACTCCGAAGAAGCCGGCGTGCATGCACTGCCCGGTGCGTTTGGACTGCACGGTCCTGGGTGTTCAAGATCCCGAACGGTTCCCGGTTAAACCACCCAAAAAGGAAAAACCGAACCGCGTTGGTGCTGCCTATGTTATTGTAAACGAGAAAGGGCAGATCTTGCTTGCCAAACGCACCAGTACCGGTCTTTTAGCCAACATGACGCAAGTGCCGACGACCGACTGGAATTCGCGCAAGGACGGCATGACCGATATTGGAGGGGCGCCGATCAAAAACGCCAGATGGATGCGTTCGGGCCAGATAGAGCATGTTTTCACCCATTTTTCGCTCACCCTGACCGTGTGGAAAACTGAGGTCGCCAAGTCGCAATTCACGCCAGCCGATGGCCAATGGTGGGCACCCATTGCAACGCTTCAAGGCGAAGCACTGCCGACTGTCATGAAAAAGGTAATCGCGCATGCTTTACCCGACGCCAAACTGAGGGGTTAATCCATGAGCAAATTCGCGCCAATCAAGCATGTGGTCTTCGATATTGGGCAGGTGCTTATCCACTATGATCCCAATCTGCCCTATCAAAGAATTATTCCCGACGCTGAAAAACGGGCATGGTTCTTTGAAAATGTGTGCACTAAAGCCTGGAATGTGGAACAGGATCGCGGGCGGCCCTGGGATGAAGCTGAAGCGCTTTTGATTGCCGATTATCCTGATTGGGAGACCGAGATCCGTGCGTTTCGGCAAAATTGGCATGAAATGGTTCCGCATGCCTATGATGGCACCGTCAATCTTTTGTTTTCACTGTTGGAAGGCGGTCATGATATCACGTTCCTGACCAATTTTGCCGCTGACACATTTGTCGAGGCGCAGAATATATATCCGTTTTTGAAGGCAGGGCGCGGCGTAACCGTGTCAGGCCGCGTCAAACTGATCAAACCTGATCCGGCGATTTACGCGCTGCATACCGACACCCATGAGCTGGACCCGTCAGCCACATTGTTCATCGACGATTCGCTGCCCAATGTAGAAACTGCGCGTGCCTATGGCTGGCAGTCGATCCACTTCAAATCTCCCGAGAAACTCAGCGATGAATTGGCCAGTTTAGGCCTTGAAATCGGTGGCTAAGCCCCGGCGACGGCCATTTGCTTTCGGATGACCCCGCGCAGCGCATCAATGGGCTGCAGCCCTTCACAGGGTGTTTCAAAGTGCCAGAACGTCCAACCGTTGCAGGCATCCAGTCCTTGAACCTTGGCACCCATGCGATGGATAGATGCTTGGGCGCCATCAAATGCGAGCGAACCGTCAGCCTGTACGGTGGCTTCCCACCGCTTTTTCTTGTCCGTTAACAATGTGCCGGGCTCAAGCAAGCCACTCTCGATCAGTGTCAGGAAAGCAACCTTGGGCTCTGCGCGTTTGCCAGTCACCAGCTTGAGCGTGTTCAATGACAGTGGTTCCACCGCTTCAATGCGTTTTCCAGCAGCGCTAATATAGGCTTGTTCCCGCTCGATTCCGACAAAGTTGCGTCCCAATCGCTTGGCAACAGCGCCCGTTGTTCCCGATCCGAAGAAGGGATCAAGGATCAAATCGCCTGGCTTGGATGCGCTCATCAAAACACGGGACAGCAACGCTTCCGGCTTTTGCGTGGTATGAACCTTGTTGCCGTCCTCATCACGCAGACGCTCACCACCCTGACAGATCGGAAACAGCCAGTCTGAGCGCATTTGCACGTCATCATTGGCCGCTTTCAGGCTTTCATAGTTGAAGGTGTATTTCTTGGCGTTCGCATCGCCCGTCGCCCAGATCATCGTTTCATGCGCGTTCTGGAACCGGCGTCCTCGGAAATTAGGCATCGGATTGGTCTTGCGCCAGATCACGTCATTGAGGATCCAAAAGCCCAGATCCTGCATTCTCGCACCGACGCGAAAAATATTGTGGTAGGAGCCGATCACCCAAATCGTACCATTGGGCTTTAGCAAACGACGGGCGGCCAAAAGCCAAGCTGTCGTGAATGCGTCATAGGCTTCAAAAGATGCAAACTGGTCCCAGTGGTCATCGCAGGCATCGACCCGGGATTGGTCCGGGCGGTGAAGCGTACCGTCAAGCTGCAGATTGTAGGGGGGATCGGCAAAGATCATGTCGACGCTGTTTTCCGGCAATTTCTCCATCTCGGCGATGCAGTCGCCCTGAATGATGGAATTGGCGAAAGCCGGAATTTGTACCGGAGAACCATTATGGTCGGGCGCCAACGGAGGCGCGGCGAGGTGTACGCGAGACATGAAGCACCAATATGCAAGAACTACTCTGCACATCAGTGTTACCCATCATGGTGAATGACCGGTTAGGAAACGTGGTTAATCAATTGTTTAAATCAGGGCGTGTTGTAGGGGCCTTCATCAAACCCCACCAGCACAACCAAATTGCGCTCTTGCGGCTCGGGAAGCACGATCTGTTCATCCTTATAGATGAATTGGGTTGCACCGGCACCGGGGATTACCGTCACATCAAGCCGTCCCAACGTTGAGTATGGCAGAACCTCACCCTGTTTGACAGCCACGCGAATGGGCAAATTCAACTGTCCACCGGTGCCTTTGGGGCCGTTCAGCACGCGGCCGGCTGCCGCGACTTGCATAAATAGCTGGCCATTTCTGTATCGACACGAGCGGGTCACGTCAGTGATCGCGGCCTGATACACAACCTCGTCTGGATTGTCCTCATTGCCCTCTGTGTATTCGCGCAAGATCGCTGTTCCTTCAAGCAATGTGGGGCGCGGGCAATAGGCCAACAAATCATCTTCTGTGATCGCGTCATCCACATTGAGCACTTCATCGGGCGTGCCTGTTTGACAGGCCGCAAGCGCCAGCGACAAACCAAAGACGATAGCTACCGATTTAATCGGGTTTTTTCCGGTCGCGTATCCCAAGCGATACTCCCTGAGTGACAAAATGGTCGCAAAAGACCAAATGAGTTAACGTCATGTCCGCCGCGCAGGCCAATAACATGCCCTAACGGGGTTTCCGCAAGCAATTGTTTTCGTTAAGGCTCCGGCGGATTTTGTGCAACCTGGAGCATGCGCGGTTTTTTAGCGCGCAACACGGACCGGCAACCTTGAAATATATCAGTACTCGCGGTGAAGCACCCGCGCTTGGATTTAGAGATACGATACTCGCGGGCCTTGCAAGCGATGGGGGCCTCTATCTGCCTGAGGCTTATCCAAATATCAGCCTCGACGCGATCAGAGCCATGCGTGGCAAAAGCTACGCTCAAATCGCCATGGACGTGATGTGGCCCTTTACGGGCGGTGAAATTGAACGCAGCGTTTTTGAGAAGATCGTGGAAGACGCCTACGCGACATTTCGCCATCGTGCGGTATGCCCGTTGGTGCAAATTGACGATAACACTTTTGTCATGGAGTTGTTCCACGGCCCAACGCTCGCCTTTAAAGACGTCGCCATGCAACTGATCGCCCGGTTGATGGATCATATACTGACTGAACGCGATGCGCGCGCCACCATCGTTGGTGCAACGTCGGGCGACACGGGCGGCGCTGCCATTGATGCTTTTGCGAACCGCGAGCGCACGGACATGTTCATCCTGTTCCCGGAAGGCCGTGTCTCTCCGGTTCAACAAAGGCAAATGACGTCGAATCCGGCCCAAAACATCCATGCGCTAGCCATTGAAGGCAATTTTGATGATTGCCAAGCACTCGTCAAAGCGATGTTCAACCACCAATCCTTCCGTCAAGAGGTGCGTCTGTCGGGCGTCAATTCGATCAACTGGGCCCGTATCATGGCCCAGATCGTCTATTATTTCTCGACCGCCGTTTCGCTCGGCGCCCCGGATCGAAAAGTGTCATTTTGCGTCCCGACCGGAAACTTCGGCGACATCTTTGCCGGTTATGTGGCCAAGCTGATGGGGTTGCCCATCGACAATCTGGTGATTGCCACCAATGACAACGACATCCTGGCGCGCACGCTGGAAACGGGCACCTATGAAAAACGCGGTGTCGTCAAAACTACATCGCCTTCGATGGACATTCAAATCTCGTCGAATTTTGAACGGCTGCTGTTTGAGGCGCATGAACGCGATGCCACAGCGGTTCGCAATGCGATGGAAAGCCTGAAACAACAGGGCAGTTTCTCCATCGCGGCCCGACCCTTGGATACTATCGGTCGCTCTTTTGGGGCGGGCCGCTGTGACATCGAGCAGGTGGCCACGGAGATTGCATCCACGAAATCCGGCAGCGGCTACTTGCTTGACCCGCACACGGCAACCGCCGTTCATGTTGGCCGCCAGCAAGCGCGTGAAGGTGTGCCGATGATTGTTCTGGGTACTGCCCATCCCGCCAAGTTCCCCGATGCGGTGGAGGCTGCCAGTGGAGAGTATCCGGCGCTGCCAGAGCGGCTCGGGGATCTGATGGAACGCGAAGAACACTATGTACCACTTCCCAACGAGCTAAAAATCGTAGAAACTCATATTCTTAAAAATACACGCGCCGTCTAAAGGCGCGGACTTTTAGAGGAAACAGACAACCCCATGGGTGTACAAACCACGAAGCTCGCCAATGGCATCACAGTGGCAACGCAGAAGTTTGATCATGTGGAGAGCGTTTCAGTCGGCGTATGGATAAAAGCTGGCACGCGAAACGAATTGGAACATGAGCACGGCATTGCGCACATGCTCGAACATATGGCCTTTAAAGGCACCAAAAGCCGCTCAGCACGCGATATTGCGGAGGCGATCGAGAATGTTGGTGGAGACATCAATGCGGCCACCAGCGTGGAGACAACCTCCTATTTTGTCCGGGTATTGAGGAACGACCTATCGTTGGCCGTCAATATTCTGGCCGACATTTTGCAAAACTCCCGTTTTGATGCTGACGAATTGGAACGCGAAAAGCATGTCGTTTTGCAGGAGTTAGGCGCGGCCAATGACATGCCCGATGACCTTGTGTTTGACTGTTTCACCGAAACAGCTTTTGCCGGGCAGCCCGTGGGTCGCCCCATTTTGGGCACGCGCGATACCATCAAATCGTTCACGCCGGACATGATCCGCGGCTATATCAGCCGGGAATATTGTGGCGAGCGAATGGTGATTTGCGCCACAGGGGCCGTCGATCATGATGTATTTGCCCGGGAAACGGAGCAGGCATTTTCCGCCATGCCAGCGTCAGTCGATGTGACCGGATTGGCGCGCCCCGCCTCATATGTCGGCGGCGAGCGTCTGATTGTAAAAGAACTGCAGGACGCCCAGATTGTATTCGGTTTTGAGGGGCGCGCTTATCACATGCGCGATTACTACGCATCGCAGGTTTTGGCGATGCTTCTAGGGGGCGGCATGTCGTCCCGACTTTTCCAGGAAGTCCGTGAAAAACATGGTCTTTGCTATTCGATTTACGCCTTCCACTGGAGCTTTTCGGATTCCGGCGTATTTGGCATTCATGCCGCAACCGAGCAGGACGATGTGCCCGCATTGACCGATCTGATCATCGGTGAATTGCAAAAGGTGCCGGGCAGTATTGAACATCAGGAATTAAACCGTGCCCGCGCACAATTCCGCGCCAGCTTGATGATGTCATCGGAAAGTGCGCCAGCCCGCGCCGGACAAATTGCCCGGCAGATTTTGCTGTTTGGTCGCCAGATCGACAATGAGGAATTCTTGGATCGGCTGGATGCGCTGACAATTGATCGTTTGGAAGATTTGGCCTATCGTATGTTTTCGAGTGCGGCACCTACGATCGCCGCGGTGGGACCTGTCGAAAAGCTGATTTCGCGAGAAGCTTTTGGTTCTGGCTTGGAGGCGGGTTTGCAATCGAACATGCCGGCGGCCGTAAACTCCTGATTAGGCTCTGGTTATTCCGGCGGAGGGCCTACCTTGTTTGCATTTAACACCCGCTCAAAAGGTGTCATCCCAATCGAGGGCGAGCGTGTTTTTCTGCGTGAACCGACTGTGGCAGACTATCAAAATTGGGCGTCGCTACGGCTTGAAAGCCGCGCATTTCTTGAACCATGGGAACCGCGTTGGTCAGAACAGGATCTGTCAAGGTCCGCGTTCAAGTCGCGCCTTCGCCGATATCGCGCGGAGATTGATGCCGGCACCGCGTATCCCTATTTCATCGTCCGGTTTCACGATGAGGCGATCTTGGGCGGGATCACAATAGGCAATATCCGGCGCGGTGTCGCCCAATCGGGTCAGTTAGGCTATTGGATCGGCAAGCGGTACGCGGGCGAAGGTTACATGCGTGAAGCGGTTCAAATTGCATGCGCTCACGCTTTCACCAAAAACGGGTTGCATAGGCTTGAGGCCGCCTGCCTGCCTGACAATGAGCGTTCGATGGCAGTATTGCGCGCCAACGGTTTTGAAAAGGAAGGCGTATTGCGCTCATATTTGAAGATAAATGGGACTTGGCGTGACCACCTGCTTTACTCTCGCATCAATCCGGTGCACGCACCGCAGACCGAAATTCTGTGAGGGTGACCGCTATTGATACGGACACACGCGTACATTTTGGGCTTTTTTAGGCTGGTTTGCGCCGCGATGTTCGCGGTCGGCCTTATGGCTGCGCCTTCAATGGCGCAGAAAAAATCGGAACCGATCAGCGTCGGACGAGATGACACCGCACTTGATTTGACCAAGGCCATTACGATTTATCGCGAACGCGGTGAGTCCTTTATCGTTGATACGCCTGCCGATGCCGAGGGCATTGTCCGACAAGTGGAAGTGCAGGCGACCGAGCCTTTGACCTCCGGCAATTGGGCCGTTGTAACGCTTACCAATACAAGCGAAGTTCAGTTGGACCGCCAGCTTGTCGCGCCGCATTTCCGGATGGTCAACTCGGGCGTTTTCATGCCTGATCTTGGGTCGCCTCGCATCGCCGCTATTACCCCGTCATCGGGCTTTCAGTTGGAACGGGTGGATTCTAACGACGCCGACATATTCTCGATCACGCTCGATCCGGGCGCTGTTATCACTTTGGTTGCCGAACTCTCATCTGACGCGCTGCCGCAGCTCTATTTGTGGGATGAGGCAGGATACAAGGACATCGTCAACTCCTACACCCTATTCAACGGGATCGTTATCGGCATTTCAGGCCTTCTGGCCCTGTTTCTGACCATCCTTTTGGTCATCCGCGGGAACACCAGCTTTGCTGCATCAGCGGTGCTTGCCTGGGCTGCTTTGGGTTATGTCATTGTCGATTTCGGGTTTGCGTCTCAGTTTAATCTCATCACAGTGACCGAAATGCCCCGCTGGCGTGCCATCAGTGAGGTGGCCATTGTGTTCGCGATGGCCTTGTTCATGTTCACTCACCTGAGTTTGAACCGATGGGACAATCGACTTACCATCGTATCTTGGTCGTGGCTTGCCGCGATGGCAGCGTTGATCGCTTTGTCGGTGTTTGAGCCCAACCTCGGTGCGGGCATTGCACGTTTGGCAATTGCTACCACGTCCATTCTCGGCTTTGTCTTGTTGGTGGTCATGTCAATTCGCGGCTTCGACCGTGCGATCATGTTACTGCCGACCTGGTCTCTGCTATTGTGCTGGACCCTGGCGGGGTTCCTGACCGTCACCGGCGCGATCGACAATGACATTGTGCAGCCAGCGCTCGCTGGAGGCCTGATCATGATTATCTTGTTGATCGGTATCACGATTATTCAGAGCGCATTTGCCGGCGGCGCTTTTCAACAAACGCTTTTCTCCGACACCGAGCTTCAAGCACTCGCCATTCGAGGCTCAAGCGACATGGTCTGGGACTGGGACGTCACACGTGATCGTGTCGTCACCAAGCCTGACCTTGGCCGTGTGATCGGGCTTGGCCGAAACGCCTTGCATGGCCCGATCAAGACCTGGCTGCAATACATGCATTTGGACGATAAGGAGCGTTTTCGCACAACCCTCGACAGCGTGGTTGAAGGCGGGAAAGGCCGCGTCGACATGAATGTCCGGTTGCGCGCAAGCGACACGCGTTATGACTGGTTTAACGTGCGTGCCCGCCCGGTTGTGAGCGGTGATGGCAAGGTCATCCGCTGTATCGGCATGACAAGCAACATAAGCGCCCAAAAACGCATGGAAGAGCGGCTGCTGCAAGATGCAGTACATGACAATCTGACGGGTCTTCCGAACCGTGGATTGTTTCTGGACCGCACACAGTCTTCGCTGCACTTGTGCCGCATGATGGAAACCATCGTCCCTACAATCATCATCGTTGATATTGACGGGTTCAGCGACATCATCGAACGGTTTGGTGTTCAAGGCAGCGACAATCTTCTCATGACGCTGAGCCGACGATTGCGCATTCACCTTCGCAGCGAGGAAACACTTGCGCGGGTCGGTTCAGACAGGTTCGGCATTTTGGTGACTACCCGTACCGAAGCCGGAGAGATTGCTGCATTGGCGGAAGCGATGCTGAAAGCCATTCGCACGCCGACAACTTATGCCGATCAGGAGATCAGGCTTACCGCTTCTTTGGGCCTTGCCACTTGGAACGATGATGTAGCCAATGCTGAAGCGCTCTATCGGGACGCCGAGATTGCTTTGGTGCAGGCCAAACGCTATGGCGGCAACCGGATCGAACCGTTCCGACCTGCTTTCCGTGACCGGAGTTCCAACAGCGTTCACTTGGAAGCAGACCTGCGGCGTGCATTGGAGCGCAATGAAATTGGACTGGTTTATCAGCCGATCTTTGATGCGCAGACCGGCGATGTCGCGGGCCTGGAAGCGATTATGCGGTGGGTTCATCCACGTCGCGGGATTGTACCGCCAGCGGAATTTTTAGGCATTGCCGAAAATAGCGACTTGATTGTGCCCCTAGGTAATCGCGCCATTGAACTGGTTGCCGAGCAACTCACCGACTGGGAAGCCATTGGCGGTGATTTTGGCCTGTTTGTTGGCGTCAACGTCTGGCCGCAACAGCTGAAAACGCCGGGATTTGTGAGCGCGGTACGCGCGATCATGACAAAATATCCGCAGCGCAATCACCGCATCATGCTCGAACTGACCGAAACCGGTATCATGAGCGATCCTGAGCATAATGCGCGTCGCCTGTCTGAGTTGAAAACCATCGGCATCGACCTTGCCCTTGATGATTTTGGTTCCGGCATCTCGTCGGTTTCCTATTTGGCGGACTTGGAGATTGACCTGGTCAAGATAGACAAGCAAATCGTCAACCGCCATGGTGGCAAGGGGGCCTTCATGCAATCCCTGATCGACATGGCGCACGCGCTGGACATGCTGGTTATCGCCGAAGCCGCCGATGCCAATCGACAAAGGGAAGCGCTAAACTCGATGGGTGCCAATTACACCCAAAGCTATGCCACAAGCGCGGCCATGACACCGGAAGACGCGTTGCGGGTGTTGATGAACGCAAGCGCCAAGGCTGATCGGACAGCGGCGCTTGACCCCTCTGAGCCGCTGGCAGCGCAGTGATGCAAGAACCGTTCAGGCGTGTCCGGGCTCTGAGACAAAAGCGGCCCGTGAACGTATGCCAATCATCCCAAGCGCAAGATCGTATTTCGGCTCCAAATCGTCGCTGAAAATAAGTTCATTGGGACCATCGAGGATCAACCAAAAGTTTTTCGTCAACTCGTCTTCAAGTTGATTGGCCGCCCAGCTTGAGTAACCCAATGAAACCGCAGCTTGTCGCGGCCCCCGTTTGCTCGCGACATCTTCTAGGGCGGTGAGCGTGGATGTCAGTGAAACTTCCTCATTGATCTGAATGGTTGATTCAACTTCATAATCTGTCGAATGAAGGATGAAACCGCGATTTTCATCTACCGGCCCACCGACGCGCAGGCTCCGTATTCCAACATCCGTGTGACTGACCAACTGGCGCACCTGTGACGGTGACACATCGACTTTGCGGATGAGCTCGTTCAGCCTCATTTGATGGGGTTTGTTCACAATAAAGCCCATGCACCCATCATCACTGTGGGAACACACATAGACCAAGGTGTCGCCAAACAGCGAATCCTTCAAACATGGCATTGCGACGAGGAACTTGCCGTCCAGACTTTCCGCACGATTGACGATCGTTTGAACTCCACTTCGGTTTTGCCGATTAAAGACCTCAAATAGTGACTTGGCCAGTAAACTTTGGCGCTACTTGCGCGTCTCGCGTCACCTGCCTGTTCCCGGTGCCTAACGAACTCGTGACCAAAGCGTGTTTGTGAAACCACATTTGGTATTGCATAGACACGGCATGCGCCCTTCACATTCTCACTTACTGTTGGCATTCATCGGCTTTACGCTTGCCAACACAAATGCTGTTTTTGCTGGCAATACGACCGAATGGCATCAGACGGCCGGCGGCAATGTGCGCATCGTTCTTGAGAGTGCCCCGGGTGATGAAAATGGCGTGCTCCCTGCCACCATGCGTGGCGGGATTGAGATCCAGCTGGATGACGGTTGGCATACCTATTGGCGCGACCCGGGATCTTCCGGGATCCCGCCTATGCTTCAATGGTCGCCAGGTTCCAACATTCGGGACGCGACCATTCACTTTCCGGCGCCCCAATGGGTACAAGACGACTATGGTGGATATGCGGGCTACACGGAACCGGTCAGCTTGCCCATTACTTTTGAAACCGGTGGGCGGTCCACAGCCCGCCTACAGGGTATGCTGTTGCTCGGCATTTGCGAAGTAATCTGCATTCCGGTTGCTCTGCCATTCGACATGAACATCAAGCCAAGCACCGGAAGCTCTATCACCGATATCATCGTTCGAGATGCTTTTGCCCAACTGCCCATCAAAATGCCGGGGAGCATGCTCTCCGTCGGATTTAACGATGATGGCTTTTGGGTGTCCCCAGAACCGAGCGCGACCGAATGGATCAGCACAGCAGTGGATGCGGTTTTTGTGCATTTGGAAGGAGCCCAAGTATCCTACCCAAAGCGGATGACAAAGGATGACGGTGGCACCATTTTTACCTCCAAGATCAACCACATGACGGGCGATGAGACTTTACGCCAGATGAGCATTACCGCTGTGGCAGGCGACAAAGCCTACGAAGCTGTCATCGAAGTTGATATGCCAGCGAAGAAAAACTGATCTTTTTTCGTTTGCGTACTTGCCGATGCGGTCCGAGCATTATCTCTGAGAACATCTTATAACTTCCGGAGTGGAAAACATGGCTCTCGCTGTTGGCGACAAAATCCCCGCAAAGACGCTCAAGCTAATCACCGAAGACGGTGCAGTTGACATTGAAACCACCGCGATGCTGGCGGGTAAGAAGGTTGTAATGTTCGCCGTGCCAGGCGCGTTTACCCCGACCTGCACGCTGAACCACCTACCGGGCTTCGTTGAGAATGCCGACGCGATCAAAGCAAAAGGCATCGACGAGATCGCCGTGCTTTCGGTCAACGATCCCTTTGTCATGCAAGCTTGGGCTGAAAACTCCGGAGCCGGCGACAAGATCAAGTTTTTGGCCGACTGGGATGCTGCTCTAACAAGCGAAATGGGCCTAGAGATTGATCTGGGCGTCGCAGGTCTCGGCGTGCGCTCAAAACGTTATTCCATGATCGTTGATGATGGCACCGTCGAGACGCTGAATATCGAAGAAAGCCCTGGCACCGCAGAGGCATCCGGGGCAGCCGCTATCCTCACCCAGCTCTAGTTTCGATTACGAACGTTCGTCCTTGGGTGACCCCATGACGATGTAGGACGTGATGAGACGTACGCCGCTTACAACGCCCAGCACTTCGGTGTGAAAATGCTTGTAAGCGGCCAAGTCTTCCACTTCGACCCGCAGCAAATACTCCACAGTGCCCGTTATGTTATGGCACTCACGCACCTGACGTGCGGCAATCATGGCGCGTTCAAAACTGGTTTGAGCGGTTTTGGAGTGTTCGGCCAGACCCACGGCGACATAGGCCGCGAAACCCTTGCCGACTTTCACCGGATCAATGATGGCACGATAACCGGCGATGACGCCGGTCCGCTCCAGTTCTTGCACCCGCCTGAGACAAGCGGACGGCGACAGGCCGACACGTTCAGACAGTTCAAGGTTCGTCAATCGTCCGCTGCCAGAGAGCTCACGCAATATTTTGAGATTTATGCCATCCAAATCGCTCATTTATTGTATTAATACGCAAAATATGCGAATTATTGCAATTCAATTTCGCGACAGATAATCAAGAGTTGCGAAATGCAATATGAACTACTCTTCGCGCTCACCACTTTCGCTTTCGCCTCGTCCATCACCCCGGGGCCGAACAATATGATGTTACTGGCCTCCGGTGCCAATTTCGGCTTCCGTCGAACCATTCCGCATATGCTGGGGATATCGCTTGGTCACGCCATTATGGTTTTTTTGGTCGGGGTTGGTTTGGCGCAGATATTTACCGCGTTCCCTATTCTCAAACAAATCATGCAGATTGTTGCCGCTATCTACATGATCTGGCTGGCATGGAAAATTGCCAATGCGGCACCAGCCGACAGCCAGGAAGTGGAGGGATCGCCCCTTACTTTTACGCAGGCTGCCGCTTTTCAGTGGGTAAACCCAAAAGCATGGGGTATGGCGCTCACCGCCGTCACGGCTTATGCGCCTGGTGACACGGTCTTGGCGATGGCTTTGGTGGCTATCACTTTCGCATCGGTCAATTTGCCTTCGGTTTCTATCTGGACGATTCTGGGACAGCAAATGCAGCGTTTTTTGACGAGTTCCCATCGGCTTCGGGCTTTCAACTGGACCATGGCCGCGTTGCTCGTATGCTCTTTGGCTTTTGTAATCGGCAGCTAGCCGGTCACGTTCCTCCCTTGAAGGGCGCCATACCTTCACGGGCCAATTCATCTGCACGTTCATTTTCAGGATGTCCGGCATGACCCTTGAGCCAGTGCCATGTGACATGATGGGTGGCAGTCAATTCATCAAGCGCCTGCCAGAGCTCCGCATTCTTGACCGGCTTTTTGGAAGCGGTTTTCCAACCGTTTCGTTTCCACCCATGAATCCAACTGGATATGCCATCTTTTACGTATGAGGAGTCCGTCCACACTTCGATCGCGTGCGGACCACCCTTTAGCGCCTTAAGTGCCTCGATCGCTGCCGTCAGTTCCATGCGGTTGTTGGTCGTGTTGTCTTCGCCGCCCTTTAGCTCTTTGCGCTGATTGTTCCATTCAAGAATGGCGCCCCAACCACCCGGGCCCGGATTGCCGGAACAAGCGCCGTCGGTATGGATGACAATTTTTTTGCGCGCAGTGGACATGCTCAACGCAACCCATATTCGGACGCATGGTTCACGCCCCGGTGAAACCGCAGTTTGCGAACATATTCCTCCGGATCTTTTTTAACGACCAACGAACCAACGGGAGTATTCACCCAGTCATAAAGGCGGGTAAGCATAAAGCGCAGCGCTGCGCCAACCGCCAATGTGGGCAAAGCGGCCCTCTCAGCTTCATCCAGTTGCCGAACCGATTGATACCCGGCAATCAGCGCTGTGCCTTTCGTCAGGTTAAATGCATGGTCGCGCTCAAAGCACCACGCATTGAGGCAAACGGCGAGATCATAGGCAAGGAAATCGTTGCAAGCGAAATAAAAGTCGATGATGCCCGACAAATCATCGCCAATGAAAAAGACGTTGTCAGGAAATGCGTCGGCGTGGATGACACCGGAGGGCAATTCAGTTGGCCAGTTTTTTTCCAGATCGTTGAGTAATGGGGCTACCAGCTTTGTCAGACCGGTATCGATGTTTCCCTCAGATGACAGACACCGTTCCCAAAGCGGCCGCCAATCACTCACCGTCAGGCTGTTGCGGCGCGTGAGTTCAAAGCCCTGTGCTGTGGAGTGCAAGTGCGCCAGCGTTGCACCGACAGCGCGGCAATGAAGCGGTGTCGGCCGACGTATCCACACCCCTTCCAGAAACGATACCATAGCGGCAGGCCGCCCTGCCAACTCGCCCAACATGCCGCCATCCATCCGTTTAATGGGCATCGGACAGGAAAACCCGTTGGTCGAAAGGTGCTCTTTGAGACCGAGAAAGAACGGCAAATCGTTGCTGTCCACTCTCTTTTCATAGAGCGTCAAAATGTAGTTGCCGGTGCTGGTATGGACCATGAAATTGGAGTTCTCGACGCCCTCGGCGATGCCGCGATAGGAAAGCAATTGACCCACATCATAGTCGTTCAAGAAGAGTGAGAGCTCTTCATTGGTGATATCGGTATAAACAGCCAATTTATGTCAAACCGCCTTTAGATCGCCCTGCCCGTTCAAGAACGCCATGTCTGTCATCTCCAACGGCACATCGCGCAATGAGCGCATAACAGGGAATAGTTCGGTTTCTTTGACGGTCAGCGCGATATCGATTGTCACGGCAAATCGGCCTTTGAAAGCATCGATAATCTCTTCCACGATGGTTTCGGGGGCAGACGCACCAGCGGACATGCCGACCGCGGTTGCATTGCCAACACGGCCCCAATCAATTTCAGAGGCGCGTTGTACCAGCATGCTGTCTTTTGCACCGGCGCGCCTCGCCAAGTCGACCAGACGTTTGGAATTGGATGAATTGGGCGCGCCGACAATTAGGAAAATATCAGTTCCAGGCGCAGCCAATTTGACAGCCTCCTGCCGGTTCGTCGTCGCATAGCAAATACTGTCGGATGACGGCGCCTGCAAATGGGGAAAGCGTTGTTCCAGTGCCGCAATCACCTCAGCTGTATCATCGACGGATAGCGTCGTTTGCGTAACGTAGCCAAGCGCCGTTTCGTCCGGCACGTTCAACGAGCCAACATCGGCAACCGTTTCAACGAGTGTGACGGCGCCTGTGTCAAGCTGCCCCATCGTACCAATGACTTCCGGGTGCCCGGCATGACCAATCAGTAGCACGTGCCTACCCAGTCGCTGATGGCGCATGGCTTGCTTGTGCACTTTTGACACCAAAGGGCATGTCGCATCGAGATAAAGAAGGTTCATGGCCTCGGCATTGGTGGGAACCGATTTGGGCACGCCATGGGCGGAAAACACCACGGGCCGGTCGCGGTCTTCATCCGGAATATCGGTCAGTTCTTTCACGAAAACCGCGCCACGGTCGCGCAGGCCCTCCACAACAAATTTGTTATGGACAATCTCATGGCGCACATAGACCGGCGCACCATATTTTTTCAGCGCCAGAACCACGATTTGGATCGCACGATCCACGCCAGCGCAAAACCCACGTGGCTCACACAAGCGAATTGTCAATGGTGATTTGGCGGTGTCCAGCATGGGTGCACTCAATTCGTGTCTGACATATTCTCGTTATCACGTAGCCGCCCAACGACAAAAAAAGCAACCACCCCCACCAAGGTGAGCGCAAGTCCGTACCAAGTAATGGCATATTGCAGATGGTTGTTCGGCAGATTGATCAGCGTCACGCCGGAGACCGGCCACTCCCCCATTTTTCCCGGTGACCTCGGCGATCCTTCATCCACAAAGAAGGGAACCACTTGTTCTGCGATGCCGGCTTGAATGGCCATCTGGTCAATGTCTTTCCAATAATAAATGTTGGCTGCGGGATCGTTCTCCGGCACGGCCCAAGACGGCTTCTGATCGAGCCGCTGGCGCGCCAGACCGACGATCTGGACTTCACCTGCAACCAGCGTATCGGGGCGATCTGCCTGCTCCTTTAAATCAAAAGGTACAAAGCCGCGATTGACGAGCAGGACCATGCCACTTGCATCCTTCAGTTCAAGCGGTGTGTAGACATAGTAACCGGTCGCACCTTTGTGGGTGGCGAAGAAATGCTGCTCACCCTCATGCCGAAAGGTGCCCGTTGCGGAAACCGGAAGATAGTCCAATGCGGCTTGAGACGTCAGCCCTGCGCTCAGTTCGCTGAGGAGCGTTGCCACTGGCACAGGTGCCGCTGCTAGACGCGCCTCAATACTGGCCAACAACCCCTCTTTCCACGCCAATCTCTGCACCTGCCATGTGCCAAGTGCGAGTAGCACTCCAAGGGCAGGCAAAGCGACCACGATCACGAGCCATGGGAAATTTTTGGTACGCGATACATTGTTCGTCACGTTCATGGCTTTCACATAGAAAAAGGGCGGCCTGTTGCCCAGACCGCCCGTGAGAAATCAACTCAATTGGTCAGCCGTGATAAATGGGGGCGCCCCAAGATCCCCACACGTAAATCACGAAGAACAGGAATAGCCAGACCACATCGACGAAGTGCCAGTACCAAGCAGCCGCCTCAAAGCCAAAGTGCTGTTTTGCACTGAAGTGGCCGAGATAGACACGGTACAAGCATACGGCCAGGAAGATCGTGCCAACCAGAACGTGGAAGCCGTGGAAGCCCGTCGACATGAAGAAGGTTGCGCCATAGAGCGAGCCGGAGAAGTCATATGGCGCGTGACCATATTCATAAGCCTGCACGAAAGAGAAAATCACGCCTAGACCAACGGTCAGCCAGAGACCCCACTTTACCGCTTCCCGGTCATTGTGCAGCAAACCATGGTGTGCCCATGTGACTGTCGTGCCGGAGAGCAAAAGGATCACGGTATTGTAGAGGGGCAAATGAAGCGGATCGAGAACTTCGAGACCTTGGGGAGGCCAAGTGCCGCCGGTGTAGGCAAGCCGACCGACCTGCTGCGCCTCGTCGTAAAACAAACTGGCATCAAACACCGCCCAAAACCACGCCACGAAGAACATGACTTCGGACGCAATAAACATGATCATGCCATAGCGCAGGTGGAGCGACACGACGCGGGTGTGGTAACCTTCGTGCGCTTCTTTCACACAATCGGCCCACCACATGATCATGGTGTAAAGGACAATCGCCAGACCGATGAAGAACGTCCACGGGTTCGCCATCGGAATTCCCAAAAAGGAGAATTCATTTCCTTGTGCCGCCTGCATCCAGCCAATAGCACCGATGGCCATGATCAGCGCACCGATAGAGCCAACAAGTGGCCAAGGGCTTGGATCTATGATGTGATAATCATGGTTCTTTGCGTGTCCGTCAGCCATGGGTCCCGTTCTCCAGATATAAAGTCAGCCGTCGGTCGGAGCAGTTCCGATCAGCTCCGCGCCAGGCTCTTCTTGTTTGGTCTGTGCCACTTTTTCCGCCGGATCGTCTACACGGAAAAAAGTGTATGAAAGTGTTATGGTGTTGATACCGTCCATCTCTTCTTTTTCAACGATGTCCGGATCGACAAAGAAGACGACAGGCATCTCCATTGTTTCACCGGAAGCGAGTGTCGTCTCAGTGAAACAGAAGCATTCCATCTTGTTGAAATAGGCACCTGCAGACGGCGGTGTGACATTGAAGGTCGCAGAACCGGTCGATGCGCGGGAAAGCGGATTGCCCGCAACATAGTTGACCCGGGTCAGTTCGCCGATTTTCATGGTGACCGAACGCTGTTCCGGCGCAAAGTCCCAGCCAAGACCCTGGCCAGTGTTGGCGTCAAAGCGCACAGTGATCTCGCGGTCGATCACATCAACCGGCGCTACATCGGTTTGCTGCGTTGTGCCACCATAGCCGGTGACACGGCAAAAGAGCTCATAGAGCGGAACCGACGCGTAAGCCACGCCGAGCATTGCGCCAAAAAATGTCAGGCATGCCACAGCGATCCGCGTGTTCGCGCGGCTTTTGTTAGGGCTTGCTTGTTTGGCTGGTGTGGTCATCGACCCCTCACATCTGTCGCACAAAGAGGGCGGGGCCAAGCTTTGCCCATGTGCCCACATAAATCAGGACCACGAACAAGGCCAAACAGACACCAATTGCAATGGACCGAAGTCTGCGCGCCCTGGACTGTGCTTCGGTCAGCTCAATGCCATCTTCCTTGATGTCTTTCGCTTCGCTCATGCGAACACTCCCAATCGGGCGATCACTGCTTCAAACAACAGAACCCCAAAAAGCAAAAACAAGTAGAGGATTGAAAAGCCAAACAAGCGCTTTTCAGCTCTTAGTGCCGGATCATTGCCCGCCGCTTGCCAAACCCGATAGGTCAACCAGGCAAAGACGATGCCCGCACCCGCTGAGATAGCCCCATAGGCGATACCGGCAAACCCCATCCAATAGGGAAGCACGCCAATCGGTGCCAACAGGATGGCATAGACCAGCATTTGATTGCGGGTCGATCTTTCTCCAGCAGCATTGGGCATCATCGGCACATGGGCGTCATCATAGTCGCGCATTTTCCACAGCGCGAGCGCCCAGAAATGCGGAGGCGTCCACATGAAGATGATGGCGAAAAGCACAAAGCCTTCAAGTGTGATGGAGCCGGATGTGACGGCCCAGCCCAACATGGGCGGAAACGCGCCGGCCGCGCCGCCAATGACGATGTTTTGCGGTGTCGATCGCTTCAGCCACATCGTGTAAACGACGGCATAAAAGAAAATGGTGAAAGCCAGAAGGCCACCGGCCACCCAGTTCGTCATCACTCCGAGCGTCAGCACAGATAAGATGGACAAGATCAAGCCGAATACCAGCGACTCATCGGCGGTGACACGACCGGCCGGAATGGGGCGCTTCGCCGTGCGGCTCATGACGGCATCAATGTCTGCGTCGTACCACATGTTCAAGGCGCCCGACGCGCCTGCGCCGACAGCAATGGCGAGGATCGCGATAAAAGCAACTATCGGGTCGAGTGGACCGGGAGCAGCCAGCATGCCGGCCAATGCGGTAAAGACCACCAACCGCATGACTTTGGGCTTTAATAGGTCGAAATAGTCCTTCGGCGTCGCTTCGGAGACGCGAAGATCTGTGTTCGCTGTGCTGTCCAAATAAGCCAAAATCAATGACCCTGTTAAACCGATGGCGGCCAACGCCGCCTGTTTTATTGTGATCGAACAAGCGGCACGGGTGCCGCCTGCAAGTCTTTGAAACGCGTCCGCTTACTTGATGCGCGGCAACTGTTCCCACTGGTGGACCGGCGGTGGCGAAGACAATGTCCACTCCAATGTTGTCGCACCCTCACCCCATGGGTTGTTACCGGCAACCCGCTTGCGGGCAAAAGCTTCAAAAACGCCATAGAGGAATATCAACACGCCGATCGCTGACAGGTAGGAGCCGTAGGAGGACACCAGGTTCCAACCTGCATAGGCGTCCGGGTAGTCGATATAGCGACGCGGCATGGCTGCCAAACCGAGGAAGTGCTGCGGGAAGAAGATCAGGTTTACACCCACAAAGGTCACCCAGAAGTGCAGACGGGCAATCGCCGAATTGTACATGTAACCGAACATTTTCGGGAACCAATAGTACCATGCTGCAAAGATAGCGAAGACAGCGCCGAGCGACAGAACATAGTGGAAGTGGGCAACCACATAATATGTATCGTGCAGTGAGCGGTCTAGGCCGGCATTAGCCAACTGAACGCCCGTTACACCACCCACGGTAAACAGGAAGATGAAGCCGATTGCCCAGAGCATGGGTGTGCGCATCTGAATGGAACCGCCCCACATGGTCGCGATCCAAGAGAAAATCTTCACGCCCGTCGGCACTGCAATCACCATCGTGGCAAACACGAAATATTGCTGCGTCTGGAGCGACAGGCCCGACGTGTACATGTGGTGCGCCCAAACGATGAAGCCGACAACACCGATCGCCACCATGGCATAAGCCATACCCAGATAACCGAAAATGGGTTTGCGCGAGAAAGTGGAAACAATGTGAGAAATCACACCGAACGCGGGCAGGATAAGGATGTAGACTTCAGGGTGCGCAAAGAACCAGAACAAGTGCTGGAACAGGATCGGGTCACCACCACCTTCAGGCGAGAAGAAAGTTGTACCGAAATTGCGGTCCGTCAACAGCATTGTAATTGCACCGGCAAAGACGGGCAAAGACAGAAGCAGCAAGAAAGCAGTGACCAGTACGGACCAGGCAAAGAGCGGCATTTTGTGCAGCGTCATGCCCGGTGCACGCATGTTGAAGATCGTGGTAATGAAGTTGATCGCGCCAAGGATAGACGATGCACCCGCAATGTGCAGCGACAGGATCGCAAAGTCCATCGCCGGCCCCGGTTGACCGGTCGTGGACAGTGGCGGATAAATCGTCCACCCGCCACCAACGCCGACAGCACCAGGTGCAGAAGGCATGAACATTGAGATTGCCAGCAGGATGAAGGCCGGCGGCAAAAGCCAGAAGGAAATATTGTTCAAGCGCGGGAACGCCATGTCTGGCGCACCGATCATGATCGGGATCATCCAGTTCGCAAAACCGCCAATCAACGCTGGCATAACCATAAAGAAAATCATGATCAGGCCATGAGCCGTTGTGAACACATTGTACATCTGTTTGCCAGCGTCGATCGCGGCCTCGCCTTCGACACCGTAAACAATCTCAGCGAGACCGTGGAAAATCTGGATACCCGGTTCCGCCAGTTCCCAACGCATCATCACGGAGAGGAAACCGCCAAACACCCCCGCGAAGATCGCGAAAATCAGGTAAAGAGTACCAATGTCCTTGTGGTTGGTCGAAAACAACCAACGGTTCACGAAACCCACCTTGTGGGCGTCGTGATGAGCATCATGTGCGGCGATATCAGCCATGTATATTCTCCCGATCCCGTTCCGGTGATCTTATTGTGATTCAGCTTGCGCCAGCGTTCGGCGCGCTTCCAAGGTTGCCATGAGGGTCTGATTTGCAGTGGCTACGTCATCGCGGGCAGCCACGAGCCAACTGTCATAATCTTCCTGGCTCACTACGCGAACCGCAATCGGCATGAAGGCGTGGTCCTTGCCACAAATCTCGGAACACTGGCCGTAGAATATGCCTTCTTTCTGCGCATGGAACCAAGTCTCGTTCAGACGGCCCGGCACCGCATCCATTTTGACACCAAAAGCCGGCATGGCCCAAGCGTGCAGCACATCCGCTGCCGTCACGAGCAGGCGAACCGTTGTATCAACCGGGACAACGATCTCATTGTCAACGGCCAGCAGGCGCGGGTAGGTGTCTACATCGGTTTTGCTGAAAGCGGTGCGCTCATTTTCTTTCAGGATGATGGAGTCAAAAACAACGTCCTCGCCGCCTTCATCGTCCTGATATTCATATGCCCAAGCCCACTGGTAACCGATCGCCTTAATCGTGATCGTCGGCTCTGTTTCCGGCTTGTATTGTGCATTGAGCAATTGAAACGACGGGATCGCGAATGCCAGCAAGACAAGCACGGGGCCAACCGTCCAAACGATCTCGATGGTTGTGTTATGGCTCGTCTTTGATGGGACAGGGTTGGCGCGCGCATTAAAGCGAACGATTACATAGGCCAAAAGGCCCATCACAAGGATCACGATGGGCGTTAAAAGCCACAGCGTGTAATCCTCAAACCAATTGATCTGCGCCATAATTTTCGTAGCGGCTTCCTGAAAGCCCAGCTGCCACGGCAAAGGCTGCGCGGCATGTGCCGCGTTCACGAGCGCTGACATGATGACGCCTGCTCCCGCAACACGTGTCATAAGTCCGACCACTTGAAATCTCCCGACAATAGTTTGCACACTCTCAAGATTGCGCGCAGTGTTATAAAAGCGTGGTGCGTCAAAACCACATTATCGTGACAGCTGCAACCAAGACGGATGGATGATGATGCGGCATAAGGGCGCTTTACACTTTGTATGCCGCCCCATCGCGCCAATGTGCCGCACAAGATGTGCGATTCCGACGCTTTTGGGAGAAAGCTTGGCCTTTTTTTTGCCGTGTTGCCCGCGATGACTGAGGTAACGTTTCCAAACATCTGCGTAAGCAGTTACGGTGAAGCGGTTGATTCGTATTCTTGGGTTTCGGGGTAGGCATTTATACAATGAACATTCTAAAAGTCTTTGCGCTGGCAGCTGTGCTTGGCTTGGCTCACATCAATTCTGTGTTTGCCCAATCCGGCTCCGTGCGCGAAACACATGGCGCTTGGAACATTATCTGCGACACGCCGCCCGGTGCCTCGTCCGAGCAGTGCGTCTTGATGCAAAATGTTATCGCAGACGATCGTCCCGAACTTGGCTTATCGGTTGTGGTCTTGAAGACGGCCGACCAGAAGGCGCGCATCTTGCGGGTCCTGGCGCCGCTCGGCATTCTTTTACCCAACGGCCTGGGCCTTAACATTGATGGCAACGATATCGGACGGGCCTACTTCGTGCGCTGCTTTAATGATGGCTGCTATGCCGAGGTGATTTTGGAAGACAATCTGCTCCAACAATTTCAAGGCGGCACGAACGCTACCTTTATTGTTTTCCAGACGCCTGAAGAAGGCATCGGCATTCCGGTTGACCTGAGCGGCTTTACCGCCGGTTACACAGCCCTTCCCTAAAACCTTGCACAGGGGCACTGCCCGCCTTAGCTACGCATGCAACCCTGCATGCGGAGCATTTTTTCATGACCGAGACCAACCAAACCCCCGACCTATTGGGTCGCTTCGATATTTCGAGCGAGGAAGTTCAAGGCATTGTTGCAGATACGCTCGGCAACGCCGATGATGGCGAATTGTTTTTGGAGTATGCGGAAACAGAAGCACTGGGCTGGGACAATGGTCGCCTGAAAAACGGCAGCTTTAACACCCGTTCGGGCTATGGCTTGCGGGTGGTCGCCGGTGAAGCGGTCGGTTATGCCCAGTCGGACAATTTTTCCAGTGACGCCCTGTTGCGCGCGGCCGATGCAACCAAAGCCGTTTCCAGCGGTCACTCCGGCACCTATACCGAAGCACCGCTGCGTACCAACAAGCATCTTTACGGTGAGGGCAACCCGATTGGTGAGCCGACATTTGAAAGCAAGGTCAAATTGCTGGAAATGATCGACGCCTATTTGCGCGGCAAGGACCCGCGCGTGCGTCAGGTATCGGCCTCGCTCGCCGCCTCTTGGCAAGTGGTAGAAATTCTGCGTGCCGATGGATTTCTGGCCAAAGACATCCGTCCCATGGTGCGAGTTAATGTCTCCGTCATCGTGGGCGACGGAGACCGGCAGGAAAGCGGTTCGCACGGCATGGGCGGACGACAGATCTTTGGCGACTTTATCGCGACCGACCGGTGGCAATACGCCGCCGACGAAGCACTGCGCCAAGCGCTCGTTAATCTGGATGCCAAGCCTGCGCCAGCTGGCACGTTTGATGTTGTCCTTGGCGCGGGCTGGCCGGGTGTGATGCTGCATGAGGCTGTCGGCCATGGACTGGAAGGCGACTTCAACCGCAAAGGCCAGTCCGCTTTTGCTGGGCTCATGGGCGAGCAGGTTGCCGCCAAGGGCGTCACCGTTGTTGACGATGGTACGATTGACGCGCGCCGAGGCTCTTTGACCATTGATGATGAAGGCACGCCGTCGGGCCACAATGTACTCATTGAGGACGGTAAGCTGGTCGGATACATGCAAGACCGCCAAAATGCGCGCCTGACAGGCGTCAAACCAACAGGCAATGGGCGCCGCCAATCCTATGCCCATGTCCCGATGCCGCGCATGACCAACACCTATATGCTTTCCGGTCAGCATACGCCGGACGAAATCATCGAAAGCGTGCAGGACGGAATTTATGCCGTGTCCTTCGGCGGTGGTCAGGTAGATATCACGTCGGGCAAATTCGTTTTTGAGTGCACCGAGGCCTATCGCCTCGAAAACGGCAAGATCACCTATCCTATCAAGGGGGCCATGCTGATCGGCAACGGACCGGAAGCGATGAAGCGCGTTTCCATGATCGGCAATGACCAGAAGCTGGACACCGGCGTTGGTAATTGCGGCAAGGGCGGCCAGTGGGTGCCCGTCGGCGTCGGCCAGCCGCACCTGCGCATGGACGCTGTGACCGTGGGGGGCACGGAGGGGTGAACCCATCCATCCTCATCCTTACCGGCGCTGGCATATCGGCCGAATCAGGCATCGATACTTTTCGTGACAAGGGTGGGCTGTGGGAGAACCATACCATTGAAGAGGTGGCGACGCCAGAAGCGTTTGCGCGCAACCCGGACAAGGTGCACGACTTCTACAATCTGCGCCGTGCGGGCCTTCCAACAGTTGAACCCAATGCGGCGCATCTGGCTTTGGCGCGCCTTGAGCAGGAGTATGGCGGCGAGGTACTGGTTGTCACGCAAAATGTCGACAATCTGCATGAGCGGGCGGGCACCCAAAACCTGATCCACATGCATGGCGAATTGGCCAAGGCGCTTTGCGCGCATTGCGGGGCGCGCCATGATTGGCATGATGGTCTCGATATCGATGTCCCCTGCCCGGGCTGTTCGCGCACCGGTGGCATGCGTCCAGACGTCGTCTGGTTCAGCGAGTATCCCTACCAGATGGAACGCATTTGGGATGCGCTGGCCGAGTGCGATCTTTTTGTTTCCATCGGTACCAGCGGCAATGTTTATCCTGCCGCGCAATTTGTGCAGCAAGCCAAACGTACCGGTGCCAATACGCTGGAGCTCAATTTGGAAGCAACGCCCGGCACACATGATTTTGACAAGTCCGTGCGCGGCAAAGCTGGTGACATCGTACCTGCGTGGGTGGAAGAGACGTTGTCCGGTTAGGTACAGTTGGTTTGCTTGAGCGCCAAACGGCGCTCGTCCGGGCTGCGCTTGGCGAGTTTTCCGGCCGCTGAATAAAAACGGGCAAAATCCTCGCCGCAGCTTTGAAACAGGCGCTGAAAGTCCGGCACCAGATCATTGTAGATCCCACTGGCGGCCAATTGGGCGTTGTTTATTGGGCGGGAAAACCAGCCATCATAGCCATCGTAGCCGCCCCATTTCCCATTGCGCATCTTTACGTAGCGGGCCTTCATGGCTTCGATGGCCTTGTCTTTGGCCTCGCGCTTTGAGGCGTCACGGGCAGAACCGGCGTAGATGCCCAAAAGGGTCTGGCGTGTATTTTCCACCAATGCCAAAAATTCCCGTTGACGTTCGCGGCTTTGTTCATACTCAGTCAAACGCTTGGCATCGCCTTTTGCGCGGAACCACTTCTTGACGCCCTCAATCTCGACCGCCACAGCAAAGGCTTCGTTAAAGGCACTGTCATTGCGCACATAGACCCGCTGATGGGCCAGCTCATGGAACATCACAGCCGCCAGGTGCGTATCGCCATAATCCAGCATTGTGTTGAGGAGCGGATCAGGGGTCCAGCCGAGCGTGGAATAGGCCGTGACGCCGGTCACATAGACGTCGAGACCCTTCTCGCGCAGCGTATGTGCAAGTTCGCGCGCATTGTCTTCCCAGAAGAAAGCACGGTAGGGCACGCAGCCAAAAATCGGAAAGCACCAAGTAGCCGGTTCGAGCGAAAATTCAGATGCCGCAAACACGGCCACGGTGACATAGCCGCGCTCCAAATCGACATAGGATTTGTAGCTGGCATTGTCGGGAAGCTTGAGAACATCAACGGCGAACTGTCGCATCTCAGCGGCCTTATCCATCTTCGTTCGCTGTGACAAAGGCCTTGAGGGATCGACGCGAATTTCATCTACCGGCTCGCGGGCCGCCAAAAGTTCCAGATGTCCGTTTGCTGTTTCCGCGTAGTAGCCAAGCCCGAGGCAGCCCTGCAGCGGCAACAGCGCGATCGCAACAAATATCCAGAAAAATGTGCGGTTCATGGGTTCCGCATAACACGGGCAAAGCAGGTCGAAAATGTGTTGTTTTATTCCGAAAGGCCTTTGACCGTCCGGTCGATCTGGTCGAGCAGTCGTTTGCAGCGCGAGCGCATGTCAAGCAGTTCATGACGAAGCGCAGCGATATCCGGGTCGCCCTCAATCGGCGTCGGGCTTTCGCCCCGGCCGGTCAAAATCCATGTCGGTGAAACATTGAGCATGCCCGCCAGCATAAAGAGTTTGTTGGAGCGTGGTTCGGCGCGGTCATTTTCCCAGTTTTGCAGCGTAGCCGATTTGATTCCCAGCCTACGTGCAAGCTGAGAAGTGGTGTACCCCATGGCTTCGCGCGCTGCGACGATGCGGCCACCCATGGTGTCACCGACATAAATCGCCTCTTCCGGCGTCAGGCTTTGTGTTTGGTCTTCTAGCATGGCGGTCTCCTTTGCCCATAATCGTTCCACGATCGGCGGTGCTTATGATGCCGCCGATGCGACATGCCGATGACGGATGTCAGTAGCCCTGAAAGCTTCACTTTGCTTTTGGGTGCAGCGCGACTACTTACGCGCTTACAACAATTGCGGCGGGACGCCTAACCATGACCATTCTTATCTCGGTCAAGAACCTTCAAAAGCACTATGACAATGGTTTCCAGGCGCTCAAAGGCGTCAACCTAGACATTGAAGATGGAGAAATCATTGCTCTGCTGGGCCCCAATGGTGCTGGCAAGACAACGCTGATTTCTGCCATTTGCGGTATCGTCAATCCAACCGGCGGATCGGTCACGGTTGGCGACCATGACATCATAAAGGACTTTCGGAAAACGCGCCAAATGATTGGTCTTGTCCCTCAGGAGTTGACGACAGATGCCTTTGAGACCGTCTGGGCGACGGTGTCATTTTCGCGCGGTCTATTTGGGCTGCCGCGCAATGATGCGCATATTGAAAAAGTGCTCAAAGATCTTTCTTTGTGGGACAAGAAAGACAATAAAATCATGCAGCTTTCGGGCGGCATGAAACGGCGCGTGCTCATTGCCAAGGCGCTCAGCCACGAACCGCGCATCCTGTTTCTGGATGAGCCGACCGCGGGCGTCGACGTGGAACTGCGGAAGGATATGTGGAATGTCGTGCGCCAGCTGCGCGAAGATGGCGTCACCATTATTCTGACCACGCACTATATCGAAGAGGCCGAAGAAATCGCCGATCGAATCGCTGTCATCCGGCAGGGCGAGATTATCGTCGTTGAGGACAAAGCAACCTTGATGAAGACGCTCGGCAAGAAAACGTTGGTGCTGGAGTTGGCTGAACCGGTGAAGACGTTACCGGAGAAGCTATCTGCCTTTGACGTGCAGTTGTCTGAAGAAGGTATGCGGTTAACTTATCAATATGATGCCAATGCCGAACGCAAAGGGATTACGCGGCTGCTCACCGGCCTTGCCGAGGACGGGATACGCTTTGCTGACATTTCAACCAGCCAGAGTTCGCTGGAGGATATTTTCGTCGGCCTGGTCAAATCCGAAGGGGAAGCGGCATGAATATCAACTGGCTTGCCATTGCCGCTATCTACAAGTTCGAAATGAACCGCATGTGGCGTACAATCGGCCAATCAATTGTATCGCCGGTGCTGTCAACATCCCTCTATTTTATTGTTTTTGGTGCCGCGATTGGCAGCCGGATGGAAGAAATTGATGGTGTCACTTACGGGGCATTTCTCGTGCCCGGTCTCGTCATGCTATCGCTGCTAACGCAGTCCGTCTCAAACGCCGCATTCGGTATCTATTTCCCCAAATTTACCGGTACGATTTACGAACTGCTTTCGGCTCCGGTTTCAGCCATCGAGATCGTGATCGGCTATGTGGGCGCTGCGGCAACCAAATCGCTGATCCTCGGTGTCATCATTCTCTTGACAGCGACCTTTTTCGTTGAATTGCGCGTTGCTCACCCCTTCTGGATGCTGTTCTTTCTGGTGCTCACAGCGACCACTTTTTCGCTTTTGGGCTTTATCATCGGCATCTGGGCGGAGGGATTTGACCAGCTGCAAATCGTGCCCTTGTTGGTGATCACGCCACTGGTGTTTCTGGGCGGTTCATTCTACTCCATCGATATGCTGCCGCCCTTCTGGCAGAATGTGACACTCTTGAACCCTGTGCTTTATCTGGTTAGCGGTTTCCGCTGGAGTTTTTATGAAATTTCCGATGTTAGCCCTCCGGTCTCGGTGGCGTTTATTCTCGTTTTCGCCGCACTTTGTGTGACGATCGTGTGGTGGATATTCAAGACCGGCTACAAGGTGAAGAGTTAGGGATAAAGCCGCTGTTTGTCCCATTGCGTTTTTTCATCTTCACGTGTGAACACAACCCGGTCATGGAGCCGGAACGTCCCATCTTGCCAAAACTCCCAATAGGTCGGTGTCAGCCGGAAGCCCGACCAATGTGGCGGCCTTGGAATGTGACCCACGGCAAAGCGCGCCGTGTATTTGGCGACTTCTTTTTCCAGCTCGAATTTTGACGTCAGCGGGCGCGACTGCTTGGACGCCCAGGCACCAATACGACTGCCCCGCGCGCGCGTTTGGTAATATGTATCAGCTTCGTCATCATCGACCACCGTTATGTTGCCACGAACGCGCACCTGGCGCTGCAGTGATTTCCAATGAAAACACATGGCTGCCTTAAGATTGCCCAAAAGCTCCTTACCCTTGGCGCTTTCGAAATTAGTATAGAAGACCAACCCATATTCATCAAAACCTTTGAGAAGCACCATGCGCACGTTCGGCATCCCATCTGCGTCTACAGTCGCAAGAGACAGAGCATTGGGGTCGTTCAGTTCATGGTCGGTGGCATCCTTCATCCAACGCTCAAACAAGCCGAATGGGTCGGTCTCGGCCGTAAATTCACGATCCTTTAACGCTGTCTGTGACATGATCCAGCCTTGGGTTGGGTATGGTTTTGTGTTGATTAACAGGCATCGTAACGGGTTTAAAGCATTTGGGCGTGCGCCATTTTGTGCATTCTTGATAGCTACCTCATTGTCTCTGGCCGGCTGCGCTGTCAGCGGGAATGCCATAGACAATTCCGGATTTGATACCGGTGCCCTGTCAATGGCCGAACCAACACCAACAATTGCCACCGACCCCTTTGAACCGCGCGAAGGACAGACGCTCGGCGAAACGGACCGGCTTCTCGATGAAGACACCCTTCGCCTTGCTGTAACCACTTTGGATGTGAACCTCGTACCCGCCGAAGGCGCGACATGGGCGAACGCTGCCACTGGAACGAGCGGTCGTATAACCGATATTGCGGAACGGGAAATCGCCGGGCAAAAGTGTCGCACATTCAAGGCGACGCGACGTTCGTATGATGGTTTGACACTTTACCAAGGTGAAGTGTGCCTGGAACCGGGCAATGGTTGGTGGACAAGGTCGCTGACCAATGTAAGCGAGCCTGTTCAACAAGGCTAGACGCTGGAAATCTGAAGACTTCATCTCCATATCCGTTCGAACCATTCAATCGGAGCGAAGATGCGCGACCCCTATTCTATGCTTGGTGTCGACAAGACGGCCAGCGCGAACGACATAAAGTCCGCTTTTCGAAAGCTGGCCAAGAAGTATCACCCTGATGCCAACCCGGAAAACAAACGGGCAAAGGAACGTTTTGCCGCCATCTCTCAAGCCTATGAGATACTGGGAGACGAGGAGAAACGGCAGCGTTTTGACAGTGGCGAGATCGATGCTGATGGCAATGAGCGGGCCACTTACCCGGGTGGCAATCCATATGCCAATGGCGAACCGGGCTTTGATGATCTTTACCGGCGCTATCAGCGTTCCAGTGCGGGCGCAGGGCAGGGTTTTGACGCCGAAGATGTTCTGAAAACCATGTTCGCTGGCGGCGCAAATATGGGCAATGCCGACTTTGGCGGTGCCGGAGATCCGTTCAGCGGACAGACCCGCGGCCCTGGCGGTTACCGTGCCAAACAGGCACAACCGACCAAGGGACGCGATGTGCGTGTCAAGCTGACCCTTACCATCGAGCAGATTGCCCGCGGCGAAAAAACCAAGCTCTCGCTGCCGGACGGGCGGGTTATCGCGGTCAAGATCCCCGCTGGCGTCAAAGAAGGACAAACCATTCGTCTGACTGGTCAAGGCGAACCAGGACCGGCCGGCCATCATGGTGACGTGCTGGCGTCAGTCGCCATCGAACCGTCTGACCGGTACCGGCTGGAAAATGAGACGCTGGTGATGTCGGCACAAGTGCCGCTCGATACGGCCATCCGAGGCGGCAAACTACCCCTATCAACGCCGTCGGGCAAGGTGGCGTTGAAGATCAAGCCATGGCTTGCGGACGGTCGAACGTTTCGCATGAAGGCGCGCGGCATTCCGCTCAGTGACGGAAAGCAAGGTGATTTGCGCGTCGAGCTTGCCGTTTCTTTTGATGAACTCAACGAGGCGCAAAAAGCCGGACTTGAAAAACTTTTCAACGCCTGAACTCCGGCCCGTCGCCTGTTGCCTGCCAGCTTTGCTTGAATGGTCTATTGTGCTGTGCAATAGGCATGCTGCTATTTATCCAAGAACAGAACAATACAGGGGTTTCACACAATGGCGTCAGGCATCATGCATGGCAAAAGAGGGCTTATTATCGGCTTGGCAAACGCAAAGTCGATGGCATGGGGCATCGCCAAATCCTGCGCGGAACATGGCGCTGAACTGGCGCTGACCTATCAGGGCGAAGCGCTGAAAAAGCGTGTGGAACCGCTGGCCGAAGAACTGGGTGCCATGGTTGTGGGACATCTGGACGTGACTGACGCCCAAAGCATGGATGCTGTTTTTGCGCATTTGGAGAAAGTGTGGGGCCGACTGGATTTTATCGTTCACGCTGTCGCCTTTTCCGACAAAAACGAGCTTACCGGCCGTTATGTCGACACCACGCATGAAAACTTTATGCGCACGATGGATATCTCGGTTTATTCGCTGACCGATGTGACGCGTCGTGCCGAACCATTGATGACCAATGGCGGCTCCGTGCTGACGCTCACCTACTATGGTGCTGAACGCGTGATGCCGCACTATAATGTGATGGGCGTTGCCAAGGCCGCGCTGGAAGCAAGCGTGCGCTATTTGGCAGCCGACCTTGGCAAAAAAGGCATCCGCGTCAATGCGCTTTCGGCCGGTCCGATCAAGACGCTCGCCGCCTCGGGGATTGGTGACTTCCGTTACATCTTGAAGTGGAACGAATATAATTCGCCACTGCGCAAAACGGTAACCGTCGATGAGGTGGGCGATTCAGCACTCTACCTTCTTTCGGATTTGTCCCGCGCGGTGACGGGTGAAACACACCATGTCGACGCAGGGTACCATGTGGTTGGCATGAAAGCTGTCGACGCGCCTGATATTGTTAAGGATTAGGGCGCTCAGCGCGCTGGAGGCTTTTCACCATGATCAACCCGGCGCATCCTTTCTTCATGGCCCGCCATGGCGAAACAGACTGGAACCGTGAACAGCGATTTCAGGGCCGCACAGATATCCCGCTCAATGCGCTTGGCCATGAGCAAGCGGCGGCGTACGCCGATATTTTGCGCCGACAGAATGTGGATTGGACTGATTGGACCTTTATCTCCAGCCCGCTCACCCGCGCGCGCAAAACGATGGAGATCATGCGCGAAGCTATGGGGCTGCCACCGGAAGATTATGAAGTGGAGGATGCATGGATCGAGGTGACATTTGGTGCCTGGGAAAAGCGCTCACTTGCCGAGCTTGAGGTTGAGGAACCTGAACTGATCGCGGCGCGCAATGAAAACAAATGGGAATTTGTCCCCCCTGCTGGGGAAAGCTACGATCAAGCGTGCGCACGGGTGCGATACGCGCTGGATATCCTGACAGGGCCAAGCGTGATCGTCACACATGGCGGGATGATACGCGGCACTCGCCGAATGTTGGAAGGCTTGGACACCAAGATCGCAGCGGACACCAAAATACCGCAGGATGATGTTTATGCTTGGCGTGACGGGAAAGGCAGCTGGATCCTCGACACTAGCCAAGGCGGCTTTTAGTCGACCAATTCCATGTCTGTAACAGTCTTTGCCGCATCATCCTCATGGGCGAGCGCAACGACCATACCCGGCGAAACCAGCGTGACATCAAACTCCGGTGGTAGCGTGTATGTCTCACCGCTATCGAGCGTGACTGTCATGGCAGAGGCGTTGACATCGACAATTTTGCCCTCTGCTTCGCCTGCAAATGCGGGCATCGTGAACAAAAAAGACAGGGCGAAAACCGAACTTATGACGCGCTGCAAGGCGAGCCTCCATTGTGAAAAACGAACTGCTGGGAACTGTAGCAAATATCGGCCGGGCAAACAGCAGCCACGGTTGGCGTTTGCCAAAATGTCACAAAAAACCCAACGCCAGAACCGTTTACGACGATGGGGTTTTGTTTATACTCCGACTGTCAATAAATGGGGCACATTATGACGACATTTTCCAGACTGTTTGTACTTGTCATACTTTGTATCAGCACCGGCAACATGGCGCACGCTGACGTTAGAGAAGTTCGGGCAAACACAACAACGGCTGTTGCGGCGACCTATTACTTTGATAAGCGTAGCTGTCAAATTTTCCCTCCAGGCAAAGTCATTATTGCCAAAGAACCGAAAAACGGAACGGTTACTTACCGGCAAGAACGTCACTCACTTCCCGGTGCCTGTGCGGGAACGACGGCAACGGTAAACATGTTCTACTACACACCGAACAAGGGCTATCGCGGTGGTGACCAGTTTCGCTATCGCTTGACCTATCCGCGTCACCTGGCAGACCGTATCCGCAAAAAATCTCACACAGTGAAAATAAAAGTGGAGTGATGCGGCCCATATGGCGGCCAACAAACGCTTTACTTTGCATTCCTGCAAAGCTGATCTAGACGGGACACAAAAAACGGGTCTCGTCTATGTCACATAACACATTCGGTCATCTGCTTCGCGTCACCACATGGGGTGAAAGCCACGGCCCGGCATTGGGATGTGTCATTGACGGCTGCCCACCCGGCATCCGATTTACGCTAGCCGATATTCAACACGACCTTGATCGGCGAAAACCTGGTCAATCGAAATTTACCACACAACGCCGCGAAGCGGACGAGGTAGAAATTTTGTCTGGCGTTCTCCCGGACGGGGACGGCGAGACGCTGACGACCACAGGGACACCGATCTCCATGATGATCCGAAACACGGATCAGCGTTCCAAAGACTATGGGGATATCGCCAACCGCTACCGTCCGGGACATGCCGACTACACCTATGACTTAAAATATGGTGTCCGCGACTATCGCGGTGGCGGCCGTTCATCGGCGCGTGAAACCGCTGCCCGTGTCGCAGCCGGTGCCTTGGCGCGAAAAGTCGTTCCGGGCATGAAAGTACGCGCTGCATTGGTGGGCATGGGCACCCATGATATTGACCGCGCCAATTGGGATTGGGATCAAGTTGATCAAAATCCGTTCTTTTCGCCGGATCCGCAGTCTGTCGAACATTTCGCGGCGTATCTCGACGGTATCCGCAAGGATGGTTCCTCGGTCGGAGCGCTGATCGAGGTTGTCGCTGATGGCGTCCCGGCAGGTCTTGGTGCACCGATCTATGCCAAGATGGATCAGGACATCGCTTCCAATCTCATGAGTGTCAACGCCGTCAAGGGCGTGGAAATTGGGAATGGCTTTGAAGCCGCACGCATCACGGGGCCCGAAAACGCCGATGAGATGCGCATTGGCGACGATGGCAAGCCCGTATTCCTCAGCAATAAAGCTGGGGGCGTCCTAGGCGGTATCACGACTGGTGAACCTTTGGTCGCACGCATTGCGATTAAGCCCACCTCCTCCATGCTCACGCCGACACAATCCGTTACCCGTGACGGACAAGAAGTGGATGTTGTCACAAAGGGACGCCACGACCCTTGTGTGGGCATTCGAGCCGTGCCGATTGCTGAGGCGATGGTGGCCTGTGCCGTTGCCGATCATTATTTGCGGCACCGGGGCCAAGTGGGCACAAAATAGGAAATGCATATGTCAATTGAGTTTCTTTTCACTTCATTCATCATCGTCCTGCTGCCGGGGACCGGTGTGATCTACACGCTGGCTATCGGCCTCAGACGCGGTTTTCGTCCATCGGTGATTGCCGCCTTTGGGTGCACACTCGGTATCGTCCCACACCTGTTGGCCAGCATTGTCGGGTTGGCTGCGATCCTGCACGCCAGCGCCCTCGCCTTTCAGGTCGTGAAGTATTTGGGTGTCCTGTATCTGTTTTATATGGCTTGGGGCATTTTGAGCGACGGCGGTGCGTTGGATGTCGAAGCACGCAAAGACCGGACATCGGCGTTTCGCCTCGTGCGCGACGGCATCGCCCTCAATGTGCTCAACCCCAAACTGTCTGTGTTTTTCCTTGCGTTTCTCCCGCAATTTGTCACGCCGGGCGCAACCAGCCCGATGTTGGAAATGGGGATTTTGTCGGCGGTCTTCATGGCTATGACATTTGTTGTCTTCATCATTTACGGGGCTTTGGCAGCCAGTGCGCGCGACTATGTCATATCGCGCCCAGCGGTCATTTCTTGGATGAAGCGCACATTTGCCGGCGCGTTCGTTTTGCTCGGCGCGCGATTGGCGCTTACAGAAAGGTAGATTATGCCCTACAGCCCAACGAAAGTTGCCGAAGCGCTCACGGCTTTCGAACAAGGTGAGATCGTCATTGTCATGGATGATGACGACCGTGAAAATGAAGGCGACATGATCGTCGCCGCCAGTCATTGCACCCCGGAGAAAATGGCGCTTATCGTGCGTCATACGTCAGGTATCGTCTGTGCGCCCATGACGGCGGGTGAAGCCAAGCGTCTTAACTTGAATCCCATGGTCGCCGACAATGAAGACGCGAAAGGCACTGCGTTCACGGTGACAGTCGACTACCGGCACGGCACAACGACCGGCATTTCGGCAGAAGATCGAACAGCGACAGTGCGCAATTTGGCAAACCCGAATTCCGGTGCGGCAGATTTTGTAAGGCCTGGTCACGTTTTCCCGCTGATCGCGCGCGAAGGTGGTGTTTTGATGCGTTCAGGCCACACCGAGGCAGCTGTTGATCTGTGCAAATTGGCTGGGCTTCCACCCGTCGGTGTCATCGGCGAACTGGTCAATGATGATGGTTCGGTCATGCGCGGCCCCCAAGTTACTGCCTTCGCGCAAGAACATGGCTTCAAGGAAGTCTCGGTCGCGGACCTGATCGCATACCGCCAGCGCAAGGAAACATTGGTCGAACGCGGCGAGCGAATGGATGTCGACACGCCCGCCGGCCTGGCAATAGCGCACACCTATTCCCTGCCCTGGGATACAATGCAGCATGTGGCCATAGTTGTCGGCGATATTCGAGACGGGAATGACATTCCCGTTCGTTTGACCTTGGAAAATGTGATTGATGATGTGTTTGGCGCCCACAATGAACCGACCGAAGTGCTCAAACATATGTGCAAAACACATGGGCGAGGCGTTTTGATCTACTTGCGGGAAGGTTCTGTCGGCGTTGCCCGCGGCAATTGGCGCCCTGATCGCGAAGGACATCAACAAGCGCAGGAGCGCGAGACCGAATGGCGCGAGATCGGCCTTGGCGCGCAGATATTGCGTGATTTGGGGATCGCATCAATCCGCCTCTACTCGTCGCGCGAACGCCGCTACGTCGGCTTGGAGGGCTTTGGTATTGATATTGCCGGCTTTGAAAAAATCAGTTAGCGTTCTGGCGGCGCTGCTTACAACACAGTTCGGGATCAGCGCGGCCCAGTCGGTTACCCCCATCAAAACCGAAGCGCCGGTTATCGCGGTCACTGAGACGGCTCGCGGGGTCTACATCGAGACGAGTTCCGGCACGTGGCGCTTGGAAGCCGGTAATTGCGACGGCGGCATCTGCGCCACACCTGATGTTATCCGTGCATTGCCTGCCCGCGCGCCCGAAGGCGCATTGCCCGACGGTAAAATTGCCGTTGCACAGACGGGCAATGTCCGCATGGCCTGGTATGGCGCACCAACCGAGCGCTATCAGCATTGTATCTTGGGCGACTGCATTGAAGCGGGATCGCTGGTCGTCCAGTTGGACGATGGTACCGAGTTGACTTTGGAACTACCCGACGAGCAGGTTTTTGAAGATCTGACGCCGCGCCTGTTCGACCTTGATGGCGATGAGAACAGCGAAATTATCACAATCCGCGCATCCAATACCGGCGGCGCCGCGGTCGTGGTCTATGCCGTCAGCGATGGCGCGCTCACCCAGATCGCCGCGTCCAGCGAAAATGGCCAGCGAAACCGTTGGCTGAACATCGCTTTCATTGACACTGGCACGATCGCCTTTGTCCGGACGCCGCACATTGGGGGACGGCTGGCGCTGCTGCAATATCGCCCCAATGGTGAGGTGCTCGAAACCAATGATATTGTCAGCGATGTCTCCAATCATTTGATCGGATCACGTGAACTCGACCTGCAAGAGCCGTTCAAGGCCGGCTCGCTCACGGCCATCGCGATACCCAATCAATCACGCAATGCACTGCGCCTCATCCGGCGTCCCGGTGAAATTGTCGATGTCCCGGTTCCGGGCAAAATTGACAAGGCCATCGTCACGGTTGGCAACCTTTTGGTAACCGCAACAGAAGATGGAACCCTTTTGGCAATTGAACCTTAAAGCATAACCCCGATCTTTATTGAGAAAGGGGTTCATCATGCTTTGGGACTTTTCTGTCGGACAGTGTTTTTCAATTATGGGGCGCACGTGGCCATTCCTGATCCTGCGGGTATTGGTTTTCGGCGCATTTGCTATCATTTTTGCAGTCTTGACTGCGAGTGGCGGTGTCATTGGCCACGAAATGGGACCGCTGCTCTCTGAATTTAGCGCCACCCAATCGGGAATTTTCGGTGGTGCTGCGGGCGTGGGCCTAGCCATTTTAGTGCTGCGGATCCTGCGCGAATACACGCTCTACCTCGTCAAAGCGGGCCATATTGCCATCATGGGTGAGATGATGGACGGCGCGCGTATTCCCGCCGGCATGTCACAAGTTGCACGCGGCGCAAGAACGGTGAAAGAGAACTTTGCAGAAGCGAGCGCGCTGTTTGTCCTCGATCAGCTCATCAAAGGTGTTCTGAAGGTGGTTGAGAACATCTTTAAACGGATCGGTAGCCTGATCCCGTTTCTGTCGCCAATCCTCAGCCTGGTGGAATCAGTTGTGACCATCGCCGTCACCTATGTGGACGAGATGATCCTGGCGCATATCATGCGCACAAAACCGGCCAACGTCTGGCGTGCCGGTGCTGATGCGCTGGTTATTTACGCCCAAAATGCACGGCTCATGTTCAAGAACGCGTTCTGGCTGGCGATGTTCCTGATTGTTTTTGAGGTCGCGGTTTTCGCTGCTATTTACTTGTTCCTGCCAATCCCCGGATTCATGGATTTCACGATCGAAGGTGCCAGTGGCGCTCGGATTGCGGCCGGCATCGTGGGCGTGGTGATCGTGGCAGGCGTTTTTGTCGAACCGTTTTCGGTTTGCGCGATGCTGCAAGTCTTTAACAAAGTCGCCAAAACACAAATGCCGGACCCGGAAGTCGAGCGGCGCCTGGCAGAGCGCTCGGAAGACTTTCGTGATCTGCGCGATGGCCGCCCAGACGGACTGACCAAGGGGTTTGTCCCGGCCGAATGACCCAAAGTGGTTTCAAAGTGTGACCGGCTCTTTCAAGTCCTACCAATTGGCGGTAGGGCGTTGGCATGGTCACACGTTTATACGAACACGCTATTTTTAAAGAGCATATAACACCACCGGGCCATCCCGAGCGTGTAGACAGGCTCCGCGCGCTTGAAACGGCTCTCACCGCCGACCCCTTTTCTACACTGGATCGCGTTGAAGCGCCGCGGGCCGATGAAAGTGCCGTTTTGCTGGCGCATCCCGAAGAGCATCTTGCGAGCGTAAAAGCGCAAATGCCGACGGAAGGCTTCAACCGGATCGATGAAGATACCATCGCTTGTTCAAAAACATGGGACGCTACCTTGCATGCCTTGGGCGCTGCCAATGCCGCGGTCGATGCGGTCATGGATGGCGACGTTGAAAACGCGTTTGTGGCAGCACGACCGCCCGGCCATCATGCGGAAAAAACGACTGCGATGGGTTTTTGTGTTTTTAACACGGTCGCGGTCGCTGCTCGCCATGCGATGAAGAAACATGATGTGGAACGCGTGGCCATCGTTGATTTTGATGTGCACCACGGCAACGGCACGCAAGATATTTTTTGGGATGATCCATCGGTGCTTTTCTGCTCGACCCACCAAATGCCGCTTTACCCCGGCAGCGGGGCGAAGACCGAGGAAGGTGTCAGCGGCAATATCGTCAACGCCCCCATGTCGCCAGGTGCCGCTGGAGAACAGTTCCGCGAAGCGGTCAAGGAGCGCGTTTTGCAGGCTCTGGATGCCTTTTCGCCGGATCTATTGATCATCTCTGCGGGCTTTGATGCGCATCACCGCGATCCGCTGGCGCAGGTCAATCTGACGGAGGATGATTTTGACTGGGTCACCGGGCGTTTGATGGATGCTGCTGACCGGCATTGTGGAAATCGCGTCGTTTCATGTCTTGAGGGTGGATATGACTTGCAAGGCTTGGCAAGCTCTGCTGCGACCCATATTCATCGCCTGATGCGAGGATAAAATGACCCAAGAAGATCAATCAAAAGATCCATCGACATTAAAATTCGAGGATGCGCTCACCGAATTGGAAGCCATTGTGGACAAGCTTGAACGCGGTGATGTGGGCCTTGATGAGTCAATCAAGGTTTATGAGCGCGGAGAGGCTCTGCGAGCGCGTTGCGATGAATTGCTAAAGGCGGCGGAAGCCAAAATCGAGAAAATCAAGCTTTCGCGAGACGGGCAAGCCAGCGGTACTGAACCGCTGGATAGTTAGTCTGGCCCTGTCCGTTCTCCATCATTGAACACACCGTGAATTTTGAGCGTCTTTTGTGAACGCGGATATGCGTTACATTGGCCTCAGCAACAGGAGACAATGATGAGTTTCTTTCCCGGTACCGACCCTGAGGCAGGTGACAAATTCGCCTGCGATGCCATTGAACATCTGATAGTTCCCAACGCCAAAGATCTGGGTGAATTTGAAGTACGCCGCGCGCTACCATCCCGGCAGAAAAAGCTGGTCGGGCCGTTCATCTTCTTTGACCGAATGGGACCGGCGACCTTTAAACCCGGCCAAGCGATGGATGTGCGTCCCCATCCGCACATTGGGCTCTCCACTGTAACTTATCTCTTTGACGGGACCATCCGCCACCGCGATTCGCTGGGCACCGAAATGGTCATTGAGGCAGGCGATATCAATTTGATGACGGCCGGCAAGGGTATCGTTCACTCGGAGCGGTCTCCGGAGGAGTTGCGCCGAACGTCACGGAAGATTTCCGGACTTCAGACCTGGTTGGCTCTGCCGGACGGCAAAGAAGAAATCGCCCCCAGTTTTGAAAACACAGCGGCAGCGAAGATGGGGATGCTGGAAGACAGCAAGGCCCATGCGCGGGTTCTGATCGGTGGTTTCCATGGGGTATCATCACCGGTGACGCAATTCAGCGACACGCTCTACGTCGATGTTCAATTGCCAGCGCAAGGCGAGATTGAGATCCCCGCCGACACCGAAGAGCGCGCGATCTATATCACCGATGGTGAAGTGGATATCTCGGGCGACTTATTTGTCGAAGACCAACTGTTGGTCTTCCGCCCGGGCGACCAGATTATCGTACGCTCGGCGCGTGGGGCAGGTTTAATGCTGTTTGGCGGTGCCAGCATCGGCACTAAAAGGCATATCTGGTGGAACTTTGTCTCCTCGTCGCGCGAGCGTATCGAGCAAGCAAAAGAAGAGTGGCGTACAGGCAAATTTGATATTGTGCCCGGCGACACCGAAGAGTTTATCCCCCTGCCCGGCGTTTAAGCGAAAGTTCGCATTAACCCTCGCACTTGGCAAAAGATTCACCGCGTTCCTTTGCCAGCTTTCAAGCCCTGATGTGTAGGGTCCGTCCTTGGGAACAGGGACAAAACAAATGCGCAAAAGACGCATCATCATGGCTGCTGCCTTATGGGCAGCAACGGGGGCGGCCGCGGCCAACCCGTTCATCCAACCGGATCCGAAAATTCAGCGTGGTGCCGCTGAACAGCTTGCCAAAAAATTTGGCGGTTTGCGCGGCGCCATCAACGCTGCGAAGGTGTTAGCCCCATCGCAACCGGTGCTGGATCCTGTATACACCAACGCGATCAGTCAACCGAGCCGGGACATCGTTTCCCGGGCGATGACCCCGGGTGAATGGTTGCGGGCCAAGGAAAAAGAAGAAGCGCGCAACGCGTTCGGCGATTTGCGTCTCGGCCGCACGAAGGTTGCCTTGCCAATTCCCATCGCACTACCACCCGAAGCACCCGTGGTTCCACCCATCTATCATGGCCGAACGGTTCGGATCGTCTACACAAACAATGCGCCGATCTGATTGCAGCCTTGGATAAAATGGTTAAACGCTTGCAGGCCTTGCCACATCACCTGCGAGCCCTTTTTGACCAGCAAACGCCTCGATCAACTGCTTGTTGATCTCAATTATTATGAGACAAGAGCCCGAGCGCGCGACGCGATCAAACGGGGCTGCGTTGAAGTGGATGGCAAGTGCGCGACAAAGCCAGCCGTCGCGGCAAACGCTGATCAGGTGATCAACATCACAGATGATGCGCTATTCTACGTATCGCGCGCGGCGCTTAAACTGATCCACGGGCTAGATGTTTTCAGCTTTAACCCTAACGGCGAGGTCTGTGTGGACATTGGCGCGTCAACCGGCGGATTTAGCCAAGTGCTTCTGGAGCGCGGCGCCAATAGGGTTTTTGCGGTCGATGTCGGACACAGCCAGTTGGCCGAGCCATTGCGTTCCAACCCAAACCTGATCAATCTGGAAAAGCTCAATGCGCGCGATCTGACACGTCAGCACCTGGACGGGCAATTGCCAGGGCTTGTGGTTAGCGATGTCAGCTTCATATCACTGAAACTGGCGCTGCCACCTGCGTTGGCACTCGCAAAGGACGGTGCATCCTGTATTTTGCTCGTCAAACCCCAGTTTGAAGTTGGTCGCTCGATGGTTGGAAAAAACGGATTGGTTTCGTCGGCAACGGCACAGCAGTGCGCCGAGGATTTGCGATTTTGGCTGGATGCGATGCCCGGCTGGACATCGAAGGGACTTGTTCAATCGCCCATTAAGGGCGGTGACGGCAATCAGGAGTATTTATTGGCTGGTCGCAAAGATGGGTGAACGATTTGAAGTCACCGGATTGTCGCGCCGCGGCGAAGGCATCGCTCACAGCCAAGGGGGCGATCAGGTGCTCATTCACGGCGCTTTGCCCGGCGACTTGGTCACCGGGCTTGTTCTGGATCATGAACTTGAAGCGCCAGACCATATCGTAAAATCCCCCGACCATTTGGATCCGCCCTGCCCGGATTATGGTCATTGCGGCGGGTGCACCATTCAGCACGCCAAGGCCAGACTTTACGCCAATTGGAAGCGGGAGCTTCTGGTCTCTGCGCTCGCAACGCGTGATCTCGTTGCCGATGTCGAACCACTTCACTTGTGCGCGCCGGCGTCGCGCAGGCGCGCGTCTTTTTCTATTCGTCACACGCAGTTTGGCGTAGAATTGGGCTTTCAAAAAGTGCGATCGCACGAAGTCGTCGTTTTCGACGAATGTCGGGTTATCCTGCCGGTTCTCAACAAGGCACGCGGTGCGCTCAAGGCTGTTGCTAAGGCAGCACTTCCTCTTATGGCAGCCGATGCCAAACCCGCCAATGCTTTGGTCACAGTCACCAAAACCGGCCTTGATGTCGCCCTGACCGACGTTGAAAGGCTCAATTCAAACCGTCGCGAAGCTGCGTTGCAAATCGCGCTCAAAGCCAATTTTGCGCGGCTGTCGATCAACGCCGAACTGATAGTCGAAACCCGCAAACCAATCGTCGAATTTGATGGCCTTGCGGTGCAATTGCCAGCTGGCGGGTTCTTGCAAGCCGTAGCAACCACTGAGAACGCCATGCGCCAGCGGGTAACCGGTCATCTGGCCGGTGCAAAGCGCGTCGCAGATCTCTTTTCCGGTTGTGGAACCTTTGCCCTGCCGTTGGCCCGTGATCATCACGTTCACGCGGTCGAGATGGAGCAAGCATCATTAAATGCGCTCGATCAGGCTTGGCGTTTTTCTGACGGGTTAAAGTCGGTGACGACAGAAAAACGCGACCTTTTTGAGCGTCCCTTGAAGGTTGAGGAACTGGAGCGGTTTGACGGTCTGGTGCTTGATCCACCGCGGGCCGGCGCTGGAGAACAAGCTGTTGAAATTGCGAAATCATCAGTCGAAAAAATAGTGGCTGTCTCGTGTAATCCGGAGACGTTGGCGCGTGACCTGAAGACGCTCATCAAGGGCGGATACCGGATCAAATCGATCACACCGTTCGACCAGTTTTTATGGACGCATCATCTGGAAGCTGTCGCTCTTTTGGAAAAGCCAAAGCGCAAGGCTACAAAGGCAACGCGTCAAGGATGGTAAAAACCAACCAAGCGAACAGCAATGTGCCCGCCATAGCGCAGACTGAAAACAAAGCTTTGTCGCGCTTGGACCACATGGATCTGTAACAATTAGCTTTTTTTGCGCGCCATGAACTGCATGAACGCCGCTTTGGCCTCATCTGACTTTAATTGAGCTGCAAAGTATGCTGCCTCCTCGTCGATCCGCTCGATCAGTTTATCGGGAGACGATTTCATCAGGCGCTTGGCAATGGAAAGCGCAACCGGTGGCTTTTCTGCCAATGCTTGGGCCGCTTGCATCGCCCTTTCTTCAAGTTCGCCTTCATCGACGACCTTATAGACAAGGCCCGCTTCAACGGCGTCCTGCGCGGAAAAATCTTCGCCCATGGCGAGCATGGCAAACGCGCGCTGATAGCCCATAAAGGCCGGTGCCAATAAACTGGAGCCCGCTTCAGGAACAAGTGCCAGATCGACAAATGGCGTCTTGAACAGTGAGCGCGGCGTCGCAAACGTCAAGTCGCAGTGCATGTGGATCGTTGTGCCGATACCGATGGCCAGACCGTCAACCGCCGATACCACCGGCTTCTTCAAGCGCGCAAGCGTATGAAGGAAATCGAGCACTTCTGTGCCCATTTCTCCGGACATGGCAAAAGCCATGAAGTCCTGCACATCATTTCCCGACGAAAATACACCGGGCTGCCCAAGGTACAAATGCGCACGGATCGCATCATCGTCTTCTGCCGCCTTGAGCGCTACGGTCATGGCAGCATACATGGTTCGCGTAATGGCGTTTTTCTTCTCTGCCCGGTCAAATCGGATCGATTGAACAGCACCTTGGCGGGTAATTTCGATATGCGGATCGCTTGTCATGTCAGGCCACCAAATACGTGGCAGCCGCTTCCAGGCTGGCTGCACCGTGTTCGACACGTTCACGCAAGGCAGCCGCTTCACCTACATGGTTTTCTGCAAAAAAGCGGCACAATGATACCCGTTCCTGACGCGATGTATCGGAAAGTGCCGATTTGGCCAGATAGGTCCCGCCAGCAACCAACCCAAACATATGCTGGTACGGTGTTGCGGCTGCGAGCGCTGCGTGATGGTTTCTCTGCGCCAGGAAGCCCATCATCGTTTCGGTGGCTGCGCGCAGATCATCCATCGCCGTCTGGAGACAGGCATTGGTGTTGCCAAATGAAGGCTGATTTGACTGCGCAATTTGGTCGATGATCGCATCCAACTCTTTCAAGTAGGTTTCGACCGCACCGCCATCGTCGAGTGGCAATTTGCGCATTACCAGATCAATACCCTGAATTCCGTTGGTGCCCTCATAGATTTGGGCGATGCGCGCATCACGCATGTATATGGCGGCACCGGTCTCCTCAACAAAGCCCATACCGCCATGAACCTGCACGCCAATGGAAGCGACCGCGGAACCCATATCGGTTGAAAAAGACTTGGCAATAGGCGTTAGAAGACTTGCGCGCTCGGTCCAGAACTGTCGCTCTTCCTGCGGACCTTTGTGAGACATGTCGATGGCGTGGGCGCAGCTGTAACATATGGCGCGGGCGGCCTGCGTCATGGCTTTCATGGTCAGAAGATTACGCTGGACATCGGGATGGTGGACGATCGGTGCCATTCCTTCGCCGGCAAAGGTGGCTGCTTTGCCTTGCGTTCGCTCGTTGGCGTAGGCGATCGCTTTTTGCGTCGAAGCTTCAGCAATGCCGACCCCCTGAACGCCGACGGCAAGCCGAGCGTTGTTCATCATCGTGAACATGCAATTCAGGCCACGATTTTCTTCTCCAATCAACCATCCTATCGCGCCCGGTTCATCACCGTATTTGCCGTCGCCGAATATCATGGTGCAGGTGGGCGAGGCGTGGATGCCAAGCTTGTGTTCAATGCCGTTGCAGAAGACATCATTGCGCGCGCCCAAAGAACCGTCTTCGTTGACGAGGAATTTCGGCACCAGAAAGAGCGAAATACCACGGGTTCCAGCGGGGGCATCCGGTAGACGAGCCAACACCAGATGAACGATGTTGTCCGTCATGTCATGCTCGCCATAGGTGATGTAAATCTTCTGGCCAAAGATGCGGTATGATCCATCATCGCGGCGCTGCGCCGATGCCTTTAATGCGGCCAGATCTGAACCGGCTTGCGGTTCGGTCAGGTTCATGGTTCCTGTCCATTCCCCCGAAATGAGCTTGGCGAGATATGTATCCTTAAGCGGATCTGAAGCATGGGCCTCCAATGCTTCAATCGCGCCCATGGTCAACATCGGCGCCAATCCGAAGGCCATGGAAGCCGCGTTCCACATTTCTGTGGCTGCCATCGCCATTGTCATCGGCAGGCCTTGCCCGCCAAACTCTTCCGCCCCTGTCAGCGCATTCCAGCCGCCTTCAGACCATTCCCGATAGCAATCCGCCCAACCCGGTGGTGTTGTCACAACACCGTCAGACAGCGGCGTACCATGCCGGTCACCGATCATGTGGAGAGGCGCGATGCGCTCGCTGGCAAATTTGCCCGCTTCCTCAAGGATGGCATCGACCAAGTCTTCAGAGAGGTCGCCGGCAAGCCCGCTTTCCATCGCCTCATAGAGCCCTGACACTGCCTTTAGCGTATGTGAAATTTCGTCAACTGGTGCGCGATACATGAATTCCTCCCTGTTCAGCATGGAATATTCGCATTTTACGTAAACGTCAATTATTTCTCAGGCGCAAATTCTTCTCGATCTGTTCGCCAGATTGTGCCTCTTGCCTGCAATTTCAGCTGATGACACGCTCTTGCATGTCTTATTTCAACACATACATGCCTTGCAACATCCAGTCCTTTTCACGGTGACCCAACTTGTTCCGACGCTTTTCCAAGCTTTTGCCCAAACGTTTTCGGCGCGAAAAAACCATTATCCCGGTCGTTCGCCTGCAAGGCGTCATTTCATCGGGTGGCATGCCCTATGACCGCTCCCTTTCTTTGGCTGGCTGCGCTCAGAATTTGGAGCGCGCCTTCAAAATGGAAGAAGCACCTGCTGTTGCACTGGCGGTGAATTCACCGGGCGGCTCGCCCGTCCAATCGCGCCTCATTTACAAACGTATTCGCGATCTCGCTGCGGAACACGAAAAAGAAGTTCTGGTCTTTTGCGAAGATGTTGCCGCCTCAGGCGGATACATGCTCGCCTGTGCAGGAGATGAGATATACGCGGATCCATCTTCGATTATCGGATCCATCGGTGTCATTTCCGCAGGCTTTGGATTTGTTGAAGCCATCGAGAAGCTGGGCATTGAGCGGCGCGTTTATACAGCGGGTAAAAACAAATCCACGCTGGACCCGTTCCAACCCGCCCGACAGGAAGATATCGATCAAATCAAAGAGCTTCAGCTGGAAATCCACGACGTTTTCATTGATTTGGTCAAGGAAAGTCGCGCCGACAAACTGGCTGACGAGGACAGTCTTTTTACCGGACGCATATGGGCGGGTGAAAAGGCGCAATCGCTCGGCCTGATCGACGACATCGGTGATATTCGCTCAGTGATCAAGCAAAGGTTCGGCGACAAAGCCGAACTACAATTGGTCAGCCAACCTCGTGGCCTTTTGGGTCGCAGGGCCGGCGCAGGCGGTATCGGGTTGGCCGGTCTTCCACAACAGCGATTGGGTGCAGATTTTGCCGAAGGCATCTTGACCGCGATGGAACAACGCGCTCATTGGAACCGTTTCGGCCTCTAGTCACTCTTTTTGAAAGGGAGAGAGATGTTGCCCCAGCTTTTGTTTTTCGGCGCCATCGCAGCAGTTGCCTACTACGGATACAAACGGTTTCTTGCCGAAGCCGAGCGTGTCTCGGAAAAGGTGCGCGAGGCTGAAAAAGAAAAACAAACCGGGGCAATCGGGACGCTGAAAGAAGATCCGGAAACCGGTGAATACAGGATAATGAAGGACGAGGATTAACAGCTGAAAAGTTTGCATTTTGTCTGCTGCTTCAATGAATTCACATTTTCATGCTCTATCATTTATTTATTATATTTTATTCGTTTGGTCTTCAATAAATATTAATGCCCTCCCTATTGATTGGCGATCGGGTAATATACCCGTTCAACAAACCAAAAGGGGCAATCATGAAATATATTTTGATGACATCTGTGTTTCTTGCCATGGCAGGAACCGCACAAGCAGAAATCCTTCAGGGCAAAACAAGCTTTGAACTCACTCAAGTAGAGGCCATCCTCAACACCGGCAGCCGGTCAACGGACCCGGAGCAACAAATGGCTTGCGAAATGCAATTTGCTCAAACAGGAGCTGATGGCGATCTGATGAACGGTGTTTTGGAGGTTTCCTACGAAATCAACACAAGCACCAACATGTTGAAGGCCTCTGGCGTATATAATTACGCTGCCGGTTCGCAAAGCGCGCCTCTCGACAATTTCTTCACCCTTGGCATCAGCGGTGTCTACGCTTTCATGGATACGTCAGCATCCGGCGTTCTGTTTGAAAACTATGGTGTTTTCCGCACCGTATTCGAACTAAGCCTTGAAACGGAGCCGCTCTTCGCTTTCATGCTGGTTCAAGGTGGTGACGACTTCAACTGCAAACTGTCGACCTCGTAACAGCAGTTTTGCAGCCTTACCGACCTTCTGGCCTTTCCCTTTCTTACGAATAGGGGAAGGCCTTTTCATTTTCCGGGGAGGTGGCCTTGCTGCGCCGGAGTGCTCAACGCTAAAAAGCGGGATGACTTTGCATGCCGCCTTTCGTTTTGGTTCCCGCTTTAAATGATCCAAGATCACGAAACGCTGAAACTGTGCCTGGAGCTGGCAAAGATATCCAAAGCCGCCTATGCGGGGCCCATCAACCATCGGCAATATACGCTAAAAGGTGAACCTTTCACCGATCAAAAGATCATACATGGCTCCCACCACAGGGGCTATTGTCGCGTCTTCTGGAATGACACTTATGCCGCGATTGCCTTCAGGGGTACGCGCGAGTCGGTCGACTGGTCGATCGCCAACTTCAAAGCTTTCCCCGTGCCCTTGCGTGATTGCGATCTTGAGAAACCGGTCCGTGTCCATCGCGGCTTTCAGCGCACGCTTGACTATGGAGACAAGACAACCCGACTGCGAAGTCTCGACGCCATTTTCAGCCATTTGGAAGAGCATGGTCTTCTTGAAAAAAGGATCGTCATCACCGGCCATTCCATGGGTGGCGCTCTGGCGTTGCTGTTTGCGGTCAAGTTCCGCGCGCGATATCAGCGCCGATGCGACCAAGCGCTTGACGCCATCGTCACGTTCGCCGCGCCATCCGTCGGCTTGCGAAGCTTCAAGCGGCTTTATGGTGATCTGGCACCGAAGACTTTGCGTTTTGTGAATGACACGGACATCGTTCCATTCACACCGCCAGCTTTTTACCATCATGTCGGCGAAGAGATTTGGCTGCGTGGGGAGATAGGCCGCAAGAACCCGGGCTGGCCGAGGCGATTTGCGGCAGCCGTCAGAAATCGCTTTCAGAACGCGATTAGCGATCATGCCATCACCCAATATATCTGCAAGATCGAAGAGCGGATTGCCCACAGCGCGCTTCAACAACAGAACAATTCTTGACGCTTGCGCCCTCGTCATGCAACTGACCGGCCAACCATCAACCGAAATTCATTCCGCCATGACAGCGCATCCAACGCCCAATCCGCTCGACCCTACACAGTCTTTCCAGGGTCTGATCCTGACGCTCCACAATTATTGGGCGGCCTATGGCTGCGCGGTTCTGCAGCCGTACGATATGGAAGTCGGTGCCGGCACGTTTCACCCGGCAACGACGTTGCGTTCGCTTGGACCCAAACCATGGAAAGCGGCCTATGTGCAGCCGTCGCGGCGACCGACCGATGGTCGCTATGGGGAAAATCCGAACCGGCTGCAGCATTATTACCAGTACCAAGTGCTACTGAAGCCCTCCCCGCCGGACCTTCAAGATCTCTATCTCGGCTCCCTGAAAGCCATCGGCATTGATCCGCTCTTGCATGACATCCGCTTTGTGGAAGATGACTGGGAAAGCCCGACGCTTGGCGCCTGGGGCCTTGGGTGGGAGTGCTGGTGCGATGGTATGGAAGTCTCACAGTTCACCTACTTCCAACAGGTATGTGGCATTGAGTGCGCGCCTGTTTCCGGCGAATTGACCTACGGCCTCGAACGCCTGGCGATGTATGTGCAGAACGTCGACAATGTGTACGACCTCAATTTCAACGGCCAGCAGGGTGACGACAAAATCTCCTATGGCGATGTGTTTTTGCAAGCCGAACAGGAATATTCACGGCACAATTTTGAAATTGCCGACACCAAAATGCTGATGCGGCACTTTGAGGATGCGGAAAAAGAATGTGAGGCGATTTTGTCTGCCGGCACGCCGACCAGCGATTCAAATGACTTGCTGCACAAGTGCGTGCTGCCCGCCTATGACCAATGCATTAAGGCAAGCCACGTCTTCAATCTCTTGGATGCGCGCGGTGTCATTTCGGTGACCGAACGCCAAAGCTATATTTTGCGCGTTCGCGATTTGTCAAAAGCCTGTGGTGAAGCGTTCTTGTTGACCGAGGCCGGCGGCGCGCGATGAGCGGGTCGAAGCATTCACCTGTTTACAACCGACCGAAAAGACAGATCAGCAACCATTTGGTTCTTATGGCGGGCAGCCTCTTTATGTGCGGTCCCGTGGTCTATGCGTTTTGGTCGACCATTGCAGCCGGTGCCTCTGTGCAAGGGGATTGGTCTATTATCGAGACCAGCAAGATTTTCAGCTCGGTCTACGGACGTCTGCTGTCATCGGAGCCGGTTTTCATCGGGATGCCCAGTGTACCGGACATGATGATGAATTCATGGGTCACCGCTACCGGTTTCGCCCTTATCACGGTGACCATTTCATTGACGGCGGCCTATGCGCTGACATATTTTCCGGTCCCCCGGGCCGGGGTGGTGATAATGGCAATCGTCGCTACTCTCTACTTTCCGCTGGAGACCCGTATTTTACCGACTTTTCTGGTCGCTGATCAACTCGGATTGCTCAACAGCCGTCTGGGAATCATTTTACCGCTTTGCGCTACGGGTATCGCGACGCTGATCTTCACAATAACGCTCAGACAAATGCCCGATGAACTGACAGAGGCCGCACAGTTGGACGGTGCGAACCCAATCCGGTTTTTCATGGATTTTGTGCTCCCCATCCAACTTCCCATTATCATGGCGGTGACGGCTCTTTTGTTTGCCATTGGCTGGAACCAATATCTATGGCCACTGATGATCGCGACCAGCAACCATGAACTCTCAACAGTCGTGCGCGGCATTGGACAGCTGGGCGGGGCGGGTCACTATCAATTAGCGCTCGGTATCATTGCCACCGTGCCGCCGGCTATCATCGGCGGAATTGGCCTCCATATAGTTCAGCGCGGTATGATATTTGAAACGCAATAATCCTTCGCTCCCCACCCAAACCGGACAACCAGGAAAACAGAACCAATGAACGGGCCGACCGATTACTACATCATGGCGTCACTGCATTTTGGGTTGACCGTTGCCATGTGTCTGTTTGGCATTTTGGTTTTTTGGCACTTGCAGCGCATCCGCAAGCCAGGCATGGCGCGTGTGTTTTGGCTGCTTTCTTTTGCCTACACAGTCACTGTCCTGTGGGGCGTCATTGCGGCTGCGATCTCAGAACCGACAGTCTTTCGATTTAGCCTTGGCCTTATCGCCGTTGCGGTTCTGGCCGCCTATCTCGCAGCATGGTCATCCAACCCGCTACCCGTCAAACGCTACGCTTATGAAGATGAGGAAGAGGAGATGGATGAAGACTGATCGCCTCAACCTGGACGCCTGAGTGTCGGCATTTCGACCGCGCTGCCTGGCAAGACGATCAACGGCTCAAACCAGTTCATGTCCTCGAAGGTACAAAAGCATGGCGGGCCGAGGTCCATCATGGAAACTCTCGCCAGAAACATGTCGGTCAATCGCGCGTAAAACGCCTTCGCCTCTAGCAGCACCTCGTCGGGCAACCAGTCCTTAAGATAGGCAACGGTTGTATGAAATATGTACGCTTCATGATCTGTGGACCGATAACCGAAATGCGCAGGCAAGCTGTCCCGCCACGCCCGCGCCGTGGCTTCATCCACGTCCGTTGCCCCTGTCAGCGTGAGGCCGAAGGGCGTGACCTCCACCGGGCGCATGGCAAAAGACGCCGGCCCTTCAAATGTCGCCAAACGCTCTTGAATAAGTACCGTGGTATCATTCACGTCGGCGTCAAGCGGGACATCTACAGGCCAGGTGTCCGGCGTTCGCGAAGTCTCAATGGCACCGTTAAAGAGCGTCATGTGATAGCTTTCAACATCCGTCAGTGCCAAAAGCGGGCCAAGCGGACCGGCTTGCATTTGAGAGCGCAGTTCAATCATCGCCTGTTCGGTTGCTGAACCGGGCACCACGTGGCGGACAATGGTGTTCCCCCTCTCGGTCAGAAAACTGCCTGCTGAATCGTAGCGCGTGCCCACAAAACGAACGGGATCGGCATTTTGGCTTCGCGCAAAAGCGTGGTAATCAAATGGTGCGACGGTCATGTGGCTTCTCCAAACCGCTCTTTGGCACCGAACGCACACGGCCATGTGACATCGTGTGGACGATGGTAACGCGTTTTACCCGGTTTGGATCACAAACAATATTGTTATCATGGAGTGGGGACCAAAAGAAATCTGTCCACGCAAACCTCCGTAAAGCGACCCAACGACGCAGAGACACTGCGTCGTGGGACAAGCATTTAGGAGTATCACGATGCGTAAATTTCTCACAGCCACCGCCGTTGCCACAGCAACAGCTTTCGCAACTATACCAGCACAAGCTGACAACATTGTTGAAGTTGCTCAAGGCGCTGGTTCTTTCAACACACTGCTCGCTGCCGCTGAAGCAGCTGGCTTGGCCGGTGCGTTGGCCAATGGCGACAATCTGACTGTTTTCGCGCCAACTGACGAGGCGTTCGCAGCCCTGCCAGCCGGTACGGTTGAAAACCTTCTCAAGCCAGAAAACAAAGACCAGCTCGCTGCCATTCTTTCGTACCACGTGCTGCCACGTGAGCTGGCTTCCAACCAACTGCCGGGCCCGACCATTCATGTTCGCACCATCAAGGCGAGCGGTGACCGCCTGCTGGCCGTGACGAAGAACGCAAGTGGCGTGACTGTCGACAATGCAACAGTTGTTTCTGCCGACATTCGTGCGTCAAACGGCATTATCCACGTTATCGACACCGTTATGTTGCCTGACAGCTGATCTATAACAGCTTAGATATTTCGAGAACCCGTTTGGCCACCGCCAGGCGGGTTTTCTATTATAAAGTTGCCGTGACATATATTCAGCTACGGGTGACATGCCACAATTCAAACGCTAGGACTGTGCGTGCAGAGAGATTGAGGGAATTTGCACATGTCTGGCGGACTTATCACGCTCATCGTCGCCGTTGCTGTGATTGGCTATTTAATCTTTACCTACAATGGATTGGTTCGTTCACGGCAGATGGTGCAGGAAGCCTGGTCCGGGATCGATGTCCAACTCAAGCGCCGCGCTGACTTAATTCCCAATCTGGTGGAAGCCGTGAAAGGTTATGCGGGCCACGAAAAAGAGACGTTTGCCGAAGTCACTGAAATGCGTACACGCGCGCAAAATGTGCCCGCAGGCGATATTGCCGGGCGAGCCGCTGCCGAGGGGCTGTTGAGCCAAGCGCTGGGCAAACTTTTTGCTGTGGCGGAAGCCTATCCCGACTTGAAGGCCAATGAGAATTTTTTGGAGTTACAGCAGACGCTGGAGACAGTGGAAGACGAAGTCCAGATGTCTCGCCGCTACTACAACGGATCGGCGCGCGAGTTGAACGTGAAGGTGGAGAGCTTTCCGTCCAACCTGATCGCCAACACGTTCAACTTTATTCAGGCTGACTATTTTGAACTGGAGAACCCCGCAGATCGCGCCGTGCCGGAAGTGAGCTTCAGCAGCTAGTTTTTGGGTCAGATGCCGATGCGTTTTCTCACCGCCTTTTTGCTTCTGATCGGCTTTGCCTTTACCGCCCAAGCCGACGAACGCATCTTGCTGTTTGATAGCAATATTACGGTCAATTCAAATGGCAGCCTGCTGGTGCGGGAAACCATTCGTGTGAGCGCGGAAGGGCGCCAGATCCGGCGCGGCATTTTCCGTGATTTTCCCACCGTGCGGCAAGAGAATGGCCGCGAAGTCAGCGTACCTTTTTCAGTGCAATCGGTCACCCGCGATGGCCGGGCAGAAAATTTCGCAGTCGAGCGCGGAGCTCGGGCTGCACGCGTTCGCATCGGCAATGCTGACATCTTCCTGCAACCGGGCATTTATGAGTATGTGATCAGCTACACAACCGACCGTCAATTGCGTTTTTTCGATGAGTACGATGAACTTTTCTGGAACGTCACAGGCAACTCTTGGGATTTTCCTATTGATGCCGCGACAGCACGTGTCACGCTGCCACAGGGAACACCCGCTACCGGTGTAGTCTTCTTCACAGGCGGTTTTGGTGAACAGGGCAAGGACGCGACCGGCGCGATTGCCGACAATGGGAGTGTTGCCGAATTTCGCAGCACGCGGGGACTTGGAGCCCGAGAAGGACTAACGATCGGTGTCAAGTTCCCCAAGGGCTTTATCACTGAGCCGGATGGCACAAGGAGCCTTCTGTGGTGGATTCAGGATAGCCTTGCTGCGATCATCGCCTATGGCGGTTTGTTCGGCGTCTTGGGATACTATCTTTGGGCTTGGAACCGGGTCGGACGTGATCCGCCCAATGAAGTTGTCGTTCCGCGTTGGGATCTGCCTGATGGCGTTTCTCCGGCTTTGGCGCACTATGTAGAGAACAAAGGCCTGAGGGATCAGGGATTTACGGCGTTGTCTGCTGCAGCAGTTAGTCTTGCGGTGAAGGGGCTCGTCACCCTGGACAATGATGACGGCGAAATGAGCATCACGCGAACAGAAAAAGTCTTGCCAAGCAAAGGACTTCCAACCGGTGAGATGGCACTACTTGACCGCATTGGATTGCGAGGTGGTTCGCTGACGCTCAACAAGGCAAATGGCAAGAGCGTGCAGCGACTTGCCACCAAATTCACCGGCGCGATGGAGAAAGAGCACCGCTCGATCTACTACAAATTCAATACCGGTTGGATCGCTTTCGGCGTGATCGGGTCGTTGGCAACGGCCATCGGGACCGTAATCTACGCCCGGTTTACCAATGATGCATTGGCACTTCTTGCACCGGCAGGCTTTACCGCCATCTTCTTCTCGGTGATGATCCCCGTCATGAGCAAGTCCATGGGCACCGGCCTGAGCGGGAAGATCAGTCTCATATTCAAATCCCTGTTCGTGTGCATCTTACTTTTCAGCGTCGGCGGCACGCTTATTTCAGAAGTTTCAACGCTTGAGATTGCGCCTTTTGCCCCGTTGGTTGCAGCGCTCGCCGCACTGCTTGTGGTCAATATTGTCTTCTTTTTCCTCATGGGCGCACCCACACCGCTTGGACAAACCCGAATGGCTGAAGTCAAAGGGCTGAAGCGCTATTTGAGTGTCACGGAAAAAGACCGGATGAATATGCTCGGATCGCCCGACATGAGCCCGCAGCATTATGAAACGCTCCTGCCCTATGCCATCGCGCTTGGCGTGGAAAAGCCCTGGACCAAAGCCTTTCAAGGCTGGCTGGCCGCAGCCATTGCCGCAGGCGCTGCGGCGGCGACCTCATATTATGGGCCCAGCTGGTACGGATCGCGACACAACCGCTTTGACCCCGACAATTTCAGCGACACGTTTGGCAATATCGCCAATGATCTTTCCAGCTCGATGACCTCGGCAATGCCCGCGCCAAAGTCTTCCTCATCTGGTTTTTCCGGCGGTGGCGGCTTTTCCGGCGGCGGCGGCGGTGGCGGCGGCGGCGGCGGATGGTAAATGACGCCAAAAGCGGCAAGCTCGTTGAACAAGCCCCGGTCCTGCTTGTTCGCGACCTTGAAGCAAGCGTTGCCTATTGGCGCGAAAGCCTTGGCTTTAAGGCAAGATTTTGGGGCGACCCGCCCAATTTTGCGATCCTGAAGAGAGATGCGTGCTTCGTCATGTTGTCGCTTGCACCGGCCGATCATACAAACCAACCCAACTGGAAGATCGTGCACCACATGTGGAACGCCTACTTCTGGGTGGATGATGCCAAAGCAATTTATGAAGAATTCATAGCCAACGGCGCGCGGATCGATTACGAGCTTCACGAAAAGCCCTATGGCGTTCTCGAGTTCGGCATTCAGGATCTGGATGGACACGATATCGCTTTCGGGCAAGACCTCGACTAGTCCCTTTTAGAACGCGATCCATGCCCGATCTTCTTATCGAACTCTTCTGCGAAGAAATCCCCGCCCGCATGCAGCGCAAGGCTGCCGGTGACCTTAAAAAATTGGTCACAGACGGCTTGGTCGACAATGGCCTGACCTATGAAGCAGCCGGCGACTATTGGACACCGCGCCGCCTGACGCTCGATATCAGAGGTGTGACGGCCCGTTCCGCTGATCTGGTTGAAGAACGCAAAGGTCCCAAGGTGGGCGCGCCGGAAAAGGCGCTTCAGGGTTTTTTGCGCGGCGCGGGCCTTTCTTCGATCGATGAGGCCGAAGTGAAGTCTGACCCCAAAAAGGGTGACTTCTACGTCGCAACAATCCGCAAATCCGGCCGGAATGCGGAAGAAATTATCGCGGAAATCATGCCGGGCATCATCAAAGGTTTTCCTTGGCCAAAAAGCATGCGCTGGGGTGCCGCTTCCGCTGAACCCGGATCATTGCGTTGGGTGCGTCCACTGCAATCGACCCTTTGCACATTCGGCCCTGAGACCGAAGAGCCCGTCGTCATCCCTTTTGACGTCGATGGCATTGTCTCGGGTAACACAACGCGCGGGCATCGCTTCCATGCCGGTGATGCGTTCACCGTACGTCGCTTTGATGATTATGCCGAACAGTTGGCCAAGCGCCACGTGATCCTGGATGTCGAACGCCGCAAGGACATGATAGCCACCGATGCCCGCAACCTCGCCTTCGCCAATGGCGTGGAGCTCGTCGAAGATGAGGGCCTCTTGGAGGAGGTGGCGGGCCTCGTCGAGTGGCCGGTCATTTTGATGGGTGAGTTTGAAGAGGACTATCTTCAAATTCCCGACGAAGTGGTGCGCCTGACCATCAAGACAAACCAAAAATATTTTGTTTGTCGGGGCGCGGATGGCAAGCTCACCAACAAGTTCATTGTCGTTTCCAACATTGCCGCAAGCGACGGCGGTGCGGAGATCGCGCGCGGCAACGGAAAAGTGGTGCGCGCACGCTTGGCCGATGCGCTGCATTTCTGGAACACCGACCAGGCCGACCTGCCGGATTTGGGCGAACTCAGTGAGTCAGCTGACAAATTTGAACTTGATCTTGGCAAGCCGCTGGATCAGCGCATGGCCAAGCTCGACAATCTGGATGTCACCTTCCATGCCAAGCTCGGCACGCAGGGTGAGCGGGTGGCACGGATCGCGGCTCTCGCTGAGGAACTCGCGCCGATCGTTGGTGCGGACAAAGCGCTCGCCAAACGCGCGGCCCATCTGGCGAAAGCCGATTTGACGACGGAAATCGTCGGCGAGTTCCCCGAAGTGCAAGGTGCGATGGGGCGCACATACGCCGAGTTGCAAGGCGAAGACGCGTCCGTCGCGCTGGCCATTGAAGATCATTACAAGCCGCAAGGCCCGTCCGATGCCGTGCCAACCGATCCGGTCGCTATCGCCGTGGCACTGGCTGACAAGCTGGACACGCTCACCGGCTTTTGGGCGATTGATGAAAAGCCGACCGGCTCCAAAGACCCCTATGCTCTCAGACGTGCGGCGCTAGGGGTAATTCGAATAATTTTGGAGAATGGGTTGCGCCTTCCTCTATCTTCTAAAGGTGTCGATGACGACCTCCTCTCGTTCTTCCATGACCGCCTGAAGGTCTATCTGCGTGACAAGGGTGCGCGGCATGATCTGATCGATGCGATCGTCGGGCCAGAAGATGATGATCTCCTGTTGCTGGTGCGCAAGGTGGAAGCGCTGCAAAAGCTCGTGGAATCCGAGACAGGCGCAACACTTCTGGCGGGCACCAAGCGGGCCATGAACATTCTGGCTGCCGAAGAGAAGAAGGATGGCGAAGGCGCTTTTGCCCATCCGGTTGATCTGGAACTGTGCACCGAACCAGCAGAAAAAGAACTGGTCAAAGTGCTCGATGAGGTCGGTCATCAGGTCAAAGACATGATCGCGGTGCAGGATTATGAAGCGGCCTTTGGTTTGCTGGCCGAACTGCGCCCCCAGGTGGACGCTTTCTTCGACAATGTGATGGTCAATGCCGATGATCAAGCGGTGCGGATCAATCGGCTATCGCTTTTGGATACGCTGCGCGCCACCACCCGCTATCTGGCGGACTTTACCAAGATCGAGGGCGCTTAAACAAAAAAGCCGCCCTTGGGCGGCTTTCATCTGGCTGAACGGTCAGGCGCGTTAGCGCAGCTCCATACTGTCCAGCTCTTCCTCATTGATTACGCGTTGCACTGCGCGGTCGGCACTATCGCCCAACACCACATTGCGTTCGACACGTTCTTCAAATGTCGGCTCATCTGCGGACGCTTCCTCTGATCCGGTGGTTGTATCAGTTGCGGGCCGATCATCATCATAGGCTGGGGCACTGGCGGCTTCGCTCCCGCCTTCATCCTCCCCGCCCGTCACCACGGGAAGGGCAGGATCGGCCGACACACTGGACGGCGCGGAAATCACAGTTGGCTCCTCGACAGGGCCGCCCTCGATTTCAACAAACATAACCGACGGGAAAGCGTCATCCTGATAGATGGTGTAGCCGGCAAAAGCCGTTGTTGCGCTCATGGCAATGATCGCAGCGGTGAACAATGTGGTCTTGGTCATGTCAAAGGGCCTGAAATGTTCGATTTTGGACAATGAAACACAAACGCCTGAAGCTTCGGTGTGCTGGCGCGGTTAACCGATGGTAAATCTGTACCATTGGCGCACGGGCCAACTTTGGTTAAACCGCGCGCCATGAACCATACTATGCACCGGCCCCCGATCGTCCCGCTAAGCGACGCCAATCTGGCGATGGCAACCCATTTGCTCAGTCAGGGCAAATTGGTCGGGGTGCCCACAGAAACGGTTTACGGTCTTGCTGCCGATGCCACGAACGGGTCTGCAGTGGCCGGCATTTTTGCTGCCAAAGGCCGCCCCTCCTTTAATCCGCTGATTTGCCATGTGGCCGATCGTGAGATGGCAGAACGACTGGTTATCTTTAGCGACTTGGCCGTGCTTCTTGCCGACGCGTTCTGGCCCGGTCCACTCACCCTGGTGCTGCCCAAGCGGGCCGATTGCCCGGTGCATGAACTGGCCAGTGCTGATCTGGATACGCTTGCTGTTCGCGTGCCAACAGGGCCGATGCAACAATTGGCTGCCATGTTGGACAAGCCGATTGCTGCGCCGAGTGCCAATCTTTCGGGCGGCATCAGCGCGACATCTGCGGCGGCCGTCGCAGAAGATCTGGGCGACAAAGTCTCTATGATCATCGACCATGGCGCGCCTTCGGTGGGCATTGAAAGCACGATCGTTGCGGTCAAATATGGTGCCCTTTTTTTGCTACGTCCCGGTGGCTTGGCGCTTGATAAGATCGAAAAGGTCGCCGGTCGGTCTGTGCAAAGTGTCGGGCAAGACATATCCGTCAAAGCGCCGGGTATGCTTTCATCACATTATGCGCCCGACATGCCAGTTCGCCTGAATGTCAGCAACGTCCATGCCGATGAAGCCCTGCTCAGCTTCGGGCCCAACAAGGTTGCGGGATCTGACCGGGCTTTGTTGACCATCAACTTGTCACCATCGGGTAGTTTGGCAGAAGCGGCACAGGCCCTTTTTTCCGCAATGCGAACGTTGAACAAATCCGGCGCAACCACCCTGGCCGTCGTGCCAATACCCCAAACCGGTTTGGGCTTGGCCATCAATGATCGATTACGACGCGCAGCTGCGCCCAAGGACATGGCCGATGGATGACCTGCTAAAAGAAAAATTTGCGGCCATTGTGGGGAGCCAACACGCACTTTCGAACGCAGACGATCAGTCCCCCTATTTAACGGAATGGCGTGGGCGGTGGACCGGCACGACACCGCTTGTTCTGCGGCCCGGATCGACACAGGAGGTTGCCAAAATCGCCTCGCTAGCCAACGGCACGCGGACCGCGATCGTGCCACAAGGCGGCAACACCGGTCTGGTTGGCGGGCAAATTCCCGATGCCTCCGGCCTACAAATTGTCATCAGCCTTGTCCGGATGAACGGTGTGCGCGCCATTGATCCCGACGGCATGAGCATGATTGTCGATGCAGGAGCAGTTTTACAAACGGTTCAGGAAGCGGCCGCGAAAAAGGATCGTCTGTTTCCGCTTTCTTTGGCCGCCAAGGGGACGGCAACCATCGGCGGGAACCTTTCCACCAATGCAGGCGGTGTGGGTGCGTTGTCCTACGGCGTGGCACGTGATTTATGCCTCGGGCTGGAAGTTGTCCTCGCCGATGGCTCAATTTTGGATGATCTCAACACGCTTAAGAAGAACAATACCGGCTATGACTTACGTAACCTGTTTATCGGCGCGGAAGGCACACTTGGCATCATCACCGGCGCTGCCTTGAAACTCTACCCCAACCCGAAGGCACGCACGACCGCTTTCATGGCGGTTGATAACCCGTTTCAGGCGTTGGCCTTGCTCCGAAAGGTGCAAGATCACGCCGGGGCAGCACTGACCGCTTTCGAGTTGATGCCCCGCTTTGGCATTGAGATCACCGCAAAGCATCAATCAGGCATACGAGACCCTTTGCCAACGCCATACCCTTGGTATGTCCTTATGGAGATTTCCTCGCTTGAAGGCTCCGATCATGCCGATGCAGTTGTGAGCGAAATTGTCGAGGGCGGCATGTCTGAGGCGATTATCCAAGATGGAACCATCGCCGCCAACGAGACCCAACGTGCCGAGTTGTGGCGGCTTCGCGAAGGCATGTCCGAAAGCCAAAAACCGGAAGGCGGCTCGCTCAAACATGATATCTCCGTGCCGGTCGGCAAACTGCCAGCCTTTATGGTGGAGGCGGAGAAACTGGTGCTGGGTTGGGAGGCCGCTGCGCGCATTTGCGCTTTTGGCCATCTTGGCGATGGCAATCTACACTACAATATTTCGCAGCCTGTGGGTGCCGACAAAGCCGACTTTTTGGCACGCGGGCAAGAATTATCGTCCCGGCTTCTCGCGTTGGTCGTGGCCCATGGTGGGTCCATATCGGCAGAGCACGGCATCGGGCAGATGAAGATCAGCGAACTTCAACACTATAAGTCGCCCGTAGCGATGACGTTGATGCATAAAATCAAATCCGCGCTCGACCCTCACGGCATCATGAACCCCGGAAAGGTGCTCGCCAACTGAGGTAAAAACAGTTTCGTCTCGAGCCTGCACACCGCGCTTGCTTCCGGCAAGTATTTGCTAACCACGCAAAACTCTTAACCTTGCCCGATAACCCCTTGTTGCATCGATGTCGCTAAAACGCCTTGCATGGATGGTACAACCATAGGTGCCACCGCAAAGAGTTGAGTGTCCGCATGAGAGGTCAAAAGGCCCTTGGCGCTCAAGGTCAAAACAGGAAGTTGTCATATGAGCGCTGACATGCAGCCCGTTTGGGCAGGCCATGAATTTCGACTGGACCCCAATCGGCTGCCGCAGCGTATGTCCTACGCCGCGCGTGTCGATGGCGGCGAGGTCAACATCACGGTGAGTGAACGCGGCGCTACCCTCAAGAAGCGTCTGGATGTCAGCGGGTTGCCGCTCAACATAGCGCTGCCGAACAAAGCTTTTCGGGGCGTGGCGGCCCGTGCAGCGGAAACCGGTCCGGAAAGTGCAATTGTAACGCTGGAACTCCTCCATGAGGATGAGAATTTGTGCGTGCCATTGCGGGTAGGCCATGATCTTGGCGCGATTGTCAAAGACTGGCAACTTTGGGCGGAAATCCTGCGCCTTCCGATGATGATCGTCGACAGTGACGGCGTGGCCCGCACCTTGGACGAAAGCGCGGCCAAAGTGATTACCGGAAACAGCAACGCACGGCGACACCATGCCATGTTTGCCAACCGTCGTCCGCGTTTTCTTGCACGCCGGCGCTTGGGCCATTTGGGTGTCCGTGTGATCGTGGAAGGCGATGAGATCATCGCGCGCGACTGCGAAGACTAAATCAGCGCCGCGGCTATGAGGCCGAGCGTTACAAGCGCGCCAATTTGCGTGTTCGACTTAAAAAGCATCAGGCACTGATCAGCATCATCAATATCCAGCTTGATGATCTGATGCACCATGTGTGCTCCCGCTGCCAGTAAGCCAATCCAAGCCACCCAATTGGTGCCAAGGGCTACAAAACAGATGCCCAGCATCACGATGACGCTTGAATAGAGCGCAACGAGCGCTGGCTTTGTCTTGTCTCCAAACAACCGCGCCGTGGACTTTACGCCAATAATCGCATCATCTTCCTTGTCCTGATGTGCATAGATGGTGTCGTAGCCGACGGTCCAAGCCACACAGGCGGCATAGAGCACGAGGGTAGCCGTCGTGAGCGATCCGTAGGTTCCGGCCCACCCCATAAAAGCGCCCCAGGAAAATGCGAGGCCGAGAAAAAATTGCGGCCAATAGGTGATACGCTTCATGAAAGGGTAGAGCGCCACCGGCAACAAAGAGCAAAGGCCCACAATGATCGCATAAAGATTGAACTGTACGAGAACCGCAAAGCCGATCAGCGCTTGTATGATCAAAAAAACGGCAGCGGCCTTTTTTGAGATCTGGCCGGAAGGCAGCGGGCGCGAAGCCGTACGCGCCACTTTTGCATCAATGTCGACATCGACCAGATCATTGTATGTGCAACCGGCACCGCGCATGGCAATGGCACCAACGGCAAACAGAGAAGCGAACCAGATCGGCTGCCAACTCAAATCGGGTGCCTGCGGGGCGGTGTAGGCCAGACCGAGCGACCACAGGCAGGGCCACAACAGCAATTGCCAGCCGATGGGACGGTCCCAGCGCGCTATCTGCGCATAAGGCCAAAGCCACGCCGGCAGCAGCCGGTACACCCATTGATCGGTTGGCGCGTCCGCCACCCGCCCCTGCATGCTTTGCGTTTGAATTTGGTCCGTCATTACCTGCCACATCGCAATGATGGGGAAAAAGGTCAAGCGCCCATATCGTCACGGATGCAATGCTTGACGTCCATGGCGCTCACCTGCCATCGCCTGTCGCGGGCAAACGCGGAGTTAAGCCATGAACATTTTGCTGATCGGCAATGGCGGGCGCGAGCATGCGCTGGCTTGGAAACTGAACCAGTCACCGCAACTGGATCGGCTGTATATCGCGCCGGGCAACCCCGGCACAGCTTCGCTGGGCACCAACGTCATTGTCGATGTGAAAGACCATCAGGCCGTGACGGCATTCTGCCAGTTACAATCCATTGAGTTGGTGGTCATCGGTCCGGAGGCGCCCCTTGTGGATGGTCTGGCCGACACATTGGAAACGGCAGGGATCGACGTATTCGGACCTTCAAAATTAGCGGCGCAACTGGAAGGCTCCAAGGGCTTTACCAAGGACATTTGCGCCAGGTACAACATCCCAACGGCGGCCTATGGGCGTTTTGACAATGCCGATGAGGCACGAGCCTATCTCGAACAACAGGGAGCGCCGATTGTCATCAAGGCCGATGGTTTGGCGGCCGGCAAAGGCGTCACCGTGGCCATGGCGCGCGATGAAGCGCTCGCCGCCATTGATGCCTGCTTTGACGGTGCTTTTGGCGCTGCGGGGGCGGAAGTCGTCGTCGAAGAATATTTGGAAGGACCGGAGGTCAGTTTCTTCTGTCTTTGCGACGGCGAAACCGCGTTGCCACTTGCATCTGCGCAAGATCACAAGCGTGTTGGCGATGGCGACACCGGCCCGAACACCGGTGGTATGGGTGCCTATTCCCCTGCCCCGATTTTCGATGCTGAAACGCAAAAACTTGTAATGGACACGATCATCGGCCCGACGATGCGGGCCATGGCCGATATTGGCGCGCCGTTCAAAGGGGTGCTTTATGCGGGCCTTATGATGACCGAACTGGGGCCGCAATTGATCGAGTATAATGTTCGCTTTGGTGACCCGGAATGTCAGGTGCTCATGCCGCGCATGCAAGACGATCTCCTGCCGCTGCTTTTGGCCGCCGCCAAAGGAGAACTGGAGGGCAAGAGCACTTCATGGTCTGACGATTATGCGCTCACCGTGGTGATGTGCGCGCCGGGATACCCCGCTGCGCCGGAAAAAGGCTCCATCATCAAGCTGCCAATAGATGATGACGCGTTGATTTTTCACGCTGGCACGAAGGCGGAAAACGGTCAGCTTGCGGCCAGCGGTGGCCGCGTTCTGAACGTCGTTGGCCGCGGCGTGTCCGTAAAAGACGCGCAATCAGCGGCGTATGAATTGGTTGAAACGGTCGACTGGCCCGAAGGCTTTTACCGGAAAGACATTGGCTGGCGGGCGCTATAGCTTCTCGCTAGAACAGATCCAACAAGCTTTCAAAAATGCTTTCCCGTTCAGGTTCCTGCCGGGCCGATTGTCGCTCTCGACGAGGCTCTTCACGGCGCCCTCCGAAAGACTGTGAGTGATTGTGGCTCGTGTGATCTTGGAGCGCTTCTTCGCGTACCATTCTGACGATCTTTTCGAACTCACCCTTGTCGAGCCAGATACCACCCGAAGCTTGGCAGACATCTATTTTCACACCATAGCGCTCAACTTCATGCATCATTGAGCCATCGATTGGAGAGCTTATTAGCGGCATTTTCACGTTCCTCTTTGCTGAGAATTCAGTGTGGAAATCGCACCTAAGAACAAAAAGCATAGGATCAAGTGAATGGTTCGCAGCGAGCCAAGCTTCGGGGTCGTTTGTGCAAAACATGCTGTACGTATCGTTAAGCCCGATACCATGCAGTCAGGCGATAGGCTGTTCTTCCTGCCTTGGCACCTTTGCGAACTATCCGGGAGCGACCTGCCGCCAACCGTTGATGAGCGCCTCGGCTTGTGCCGTAAACCCACCTCCCTCGCCTTCGTGCAAAATCAGTGGTGGGTTGAGTTCAAGCCGCTTCTTGGAGCCTTTTGTCCCGTGCACCAAAATGCGGATCGCGTCTTCTCCGGTACGGGGATAGACCGGCTTGACTTGCAACGCACCGAAGCGACGGCTGGCTGCTTGCAAGATATCCTGCAGCGATTGCGGGCGCGCGATCATTGCAAAATGACCCTTTGCATGGAGAACGGTTGCGGCCTTGCGCAGCCAGGTTTCAAGCAGCCCGTCTTCCATCACATGCGCACCGGATTTGACCTGATGCGGTGTTTGCCTGTCTGACGCATCATTGAAGGGCGGGTTCATGATCACCCAGTCAAAAGCATTTTCTGCGGCGGTTCCACTGGGTAGATTGACGATGTCGACCTCTTCAACGGCCAGACGTTTCGCAAAATGAGCGTTCTCCTGCAGTGCCAGCGTTTTTCGCGCGCAATCGGCCATCAACGGATCACGCTCGATCAATGTGACCGCCGCGTTCGCGCAGCGCGCAGCCACCGCCAAGCCTGCCGCCCCTGCTCCAGCGCCAAAATCGGCGATTGCGAAAAGCTTGGTCTGATCGGGAACGCAGGCGGCCAAAAGCATGGCATCAATACCGGCGCGGTGTGCGCCCTTGGCGGGTTGAACAAGGAAGAATGCGCCGCGGTGAAACGCATCCTCCGTCAGTGACGGCTCAGCTGTCACTTCTCAACTCATGCTCAAGGCCAGCATCTCTGACAATGCGCTTGGCCTGCTCCAGGCGATCGCTTTCCACCAGCAAACGTTTGGGAATCGCCCCGATAGAACCTTCAATGATTGACATGTTTTGGTCGGCGACAAAGGTGCCGATCCCCGCATCGCGCAATAGCGCTTCTACAAATGATATTGTCACCGGATTATTGGTGCGTATAAGCTCTTCCATGTGTCTACTGCTAGTGGTGCCGGGCGTATGCTGCAAGCTGCGATTTGTGTGCATTGGACACAAGTCTGACCACAATCTGCCCCGTGCCAATTCGCCGCTTGTTGCAACTGCGCCCGCTTTCTAGTTTAGGAACTAAGAAAAAGGAGAAAATCCAGTGGGTGTCGTCTTATCTTTCTCAGGCCAGCCAGCCGGTTCCAGCATTCAACCGCTTGTCGATCTGTGCAAGCCGGGGATGGAGCGGGTCAATGAACTGATTATCTCCATGGCAGGTTCTGATGTCGAGATGATCCCGGAAGTTGCCAATCATTTGATTTCCTCCGGCGGCAAGCGCTTGCGCCCCATGCTCACGCTCGCGGCTGCCGAAATGTTTGGGTACCAAGGCGACAGTCATGTCAAACTGGCCACCAGCGTTGAGTTCATGCACACGGCAACGCTCCTTCACGATGATGTGGTAGACGAAAGCGACTTGCGCCGCGCCAAACCAACTGCCCGCATGATCTGGGGCAACCAAGCCAGTGTTTTGGTGGGCGATTTTTTGCTGGGCCAGGCCTTTAAAATGATGGTCGAAGTGGGTTCGATGGAAGCACTTGATGTGCTTTCTACCGCTGCGTCCGTGATCGCGGAGGGTGAGGTGATGCAGCTGTCGGCAGCGAAAAACCTTGCCACTACGGAGGATGATTATCTGGCTGTGATAAAAGCCAAAACCGCAGCGCTTTTCTCCGCAGCCGCGGAAGTCGGCCCGATCATCGCGCAGGCAAGCACTGAGGAACGCGCAGCGCTTCGATCCTACGGCATGAACCTTGGCCTTGCCTTTCAGTTGGTCGACGATGTTCTGGACTATGGCGGCGACAGGGGCGTTCTTGGCAAGAACACAGGTGATGATTTTCGCGAGGGCAAGATCACTCTCCCGGTTCTCCTGTCATACCGGCGCGGAACGGATGAGGAGCGTCAGTTCTGGCGCGAGTGCATCGAAGGCGGTCAAAACAACGATGAACGCTTGGAAAAAGCGCGGGATTTGATGGCCAAACACAGCGCGCTTGGTGACACTGTGCAGCGCGCCCGTCACTTTGGCGCGATTGCGCACGATGCGCTCGCGCCTCTAAAAGCCGGCGCTCACAAGGACGCCATGTTGGAAGTGGTGGAGTTTTGTATTTCACGCCTCAACTGACGAAGCTGTGATTTTTCGCAATAGTGCGATCATTGATTAACGGTCACAAAAGGGCCATCGTGACAGGGTGGTGATTTGAAAACCCACCCTGAGGACATAAACCAGATATGCGCTTTCGAAACATCGCCGCTTTCCTCCTTTCTTTCACAGCATTGGCATCGCCGGCTGCTGCAGAAACCAAGGATGCGTTTCACACACCGGCGCGCACTTTTTCAGGCGCGTTTTTGGCAGCTGCGGCCGCCCTCAACGACAATGATTTCGCCATTGCCGCACGGTACTATGATGAAGCGCTGCGCTTTGACCCCGACAATGAGGGGCTTAAGCAGGAGCTTATGGTCTCTTTGCTCACAGATGGGCAGTTTGATACGGCGCTCATTCACGCGCGCGAACTCGTGTCTTCGCCCGAGGCCGAGCGTGTGGCACGCTTGGCGGTCGGTGTTGATGAGATCCGCAATGGTGATTTTGGCCAGGCGCAAGCCACGCTGTTGATAACAAACCAAACCGACTTGGAACGGCTACTCGCAGGGATCATGCGTGGGTGGGCCGGATCAGGCCTTGGCAACACGCAAGGGGCCGTTGAGAGCGTCGTTATGATGGCGGGGCCGGAATGGTATCGTATTTTTCAAACATATCACGCCGCACTGATTGCGCAGGCCGGTGGAGACATTGAGCGGGCAAAATCCCTGTTTCAAGACGGCCTCAATGACACCGCAGGCAGTGGCGCGGCACCGCTGACTTATTTGCGAATGACACGCGCATATGCAGCGATGTTGCAAAATGAGGGCGATGACGTTGAAGCGCAGGCCATCTTGGAGCGTGGCTTGACGCTATCACCGACAAACCCGTTGCTGCTTGCCGCTTCAGCCGCCATCACGGAGGGTGAGCTCATTGCTGTTGAGCCACTCGATCCGGCAAAAGGTGTTGCTGAGATCCTGCTCAATTTGGCCTCTGCGATCAATCGTGACGGTGCAGAATCGTTTGCCGCACTTTACTTGGAAATGGCACGGGCGGCATGGCCCGACGAACCGCAGATTTTGTACGATCTTGGATCGACGGCCGAGAGTCTGGACCAAACCGAAAAAGCCATTGCCTATTATGAGGATGTACAGTCTGCATCGCCGCTTCACCGGCTAGCGGCATTGCAGCAAGGGTTGGCCCTTTCGGATCTTGACCGCAATGAAGAGGCCAAATCTACATTGAGCGGGCTGATTGACGAAAACCCTTCTGATTTTCGGGGCTACATGGCACTGGGCGGTGTTCACTCGTTCCTTCGCGAATGGGAAGAAGCGTCAGATGTCTATTCCCGGGCGCTCAACAATATCGATGCCGATGATCCGAGGTACTGGACGGTTCATTATCGACTGGCGATTTCATATGAACGGCAAAAACTCTGGGAAAGAGCGGAACCCGCCTTCCTGAAAGCACTGGAGCTTTCGCCTGATCAGCCTGATGTCCTGAACTATCTGGGATATTCTTGGATTGATATGAACATGAACCTTGAGCGTGGTTTGGAGATGATCGAAACCGCTGTGCGGCAACGTCCGCGCGATGGCTATATCGTCGACAGCCTTGGCTGGGCCCACTACCGGCTCGGCAATTTCGATGCTGCGGTCCGTGAGCTTGAAAAAGCGACAGACTTGCGCCCAAGAGACCCGACCATCAACGATCATTTGGGTGATGCATATTGGCGCGTCGGCCGCAAGCTTGAAGCGCTACACCAGTGGTCGCGTGTGCTGGACATGGAAAGCGAAGACGTGGATTTTGACTTGGTCCGCGCCAAGATTGAGGCGGCCAACAGCACCGAATTGGAGCCTGTTGTTGCCGTGAGTATTGTTGATGACAAGGCGAACGGGATCGCGGCGGAGAACGGCGACACTGCCAATGACGACGGCTAGTGTTGCAACCAACAGTTTTCACCGTATTGCCCACGCCAAGATAAACCTCTGCCTGCATGTGACGGGCCGTCGCCCCGATGGCTACCATACGCTAGATAGCCTTGTCGGATTTGCCGCCTATGGTGATCGTATAACAATCCATGAGGCCGCGACCGACAGTTTTGAGATAAAAGGCCCATTTGCTGGCTCCCTTCAGGGTCAAAGCCCGGCGCAAAACCTGGTTGTCAAAGCACGCGACTGGCTGCGGGTGCGACACCAGGCGCTGGGACTGGCGACCGGCGCTGTCAAAGTACTTTTGTACAAACAGCTGCCCATATCATCGGGCATCGGAGGGGGGTCAGCGGACGCCGCAGCGACGCTGGCTACACTGGCAAGACTTTGGCGAACACCCCATGACGTGCTGGAAGATCATCAAGCCATCGCGACCGAGCTGGGGGCAGACGTACCGATGTGCCTTCGGCAATCGCCGCTTCGGGTCACAGGTATCGGTGAAAGAATGGCCCCATGGCAGCATGTCCCGCTATTGCCTTGCGTGCTTGTCAATCCGGGCCTTGCGGTCTCTACACCGGAGGTCTTCAAAGCGCTTAAAACCCGCAATAACCAAACGCTACACGGCATGCCACCGGCTTTTGGCAACGTCGACAATGTGGCGCAATGGCTCGCTCAGATGACCCGCAACGATTTGCAGGCACCAGCGCAAACGCTGTGTCCGCCGATTGGCGAATGCGTTGCCAAACTGGAACAAAGCGGCGCCAAGTTTGCGCGCATGTCGGGGTCAGGCGCGACATGTTTTGGCCTTTTCGATAGCGTTGAAAAAGCCCATGTTGCAAGCGCTGCTATTGCGCAAGAACAACCGGAATGGTTTGTACAGGCAACGGCAATACTGCCGTCACCGCCGCTGCGCGATGAGGATTATGAAGCATGGGTCGAATCGATGAAGACCGTCCGTTCATTGCACTGAATATTGCCGTACTGACGGTGTCAGATACGCGTACAATCGAAGATGACAAATCCGGTAATACGCTTGTCGGGCGACTAGAAGAAACGGGGCACACCCTTGCGGATCGGGCCATCGTCACCGACGACAAGGATGCTATATGCCAACAGGTGGCAAGCTGGGCCGGGCGCGATGATGTCGACGTCGTCATCACAACCGGTGGCACGGGCTTTACCGGGCGCGATGTTACGCCCGATGCGCTGGAGCCGCTTTTTGACAAGCGCATGGACGGATTTTCGGAAGTCTTCCACCGAATCTCGTATGATAAGATCGGGACATCAACCATCCAGAGCCGGGCCACCGGCGGCCTTATTGGTACGACGTTTGTGTTCGTCCTGCCCGGATCACCCGGTGCGTGCAAGGATGCATGGGACGGCATTTTGAAGTGGCAGCTGGATTACCGTCACCTGCCCTGCAACTTTGTGGAGATCATGCCCCGTTTGGATGAGGGCATGAAGCGCGGTTCCGCTGAAGCCTAGTGCGGCGGCCGTTTATTCCGCTAGCGCCCATCATCTTATCAAGACACCCGAGAATACAATATATCCAGGAGATCAACATCTGCGCGTTCTGTGAGCGAAACATAGACAAAGGTCATCGTTTCTCGCGCTGACACCATGGCGGCCGGATAGGGCAGATAAGCCAACTCTTTTGACCCGAACGCAGGTGAAGCCGTGCCAAGCTGCCACTTCGTTTCAACAACCGCATCCACCAAATGCATTTTCAAGCCGTCGGTACCATGGCGATGGTTAGCGATGCCCGCCAGCTCCAAAAATGCCGGCTTGTCTTCGGCGTCCCGGAAACCTGAAATGAAGGAAGCCGCCAGCGCCACCAGACGGTCTTCTCGCTCTTTTTTGGGATCCGTGTGCACGTGGCTGTGCATGTGGTCATGATCATGGCTGTGATTGTGTCCGACACCGTGCTCATGATGATTGTCGGGGCTCATGGCTTCAAGTCCCATCCTTGAGATCCAACTTCGGGGCCATGCGGTATCGTGACCGGCTTGTCGATGATCGACTTGTGGGTGCCGAGCTTGCCGTGGCTGACCAATGTGCCCAGAACATCAACGATGACCCGCGTTGCAAGCAGTGCTGTGATATCGGAGGTATCATAGGGCGGCGATACTTCGACGACTTCAAGGCCACAAATGCCCTCCTTGGCGACGAGCGAGACCAGTTCCAGCGCTTCGCGGGGCAAGAAGCCGCCCGGTTCTGGCCAACCGGTCCCCGGTACGAAACCGCAATCCACACTGTCGATATCAAAGGAAATGTAGACAGCATCTGCATCCTTCCACGCCAACTCGAGCGCGCGCGCAGCGGTCTCGGCCAGGCCCAACTCCTCGATGTCGCGCATGGTGAAAATGTTGGTGTTGCGCTTACGGGCTTCTTCCACGCCTTCACGGGGCACCTGCCAGCCGCCAATGCCCACCTGCACGAGGTTTACGGCTGGCACATTGGCCAAATCCGTTGCATGAAACCAAGGCGTCGTGTGCATGCGCTCGTCGAGGTCTTTTTCCTGAATGTCGATGTGGCGGTCAAAATGAACGATCCCGATGCGTTTTGACGTGCATTGCGCAATGCCGCGGACACAGGGGAAACCAATCGAGTGGTCGCCGCCAATCATAATCGGTAATGCACCCGATGACGCCACATGGCTCACGGCCCTTGTAATCTGGTCGAACGTTTTTTCGATATTGGCGGGGATCGTGAACACGTCGCCGACATCGCACAGGGTCATCTGCTCACGTAGGTCGATGCCCATCTCATAATTGTAAGGGGTGTAAAGCGCTGAAATTTTGCGAACGCCCTGCGGGCCAAAGCGCGTACCGGGGCGATAGGTCGTTCCCCCATCAAAAGGGATACCGATGATCGCCGCATCATAGTTGCCCACCAGAGTCGCATCTTCGATGTAGGGCGCCTTCAGGAAGGTATTGATGCCCGCATAGTGAGGCAACTCGCCGCGCGCGAAAGTCGGGATGGTTTTGTCTTCGAGACTATCAGAACCGGTCAGACCCATCCGCAGCGCCCAAGCGCGTTCCTGCTGCCAAGCTGCTGACGGCAAAGTGCCTTCTTTTTCCGCCGCCTTCCAGCCGCGCATATTGAGCTTGTCAAAGTCGGGATGGTGAAACCGCATGGCAGGGTCGCGGGCCAATGTTCCTGCTTTCAGGCTCGTCCGGCCGGGGCCAGTGGCAAATAAGTCACGCATGGTTGGCTCCAATGTCTTGATGTGTTGGTTGAGTGATCAGCGCATCGGCTTGGGGCACGTTTTTGCGCGTACCGTCGGTCAATGGCAGGTCGTAAGTGATCGTTGCGCCATAGCGCTCTGGCGCGTGCGGATCGTGCCGCGTCTTGTCAAAGACCAACAGCCGCGTACCCAACTTGAATGCCTCATGAATGTCGTGGGTGACCATGAAGACGGTCATGCCGCGCTCGCGCCAAAGGTCGAGCAACAATTCATGCATGTCAAGACGGATACCCGGATCGAGCGCACCAAACGGTTCGTCAAGCAACAGGACATCCGGTTTTTTCAAAAGCGCCTGTGCGATAGCAAGGCGCTGCTGCATACCGCCGGAAAGTTGCGCCGGATGGCGCTTTCGTGCCGCGGCAAGGCCAATCTTTTCCAGGGTTTCGTTAACGTTTTCGCGCGCTCTTTTTCGTACCGATCCAAAATGGCGGGTTACGAGGCCTGCGCGCTCAAATTCATCGGCAAGGATCAAATTGTCTTCCACCGTCAAATGCGGAAACACCGAATATTTCTGGAAGACGATACCGCGATCGGGTGTCGGTTCACGCGGCAGCGGCTCTCCGTCAAGCAAAATTTCGCCGCCGGTTTGGTGCTCCTGCGACAACAGCATGCGCAGGAACGTTGACTTGCCACAGCCAGACGCGCCGACGATTGTGCAGAATGCGCCCGAGGCGACTTCAATGTTGACCCGTTCCAAGACGATGGTATCGCCATAGGATTTGGTCAGGTTGCGGACGCTGATCTTGGTTTTGACGGGATCGCTCACAGGCTGCCTCCGTTCATATGCGCCCAACGAAACGCTCGCTTGGACAGCAGCAAGAGCAGCCGATCAATCAAATAAGCGAGTATTGTGATCCAAATAACATAGGGCAGGATTACATCCATCGCGAGGAAGCGGCGCACCAGAAATATGCGATAACCAAGGCCCGATGTGGAGGCGATGGCTTCTGCTGAAATCAGGAATATCCAGCCGGGCACCAGCCCCAACCGCAGCGCGGTGATCAATTTGGGCAGCACCTGCGGCAAGACCAGCCGTGTCATCATCTGCCACGTGTTGGCGCCCAGCGTTTGCGCCTTGATCACCAGTTCGGCGGGGATTTCCATCACGGCCTGTGCCGTGGCACGGGTCATGACCGGTGCGGTGCCGAGCGCCACCAACATCACTTTCGAGGCCTCGCCCAAGCCAACCATGATAAACAGGATCGGCAGGATGGTGATGGGCGGTATCAGCGAGATGGCTGAGATGTAGGGGGCGAGCGCTGCACGAATGTGCGGGATAAAGCCAATAAGAATACCAATGATCAATGCAAAGGCGGTCGCCACCACCATGCCGAAACCCAGCCGCCACAGGCTGTCGACCGTATCGACCCACACGATCAGGTCGCCAGTGCGACGGTCGGGAACAAAGGCCATGCGCCAGAACGTTGCTCCCATCTGTTCGATGGACGGAAGCAATTTGTCAGCCGGGTTTTCAAGCCGCCTATAGTGGCTGGCGACCGCATAAGCGACCACCGTGGCCACAAAGGGCGTTGCAGCCAAGGCAAAGCCCAAAACCCGGCTGGGTGTACGATTGATCAGGCGCATGGCGGATGGTCAGGACGCTTAGAGCGCGCCGTCAGCCGCCATCTGCATGTAACTGGTGTCGAAGCGCAGCTTCACATTGCCTGCATCGCCATAGACGGAGCCATCTGGGAACTCGACACCGACAAATTCAGGTGACGGAGCGCCCTCACCTAAAATGCCCTTGTCAAAAAGGAACTCGGCGACGAACTGCATGGTCTGCGGCAAATCGGAAGACTTGGTGAACTCAACGCCTTCGGCTGGCTCGTAGAACATTTTGGTGGTGGCAAGCTGTGCGTTATAGCCGGCCAGATCGGTGCCGGATGCCACAGCCATCGCTGTCAATGCATCTTCATCGCCCGCTGCCATCAAGCCCATCACTTCATACCAAGCGCCGGTGAGGGCTTTGCCAAAGTCCGGATTGGCCGCCAATGTCTCGGTGTTGACCATCATGATGTCTATAATCTCGCCGGGGATATTGGAAGAGTCGAAGACTTTTGTTGAGCCGGGTGTGGCTTCAATTTCCGACAAAAGCGGGTTCCAGGTCACGACCGATGTCACATCAGACGTGGCATAAGCAGCGATCATGTCGGCGTCCGATGTGTTGACGACAGTCAGGTCACGTTCCGACAAGCCGACACCGTCCAGCGCGCGGGCCAGCAAATAATGGGACACGGACAGTTCCACCAGATTGACGTTCTGGCCAGCGAGCGCCTCAACACTGTCGCCTTCCTTCAAGACGATACCATCATTGCCGTTGGAAAAGTCACCAACGATCAGCGCTGTGGTATCAACGCCGCCACCGGCAGGAATGGAAAGCGCATCCATGTTGGTCATGGAACAACCATCATATTGGCCGGCTGTGTATTGGTTGATCGATTCGACATAATCGTTGATCTGCACGATCTCGACATCGATGCCGTATTTGTCGGCCCATTTGTCCATGATGCCGGAATCTTCAAGGTAGCCCCACGGCATCCAGCCAACATAGATCGACCAGCATACGCTGAAACTGGTTTTTTCCTGTGCGTAGGCCGGCGCGCTGACCGCCATGGCCAACACCGTGGCCGATGCCAGTGCTGCTGCTTTGAGTTTGTTGATCATCATGGTCTCGCCTCTCTGCTCATTCGGCTTGGCCAAACTTTGTTGACCACCTGTTAAAAGAGGTTTGAGCACGCGATCCGGGAGGAGGTTCGCGTGCGCAAACCTGTGCAGATATCTCCCGGGATTTTGTCCCGCCGTGTTTCCGGCCAATCTGGGCCAGATGACAACTCTCGGACCAGCATCTTTCGCTTCAAGTGAAAGATCGGAACCCTAGATGTCCGCTGCACACATATAGCCATGCAAACGGTGTGCCAAAGGGAACCCACCAGTTCTGCCTTAAAATGGCCGGATTTTCTGCTTGGTTGGACGCATTTGCAGGCAGGCTGCCACTATTTTTGGCAGTGAAAGTGCAGCGCTCTCCCGTAAGTCCAAAAGAAAACCGCCCGGCGAGTACAAACTCACCAGGCGGCTTGTCAGTCTATTGCTAGCTGATCTTAACCGCCGAAGCGGTAAGAGTAACCCATCTTGATCTGGAAGTTGTTGTTTCGGCCAACCATCTCACAGGGCTCTGTAACGAGGTTGTCGGAACAGGTTTCGCCATTTTCAGCACCGTTCTCAGCAAAGTTGGTGAACAGGGCTTCCATCTTGACGCTGGAGTTCGCTGTAATCATGTGCTCGGCACCAACACCGGCAACCCAACCAACCTGCGTTCCACCCATATCAAAGCCGCAGCAGGTTGGCTTCGGCAGGTAGTCATGGGTGAGGTCAATGTCTGCCACAGCCACACCTGCTGTGGTGTAGAAGAGGCTATCACCCGTTGCCAGACCAACACGTCCACGTGCGGTGGCCATCCAGTTCAGCTCGGAGTGCAACTCGCGATAGTCTTGCGACGTGTCGGTAGCACTGTTTGTGTAAAATGCAACATCACCGACAACACCGTAAACCAGATTGCCGCGCTGCATGTCGTAACCAGCATGGGCTCCGCCGCCGACACCGAAACTTGGCGTTGTGTAGCTGCCGCCATGCTCATAATAGGTACGGTCGAAAGAAGTACCGCGGTGATGCGCAAAGATGCCATCCACACCAACATAGGCACCGGACCAATTAGCTGTAGCCGCCAGTGCTCCTGTACCGCTGTTAACACCACCACCGAAGTTGTAGCTGAGGCCCGCGCGCACGGACAGAAGATCAGCGTTACCCCGGAAGTGGTAGTCGGAACTTGTAGGAGAACCGACTTTTTTACCGTCAAAGGAGCTGAATGTGCCTTCCAAACGTGCCGTAATGTTTGAAGACACCGCATGTTCGATACCGACACCGGTCGTGTATCCGAAGTATGTGCCGCTGGCGTCAAATTCATTGCCGTCATCCAAGGCGGCATCATATTCCGCAACTGCCACGCCGCCCAAGACATAAAGGAGCGTGTTGCCGGCTACAATACCGGTGCGCGCCTTGACAGCGGCTGTCCACTCAATGCCCCCACCTATGGTCGTGCTACCAACATCGCCGAGGAAACTGCGACCGCCGCCCAGATAGGCAAACTCTGCTTCAACGCCGACGAGGCCCGCACCAAACTGATAATTGTAACCGGCATAGACCGACCCATCGACGCCAAACGCCGGATCGTCGTAGGTTGAACCGTAATCGTAATAGTCGATGTCGCTCATCGACGTTGTGTCGCGATGGCCGCCAAAGCCTGCGCCGACATAAAAACCTGAAAAGTCTGCCGGTGTGCCTTCGTAACTGACCGGCATGGCATCGCCGCCAGCCCCAAAGCGATAGTTAACACCGAAGCGCAGTTGCGCAACAGTGTCGTCAATGGTCAATGGAAAGTCGTCACCGTTGATCGACGTGTTATCGCCAAATGTTGCAACCAGCGCCTCAGCGCGAGCCGTCCAATGACTGCTAATGGCAGTCTCAACACCGACACCTCCAATAAAGCCTGCTTTTGTGGCGCCAAGATCGGGCCAGCTATCGCTTGTATCTTGTGCCTCAATCCAAGACCGATCAAAGTCTGCAATAGCGAGACCGGCGGTGCCGTAGATCCATGTACGATCCAATGCGACACCGGCGCGACCGCGGACAGAACCCATCCACATCAGATTGTTGTTTACGTCATTGTCTGATGAAAAAATTGTATTGCGGTTATTGGTGTATCCGGAAAAGTCACCCTCGATACCGTATACAAAGGTACCATTTTGCCAGTTGTAACCGGCCTGAACGCCGTATTGTAGACCAGCACCATTATATTCGTGGGTTGAAGAGTACCAATCGTCGTCCGGCTCTTCGTATCGTGCATTGTCACGCGCGTAGCCGACAGAGAAGCCAGCATAGGCACCTTCCCAGCTATAGCCGGTAGCTGGCGCGACCGAATCGGCTGCAAATGCCGATGCGTTTGCAACAGACAGTACCGTGGCGGCTAAAAGAGTGGATTTAAGTAGGTTTGTCATAGGGGATCCCCTGCCCGCTAACACCATTTGCTCTTGGATAACGATTCTTAGGTTGCGGCACCAGACCGCATTCCAGAATTTCCGCAATATTCAGGCCATGTTGCGAAGTTGCAACAGCCTTTAAAGAAATTGCGAACAAAGGGGATGCCTGCCAAACCGCTTTGGCTTCACAGCAAGGATTTTAAGCCCATCTGAGCCGGAGATTGGCCCGCAATTTCATGATCGAGCGGCCGTTTGCCACATCCTCGAGCTTCGCCGTGGACCGGCCTTTCAGGCTCTGGCGCGCGTTTGGCGTACTGATCAAAAGGCCGCTGGAAAGTGCCCCTGCCGGGCGGCTTCGCGGGAACAGCAAGCGTTTCCACAATGTGCGACTTCTGTCCGGCAATACACGGAAACAGGCCAAGGTGCGCGCGCCACGCGCTGAATTGACATGCTCCACCACGATGCTCTCCCAGTCGCCCTCCAGAACCGCGCCGGGAGGCAGCACCAAAATCCATGGCGCACGCGCTTTGGCCAAAACATCAATGATTTGGGATTTGGCAGAAAAATAATCGGCACCAGCCACATCGGCCACCTTTGCCGTTCGGTCTGTCGAGCCTTGGTCAAACACGATCAATTGTGAGACAATGCCACTGACAGCGTGTGCCACCAGCGGCGGCAACATATGCGCGAGCGCTTCCTCATCATTTTCTGTGGGCACAATCACAGTCAGCATCGCATCCATCTTATTTTGCTCTGCAGCATGAAACCAGTTTATTTTTGTTCTTGTATTGTTCTATTTTAGTCGATAGGAATAAAGTCATCAACGATGATTCCACAGGATGCAATCATGGAAGCGATCAATCAGGCGGACGTTCAGGCTTTTGCTAGCGATAGTGAAACCAGCGTGCAGCGGGCTAATCATCTCATCGATAATGCTGGCATGCGGCTGACGGATCGGCAGGTTCGTGGACGGGCAAGCCAAATCAATCCGACGGGACGCTTTGAGCCTTTCGCCCGCGCGCCAATGGATGATGGTTGGCAGTCACTTGAGGAGCTGCCGCCCTTCAAGACCGAGGTGCAGTCAGAACAGGCGCGCACAGCAATTACACGGAACCAGTCACCCGATGTGCCATTTGACCGGTCAGTCAATCCTTATCGGGGCTGTGAGCATGGGTGTGTTTATTGCTTTGCGCGTCCATCTCATACCTATCAGGGTCTTTCTGCCGGTTTGGATTTTGAATCGCGGCTTTTTGCCAAACCTGATTTGGCCCGTATTTTGGAAAAGGAAATCACAAGACCGGGCTATGATCCCAAACCCATCGCGATCGGCACCAATACAGATCCCTACCAACCCATTGAAAAAGACTGGATGGTCATGCGGTCAGTGCTGGAGGTCTTGGAAAGTCACAATCACCCGGTCATGATCACAACCAAGGGCGCGATGATCCAAAGGGACATCGACATTTTGGGACCAATGGCCTCCAAGGGGCTGGCGAGCGTGATGCTGTCCGTCACAACGATGGATAGACGGCTTGCACGCACGATGGAGCCACGTGCTTCCACGCCAACCAAGCGGTTGGAGACGATCAGGGCCTTGTCCGAGGCAGGCGTCCCGACTGGCGTTTTGGTAGCGCCGATCATTCCCGGATTGAATGATCATGAGATCGAGAAGATATTGGATGCAGCAGCGGCTCAAGGCGCGCTTTGCGCCAGTCACGTAATCCTGCGGTTGCCTTTGGAGGTGGCCCCGATCTTCAAGGAATGGCTGTTGCGGCACTATCCGGAGCGCTATCGCCATGTGCTGTCACTGGTGCGTTCGATGCGTGGCGGCAAGGATTATGATACCAATTGGTCGGCGCGCATGAAGGGGACCGGGCCTTATGCCTGGCAGATTTCACGGCGCATGCAGTTGGCGACCAAACGTTTGGGGTTGAGTGCGCGCATTCGCCAGTTACGCACGGACTTGTTTTCTGGCGGCAAGGCGCATGGAGAACAGTTAGCCCTGCTTTAGGTTTTTGGGTTCAAGCCCGTCCATCCCCGGACTTGAAGAAGTTGCAGCGCCTGCCGAACCGTCACCTGTCCAGACGGGCTGCTTTCTTCATCGGGCTTGATTACAGCCGGTGTGCGTGGAACACGTCCCCTATTCGTTTCACGCACATCGGCTGACTTTTTTTGCCTGACTATTCACATGAAGAAGCAATCCTTGGTGGGCGCAACGGCCTGGTTGCCGGTTGTGATGAGGCGGGCCGGGGACCGTTGGCCGGCCCGGTCGTTGCCGCTGCTGTCGTCTTGCCGTTGAACGTTTGCATCGATGGCCTGAACGATTCCAAAGCCCTGACCGAAAAGCGCCGGGAAACGCTGTTTGAGAAAATCCATGATCAGGCCCTTGCTGTCAGCATTGCGAGCCAGTCAGCGGAAACAATCGACCACATCAATATTCGCCAAGCCAGCCTTGCAGCGATGCGTATCGCACTCAACCAATTGCCCGTCTTCCCAGATGCGGCGCTTTTTGACGGACGCGATGTTCCGCCCGGTCTGCCCAGGGCACTTGCGACAAAAGCAATCATAGGAGGCGATGGCAAAAGCATGTCGATTGCAGCGGCCTCCATCATCGCAAAGGTCACGCGCGATCACATGCTGATCTCGCTTGATCGGCAACACACCGAGTATGGCTTTGCTTCCCACAAGGGATATGGTTCCGCAAAAGCCCATCAGCGGGCAATTGAGGTCCATGGAGGCATCAACAGGGTGCATCGCATGAGTTTTTCTCCCTTCCGCCAGTCCGATCTGTTTTGATGTAAAACGTCCTACCCGAACAATCAGTTCAGGCTGGACTTCACCTGAGCGAGCGCGTCTTTGAATAGATCACCAGATGTTTTGGCTGTCATTTTCGCCCCGAGCAGTTTCCCTGCTGCTTCGACAGCCATGTCAACCGACGCGTTGCGCACGTCATTAATGGCATCAGCTTCGGCTTGAGCGATTTTCTGCTCGGCCATGGCTGTGCGGCGCGCGACATACTCTTCCGTTTTCTTTTTGGCTTCCACAGCGATCTGGTCAGCTTCCTTTTTGGCCGCCGTCACGATCTCTTCTGCTTCTTTTTCAGCATCCTGACGCTTGCGCTGATACTCTGCGAGCATCTGCTGCGCTTCTTCACGCAACCGTCGTGCCTCTTCAAGATCGTTCCTGATCTTGTCAGCGCGATCATCGAGCGCCTTGGTGATGACGCCGGGAACCTTTAAATAAACCAAAAGGCCCAAGAAAATGATCAGACCGATAAATGTCCAAGTTGTTGCGTCAAACATGGTCCCTACCGCCTGCTCAATTGCCTGAAAGCGCTTTTGTCATATCAGCTTTGGAAACGCTGATACCTACGAGTTTTTCGACGAGTTCCGCAGCCGTGCTTTCAGCAATGGTTCCCACTTCGCCCATCGCCCTAGCACGAATATCGGCGATCCGCGCCTCGGCTTCCGCCAGTTTGGCAGCCAGATCATCGTCGACTTTTTCACGTTCCGCGTCAGCCTCTGCCTTGGCCTTGTCGCGTGCTTTTTGACCAATTTCGCCGGCGTTTACCTTTGCGGTGGCCAAATCTTGTTCATATGCCGCGATGGCAGCATTGGTCTCGTCGGACAGATCCTGCGCCTTGGCAAGGTCCTGCGCCATTCGATCCTGGCGGGTCTCTAGGATTTCGCCAATCCGCGGCGAGATGATTTTTGAAATGAACCAGTAGAAAAAGCCAAACGTGATCGCCAGCCAAAATAGCTGTGAGGCAAAGTTTGAACTGTCAAACGGCGGAAAAACGCCGCTGTCTGCTGCGTATTTGGCGGCATCGCCGCCAGCTGCATAAGCTTTGGATATCAACATGGTGGATCCAGTTGGTGGCCGTAATCAGTCTCTGGTCAGGCATTGCGCGAGGCGCTTTTAGCGCGCCCCGGCTGCTCGTGGCGTCCGCTATTATACAGCGAACAGCAGAAGAAGCGCGATCAGAAGAGAGAAGATGCCCAACGCTTCAGTCACGGCGAAGCCGAAGATCAACCGGCCGAACTGTCCGTCAGCAGCTGACGGGTTGCGCAGGGCACCAGAAAGGTAGCTGCCGAAGATGTTGCCGAGGCCGAGTGCCGTGCCGGCCATTCCGAGACATGCCAGACCGGCGCCGAGGTATTTTGCTGCTTCCGCTTCCATGAGTTTGCTCCTTTGGATTTGCGTCAATGAGATGATGAGTGAGATTTTGCCGGTCGCCTATCCGATCAATGGCTCGGATGCAATGCATCATTCAGATACATGCATGTCAGGACGGCAAAAACATAGGCCTGCAAAAAAGCGACCAGGAATTCGAGCGCTGTAATCGCGACTGTCATGAACAGAGGCAGGATGGCTCCGACGACACCGGCAAAACCAAGAGCCGACATGGAGGCCACAAAGCCTGCAAACACTTTTAGCGTGATATGCCCGGCCAACATGTTGGCGAACAGTCGAACAGACAATGAAATGGGGCGCGATAGGAACGAGATGACTTCAATCGGGACGACCAAGGGCAAAATATAACCGGGAACCCCATCGGGCACAAACAGGCCGAGAAACTTCACGCCATGTTTCATGAAACCGTAAATGGTGACAGTACCGATCACCAGAAGCGCCAATGCAAACGTTACGATGATCTGACTAGTCACCGTAAAGAAGTAGGGCACCATGCCGAGCAGGTTTGCAACCAGCACAAACATAAAGAGCGAGAAGACAAACGGAAAAAATTTCATCCCTTGGGAGCCGGCTGCATCACGCAACATCCCAGCTACAAACTCGTAGGACATTTCCGTCATGGACTGCAGCCTTGTCGGCACCATGGCCCGGTTTGCGCTGCCGAAGAAAAGAAACGCCGAAGACGCGGCTACAGTCGCCACCATGAAGAGAGAAGCATTGGTGAAAGACAGATCCAATCCCGCAATATTTTCGAGCGGAACGATGTTTTTGATTTTAAATTGGGAGATTGGGTCGTTAGCCAATTTTTCGTCCCTTACCTTTTTCCACGTTCTTCGGGCGGTTTAGCGTAGTTTGCATTCGCCACAAGCCCCGATGAACGTAAAACGTTCAAAACACCGGCAGCGAAACCCAAAAGCAGGAAAATGATCATCCCCCAAGGGGTTGTTCCCGCATAAGTGTCGATGAGAAAGCCGAGCCCCGCGCCCGCAACCACACCGGCAATGAATTCGCTTGAAAGTTTAAAAGCCTTGGCAACACCCGGCGCCCCTTGAGCCTTCTCCGCTTCCAATTTTGCGTCTTCGTCCTTTACCTTTGCCGCAATCTTGGCCTCGAGCGATTGTCTTCGCGCGTCGAGTTCCAGCTGCGAACCGGAGCCTGCATTCACTTTTTCCGGGAAACGTTTTTTGTCGCCGGACGTCATATACACACGCTCTGAGGTATCCTCTGAAGTCGGCGGCAACATAGTTTTGTGCATGTTCAGCGTCAACCCGAGTCAGAGACTCGTCGAAGACTCCATTTAATTATAAAAATCAATGGTTTAAATAAATCTAATCAAAAGGTCGCAGCCGCTTGTCGGTTGCGAAATTGTGCAATTGCGAATTTGCATCCGCCCTGGCACATCAACCCCATCCGCCATCACGTGTTCTGTAAAAAATGTGGAGGCCGATTTTGGAGACCCGCTCCATCGCGCGCGCCCAGCGGGGCGACACATATGTCGCATGGTAGTGCGTGGAGGAACCCACATCATCAAGCCAAATCTTGCCAGCGGTCACAGCCATGCCGATCTCTTTGGCCAGCTTCCAATGGTATGGTGATGTGATCCGGTCCCGCATGCCGTCACAAGCAAAGGAGAATTGGCAACGGTTTCGCCAATGGTCGTTGTGATAGACCACGCCGCAGATCGTATTGGGAAAGGTGGGGTTTCTGACGCGGTTCAGGATAACTTGGGCCACAGCGGCCTGACCCAGCTTCACCTCGCCGCGCGCTTCAAAGTAAATGCCTTCAGCAAGGCACTTTTGCTCTTTTTGCGAAAAAACATGTGGTGGCAGCGGATTGGCGGCCCACGAATAATCGTTTTTTCGGGTGTTGGGTACGAAGCGGCCGGCCGTGGGTTTTTCTTCTTTCAATAGGCTGGCGAAAGGTGATTCGCGCGCAAAGTCGGGAGCTGGCGGTGCATATGCCGTCGCCAGAATGTCAGGCACGGGATTGTTCACCAGTTCGGCAATCATGGGAGACACGCCGGGATCGGCAGGCTTCTCGGACTTTTTATGGAAGGCTGTGGCCACCCGAATTTCGTTGCCGTCAATGGTGTCATCGGGCTTGGTGAAGATCATCTTGTTTTCGTCGTCGACGGCAGGTCGCAGCAGAAATGATTCGCGGTGCAGAACAGAGCCAGCTGAAAAGGCCTTTGGCGGCGCCGTCGGCACAACGGCGGCAACGCGGCCTGTTTTCGTGGCCCGGTTGACCCTGTCTTCATCAGGCGTGTCCGGCGCAACAGACTTTTTTGTCGAAACGGCGATGGGGCGTCCGCCCGGCATATGATTAATTGACCCCGTCACGACCGGATCGCTGGCAAACTTGGCTTCGGCTGCGTGGATTGCGCCGGCGCCTGAACGTGTCATGTGCGTCTGCCAGCGCTGGCTTGCGGGCATCTCGCCACCGGCGATCAATACCGACATGTCCTGCAGGGAAATCTCGGCAGGGGTAGCTGCCAAAAGTGCTGCACTACAGCCTAGCGATAAGGCAATTTTTCGCGAAAGAGAGGCTAGGCCACGTGGGGACCGCGGAAAGGCGATGGGCACTGTAATACTCCGATACACACACTCGTCATGAGGGTTGATGGAGACGCGAACCAACCCTTTGATTGAGGCGACAATGAAGCATTAACCTTGATGCACGGTTAAAGGGCCGGTGACGATTTGTTAGTGATCGTAATCATCAAATTACGGTCAGCGCTTTTTTTTGGCGCGTCCGGCAAAGGGGTTATCGCTGGTGCGCAGATGTAGCCGAATCGGCACGCCCGGCAGATCGAATTCTTCACGGAGGCCGTTCTTCAAATAGCGTGTGTAGGCGGCCGGGAGCGCATCAGGCCGCGACACGCTGATCACGAAACCGGGCGGTCGGCTCTTCACCTGTGTCATATACTTCAGGCGTAACCGGCGACCGGAAACAGCGGGGGGCGGGTGGTGCGATGTGACTGCCTCCAGCCAGCGGTTAAGCCTTGCGGTCGATATGCGACGGTTCCAGACCTTGTGGGTGGCCACGATCTCCGGCAGCAAATTATCGAGGCCTTTGCCCGTTTCCGCTGACAAGGGGATCGCGCGAACGCCTTTGATCTGCGGCAGCAGCGTGCGGGTCCGTTCGTGAAGATGTTTCAGCGTTGCCTGCTTGTCTTCAATCAGATCCCACTTGTTAAATGCAATCACTGGCGCCCTGCCCTCGCGTGCGATCAGGTCAACAATTTGCAGGTCCTGTTTTTCCAGCGGGATTTGCGCGTCCAACAGGATAACGACTACTTCGGCAAAACGGATGGCGCGCAATCCATCGGAAACGGACATTTTTTCAAGCCGGTCCTGCACCTTGGATTTACGGCGCATGCCCGCCGTATCGTGCAGCCTGATCTTACGCCCCTGCCACTGCCAGTCGACCGAAATGGAGTCCCGGGTGATGCCGGCCTCCGGGCCCGTCAGGAGACGATCTTCGCCCACCAATTTGTTGATCAGTGTGGACTTGCCTGCATTGGGCCGCCCGACAATGGCAATCCTGAGTGGTTTCGCCTCGTCATAGTCCGGTAAAATGACCTCACCGTCATCGTCCAGTTCGACATCAACATCGGCAAGCGCTTCATCTTGCAGGCTGTCTTCATCTTCATGTGCCAGAGCGCGTTCTTCACCGATCGCTTCGACTATGGCGTCACGCAGATCGAGCAGACCCTGGCCATGCTCGGCAGATATCTGGACCGGCTCTCCAAGACCCAAAGAATAGGCATCATATATGCCGCCTTCTGCGCCGCGTGACTCAGCTTTGTTCGCCACGAGAACGACCGGTTTGCCGGTACGACGAAGAGTGTCAGCAAATTTCTCATCGGCAGCCGTCAGGCCGGTTTTGGCATCGACGACAAAGAGCGCAATGTCGGCTTCTTCCACCGCAATTCGGGTCTGGCTGCGCATACGACCCGGCAATGTTGAAACATCGCCCTCCTCAAGACCCGCGGTGTCAATCACATCGAAACGCAAATCAACCAGGCGCGCTTCATGGCGGCGGCGATCTCGGGTCACACCGGGCTGGTCGTCGACCAATGCAAGCTTGCGTCCGACAAGCCGGTTGAAAAGCGTCGACTTTCCAACATTGGGTCGCCCCACAATGGCGAGCGTGAAACTCACCCCCGCGAGACCTTGCCGCTTGAGATGATCAAATCGCGGATAATGGTCGCTCGCTGGGCGACACCGCCCGGCGCTTGCACATCACTCAAAAGCTCGTCAATCAAAAGCAAAGCGTCATCGGCACGACCATCCTTCCACGCAGCCAGCGCCAGGACTTCGCGGGCAGAGTGGCGAAATGCGTTTTCGGCTGCCGTCAAAGGCTCGGCGCGCTGCGCCACATCCTGATAAGTGCCGGCATCCACCAATAGGTAGGCTGCGCGAATTCGGGCGGCCTCACGCAGCGTGATCGGGACGGAAGTATCGGCAGCCACAGCGTCAAAATCGGCAATCGCCTGCTCGGTATTACCTGCATGGTGGCGCTCGCTGGCAGCGCGCATGCGCGCCAAAACCGCGTACTGACCGTAACCGTCGGTTTCCAGCTCAGCCAACTTCGCCAGCGCATCTTCAGAATTGCCGTCATTGGCCAGATTGAGCGCTTCCAAATAACGGTCACCGGAGGCGTTGGCCAAACTTGTCGTATAGGCTTGCCATCCCACCCAAGCTGCCGTTGCCATCGCGATGGCTATGGCCCCGCCCACGATCAACAGACCATAGCGCGTCCAAAAGTCTTTTAATTTCTCGCCGCGCAGTTCCTCATCAACTTCGCGAATAAAGCCGTCATTCGACATGGTTTTTCAATCCAGAAATCTCTCGTGAGCGCACTTAGCGATAATGCGGCCTGATTGCCAGTCGTCAGTCACTGTTATGCAGGCCAAGGCGCCATGCCAAACAGATATAAGTGCGCCCATACATAAACAACAACGAACAAGCCAGAACCGACCACGCCCGCGATTATATCATTGCTGACCGAAACATTTTCAAACACCGGATCACCGCGCCGCTTGACCGAGATGCGGTTCAATACCGCCCACACTAAAAATGATCCAAACAGAATGTACGACGCCAAATCTCCATTGGCGAAGAGGTGCGCCACGGCCCAAACCTTCACACTCAAGATCATTGGATGCTTTACGATTTGCTTGATACGGCCTGCCGGCACCTGCGATGCGACCAGCAGCACGAGAGCAATCCACATCAAGGGGATCGCCAAATGCGCGGCCCAAGTGGGCGTCGCATAAAAGAACAGGTTCCAGTCAGAGACGCGCGCCTGACCATAGCCCCAAATGATCAACATCAAGCCGACCAAAGAGATGATGCTGTAAAGGCCTTTCCATGTACCTTCACCGCGCTGTGCAATGAATGCATCACGCATGTCGGCGAAATACATTTTCGCTGCGTGCGCTCCCAGGAAAAGGACAAGCCCCAGTATCAGCCAAACCATGTCAATCCCAACCGTTCCGTCTACTGCCCCGGCTGGACGTTTTGTATTTCAACATCGCCGGCACCATGAATATCAAGCCATTCCTTGTCGATCGTCGGCAGGTCTTCGTCATTGATAGCCGCCTCAAATGCTTGGAGGCGTTTGTAGATGGAGAGTAGTTCGACGACTGTCGTCCACGAGTTGACGAGATACTGGAACGAGTTGGACACCTGACTGAAAGCAGTCAGAATCTGCTGCAAAATACCAAATGTGAAACCGATCGCTGCGCCCGCGATGATCGACGGGATCAGCAGGATGTAGGCGAAAATGCCGTCGGCTTGAAGGTAGGCGAAACGGAAAACGTTGAAGTACATATATTCCAGATAGAGCCGAAAATAGTTTCGACGCACATCGGCAAACAGACCGCGCCAAGACACTTCCGCTGCTCGTTCCGGATCGTCTTCACCATAGACCAGTTCCTTCCGGTAAGCCGCTTCCACACGCTGGTTTTTGAACTCCAATCCGGGCAGCCTGATGCCCGCTACTGCAAGCAGCACGGTCCCGAAAAGTGACCACAAAATAGCCGCCCACACCAGCGCTTGCGGCACTGCCCCGAAAAACGGAATTTCCGGTACAAATTGTGAAAGTCCCCAGAGGATTGGCAGGAACGCAATGAGCGTCATCACAGCGTCGATCGCCGAAACACCGAGGCCTTCCATGATACCCGCAAATCGCATTGTGTCTTCCTGCACACGTTGCGATGCGCCCTCAATGTGGCGCACCCGGGACCAACGATCCATGTAGTAATTGTTCATGGCCGTGCGCCAACGGAAAATCCAATGCGACACAAAATACCGAAACACCACGATAATCGCGATGAACATGAATGCCAGTTGAGCGAAAATAAAAATCAGGGAGAACAGATCGCCCACGGTCACGGCGGGATCCGGATTTTCCGCCAAGGCGTTTTGGACCATGTCAAAGAAGGGGCGGCGCCAATTGTTGATGGCGACCGACACCTGAACGTTGAAGTAGGTGACAAACAAGATCAGTGCCGCCCCGGCAACGGACCATATCTCCCACGGGTGTTTTGCCTTGAAATGCCAAAAGCCGATAAACGCGGCAGCCACGACCACGTAATAAACATAGAACCAAAGGAATTCTGGCGTCGCAAAGTGACCCAGACCGATGACAGGCGGCGTACCGCCCGGCGTTGCGCCAAAGACTGCCTGACCCCATCCTGACCCACCGAGCAGGTACCAAATACAAATGGCAATGGTTGACCAAATGACAAATGATAGAAAAAACAGCTTGGGTTCTGGAAAAAAGGAACGAAACAAAATCAACTCCGCGCACTGGCGTGACAAGCACAAAAGGCAGTGTTAGCCCAAACGTGGTCATCAACGAAACCCTTTAATCGCGCATCGCGCGAGGAGGCCCCATGAACCAACAAGCTCTGGCCGCAGTCGGGATTTACGCCGCGCTTTGTACAGTGATCATCTTTTGGCTTGCCAATGAAACAGGGAAAATCCGACGCAAAGAGAAAATCGCCCTTGGTGATGGCGGGGACAAGCACCTCGCCCGCGTCATGCGCGGGATGGCCAACAACACCGAATATGTGCCGTTTTTCCTCATCATGCTTTTGATTGCGGCGCTGATTGGCATGCCGGCCTGGGTGGTTCATGCGTTCGGTGCGCCTTTCGTGATTGGGCGCGCCATTCACGCTAGTTATTTCATTCGGCCAGGCACACCCATCATGCGGCGTTTTATCGGTTTTGGCTTGGCCTTTTTATCGCAAGGCCTGCTGCTTTTGGGCCTGTTAGCGCACAGCGTTTGGGTGACAATAAGCGGCTAACCTCTTCGCCACCCAAGTTCCGGCATCACAAAATTGTCGTTGGCGAGCACGTTTTGCGCTCAAGCGAATGTGACAACCAAGCTCCAAGGCGTTGCGGCAGGTGGCTTATCAGATCAATGCGAAACAAGGTGATCTTGAGCAAGCGCCGCGCCGTCACTCCATCTAACTCAAGTCGTTTCGGGATAAAACATACACATCTTGGTTAGCCATCGCCAAACCTGGAGAATATTTTTCAATTGACCAGTTTTTCGCGAGATTATTCAAAACCCAATTGTATGGTATGAACGACATTCCCCAGTGCTCATTTAAATCGGAACTTGTTCCATATGGCATAAAATGAAATTCGCCGGCTTTCAGAGCTTGATAACGCTCTTCTGCTTTGGGTTCCGGCATGGCTTTTTTCACCTTGTGAAGATGGAAAATGGAGCGCAGTCCATGCGTAGAGAAGATCAGTTTTCCGCCAGCGGGAATTAAGCGCGCCATCTCATCGAACCACTTTTTCGCGCTTTCTTCACCAAAGTGCGACCACACGGATATGGCGAAAACCATATCAAACTCCAGCTCACTTTCCCTGTTTAGAATTGGTGGAACTTCGTTATTGATAAACCAAGTAACGTTGGGGATATGTGATTTATTGAAGTCGATGCTCTTAACGCGAGGGTCGCATCCGTATGCCGCTATATCGGGGTAAGCTGATTTCAAGTTTCGGATCACTCGACCGGTCGAGCATCCAAAGTCCAGAACTCTCGCACTTTTGGGAAACTGATATAGGCCTGACAGCATATCGCAAAAAAAGAAATCGCCGTACGGGGTTTTACCATGTACAACATCATGAACATCATTATTTTTTGTTTCCACCCACGGTAAATCTATTTTACGACAGAGACTTTCTCCGCCTTGTTCTATCAACTTTTTTGCAATTGTACGTTTATCTAATTGCAAAATTCCCGGCAAACTCGATTCATTAAATCCTGACAAGACACATTTTTCATAAATTATATCTGAAAAACCATAATTATTATTTATTTCATATACAAAATCTGTATTGCCTTCACTTATCACAACATTTATCCACGATCTGTTCTGTTTACGTAATCACAAGTTCATCAATTAACAAAAAAGAACAAGTCGGACGCTCGATTTTTTTACCGCTTAAACCATCTTCTACTGCTTTGCTTTCATTTCAAATTTAAGTCCGCAGCAAGATTTTTTTAGAACTTCCATTGGCTGGATGTCAGCGTTTCCTATCGGTTAGTACACCTATTGAAAAGCACGATTCCTCGCACCTTCAAACGTTAAGCTACTCCCATTCAATAGTGCCCGGCGGCTTGCTCGTGACATCATAGACCACGCGGTTTATCCCCCGCACTTCATTGATAATGCGCGTTGCGGCATGACCCAAGAAAGCCATGTCGTAGGGATAGAAATCGGCTGTCATGCCATCGACCGAGGTCACCGCGCGCAAGGCGCACACGAACTCATAAGTCCGTCCGTCCCCCATGACCCCAACCGTCTGCACAGGAAGCAAAACGGCGAAGGCTTGCCAGATGTCATCATACAGGCCTGCCTTGCGAATCTCATCGAGATAAATCGCATCGGCCTGCCGCAATATGTCGAGCTTGTCGCGCGTTACGCCACCAGGGCAGCGGATCGCCAGACCGGGGCCCGGGAACGGATGGCGGCCAATAAAACTATCGGGCAAACCCAGTTCCTTGCCCAATAGACGAACCTCATCCTTAAACAATTCGCGCAACGGCTCCACCAGTTGCATGTTCATACGCGCCGGCAACCCGCCAACATTATGGTGTGACTTGATGGTGACAGACGGACCACCGGAGAAAGAGACGCTCTCGATGACATCCGGGTAAAGCGTGCCCTGCGCGAGGAACTCGGCACCGCCGAGCTTTTTGGCCTCTTCCTCAAACACATCGATGAAGAGCTTGCCGATCGTCTTACGCTTGGTTTCGGGGTCAGCTTCGCCTTCCAAGGCATCAATGAACAGGTCAGCCGCGTCCACATGCACGAGCGGAATGTTGTAGTTCTCACGGAACATGGCAACGACGTCGTTCGCCTCATTCATGCGCATCAGACCATGATCGACGAGGATGCATGTCAATTGGTCGCCGATGGCTTCATGGATCATCACCGCCGCGACCGACGAATCGACGCCGCCGGACAGCCCGCAAATGACGCGCTTGTTGCCCACTTGCTCACGGATTGCGGCAATCGCCTGGTCCTTATAGCCCGCCATGGTCCAGTCCTGCTTGAGACCCGCCAGCTTGACGAAATTCTCATAAAGCTTTCTGCCATTGGGCGTGTGGTGGACTTCCGGATGAAACTGCACCGCGTAAAAATGACGGTCTTTATCTGCCGTGATGGCGAATGGCGCATTGGGCGAGGTGCCATAAACATCAAAGCCCGGCGCGATCTTGGACACATGGTCGCCATGGCTCATCCATACCTGTTCGTCACCTTCGACAAACCAGTCGTCCAGCAGCGGCAGTATTTCGTCCCCAGGCGTCACATAGGCGCGGCCAAACTCTGCGGTTTTATGCCCACGTTCCACGTGCCCGCCAAGGCAGTGCATCATCACCTGCTGACCGTAGCAAATGCCCAAAATCGGTACGCCGCGTTCAAACACAGATGGTGGCGGCATCGGCGCGCCTTCATCAAACACGGATGCCGGGCCGCCGGAAAAGATCACCGCTTTGGGGTCTATCTCATTGAGCAACGCATCGGTCACGTTTTGAAATGGGTGAATTTCGCAATAGACATTCAACTCGCGCAGCCGTCGTGCAATCAATTGCGTCACCTGACTGCCGAAGTCGACAATGAGGATCGTTTGGTCGTGGCGGATAATTGGACTGTCTGTCATCGGCACGCTTTAACGCCGATGGTGCAGCGCCGCAACGGCGCTGAAACGATGTCCAACATTTAACCGCAGTCGAACGGTTGGAATGCTGCCTCTACGCGCGGCTGGTCAGTTTTTGAGATGCAGCCAGCGTTCACATAGAGGCGAAATGTATGCAGTTCCTTGCACACACGCTCTTCTGCCCCGTCACCGGCATAAGGCGCATTGCCTTCTGCCAGCGCAATGATGCCCGTCAGCGATTCCTGATAGGTCAACACACCACCCATCAGCCAAGCCGGATCGCACATGATGGAAGACGCGCGAGCGGGTGCGGCCGAAGACAGCAACAGTACCAAGAATGCTAGAATTCTCATATGAGAAAGCGTATCAGAAATGAGAATCGGCGGTATGCACGTTCACGTGAGCGTTGCTTCCAGGCTCTTAACTGTCGCCGCGAGCTTCTCGTCGATCACATGCAGATATTGCGTCCAATCGTCGTAGTGATGCAGGTCTGCCGCACCGTCGGAAATGCCACGCAGTCCGACGAGTGGCACGTCAAAGGCCATGCACGCGCGCTTGATGGCAAAAGTTTCCATATCGACCAGATCGGCATCGATGTCGGCATAAGCGTCGCCGGACACGATATTACCCCCGGTTGACAGGCGTTTGGCGGGCGGGCCGCCTTCAAATGTTTGCAACGGCACTTTGATCGGTAGATCGAGGAACGGTGTCGCGCCTTTCTCAAAGCCCAACGGCGAAGCATCGATGTCGCGGTATGAAACGGATGCGATCTGATAAACTTCGGCCTGCTCCAAGCTGTTTGAACCAGCCGAGCCAAGCGATACCAACAGATCCGGCTTTTCAGCGGCGAGCGCCTTGGTCACATTGACGGCCGACTCAACCGGGCCGACGCCGCACATCAACGGGGTCATCAAGGATTTCAGGTGTGGGCCATATTCGGCATCGACGGCCATGACGTAGAGTATTTTGGTCGTTCCAACGGCTTTTAGCATGTGCACCCCATTTCCCATATTGTTCGCATAATACCCGTGGGAAGACTGATCAATTCATGGCCCATAACGTCGCATTCAAAAGGGCCGCAAAACTGATCCACGCCAAATAGGGCACCATAAAAAGAGCTGCGATCTGATCAGTTTTCCAGCTGGATGCAATGAAGGCGACCGTCAGCGCAATCATGAAAATGATGATGATCAAGGCAAAACCCATCATCTGAAGCCCGAAAAACACAGGTGACCATGTCAGATTGATCACGAACTGGATGAACCAGAGCCGCGTCGATGGGCTTATCGCCGCCCGATCCCAAGAGCGCCAACCGGCAAAAGCGACCATTGCGTAAAGTACCGTCCAGACCGGCGCAAACACCCAATCGGGCGGATTGAAAACCGGCTTGGACAGATTGTCATACCATTCACCGGGCGGGGTGGACGCACCGATGACACCGCCGAGCGACATGGTAGCGATCAGGAAAATGGCGAATGTGGCCCAGCGTTTCATTAATTACGTTCCATCATGTATGACCGGCTCAGCCAAGCTTTTGCATCACCGCGAAGAAAAACCCGTCTGTCTTGGTGGATCGCGGTGTCAGAGTTATGCATTTCAAATCCGCTGACCAAGGCTGCGGTTTGTCGAAGCCGAACAGATCTTGCCAGACTTCACCTGCCGACAGAAGCTCCCAACCCGCGTTGCGTTCGCCAAATGCGTAGACTTGTTCTTCGTTTTCCGCCTGAAACACTGAACATGTGATGTAGCAAAGCAATCCGTCGGGCCGGACATAGCTGGCCGCGCTATCAAGGATAGCCGCCTGTTCTGCGCAGCGCTGCTCCAGCGCTTTTTCACTCAGTTTCCATTTGGCATCCGGATGGCGACGCCATGTTCCAGAACCGGTGCAAGGCGCATCGACAACGACGCGATCAAATCGGTTTTGCAGAGGTGTGAGATCGGCATCAGCGGCATGGACTTGGACATTACGTGTGCCGGCACGTTTCAAGCGCTCAAATATCGGCGCGAGGCGCTGCTTGTCTTTGTCATAGGCGTGTACCTGGCCCTTGTTTTCCATCGCAGCGGAAAGCGCCAGGGTTTTGCCGCCCGCCCCGGCGCAAAGATCAAAAACCTGTTCGCCGGGTTGGGGGAAAACCAGGTCAGCGACGATCTGAGACCCCTCATCCTGCACTTCAAACCAACCTTTCTGAAATGCAGGCTCGGCTTGGACGTTCGGTAAACGGCCAGCGCGGCGCGGTGGTGCAATACGAACGCCCTGCCGCGCGATAGTGGTGGCTTTTGCCCCGGTCTTCTCCAGCGCTTTGAGCACCTTGTTGCGATCAGCCTTGAGCGTGTTCACCCGCAAATCCAACGGCGGGCGTTGTGCCAGCTCTTTGGCTTCATCTATCCACTCGTCTTCAAATGATTCTTGCAAGGCATCGGCGCACCATGGCGGGACATCGGCCTCGACCCAAGGATCGGCCAGCGTCAGATCACGCTCAATGGCTTGCGCAAGCAGCTCTGATGGTATGATCGGCGCAAATTTGTCGCCGTCAAGTTCGGTTTCGATCTTGTCGAGCGGCACGTTCCACGAGAAAGCCAATGTGCCAAAGACCAGCGCCTGTGGGCTTTCCTCGCCCATCCGGAACCCGATAGACGCGCGCCTGCGCATGACATCATAGACAAGATTGCCAATGGCGGCACGGTCACCCGAACCGGCAAAGCGATGCGCCCTGCCCCAGTCCGCCAATGCCAACGAGACCGGACGGCCATTGCTCTCAATATCAGCCAAAATCTCGATGGCTGCGGCCAATCTTCCGCCAAGGCGCATAAAGTCGGTCTACCCGTCAGTGAATCGTTGCCGATGTCTATTCACCGGGAACCAAATTGGGAAGGCCCGATTTTGCCGACTTCCTTGCGGCCAGCGCTGCTGTTCTCACCAAAGGCAGTTTTATCGAGGCGATGGTGCCACGGTCGCGCGCGGAGCGAAATGAAAGGCCATAGCCATTTTCATCGCTGAGTTTGCGCGCGACGGCCAACCCAAGGCCGTAACCCTCTGAGTCATCGGCCTGGCAGAATGGCTCCATCAGTTGATCAAGCTCTTCAGGCTGGATGCCGATGCCGGTATCTGCGACAAACAGGAAAATCGTTTCGTTCCGTTTATGATATCCAATAAAGAGGCCGCCTTCGTTCGTGTACTTGACGGCGTTTGATACCAGATTGGTCAGAATGCGCATCACATCGAGCGGTGCCGCCGACACAATTTCATCGGGCATGGCCATACGAAACGTAAGGCCTTTTGCGCGCGCTTCTGCACCAAACATGGCTTCAACATTTTTTAAGATCACCGAAAGTGCAAAGGTCTCAACCTCGTTGGAGACGCTGCCATCAGTTGGACGGTCTTCATTTTGTTCGCTTACCCGATCCAAATTGGCGGTGACGAGATCATCAAGATAGTCAAAGCTTTCAGTGACTTGTTTGGCCGTTGACGGGTTCTTCTTACTCAGTTGCATCAATGCCATACGCAGTGACGTGAGTGGTTGGCGAATGTCATGAGCGGCGGACGCAAAAAATTCGCGATCCCGTGACGCGAGCGCAGACGCCTTTTGATAACTCTGTTCGGCTGATCGCAATGCTTCGCTGAGTTGGAGTTTTTCTTCGCCCAATTGGATGCGCGCCATCAGCGCATCATCATGCGCACTGCGCATGGCCAGCGTGCGCACAAAGATTGCAAGTGAGAAAATGACGCCCTCAAACAAGAGCATAATGCGGCCAAAATGGCCTGTGATGTCTTGATTAAACTGACCGGGGAATCCGTAGCCGACGATGGTCAAGACCATCGCTGAGGTTACCAATACCATTCCCAACAGGAAGACCCCGGATCCAACATGTCCTCGCCGGTATGAGGCAATCGCCGCTGATAAGTTCAATGTACTTACGGCAAAGACGAGGACAAGAACGCTCTGCTTGAAAATGGCAACATCGACAAGAAACGGAAACGCTATTGCAAAAACTGCGGCGACGATGCCGATTGCCGGGAGAACGATATTGAAGATCCGGTGATGCTTTCGCGCCTCAATAAATGCCCAGGTGAAGAAACTACCGAAGCAACCAATGCTGATGCCGACCGGCCCCATCGCTACCGCATTCCATTGCGGATTGTTCGGCCACAAATATTGGAACGCGTAACCGTCAGCATGGAAGAGGTGCAATGTGGCAAGCAAAATATAGGTGCCATATAGGAAGGCGGCCTGCATCCCCAGCGCGGCGAGATAAAGCGTGCTGATGATCGCCATGCCGGCTGCGAAGGCCAGCGGTGCGATGATGATTATGTCTTCAAACCGGACCCGCTCATTGAAAGAAGTGATGGTCTCCACGAACAGCGGCATCTGCGTTGCCTGGCCGGTCTCAAATTCGATAAAGACGGCAACTTCTTCACCCGGTGCCAAACTGATGTCCGATGCTGGCAGGCGGTGACTCACAGGGCGCTGCGCAAATGTGCTATCGTCTGTCAGGGTCAAAATTGTTTCAATGGACCGGGACCCATCGGGCCGCAGGCGCACTTGGTGCACACGAAAAAGATCGGTGACATTCACCTCATGGGAAATTCGCCAAGTGCCATTTGCGTCTGTTGCATTAAGCAACCTCACCATCGTCCAATGGCGCGCATCGTTGAAACCGAAGTCAACCAATCGACCCTCAACGGGCTTCAACCGTGTTTCAAATTCGGGGGCGCCAATGTCTGCAATTGTCAAATGACCGGCAGGGTCCGAATAAACCAGCGCATAGGATGCAAGGTCGACTTTCAGTCTGCCCGATTGAAGCGGCACAACCTCGCCGGCTGCGAAGCCCGCGCCAAAGCACATGAATTGCAGGACGAAAAGCAAGACAATACGCTTTACGTTTTTGCAAAAGATCGACGATAGTAGGCGCAAAACCAATAAGAAGAATTGAAATGACATCAGCACACCTTGAAGACAGTCCACGCACGGGCATTGTGGCCGACGACCACATGATGCTGCGAAAAGGAATGTGCGATTTGCTGCGCGAACGCGGCCATGTAGAGATCATAGGCGAAGCTGAAACCGGCATCGACGCCATCAGTCTGGTCAAGCAATTCAAACCGACAATCCTGTCGTTGGATATCGGCATGCCGTTTGCGCAGGGTATCGATGTTTTCGTTGAGGTCCGCCGTTGGTCGCCGAACACGAAGGTCATTATCTATACGGGCATGACATCGCGCGGTCTTCTCAGTGAGCTCGTCAGCGCCGAGGTTGACGGGCTCTTTATGAAGAAGGGCGACCTGACGCATCTCGTCACCGCCATCCCCCTGATTTTGAATGGCGCGCGTGTCATCTCGCCCGACGTGGCGACGATCCTGCAAGAGGTTGAATGCGGTCCGGATCTCACCCCACGCGAGAGGCAAATTCTGTCGTTGATTTCGCGCGGTTATGCCAATCGCGAAATCGGCGACCGCCTCGGTGTTAGCGCTAAAACTATTGACAATCATCGTACCAACCTCATGCGCAAACTCGATGTCCACTCCGTCGCAGAGCTCTTGGCTTACGCATTGCGCGAGGGACTACTCGACGCTCAGCGCGAACTCTGAACACTAAACTGCATAAAATTGACGTGGCGGCAAATGAGGGATTTCCCTCATGTGCATCGCCACTGGTCTCCGGCATGTTCCGCTCATCGCCCAGCGGGGGGCATCAACGAGGAGACACTCATGACTACGAAGACAACGCTAACGGCCTACGCATTCGCAATGGCTACACTTTTCATTGCAACACCTGTTGCTGCACTTCCGGTTATCCCGGAGGTCTCGGTCGAGACACACACCGTTCAAGTACAATCGGCGCAATTCTATCTGGATCCAGGTGAATTCAAAGGCTTCGACACAAGCGGCAAGCGCCAGCGCGTTCGCATCCGCACAGCAGGCAATGGTTATACGCTTCAAACACTGACGGGACGCAATAGCGGACAAGTCTTCTATGTTCACCAAGGCGGTAACATCTACCGTGCCGCAGACGGCACAACGCTTGAAGTGACCGGACGCCGTAGCGCGATCTGGAACGGCTGGCTCGGCCGCATCGCCCTCAACGACTGACAAAATAAAACGAAAAACTAGCGGGGAATAATTATGTCCACTTCAAAACTCACGCGCCGCGGCGCACTTGCCGCCTTTTGTGGCCTGTTGGTCACCGGCTGTGTCACTGTCGATGCACCGCCCGGTAATGGTGGCGGCATCACGCCTCCACCGCCGCCGCCTCCGGCCAGCGATATCGCGTTGGATCCGGGTGACTTCAAAGGCTTTGATGGTTCCGGCAAACGCCAACGCGTTCGCATCCGTGCCGCCGGCAACGGCTATACGTTGCAAACGCTTACGGGCCCAAATGGCGGACAAGTCTTTTATGTTGATCAACGCGAAAATAAGTACCGGGCAGGTGATGGGTCCACCATGCAGGTGACCAGCCCACGCTCATTCATCTGGAACGGTCCGTTGGGTCGCATCGCGATGAATGATTAAACCTCGAGCGCCAACAAACGAGCGAGCGCCAACAATTGGCGCTCGTTACCTTCAATCAATTTGCGTTAACCAATGAAGCGGTTCTTTTCGCCATTTAACCCATAGTTCGGCTCGTTTTGATACAGTTTCGCACTTTAAGCGGAAAACCGGGGCGATTTTTGTTGGCGATGGACAAAGGCATGCCGCATCAACTGAAGCTGATCTATTCGATTGCGTTTTGCGCTATCGCGATGATTGTTGCGGCGGCGATGAGCTTTGAAGTTCTTGACCGTGACTTTCTGCAAAAGGTCAATCCGACTTCAGGCTTTGGCGGTTTTTCTGGTGTAGAATGGTTGATCCTTGCGCTGTGCGCTCTGGCTGCCTGGGTGGCGGCCGTCACGATTTGCCCTGACAATTGCAAGCTGAGGCAAGCACTGTGCGAAACGCCGCAGCCGCGATTCTTTGCTTTGATGACGGTTGCCTCGTTCACAACGGCCATCGCAGCGGTCGCTTTGACGCTCTATGCACCAATTTGGTTTCGCTCGATGATGAAGGAAACCAAGCTTTTTGGCGTATTGCAGGAGGTATTCATCCTCATTGGCCTTGTTGCCTTGGTTTTGGCAGCTTTCGCTGCCATGCGCACCCAGTTGGCACGTGTCTTGGGAATTCGCGCACCGGTCATCCTATTTGGCATGGTGGCTGCTATCCTCTTTCTGTTTCTGGAAGAGATTTCCTATGGGCAGCACTATTTTGGATGGAGCACGCCCGAGAAGTTTGCCGGAAACGTGCAAAACGAAACCAACTTGCACAATTTCTATACTTATCGATTTGAATTGGTCTTCTACTCTGGCGCACTTGCAGCCTTTGTGATCTTGCCACTGCTGAGACTGTCCTTGCCTGCCCTGCTCTTTGGGAACACCCGGTTTTTCGTGCCTCCGCTCGCAACCGCGGTTGTGGCACTACCCATGTGCGCTTTGGTCTATGAAAGCTGGAGCATTGTGATTTTCCAGTTTTACGCGATGTTGATCGTTGCATTGCCGATCGTTGTGGTGATGCGTGATGGCGACACACAATTGCGGCGCATGGCAGCCATCGCTGCGGCATTCAACACCTTGCTCTTGTTCTTTTGCGTTCAGTTCGGTCGGCTTCTCGACGATGGCTACGAGTACTCTGAGATGCGCGAACTGATCATCGCTATCTTGATTTGCACCTATGGTGTTTGGCTTTGGAGAATGATCGTAGCCCGCGAGCAGCTAAACGGTATGCGGTCTAGTCAAGAGGCCATACTGGCCAGTGATTTTGCGTTAAAGACGCAAAAAATTTGAAGACTTGCTGTTGAAGGCCGGGCACTGATGTGCCCGGCCTTCACTTTATCACTTAGGCAATCAGATCAAACCGATCGACATGCATAACTTTGGCCCATGCGGTCACAAAGTCAGTCACAAATTTTTCCTGCGCATCATCTTGCGCGTAGATCTCGGCATAAGCGCGCAGAATGGAGTTTGAACCAAACACCAGATCAGCGCGCGTTGCTGTCCATTTGACGTCGCCACTTGTGCGGTCAACAATCTCGTAAGTGCCGCCTTTAACCGGTTTCCATTCATTGCCCATGTCGGTCAGGTTGACGAAGAAGTCGTTCGTCAATTGGCCAGGGCGATCCGTGAACACGCCATGCTTGGCGCCACCATAGTTCGCATCAAGCGCGCGCATGCCTCCGACAAGAACAGTCATCTCCGGCCCAGTCAGACCCATCAACTGAGCGCGGTCGAGCATCATCTCTTCCGGTTCGGCGACAAACTTGGTTTTCTCCCAGTTGCGAAAACCGTCGGCGAGAGGTTCGAGATACTCAAATGAGTCGGCGTCGGTCATTTCTTGCGTTGCGTCACCACGGCCCGGCTCGAACGGAACCGTTACGTCGTGACCAGCCGCCTTGACAGCCTGTTCAACGCCGACATTGCCAGCCAGCACGATGACGTCAGCGATGGACGCGCCGGTCTCGGCGGCGATGGGCTCCAAAACGGCGAGCACTTTGGCCAAACGGTCGGGTTCGTTGCCCGCCCACTCATTTTGTGGGGCCAAGCGAATGCGAGCACCATTGGCACCACCGCGCAGATCCGAGCCGCGGAACGTGCGGGCAGAATCCCAGGCCGTTGCAACCAAATCTGCAATCGACAGGCCAGCTGCCTCGATCTTTCCTTTGACTGCGCTGACGTCATAACCGGTTGAACCAGCCGGGATGGGATCCTGCCAGATCAAATCTTCCTGCGGGACTTCCGGTCCAATGTAGCGCGCTTTCGGGCCCATATCACGGTGGGTCAGTTTGAACCAGGCGCGCGCAAAGGTGTCGGAAAAGTAGTCATGATCCGCATAGAACTTGTCCATATATTCGCGGTAGGTCGGGTCGACCTTCATCGCCATGTCCGCGTCCGTCATCATGGGCATGCGGCGCATGGACGGATCGTCAGCATCGACTGGCATGTCTTCTTCTTTGATGCCGACAGGCTGATACTGATTGGCACCGGCCGGTGACTTGGTCAGTTCCCAATCATAGCTGAGCAGCAGATGCATATAGCCGTTGTCCCATTTGGTGGGGTTGGTTGTCCAAGCGCCCTCAATACCGGACGTGATGGCCTTGCTGGCCTTGCCCTCCTGGCTCGGGTTCATCCAGCCAAAGCCTTGATCCTCGAGCGCGCCACCTTCGGGTTCGGCGCTGAGCATGGAAGCATCGCCATTGCCATGCGCTTTACCGATGGTGTGGCCGCCCGCTGTCAGTGCTGCTGTTTCCTCATCGTTCATCGCCATACGTGCAAATGTTTCGCGCACATGCTGAGCCGACAGTTCCGGATTTGGATTGCCATTGATGCCTTCGGGATTGACGTAGATCAGACCCATGTGAACCGCAGCAAGCGGGTTCTCCAATGTGTCCGCTTCTTCAACGCTTTCATAGCGGTTTTCAGATGGCGCGAGCCATTCGTCTTCTGCGCCCCAATACACATCTTCTTCCGGTGCCCAGATGTCTTCGCGGCCAAAGGAAAAACCAAATGTTTTCAACCCTGCGGACTCATAGGCCACGTTACCAGCCAATATGATCAAGTCCGCCCAGGAGAGCTTGTTGCCGTATTTCTTTTTGATCGGCCAAAGAAGACGGCGCGCCTTGTCGAGAGACGTGTTGTCCGGCCAAGAGTTAAGCGGGGCGAAGCGGATATTGCCGGAACCTGCGCCACCACGTCCATCCTGCGTCCGGTATGTGCCCGCTGCGTGCCAAGCCAAACGCACCATCAGGCCTGCATAGGTACCATAGTCAGCCGGCCACCAAGGCTGGCTCTCATGGAGCATTTTGTGCAAGTCGGCTTTCAGTGCGTCCACATCAAGCTTCTTGACCTCTTCGCGGTAGTTGAAGTTTTCACCCATCGGAGACGGGCTGGTGCCGTTTTGGTGCAAAATGCCCAGATTGAGCGTGCGAGGCCACCAAGCAGTGACACTGGTTTCCATTGAAGTAATTGAGCCGTGCATAACCGGGCATTTGCCAATGCTACCGTCGACCTTAACATCCATGAGTATAAACTCCCGACAATATTAGAATGATTCCAAACTGGCGCAAATCGCGCCGCTGCGCAAGGACATAGTGCGCTTATCGACGAGCGTCACGTTGCTGAGCTAACTTAGGGCGAAAATTCATCGTCTGTTCATGCACTTCAAGCTCCGCAAATTGACGGAAATCAATGTGGGTTCCCGCCAGACAGCTATCATTCCAGCCATCTGAATTGGAGTGCTTGGATATGAAGCGTCTTTCTATTGCCTGCAATCTAACAGCAGCCTTGGTTTCTCTTGGTCTGTTGACCACACCACCGGTCGCCTTGGCCGATGATTTCGTCTTTGGGGGTGACCGATTTGCATCAGGCTCCAGTGCCGATCTCACTGAACCGGCGTTACGCGACGCCTTTGTTTCGGGATTTACGGCGTCGCTGGATGAAGCCGTGTCCGGCGATGCGCATTTGGCCGGGTTCAATGTTGATCTGGACGAAAACGTAAGGGGCGATGCTTACACCGCAGGTTTTAATGTCACCATTGATGCTGATGTCGGCGACGACTTGTCGGCCAGCGGCATGTCGGTCAGCGTCGATAAGGGCGTCAACGTCGGCGGTAATGCGAGGCTCGCCGGTGCCACGGTTACCATGGAAGGCAGTATTGCCGGCAGCCTTGCCATAGCGGCGAAAAATATTGAACTGGATGGTGCAGTGACAGGCGATGTGTCGCTTGTTTCCCAAAACATCGAATTTGGAAAAGATGCGGTCATCAATGGTACCTTGAGCTATTCGGCACCAGAGCGCATCGACATTCCCGAAAACGTTGTCGCCGCCGACCGGGTTCAATACACCCAATTGTCCATTTCGGAACGTGCCCTTGGCATGCGTCAGATGCGCGAAATGGCACAGGACGCGTTTTGGCCGTCGGTTGCGAGCGCAATTTTCGGGGCGCTCATTGGTTTTGTCTTCCTATTGGTCGTCGCTGCGATCTGTTTGGCGAGCGCGCCCCTTCTGACAGAAATGCTTCGGATAAATACCGTTGAAAAGCCTTGGTCGAGCCTGATCTTTGGCGGCTTTGGGATGGCGCTTTTGATCGGTCTGGTTCCCGTCACCGCCATGACGATCATCGGCATTCCGCTTGTGCCGTTTGCTCTCTTGGCCATCGCGGCGGCATGGGTCCTTGGTTATCTACTCGGCGTCTATGTCGTCACCTGGCGTCTTGTCGGAGCCTTTCGTGATCTGCCGGATAGCCTGAGCGGTCGACTGATCCTGATCGGATTTGGCATCGTCGTGCTGGCGCTTTTGAACTTCGTGCCGTTCTTTGGCTGGCTGATCAATGTCATCGTTGTTTTGGCGGGTTTGGGTGGTTTGACGGCCATGTTGATGCGGCGATTGATCGAATGGCGAGGGCCCGAACTGTCACCAAACGTAACCGTTCATGCGCCGTCTTCAGCGGTAGAAGAACCCGAGAAGCCCGCTGACGAGACGGTTGAGAACGGCAAACAGACTTGAGAAATTGGCTGCCCCGCATATTGGGGGCCGCACCCTCTACCCCCCTTTTTGGGAGGTTCGGCGCGCCGCCAACCAAAAGACGCCCAGGGCGGCGGCTGCCAATACGAGAAAACTATACTTCAGCACCGTATAAGAAGACGCCAAGCCGACCGACACGGGATCGATCGGGAGCGCACCGCGCAGCATGTTGGCCACGAGGCCATTTTCCAGATAATCAAACAGGCCATAGGGCGCGACAAGCGCCAGTGGTACGGCGACGCGTATCCAAGCAGGTTGCTGGCGAAACCGCTGAAAGGATCGCAAGGCGGCAGTCAGCAAAATATAGAGTGCAGCCATCAACATAAGGGGAAACACAAAGTCGAGAATGCGCGTGTGCCAAAGGAGAAAAATACTGCGTTCATCGCTGTCCAACGCCGACGCCCAACCAGCAAAAGCGTCATAGGTGTAACCGAGTGGTTGTGAATCCGGTCCCTTTTGCCCATCTGCCATGGGCTCGACGAAAAATACATCGAACCCTGCCAGCACCGCGAACCATGCAGCAGTCAAATAGATGAAGAGTTTTTCGTTCGGCTTCACTGTATCGCGTTAGAAATTAAATCGATCACATCCGGATTTTCAAAATAGCCATTGTGAATCAATTCCTGCAAGTCCGATTCACTAAGTTTCTCCTGTGCTTGGCTGAGCGACGTTTGCCCGAGATTGACGCTGGCAATGAGCGATCGGATTTCCGCGGCAGACCCAATAAGCTTGTCATTGGCAACGCGAACCATCTCTTTTTCTGTCGCGACATCCATCTTTAGCTGCTTGCTGAAACCGTCTTGAGTGACCTCATCTCCGATGGATGACACATAGGCATCGGTAACATCCCACCCATAGACGGCCGATGTCGCTCTCGATTTCACAACGATCGAAACGAGTTGATCGAAAAACGGCGCAAGCAAATATGCCAGGATCCAAGACAACAACAGCAATCCCGAGAAAGTGATTGCGATCGACAAGATATCGACAAATGCACCCGCAATGGCTGAACTTTCAATCGGACTTGGTAGAAAACTTGCGGCAAAGGCCAGCGTCAATGGCTCGTCCAAAGGACGTGGTGCCTGTCCCATAATCAATTCATAGGCGCTTTGACCGATCGTGTTGCTGGTTATGTCGGCGTAGAGCCAATAGAACGACAGCAGGAAAAAGCCGGCAATATAGATGAGATTGCGTGTGACAGCGGTGAATCTCAAATGGGTACGGATATTCTTGATGCTCCGGAGCGCAAAACGCGCCTCATCAGAAGGATGGTTCAAGATTTTGGGCTTGAACCCGATGAAATCGACAAACGTTTTCTCGTTGCGCCGGAATGACATATATTGAGAAACAGCGAGGAAACTGAGGAACATGATCGCAAGAACAAGCAGAAAAACCCTTCCATTGTTCAGCAAGTGATCCCAGAAATCCGGCATGCCGCGCAAAAAAGCCTGCCAGATTCCCTGCCCATCGTAGATGATCACATAAAGTGACACGAGGATAAGCGGCAGGGTAATGAAGCCCAGATTATAATAATTCAACAGCGAGCTGCTTTGACGGATAAAGGGCGTGCCTACACTAACCCAATCCTCCACATTGCGCAGCGGCTTGTTCTTTCGTGCTGCGTAGCGAAAACAATGCCCGACAACATTGCCGCCATGGCTGTGGGAGACAATCGAAATTTTTTCCTCGCCATTGTTCAGTTCCGGGGTCGACAGCAGTTTGAAAAGGTCACGTCCAGCCTGTCTTCTGCCGCGTTCGCTGTTGGCGCCGCTCCAGTGAAAAGGAATGTAGTTGGAAGGTGGCACGCCTAGTTTGGCGCATGCCGCTTTGCTGAAATCGCTGCCGCGCTGCCACCAACGCTTACCCTTGTCCTTGTGTTGGGGGTCAGCGGCAAAAGTGCCATGTACGGTAATAATCTTCATATCCATGCCCCAAGTGATTGCCCGGGCACATTCAATACAGCGCAGTAGAGCGTGTCAAACGCTTAGCGGCCACCGCCTGGATAGTTCGGACTTTCACGGGTGATGGTGACATCATGGGCATGGCTTTCGCGCAAGCCGGCATTTGAGATGCGTACGAACCGAGCCTTCTCGCGAAAGTCTTCCAACGATGCGCAACCGGTATAGCCCATTGCCGCTTTCAGCCCACCGGCCAACTGGTGCAAGACTTGATGCACAGGGCCTTTGTAGGGCACCTGCCCTTCAATTCCTTCCGGCACGAGCTTTAGTGTGTCACGCACCTCGGCTTGAAAATAGCGGTCTGCTGATCCGCGCGACATGGCACCGACTGACCCCATGCCACGATAAGCTTTGTAAGATCGACCCTGGTGCAAATAGACTTCGCCGGGGCTTTCGTCTGTCCCCGCCAAGAGCGAGCCCACCATAACGGCCGAAGCGCCAGCCGCCATCGCTTTTGCCAGATCACCGGACAGCTTGATGCCACCGTCGGCAATCACCGGCACGCCAGCCTTCAGCCCTTCTTCTGCCGCTGACATAACGGCGGAGAACTGTGGTACGCCAACGCCGGCAACCACACGGGTTGTGCAAATGGAGCCGGGCCCAATACCAACCTTCACACAGTCTGCACCGGCATCGATCAGGGCTTTTGTCCCGTCACTTGTGGCTACATTGCCCGCCACAATACGCACAGAGTTGGACAGTTTTTTCACTTGGCCCACAGAATCCAACACGCGCTGTGAGTGACCATGGGCGGTATCGATAACAATCACGTCGACACCCGCCTCAGTGAGTTTTTCTGCCCGCTCCAGCGCATCATCACCAACGCTAACCGCTGCACCCACGCGCAACCGGCCCTGCGCATCTTTGGTGGCATTGGGATTAAGCTTGGACTTTTCCATATCTTTTACGGTTATCAGACCTACGCAGTAACCGCGCTTGTCAACGACGAGCAGCTTCTCGATCCGATGCTGGTGCAGCAAGCGCTTGGCTTCGTCCTGCTCGACGCTTTCTGTGACGGTTATCAGGTTCTCGCGCGTCATCAGTTCGTAAACTTTTTGCTCCGGGTCCGACGCAAAGCGCACATCGCGGTTCGTCAGGATGCCGACGAGGCGCCCCGGCTTCTGCGTGCCCGTACCTCCATCTTCGACCACGGGGATCCCGGAAATTTTATACCCACGCATCAGCTTTTTGGCATCTGCTAGCGTTGCTTCCGGTCCAATGCAGACCGGATTGACCACCATACCGCTTTCAAACTTTTTGACTTGGCGCACTTCTTCAGCCTGCTCGTCCGGCGTCAAATTGCGATGGATGATCCCCATGCCGCCTGCTTGCGCCATCGCAATGGCCAGTTTGGACTCGGTGACCGTGTCCATCGCCGCTGACAAGATCGGCAGATTAAGACAGATGTCTTGAGCAATTGACGTGCTTATGTCGGTCTGGGCCGGTAGAATTTCGGAATGGCCGGGCTGTAGCAGAACGTCATCGAACGTTAGCGCCAATTCGCCGGTTGCCGTTTCTATGATCTTTGCCATTGCCCGTGTCCCATGAACGGTGTTGCAGGAAGCGCAAAACCCACTGTGCGTTGGCGGTTGCTGCTATCATGGGAAATTGCGCAGCGGAACCACCAAAAACGAAGTTGACAGAACATTTTATTCGAAATAACTAGTTTTCTAGTTATATGGGGATAATATGGATATCGACAAGGCATCCTTGGGCTTTGCTGCCATCGGCTCACCTCAGCGGCTGAGCGTTTTGCTCATGCTGGTAAAGGCGGGGCGTCTGGGCATGAGCGTTGGGCAAATTCAAGAAGAAAGCGGTATGGCACCCTCTACGCTGGCGCATCATTTGCGCATGTTGGCGGATGGTGAACTCATCACACAACGCCGCGACGGGCGCACGGTGATCAACCGCGCCAATTTCGACAATCTGGAAGTCTTGGGTAGCTACCTCTTACGTGAGTGCTGCCTGAATGAAACCGTTGACAAGAAAGGTGATGCGGCATGAGCGCGCCCGCAATTGAACAAACAACCCCGACCGTCCCTTTATGGCGGCCATTCTCAAAACTGCTTGCAACACCTTGGATTGTGGTCATTGTGGCACCGCTGCTGGTGCTGCTTCTGGACCAACCCGCATTTGAACCCGTCGTCGGCTTCGCGGCCAAGGCTTTTCTCAACACGCTGCCCTACATCGTCTTTGCAGTCATGCTGATCGCCTGGCTCAAGGCCGCAGGCGCGGAAGCCGCTATCGGGCGCGCCTTTGAGGGGCGTGAAAACCGGATGATCGTCTTGGCGGCTCTTTTTGGCGGACTCGCGCCTTTCTGTTCGTGTGAGGTGATCCCGTTCATCGCCGGTCTTTTGGCCGTGGGTGCTCCCCTTTCTGCCATCATGGCGTTCTGGCTATCGTCGCCGCTTATCGACCCGCCGACGCTGCTCATTACCGCTGCCGCGCTCGGTTGGCCTTTTGCGATCGGCAAGGCTGTCGCAGCTGTCGGCATCGGCTTGGCGGGCGGATTTGCTGTCAAGGCGCTGATCAGCGCCGGTGCATTTGCCAACCCGTCGCGTGGTGTCAAACAAAGCGGCTGCGGTTGTGGACCCAATCCATTCAACGGCCGTCCGGTCTGGGCCATTTGGCGTGAAGAGCAGCGTATCGACGCGTTCGGCGCGGAGATGCGCGACAACGCCGCGTTTTTGATCAAGTGGCTGGCGCTTGCCTATGTCTTGGAAGCCCTGCTGGTCACTTATGTGCCGGCCAGCACCATCGCGGCCATTGTCGGTGGTGAAGGGATCGTCCCCATCGCGACAGCGGCTGTTGTGGGCATGCCTGCCTATCTGAACTCCTATGTCGCCCCTCCACTTTTGGCCGGACTGATGGAACAGGGCATGAGCAGCGGCGCTGCCATGGCATTCATTGTCGCTGGTGCCGTGAGCTCCATTCCTGCCGCCGCTGCAGTCTGGTCTTTGGTCAAGCCCGGCGTCTTTGCCACCTATCTCGCGCTTGGTGTTACTGGTGCCATCGTGTCCGGCGTTCTTTTCCAACTTGTTGTGTGAGGCAAAAATGTTCACCAAGATCGCCGTTACTGTCGACGCCACGAACGCCAACGGGAACCAACTGCTTGTCCCTACCGGCATCACCACGCCCTACCAAATGCCGGACTGTTTTGCTGTTCAAGGCGGCACGACAGAGCTGATTTTTGAGACAAGCACCGGACAGGCCGCTGCGTTGATCAAGCCCACCGATGAGCAAGTCGTCGTTCACTACCAAGCGTCGGATCGAGCCGGCGCCTACCCAGAAGCCTTGTTTCAGCATCGCCCAAACCGCTTTACGCGGGCAGCGGACGAACTGGTGAAAGATGCCCGCAGAATTGCCGATGAAGCTGTAGATGGTCATGGTGCCATACAGGCCATTGCCCGCGACACCGCAGCGCGCTTCACATACGGCCATCCTGAAAAGCGTTACTATGAGGGCTTTGATGAAATCCCTCATCTGGGCTGTGGGATCGCGGAAGGCTCCTGCGTTGACATCAATGCCTATCTGATTGCGGCCTTGCGAGCGGCCGGTTTCGAAGCCGGCTATGTCTATGGCTATTTCTTTCCCGAAGAAAAAGGCGGGAATGCCAAGGATGGACACTGTTGGGTTGTTACCCGCCATGAAGGCGTAACACTTGAATGGGACATCGCGCACCATCTCAAGATCGGCACGCGCGATGTTTGCTGCGGTTTGAATCCAAAGCCCGGACACCGTGTCGGCCTGGCTCACTCCATGGGGCACTCGTTCCCCGCGCTGGGGATCCGCGACATGAAGCTGTTGGGTGAAGCGTTATGGGTGGATGGCAAGGGCGACTATGATTTCGCTGATATTGCCATTTTCGCAGAGCGTGGCGATGCGGCGGTAGCCGCATCACCGAAAGCAGCTTAGATATCGAGCTGATAGGTTTCCGGGATCCACCGGAAACCCTCGTCCATGGCTTCGACATAGCCAACGGAGGGGAATGGCATGTGGTAGCCGACGAATGGGATGCGGTCAGCCGCCAGCATGCCAAAGACGTCTTTGCGGGTTTGCGCCGCTGCACCCTTATCGGCATCAAAGCGAACTTCCCAATCCGGGCGCTGCAATGACAGAACGAAGTGGTTGGCTGTATCTGCGGTGATCGCCATGGTCTTGTCGCCAGACGAAAGCATGTAAATCATGTGGCCCGGCGTGTGGCCGAAGGCCGCCATTCCAGTGACGCCTGGAGCGATTTCGGTGTTGTCGCCAATCAGGGTCAGCTTGTCTTCCATACCGCCAAAGAAACCAACAACTTGCGTGTGGATGCCCTCTGCGCCAGTGCCCATGCGCGCTTCGTCCGACCAAAAGCCATATTCGGTTTCGCCCGCTACGTATACGGCATTGGGATAGGCGGGAGCACCGCTTTCCGACAGGCCGCCAATATGGTCAGGGTGCATGTGGGTTAAAACGACATGCGTGATAGACTCTGGTGCGTATCCAGCGGCTTCCAGATTGGCCCGTGTTTGGCCGGTGCCGCCAGCGCGACCGCCTTCACCGATGCCCGTGTCAAAGAGGATTACATTGTCACCGGTTTCAACAACAGTGGGCGCGAACGTGAACTGCATCTTGCTGGTGGGCAGGTAGTTCTCGGTCAACAAACCTTCAACTTCTTCGACGCTCGTGTTGGTGCCAAATATCGATTGTGGGTTCTCGCGGACAGCAAAGCCGTCGGAAATCACAGTGACCTTAATATCACCCAATTGGATGGGATTGAAACCGGCAGGTTTGGCAGACGCGTGCCCTTCAGCAAACGCAGAGCGGGTCATGATTTGCGGCATGGACAAAGCCGCACCGGCGGCTGCGGTTGACTTGAAAAGCGTACGGCGGGAAACAGAAATCGGCATTGAGACCTCCTCAAGGTTTGCTCGATGCCTCTAAGATGGAACATTAATGTCGCGCGGCAATTGGCTTCACCAAACTGTCACTGAACACACTGTTCACTCTTCCGTGGCATTCACGCCTTTGAAATCCTTCGCCAAAAGATAGAGTTCTACACTTTCGGCGCGGCTGGCCGGTGGCTTGACGTGAATGACGGATTTGAAATTTGCCTTGAGCAAATCCAAAAGGCTTTTTTCCGTCCCACCTTGAAACGTCTTCGACAGAAAATGTCCGCCTGGCCTAAGCACCTTGAGTGCAAAATCGGCGGCAACTTCCACCAAATGCATCGTGCGCATGTGATCGGTTTTGCGATGTCCGACCGTCGGCGCAGCCATATCGGAAAGAACGATATCGGGCCTGCCGCCGACCGCGTCCATCAAGGCTTGCGGTGCTTCATCGTCCAGAAAATCCATTTCGAGGATGGTGACACCCGCCATGCCATCCATGCCCAGATAATCAATGCCGACCACGCGAATTTCTTCGTCGCTGGATTCGACGCGGTGTGCGGCCACCTGGCACCAGCCGCCAGGGGCCGCGCCCAGATCAATGACCTTCATTTCGGGTTTTAAAAGTTGGTGTTTGTCGTCGATTTCAGTCAGCTTGTAGGCCGCGCGTGAACGCATTCCTTCCCGCTTTGCGCGTTGAACATAAGGGTCGTTCAATTGCCGCTCAATCCACCGGCGCGATGAGGGTTTTAGCTTTTGCTTGCGCCGGACGTGCTGATTGACGGACCGTCCCGACCCCGCACCGCCACCATAGCGTTTGTTTCTGCTCATGATGGCTTTGGTCCGTTCCGTCGTCCGCGATTGCGCGAGCGCCGCCGGCGGGACTTCCAAGCCCCGTCTTCGCTCATCATCTCGGTTAGCAGACCTTCACGCAGCCCACGGTCAGCGACCCGCAACCGTTTGGCGGGCCAAGCCTCACGGATCGCTTCGAGTATGGCGCATCCCGCCAAGACCAGATCCGCACGATCTTCACCGATACACACATTGGCTTTCCGCTCTCCGAACGACCAACCAAGGATCCGGTTGTTGATATCGCTGACCTGACGCGCGTTAATCCAAAGTCCATCGACGCGGCGACGATCATACCGCGGCAAATCCAGATGGATGCCGGCCAATGTGGTGACGGTACCGGACGTCCCTATCAGGTGGAATGATGTATCGTGGCGACCGATGCCCGCATGTTTTCCGGCGAAATCTGAGAGCAGTTCACCGGCATAGTCCTTCATTTGTTTAAAGACGCCAGCGTCCACATGCTTGCCACCAAACTTCTCCGACATGGTTACAACGCCAATGGGTAATGACGTCCAATCAACGATCCCATCGGCCAAGCGGCGGCGCTTGGGGTCTTTCAAATCGATGACTGCAATTTCCGAAGAGCCACCGCCAATGTCAAAAAGTACCGTTGCTTCGGCTTCGCGATCCACCAAGGATCCGCAGCCCGAAACCGCTAGACGAGCTTCTGTTTCACGGTCCACCACCTCTAAATCAAGACCTGTCTGCTCCTTCACCCGATCCAGAAACGCGCTTCCATTCTCGGCAGAACGGCAAGCTTCGGTCGCAATCAGCCGCGCGCGCTTGACCACCTTCTTGTCGAGCTTTTCGCTGCAGACAGCCAAGGCTTGAAGCGCGCGTTGCATCGCATTGTCTGACAGCCTGCCGGAGTGGCCGAGCCCTTCACCGAGACGCACGATCCGCGAAAATGCATCAACCACCCTGAATTGCCCGGGTTTGGTGGGTGTCGCGATCAAAAGCCGGCAATTATTGGTTCCCAAATCGAGTGCCGCATAAAGTGCCTTGTCGCTTCCGTGCGGCCGCGCGGGAACCTGCACCTGGTCTACAGGAGAAACGGACGGCAAATTGTTGGCTTCAAAGATAGGCGGCGGCGTACCGGCGGCCTGCTTCTTGCGCCGACGATTGCGGCGTCGCTTTTTGTTGGACGGACTCCCGCCCGGTGCATGCGAATGTCCGTCGGGCTGAACTTGAGGCCCACCGGAGAGTTCGGGCGCATTACCATTACCGATGGCTTGCGCCACACCGGACGTGGAAGCCGCGGTTCGGGGATTGTCCCCGCCGTCGGGCTTTTTCACGTTACGCTCCAAAGCGGCGCAGCCATATCGTTTCGGCGCTGCCGTTTTAAAAGTTTGATGTTGCCAAGACTGTATCAGCGGATCGCCAAATGACAATCATGAAAATTTATCCGTGAAAACCAGCGCCTTAGGTTCCGGCGGAAGCGGCCTTTGCACCCAGCACCGCATCCAAAACACGTTCCGGCGTGCAAGGTGTCATCAGGTTCGGAGAGTAGCCCTTCGGCGCCATTGATGCGACCGCATCGCGCAACGCCAGAAAAACCGATACCGCCAACATCAATGGAGGCTCACCGACCGCTTTTGAGCGAAACACCGTTTCCTCACCATTGGGCGCATCGTCGAGCAATGACACATTGAAGACAGGTGGCACATCGCGTGAACCGGGAATTTTGTAGGTTGAGGGCCCAATGGTACGCAGGCGACCGGCTTTGTCCCACCAAAGTTCCTCGCAAGTCAGCCAGCCCATGCCCTGCACGAACGCCCCTTCAATCTGGCCCAAATCAATGGCAGCGTTGAGCGACTGGCCGCAATCCTGCACGATGTCGGCGCGCACACAGCGGTTTTCACCCGTGATGGTATCGATCTCAACCTCTGCTATCGCCGCGCCGTAGGTGAAATAGAAGAACGGACGGCCTTTCATGCTCTTGGCGTCCCAATGGATTTTGGGTGTCGCATAATGGCCCGCCTCCGAAAGCGACACGCGCTTTGCCCAGCTCATCTTGGCCAATTGGCTAAACTCGATCGAGCGGTTGCCGGCATGCACGCGATTCTCACGGAAGATGATGTCGTCTTCTTCCACGTCAAAATGCTCAGCTGCCACCGGGATCATACGCGTCTTGATGGCCGATGCGGCGATAAACGCCGCCATGCCGTTAAGGTCCGATCCGGTGGACGCGGCCGTCGGGGAGGTATTGGGCACTTTGCCGGTATGCGTCGCGGTGATCTTGATGCGGTCAATGTCGAGTTGAAACACCTCGGCCACCACTTGCGCGACCTTCATAAAAAGGCCCTGCCCCATTTCGGTACCACCATGGTTCAAGTGAACGGAACCATCTTGATAGACATGAACCAGCGCACCGGCCTGATTGAGTGATGGCAGATTAAAGGAAATGCCGAACTTGACCGGCATCATGGCAAGGCCGCGCCTAATAATCGGATCGGTAGCATTGTGCTCATCAACGGCCTTGCGGCGCTGTTCCCACTCGCCTGATTGAAGGGCAGCCTCGGTTACTTCGACCAGACGATTGTGTTCCACCGGCTGATCATATGGCGTTGTTTCGCCGGTACCGGGCCCGTAATAGTTGATCGCACGCACCGCGTTTGGATCGAGCGAAAGTTCGCGCGCAATCTGGTCGATCATCGCCTCCGATGTGACCACGCCCTGTGGCCCACCAAAACCCCTGAAAGCCGTATTGGAGACAGTGTTCGTCTTACAGGCGTGGCCAACAAATCGCGCTGCGGGTATGTGATAGGCATTGTCCGTGTGGGTGAGCGACCGTGTCAGGACGGGGCCACTCAAATCCGGGGAGTTGCCGGCGCGGGCAAGATATTCGACGTCGGCACCAAGGATGCGCCCTTCTTTTGTTACGCCGACTTTCCAGCGTGAGACCATATCATGGCGTTTGCCCGTTGCGGTCATGTCAGCAGACCGCTTCAAGCGCAGTTTCACCGGCTTGCCGGTACGATCGGCCAGTATGGCTGCGGCTGCAGCGATGATTGTCGCCTGGCTTTCCTTGCCGCCGAAACCGCCACCCATACGGCGCACCTGCACATCGATACTGTTGGCATAGCGGCCAAGCACATGCGCCACATGGTGTTGCACCTCGGTGGGATGCTGCGTCGAAGAGTAAACCGTCATGTCCAGATCTTCGCCCGGTACCGCCAACGCAATTTGGGTCTCCAGATAAAAATGTTCTTGGCCGCCGATTTCCAAGTGGCCTTCAATCACATGTTCAGCGTCGGCCAGCGCTTTTTCCACGTCTCCGCTGATCAGCTTTTGGGCGGGAAGCACATAGTCTTCACGCGCATGCGCTTCTTCAACAGCGAGCACCGGATCGAGCGTTTCGACCGATACCTGCACCGCATGCGCAGCTTCGACAGCGCGCTTGTAGGATGTGGCACAAACAACGCCGACCGGTTGTCCCAAATAGTCGAGGGCTTTCGTCGCGAAAAGCTCTTCTCCGGGCAAGATGGGGGCGATGTCATTATGACCTTTGATCTCCATTGCCGACGCAAAATCAATCACACCATCCATTGCCAGTGCGGCGGATGGGTCGACATCTTTCAAGCGGCCATGGGCCACCGGCGATAAAACAAGCGCTGCATGAAGGGTGCCGGGCACATCGGGCATATCATCAATGTAGATCGCCTGACCGCATACATGTTTGCGTGCACTGTCATGGGCAATTCCCTTGCCAACGACCGCGCGTTCAAGGTGAGCAACATGCTTGTTCATGACGCCATAACCTCCACGCGCGCGCCGCCATGGTCGGCAACCAATCGCCTGAACAACCCCTGCGCAACCCGCATGCGGTAGGTGTCCGTTCCGCGCCAATCCGAAAGCGGAGTGAAGTCCAACGCCAGAGCATTCGCGAATGCTGTAGCTGTCTGATCGTTCAACGCATTTCCAACAATTGCCGCTTCTGCGTTTGGTGCCCGCTTGGGGGTAGCTGCCATGCCGCCGTAAGCAACTCGCGCTTCCACGATTTTATCGCCATCCAACATGAAATTGAACGCGCCGCAAACCGTCGATATATCCTGGTCGTAACGTTTTGAGATCTTGTAGGTCCTGAAAAACTGGTTTGGCTTGGGTCGCAGCATCGTAAAACCGGTGATAATTTCATCATCGGCCATTTCCGTTTTCCGATAGTCTAAAAAGAAGTCTTCCAAGGGGAATGTGCGACGTCCTCGTGCCAATGACTGAAGCGTGACAGTCGCGCCCAGTGCGATCATCGCGGGAGGGCCATCCCCGATCGGGCTCGCCGTGCCGACATTGCCCCCCACGGTTCCCATTGAGCGTATTTGTATGGAGCCAAACCGTTTGATGAGCGTCGCAAAGGACGGATAGTCCTCCAACACCGCGTGCATCAGCTCTTCCCAGGTGACTGCTGCACCGATGTCATAGGCGTCTTCGGTCACGTCGAGCGTGCGGAGCGACGAAACGCTGCTCGCCAAAATTATGTGCTGCCATTGTGTTTCATAGGCAGCCAGCGAAACAGCCAGGTCTGTGCCACCTGCAAGGAGAACGGCGTCCGGGAAATCGCGTTTGGCTGTCAGCAATTCTTCTACTGTCGTTGGCCGAACAACGGTTGATCCACCGGCAGAGGTGCTGGGCCGGACGCTTAGATCGCCGGTTTCATTCGGCTTTGGAAACGATATACCGAGCGACGCCTTGGCTGCCTCAACGATGGGTTTATACCCAGTGCAACGACACAGATTGCCGGCTAGAGCATCGTGGATGTCATCTTCTGCGGGATGGTCATTGCGCGCCAAAAGCCCAGAAAGCGCCATGACAATACCGGGGGTGCAATAACCGCACTGGGAAGACCCGTTTTCCGCCATACGCGCTTGCAGATCGCTGAGCGCACCGTCGCCAATGCCCTCGACAGTCGTGATTTCCGCCGCTTCAATTTGGGCGACGGTCATAATGCATGCGTTGGCTGGCTTGGGATGTTCTTTCCCCGTGTCCGGGCGAGAGAACAGGATCGTGCACGCCCCGCAATCACCTTCAGCACATCCTTCCTTGGTTCCTTTGCGACCCAAGCGATCACGCAAAAGATCCAGCAACGTCATGTCCGGACGCGCTTCAACGCTGACAATTTCACCGTTTAAAACAAAGCTGGTGACCGAGTTCATAAAGGCTCCCTGCACCGGCGTGAAATCCGGCTGATTGCGGGAATAGTACTGTGGGTTGAAAATGCGGCAAGCACAAAAAACGCCAGCGGCACTCTGCCGCTGGCGCGAAAAACACCAAATACGGCCTAGCCCTATTTCCGGGTCAGCAATGCGGTGGCCGCAGGGATTAGCGCCGAGGCCAGAACAACTTTTGTCAGTTCACCCAACAGGAAAGGCTGCACGCCAAACTGCCACGCCTTTTGCGCCCCGATGATCCCGGACAACCAGAAATAACCGATCACCATTAGTACAATGGCTCCGAGCAGCGTTGCTCCAAAGAGTTTCAGCGGGTTTGAGCCCCATCCGCGATCAACGGCAAAACCGATAATCACAGCGGCAGTCAGAAAGCCGATCAAGAAACCGCCTGTCGGGCCTGCCAGATAGGCAAGACCTGCGCCTCCTGTAAATACTGGTAGGCCTACGGCACCTTGCGCCAAGTAAAAGGCAACGGTCGCGGCGCCCAAGCGCAAGCCATATGCGGCTGCGATCACAAAGACGGCCAGTGTTTGCATTGTCATCGGGACCGGAAAAAACGGCACTTTGATCTGCGCGGACACTGTAATCAGCAAAGACCCGGCCAGCGCCAGAAGTGCGAAACCCAGCATGCGCATCGCCGGTGTTTCAGCAAGGGCGCGGTAGACCAGTGGTCTTTGAGCGGTGGACAGAGCCATATTTTAATCCTCGTCGATAATTGCGCTTTAATGCGCGGTCCGAGCGCGTATAACGGCGTGCTTCTTAGTCAGCAAGTTGTAACCAGACAGAAAGATGTCGCAAGTGTCTACCAGTCCACGATTTTCGCAGGATTTTGAACCCAACTATGGTGTACCTGTTCGCGTGGCCGATAATGTGTTGCGCCTGACGTGCAAAAATCCGTCTGCTTTTACTTTTTTCGGTACCAACAGCTATATTGTCGGCACCGATACGCTGGCGGTTATTGATCCAGGGCCTGAAAACAAGACGCATCTGGCCGCTTTGACCGAAGCCATCGAGGGTCGACCGGTCTCGCACATTTTTGTCAGCCACACCCACGCCGACCATTCGCCGCTTGCCCGTCAGTTAAAAGAGAAAACCGGCGCCCTGATCGTCGGCGCGGGTGCTCACAGATCGGCGCGCCCGCTCAATATCGGTGAAATCAACCCGCTCGATGCGGCAGCAGACCATATTCATGCCGCTGATCAGGCGATGAGCGACGATCAGGTCATCGACGGTGATGGCTGGGCGATCAAGGCCTATGAAACACCGGGCCATTGCGCGAACCATCTGGCATTTGAACTCGTCGGGGCGTCGGTTCTTTTTTCCGCTGACCATGTCATGGCATGGGCGACCAGCATTGTCGCGCCGCCGGATGGCGCGATGGCCGACTATATGGCCTCGCTCGACCGGCTGGAGGGGCTCGGCCATGCGATCTATCTGCCGGGCCATGGCGGCCCGGTAGAAAAGCCCGATGCCTTTTTGCGTGGCTTGCGAGCGCATCGAAAGATGCGCGAACGTGCCATCCTGGAACGGGTGACCAAGGGCGATGAGAGCATCATGACCATGGTGGCCAACATTTACCGCGATACCGATCCCCGTTTGCATGGCGCTGCGTCGCTCTCGGTTCTGGCACATCTTGAAGACCTGGTGTCGCGTGGCCTTGTGCAGACATCCGGCCCGGCTGCGCTGAGCGGTACCTATAGGGCAGCTTAAATTACGGTTGAACGACACCGATCAACGCAAAGTCCAGCGTGTCCAGATAATTTTCGATCGTTCGCGCGTTGGCGCCCAGATCATGGTCGAAGAAACGCCACTTGGAGCGCACATCCACCAAGGTTGTATCACCCTCATCGGTCATGCGCACTGCGATGTCACTTGGCAAAGCCAGGATCAGCGATGACGCGGTGAACTCAATGACAATCTCATCATTGGCACCGACGCGACCACGCGTACGCACATACGTCCACCCAAGGTTTCGACCCGATTGAGTAACAGTCTGTTCGATGGTGTCCGCCGGGGTGTTGTATCGTCTCCCGATCAATTCTGGATAGCCATCACCCAAGGAGCCGGCGACGATTGAAGTGGCTGCCGGACCGAGATCCAGCAACTCACCGCGAAAGATCGGTGGATTGACCAAATCGGTACTCACGTCGGTCTGTGACGGATAGCGAACTATCTGGTAGCCGGCATTGCCCAGCGGCAGGGAGATGGTTGCAAGCGCCAATATCGCCAGGATCAAACGACGTCCGCCTTTTTTGCCATACGTCCAAAGACGTACAAGCCCCATGACGATCAGCAAGGCGGCAAGCGCTGAAAGACCAACAGCTGCGAGGATCAGATTGCCGAAAGCGGGTGTATCAACCAAGCCTGTGCGGTGCGAGATAATACTGACAACCGCAAAAATGGGGGCAAATATCGCAACACGCAGCGCGATTGCGGCTGTCAAAGACTGTCGCCGTTCGGGCAGATCACGAACAGTGCGCACCCGCAACTACCTCCCGTTTCGCACGGTTGCCTGCGCGGCAGCAAGGCGTGCCACAGGTATCCGGTAAGGTGAACAGGAAACATACTGGATGCCCAGCTGTTCGAAGAAACCTATCGATTTTGGGTCGCCGCCGTGCTCGCCCGTCACGCCCAACAAGAGATCCGGGTTGGTTTGACGGCCCTTTTCAATGGCTTGCGCGATGACTTCGCCTACTCCATCACGATCCAGCGTGATGAATGGGTCGTGGTCGATCAGGCCGAGCGTCAAGTATTTGGACAGGAAGTGGGAGGCGTCATCGCGCGAAATCCCTAGGGTGGTTTGGGTTAAATCGTTTGTCCCGAAGGAAAAGAAATCGGCGGCACCAGCAATCAGGTCCGCGCGTATAGCCGCCCGCGGCACTTCAACGATACAGCCTACGAAAAAGCGGATCTTGGCCTTGTGTCGGCGCACGGTTTCTGCGGCGCTGGCGTCCAGCTTATCACGCAAATAGCGCAGCTCCTTAAAGTGTGAAACCAACGGAACAACGATCTCCGGCACTACTGGCGCGCCACTCTTTTGACCTGCTTCAATCGCTGCTTCGATAATCGCGCGGGTCTGCATCTCCGCAATTTCGGGATAGCATATCGCCAAGCGCACACCGCGGTTGCCGAGCATCGGGTTTAGCTCTTTGAGTTCTTCCGCGCGCAAAACAACATCGTCGACATCGCGCTTAACGGCCTTGGCAAATGCGGCAAGCTTGTCGGGATCACGCGGCAAAAACTCGTCAAGTGGCGGGTCGAGCAAACGCACGCACACCGGTTGACCGGGCATATGTTCAAACAAGCTCACCAGGGCCGAGCGCTGCAACGGCAAGAGTTCTTCAAGGATCGCCCGTCGATCCCGTTCGCTACCGGTCATGATCACTTTGCGCATCAAGTGAACCGCTTGATCGCTGGTCAGCATGTTTTCGGTGCGGCAAAGGCCAATTCCTTCGGCACCAAAACTACGGGCGATTTCGGCATCTTCGGCCTTGTCGACATTGGCGCGCACTTTCATCTGGCGAATTTCATCTGCCCAACCCAAAAGGGTCGCGAAATCACCCGACACTTCGCGCTGTATGGTCGGGACCTTGCCGAGCAACACGTCGCCTGCACTCCCGTCAACGGTTACCGTTTCACCTTCGTGCACAACCATGCGACCAAATCGCGCCACGCGCGCTTCGTGATCAATATGGAGGCTGTTGACGCTCGTGATGCAGGGACGCCCCATCCCACGCGCCACAACCGCAGCATGGGATGTCATGCCACCGCGTGAGGTCACAATTCCGCGCGCCGCTACCATGCCGTGGATATCATCAGGGCTTGTCTCGGGACGCAGGAGGATCACATCCAGTCCCATTTCAGCTGCCTCTACCGCTGCATCTGCGGTAAACACAACCGAGCCTGTGGCAGCGCCTGGCGATGCCGGCAAGCCCGAAGCCAGCCGTTTTTTGGGGGTATCGGGATCAACCATCGGGTGGATCAGTTGATCGACTGAAGCGGGATCAACACGCAACACGGCATCGGACTTGGCAATCAATTTTTCATTGGCCAAATCAACCGCGATTTTGATCCCGGCATTGATGGTCCGTTTGCCGCTCCGGGTCTGCAAAATCCAAAGTGAGCCATTATCGACCGTAAACTCGACATCCTGCATATCGCCGAAATGTTCTTCCAGCATGGTCGCCAATTGCTGTAACTGGCTAAAGGAGTGCGGCAGCGTCTCGCGCATGGAGCGCCGCTTTGATGCTGGATCGGGCGCAAGCGGATCCGGCGTTCGCGTCCCGGCCACAATATCCTCGCCCTGGGCATTCAGAAGGTACTCTCCGAAAAACCGTTTCTCGCCGGTCGACGGGTCGCGGGTAAACGCGACTCCCGTCGCCGATTCCATTCCCGAGTTGCCAAACACCATCATTTGTACGGTGACCGCAGTGCCCCAATCATCGGGGATCGCATGCAGCGCACGATAGGTGAGCGCGCGCGGGTTTCGCCAACTGGCAAAAACAGCCTCGATGGCACCCCACAATTGCTCGTAAGGGTCTTGCGGGAATGGCTCATCCATATCCGCTTCAATGTCGATCAGGTAACCTGTGATCAGCTTTTGCAAGTGCTCCACACCAAGGTCCTGATCGCGCTCCACGCCGGCGCGGTCACGCGCCGTTTCCAAGCGCTCTTCGAACAGAGCATGCGGCACGCCAATGACAACGGTCGCATACATCTGAATGAACCTTCGATAGGTATCATAGGCAAAACGCGGGTCATTGGTGCGTTGCGCCAGAGCCTCGACAGTTTCGTCATTCAACCCGAGATTGAGGACCGTATCCATCATGCCGGGCATGGACACTTGAGCGCCCGAACGCACTGACAACAGAAGCGGGTTTTCAAGGTCACCGAACTTCTGTTTCGTCACAGCCTCGAGATTTGCCAACGCGGAACAAACGCCCTCGCGCAAGCTATCGGGCAGTTCACGGCCATTTTGAAAGAAGGCCGCGCACATGTCGGTGCTTATTGTAAAGCCGGGTGGAACGGGCAAGCCGATCCGGCTCATTTCGGCGAGGTTGGCTCCCTTGCCACCCAAACGACGCAAATCATCGGCACAACGGTCCGCATCACCGCGCCCGAATGCAAAGATATGCGTGTTGGTTGTGTCTAGCATCGATCAGCCCTTGGCGATTTGCACGCACCATAAACGCTCGCGGGACAGCAAGCTATCGCCCAAATTACCTATGCCCTAGCTGGCCTCACGCAATTCTTCAGCACGGTGAAGATCAACAGATACAAGTTGGGAAACGCCCTGCTCGGCCATCGTGACACCAAACAACCGATCCATGCGTGCCATGGTGATCGGATTGTGCGTAATAATCACAAAGCGCGTATCTGTTTGGCGGGTCATTTCATCCATCAGGTCGCAAAAGCGTTCCACGTTATAGTCGTCCAACGGTGCGTCCACCTCATCGAGCACGCAGATCGGCGCGGGGTTTGTCAGAAAAACCGCAAAAATGAGAGCCATGGCAGTCAAAGCCTGCTCGCCGCCTGACAAAAGCGTCATCGTCTGCGGTTTTTTGCCGGGTGGCCGGGCAATAATCTCAAGCCCGGCTTCAAGCGGGTCATCGCTTTCGATCAGTTGCAACTCTGCGGTACCACCACCGAACAGATGCGTGAACAGCTTGGTGAAATGGGTTTGGACATCGTCAAAGGCAACCAGCAACCGTTCGCGGCCTTCCTTGTTCAAACCGGAGATACCGCCGCGCAGTTCGGCAATCGCGGCAATCACATCATCACGCTCGGAGGTGATCGTCTCAAGCCGTTCAGCCAGTTCCGATTGCTCTTCTTCAGCCCGCAGATTGACCGCACCCAGTCGTTCGCGTTCGATCTTGAGGCGCTCGAGGCGTTTTTCCGTGGGTGCCAACTCCGGTAGACTATCGTCGGCTGCCAGCTCGGCCTTCGCCAGCGCCTGATGCGGTTGGCACTGCAAAACCTCCACAATGCGGGCCTCCACATCCTCGCGGCGCGCAGTGAGCGCAATCAACCGCTCCTCGGCGCGTGCACGCGCCTCGCGGGCCTGAGCCAGTTCAGTGACGGCCTCATTGGCAGCTTTGTCTGCCTCACGCGCGGTTGTTTCTGCCTTGGCTAATCCATCGGCTGCTTGTTGGCGATTGATGCCTGCCTTGTCGATCTCGCGCATCAATTCACGACGCTTTATTTCGAGTTCTTCCGGCGTTCCGGAAATTTGCGCCAAGGCCTTTTCAGAATCGGTTTTGCGGGTCGTCAGCGTTTCAATTTGCGCCGCAGCGTTTTCACCGCGACGCACCCAATTGACCCGTTCGCGCCCGATCGCCTCCATGCGCTTCGTTCGTTGATCGCGCTCTCGCGAAATACCTTCAAAAGCTGCGCGTGCTTCGGCCGCTTTCGCCCTGTCCTGCGCGACACGGGTCTGCGCTTCGCTCAAGCGCGCATCATATGTTTCACTTTCCGGTTCTGCCGCAAGCGCCGCCTGCGCCTCCGCCAAAACGGTCGTGTTTTCGTTTAGATCTGCCCGCAGGCGCTGCTCTGCCTCTTCAAGCACCGCTCGACGGCGTGACAATTCGCCGGTCGCACGCTCTGCAGCCGCCAGCTCCTGACGGGCGCCTTGAGCCTTTGCCTGTGCCGCGCGGACATGGTTGCGGCCTTCTGCTTCCGACTTTTGCGCGTCGCGAGTGGCGGCTTCGGCGCCGATGACAGCATTTTCCGCGTCAGTCTTTGCCCTCGTCGCCGCGACAATTTCAGCGTCCAGTTCAGCCAGCCGGTTCTTTTGGGCAAGGCGAAGCGCGGCCGCGGACGGCGCATCTGCCTTAGCGCGATAGCCGTCCCAACGCCACAGGGCACCTTCTTTCGTCACAAGACGCTGGCCAACCGAAAGGCCTTCGCTCAGACGATCACCTTCCGCTTCATTGGCAACAACGCCCACTTGCGCCAAACGCCTGCCAATGGCGTCACCGCCCGTCACAAAAGCTGCCAATGGTTCAACATCATCGGGTAGGTCGGGATCTGTCGCCTCGATTTTCGCACCCGCCCAATGGACCGGTGACGCCGCTTCAGCGGGCACTTCCAGATCATCGCCCATAGCTGCGCCTAGCGCCGTCTCAAAACCTTTGGAAACCTTGAGGCTTTCAACAACAGGCGCAAAAAGATCAGCACCTTCAACGTTGAGAAGTTTTGCGATGGTTCGCGCCTCGGCCTCCAGCGCGCCGACAATATCACGCGCCTGACTGAGAACGGGACGCAAGCTGGATTCCTGCTCGCGGGCTTGCGCCACGTTGACCTCCGCCGCGCGCGCCGCAACCTCCGCCTTTGATATTTCTTCCTCGGCAACCGCCACCGACTTTGCCTTGGCATCCGGGTCAGGCAGTTGGGCGATCTGAGACACTAAATCTGCCATGTCCGTGCCGTTGGCTTCATGCTGGGCTTCAAGGCGCGCTTTGCGCTGCGATGCTTCCCCGATGCGCTTTTCCAACTGGCTCCTCAGTGCCAGCGTTTCGGCGCGAAGTTCGGTAACCTCGGAAAGCGCCGCCTCACTTTGCGACAGCGCAACAGCGCTTTCATCACGGGCCAATTCCAGCTGGGCGGCCCGATCAGCAGACCCGTCCTCATTGGCTTTCAGTTGCATTTCTTCTTCGTCTAGCGCGGTGAGGAACCCGGCGTTTTCGGCACGCATTGTCTCTTCACGCTCAATGTCACGGGCCAGTTGCGCAATGCGTTCTTCATACTCTTTGCGGCGGGCTTCGATACGCTTGGTCTCGGCATCGATTTGTTCGCGTGCAATAGTCAATCGCTGCAAGGCCGCTGCGGTTTCCGCCTCTTTCTGCCGTAGGGGTGGCAAATGATGTTGCGCTGCCGCCTGATCCTTTGCGGTTTGCATTTGCGTTTGCGCCGCTGCGGCAACCGACGCAGTAGCGTTTGAGAGCAAAGATTGCGCTTCGCCTTCAACCTCTTTGGCCTGAGACCATTTCAAGTGGAGCAAGATGGCTTCGGCAGAGCGGATGTCGCGTGAGAGTGCTTTAAACCGGTTTGCTTGGCGAGCCTGACGTTTCAAACTGTCGATTTGGCTTTCTAGTTCCGAAACCACATCATCCAGCCGCTCCAAATTGGTCTCAGCCGCGCGCAGCCGCAGTTCAGCCTCGTGCCGACGGGAATGCAGTCCGGATATGCCTGCCGCCTCTTCCAGCAACGCCCTGCGGGCTTGCGGCTTGGCCTGGATCAGTTCTCCAATGCGCCCCTGACCGACCATGGACGGTGATCGGGCACCGGTTGACTGATCGGCGAACAACAATTGCACATCTTTGGCACGGGCATCCTTGCCGTTGATTTTGTAGGCTGAACCCGCATCGCGCTCGATGCGTCGCGCCACCTGCAAGCTCTCGGCATCATTGAAACTGGCCGGCGCTGTGCGATCTTTGTTGTCGAGAAAAAGCGCGACCTCTGCCATGTTCCGGGAAGGACGGCTTGCGGACCCGGAAAATATGACATCGTCCATACCGGACGCGCGCATGTTCTTGTAAGAACTTTCGCCCATCACCCAACGCAACGCTTCAACGAGGTTGGACTTGCCGCAACCATTGGGGCCGACCACACCGGTCAGCCCATTTTCAATGATAAATTCTGTCGGCTCGACGAAAGACTTGAAGCCGAGAAGGCGGAGTTTTTCAAATTTCATCGAATGCACCACCCCACATTAAGCGGCGCAGTTGTACCGCTCCCGTATCTTGCAGATACGAGACTAGAGTTTGGCGTCGATAATGGCTGACAACTGATCAACCGGCAGCACTCCGGAATATCTATCCCCGTTGATGAAGAAAGTCGGCGTTGAACTCACGCCAAATTCTTCAGACCCGCGCACGCGTATGGCGTTGACATCATCCAGAAGCTTTTGGTCGGTCAAGCAGGCTTCGAAGCTCTCTTGTGTAAAACCGGCCAATTTGGCGATATTTTCCAGCGGCGGGCGCGCATCTTCCGCACGGGACCAACTTGTTTGCTGCTTGAAGAGCACATCGACCATGGCAAAATAAGCATCATTTGGCGCGCAACGGGCCAACATCGCCGCCGCCGCAGCACGCGGATCAAGCGGGAATTCGCGCAAGATAAAACGAACCTTGCCGGTTTCCACGTATTTCTTGTCAATTTCCGGCCAAACATCATTGTGGAACAACGCACAAAAACCGCAGGTCATGGATGCATATTCAACGATCGTGACCGGTGCGTTCTCGTCACCTTTGACCATATCGGGCAATGCATTTTCCGCCAGGAGGTCCTCCATGCTCACCGAGCCGGATGGTTTTGGCAATGATTGGGCAGATGCCAATTTGGGCACCAGAGCAATGGTTGTGACGGCTGTGCCCAGGCGCAATGCATGACGGCGGGAAAACGTAATTTGGCGCGGCATTTAAAATTCCTCTTTGAGGTCGGTTTCCCACCTACGTAGATGAATTTTCGAGGCGTTCCAATGTTTTGTCGATAACAAAAACGTTTGCTCCCGCGCTAGCTTAGTATGGGAGGGATTGTTGCTCGCAAAACAATAACCGGCGCTCCGTTCGGAACGCGGTTATATATGTCGATAACATCATGGTTGAGCATGCGAATACACCCCGACGAGACGGCCCTGCCGATGGAACCAGCTTCTGGTGTTCCATGAATGCGGTAGAGTGTGTCTTTGCCATTTTCAAACAAATACAGCGCACGGGCTCCCAGCGGGTTTTTCAACCCGGGGTCCATACCGCCATTTTCAACGGAATAGGGCTCCAGGTCGGGGCGCCGCGCTATCATGCTTGCCGGTGCTTTCCAGCGGGGCCATTCGCGTTTGAATTGGACAACCGCATTTCCGGACCAGGCAAATCCCTGCTTTCCAACGCCGATACCGTAACGCATGGCCGTACCGTTCGGTTGAACGAGGTAGAGATAGAAGTTTTGCGGGTCCACCACCAATGAGCCGGACGCATAGTTGGGATAAGGGTTCAATACTTGCTTGCGCCAATATTGTGGCGGAACAACATTTTGAGGCACTGCCGGCACGGGAAACTGCTCAAGCGGCAGCGGGCCGTAAAAGAGCGGCATGGTTGACGGTGCCGTTACCGGAAGCAGTGCACTTGGTGTGGTCGGAAACGGCTCATAGTCTCCTCTGCCGATCACACCACATCCGGCGAGAACACCGGTTGCGGCCAAGCCTAGAAAGTTCCTGCGTTTGATCGAATGCGTCATCACAAATTACTCTTTTCGACAAGCAGCTGAGCGCTTGAAAAATGTTCCGGCCCGGCAAGCGGCCTTGAAAAATGGTCAATAAATATGCTGGCGCATGTCAGCCCTGGTGCTTTGGGAGTGTGAAGCACCAGAGCCGACACTTGCCGATTAAGGCCTTAAATGAGCATTCTGGCGATAATGCGTTGTTGCTGGCGGAAGGGTTCAGCCGACGGGAGGCAGGCGCGGCCATTTGATTTAAATCAATGGATAACGCGCCCGCGCGTCCTAACCTGCTTATACCAAGTAGCTGAAAGGAAGGCCGCATGACCGACTTCGAAAAGTACCGCGCCAAGCTGGAAACAAGGCGAAAATACCTCGTCATGCGATTGGAAAATATCGAAGACGAACTCGATCAACCAGCAAATCGCAATTGGGACGATGATGCAACCGAGAGCGAGCAGGACGAGGTCTTGGAAGATCTGGGCGTCTCCGGTCAGGACGAGATCAAGGCCATCGATGCGGCCCTTAAACGCATTGAAGACGGTACCTTTGGCTATTGCGTCATCAGTGGCGAAAAAATTGCTGAAGATCGCTTGGAACTGTTGCCGCACACCCCATTTTGCGAAAAGCACGCCCCCGGGGCCTAAACAGCCGCGGGCACAAAAAGGGTCCGCTTATGAATGGCGCATCGGCTTAGCGGCACCGGGTCGATGGCGCTGACCGTTCTATGAAAACGCCATTGCGATCAAGGCGCGCGATTACACCCAGTCCGTCCCGGCAGCCTTCCAACACCATCCTTGGTTCACCAACGTCGCGCGCTCTGGCGATGGCGGCCAACTCACCGAAATTCATGGGGCGGCAATTGTTGACGCGGAACTGATCGCTCAAGTCGCCAAACCGTGTATAGGTCAAACGGTATGATACTTGCCCATAGCAAGCCACCGCACTGAACCGGCCGCCTGCCCCGCGCTCAACGCGAATATTGTAAAAGCCCTCACGTTCCATCGAGACTTTCAAGTCTGCCGCGTCCACACCGGCCCGGCATGGTTCGAGTTCGGTTTCCTGCAAAACCCGTCCACGCTCATCAACAATCAGTTCGAAACGCGTGTCTTCCCTGCACGCTTCAACAACGTAAATCGGCGCTGTGCGATCGATGATCTCAATGCGCTGATAACCCCTGTCGCTCAACAAATCAGGCAATTGGCCAAGCTCAATGGGGCCGGTACAGCGGCCAATGATCATTTGCTTTTCAATTTGGCCGAAACCAGTCATGTCCAATGCAAGACGTGTTCCGCCACGGCAAACACGGAAACGATAGGGCGCACGGCGCTCGCTCTCATCATATTCCAATTCTGTATAGCCTTGATCCCTCAACCGCACCGCAACATCTTCGATGTTCAGGATTGTCGTGCAACGGCCCGTGCGGCGCCGGTTCTCGATGTTACCATTTCTTGCCAATCGCAGAACAATCCGGTTTCGCCCTTGATTGCAGCCAATGGCGCGAAACCCGTTTTCGGTGCGTTCAATGGCGATACCAAGCAAACCCTCGTCGCGGGCAATCGCTCGGGCTTGCGCCTCATCAATGGATTTCCTCTGACATGCCCCCACACGGCGGGCATTGAAAATCCGCCCGTCCAAACGCAAAGAGAATTGAACGCGCTGACCGTCACGACAAGCTTCGAGCCGCATTACCAGAAGATCACGGTTCAACACTTTAATCTCGACATAGCCTTGGCTTTCGAGAAGTCGGATCGCCGAGGCAGGTGACCGGTTGAACTCAAGGCGCAATTGGCCACCGCTTTGCTCCTGTGTCACCCGGCCTGACTGCGCGTTTGCAGGGGCGGCCAGCAAAGGGACGGCCATGAGCAAAAGAGTAAATAACACACGCATCGGCTTTCCTCCCGGTCGATACCTAATTTAAACATGGGTGATGCCAACACGGCCACAGGATTTTAGCGCATGACATCAATTAAACTCGATGCCAGCTGGCTTGAACCGTTGCGCGATGAATTTGCGGCCGACTATATGCGGTCCTTACGCAATTTTCTTGTCACCGAACACGAAGCCGGCAAGCGGATTTTCCCGCCTGCCGCCCAGTGGTTCCACGCATTGGACACCACCCCTTTAGACCAAGTGAAGGTTCTGATCCTGGGGCAAGATCCGTATCATGGTCCGGGCCAAGCGCATGGATTGAGTTTTTCCGTTCCACGCGGCGTGCGCATCCCCCCTTCGCTTGTCAATATATACAAAGAGCTTGAGGCCGACCTTGGTATCGCTCCTGCCCCGCACGGCAATTTGGAAAAATGGGCCGAGCAAGGCGTTTTGTTGCTTAACTCGGTTTTGACGGTGGAAGCCCACCAGGCTGCTTCACATCGCGGAAAGGGATGGGAACAATTCACCGATGCGATCGTTAAGCTGATCGACAGGCGCAACAAGCCCGCCGTTTTTATCTTGTGGGGTGCCTACGCGCAGAAGAAGGCTGCGTTTGTGAACCAACAAAAGCACTTGGTTCTAAAAGCTCCGCATCCATCGCCGCTGTCGGCACACAAGGGATTTTTCGGTACAAAGCCGTTTTCAAAGGCCAATGATTTTTTGGTGCAGCACGGTGGCAAGCCGATTGACTGGCGTTTGGCGTGACTACCAACCCTCGGGGCAAGGATGGTTTTGCTTTCGCGTGTCACAGACCTGAATGCCACGCATATAGCTGACCCACTCAAAGGTCTCATCGAGTTCGATATCGCCACGCATCGAAACCTGCAGCGAATAAAGCGCGTCATGGCCGCGGATGGATTTCACGAGCACGGAAGTTGGCGCATCGGTCTCCGGCGCATTTGCGCACATCAAGAGATCGACGGCAAATTCATAGCCGTTTTCAAACCCCGCATCGATGGGCGTGCGGTTACTGACCGGACATGCCCGATCCCAACCGGCAACCAATTGCAGTTGAAACTCCAAAGCGGAAAGTGAGGTGCGGCGCAGGATGTTGACCTTCAAGAGCGTGCGCCAATTCTCACGGGTCTCACTTAAAGGCACCATCTCCACAATGGTGTCGCGGTTCTTGGTGTCGGAATGCACAACGTGAAAGCCTTCCGGCATGCGTGAGACAAGGTTTTCGGCGGCGATCTGGGCAAAGACGCTACCCACCCAAAAAGCACTGACAAAAAAGAGCGAAAGGAGCAGGCGGAGAGATTTCATGGTCTGTCTATAGCGCTCCATCACGCCAATGGCAGACAAGAATTTGTGATACACGCTAAGCGTTCGCATCTTCTTTCTTGGGGTCCGGCTTTTTCGGCTTCGGCAGATCGAGGAGGGAGCCGCTGGTCGCCGGCATGATGTCGGCAAATTTTTGGATGTCCTCCTTTTCGATGGGCTCATTGTCGGGCCAATCGCTCTGAACACTGGTCAGCTTGAAGCGAAGTAGATTTTTGGCACCCTCATTGTCGTCGATCTTCTTTGCCCAATTGGAAGCGTCGATGTCCGGCAGTTTCTCTTTGATCGTGTCCGGATCACTGCTGTTCCAAATCTGGTTCAGCGTATCGGCGATGTCCGGATTTTGGGTCAAGGTAAACCAAGTCTGCGGCCATTCGATCATCAGGACGATCCAGCGCGCCAGCTTGCGCCACTCTGTGGTGCCTTCACGCACTTCCTTTTCCGAAAGCGCTACGCCAGAGATGATCGCCACCGTATTGATGATGCGTTTAATCTGGCGCGGATTGGGCGGCAGCACATAGGCCAAGCCCGAGAGTTGATGCCGGATGCGCTCTTCCTTCTCCTCATCGGTGGACGCTTGCATTGCTACGACACGCGCAACGGATCGCCGAAACTTTTTTTCGTCGATTGCGGCATTGCCGGCGACAATCTCCTCAACCGTGCTGAACGCGGCAATCTCCCGGTTTTCGATCGAGGACTGAAGGACGGCGCGATCAATCTTTTCAAAATCATCCTTGCTCAATTCATGTTCAGACAATGCTGACTGGAACACCGAAGCGGCTTCGATTTCATGTTCGATTTCAGGCGCTGCCTCACCACCAACACCCAAAAGTTCGCTCAAATAGACACGCCGCGTATCCTCATCAATCTCAGGCAAGGTAATTGAGAGTTGGATCACCTTCTCAACGAAACGGCCGCCGAATGTGTGTTCCTGGCCGACATCAATTTCCTTCATCTCCTTTTTGGATTGCGCAAAGGATTCCTCCAGCCAATCCTTGTCACCCAAGAGCAGGATGACGACACGCGGGCTGGCTAGAATTGTCTGAAAACCGGACAGCAACTCCGTGACATAGTCGGGATCGCAGCGATCAAGGTCGTCCACCACTACAAGAATGGGTCGCCCCAAACCCCGGCAATAGCGGTCATAATGCTTTTTGAAGTGCTGGAACGGGTCTTCCGCGCCGAGCGAATAATTGTTGGCCGCGTCTGGCGTGCCGATGAAAAGCGACTTGGCAAATGCACTGAAAGTGGACCATGCGAATGTTGCGATAGCAATCAGCCCGGCGGCGTCGCCCGCCCATCGCCAGCCACCGCTATCGTCACCTTCCGGCGGTTTGAATTCCAACGCGCCGACTAGCCAAAGCGTCAAAAAGGCAATGGCGGACAATGCAGCAATAATGATGCGCGTGCGATTACCCGGCGCGACCAAGCGCCAGAGATATTCGCGGAACCAGATTTCGACATATTCATATTTGTTGCGGATGATGTCCGGCAACCAGCGACGATCGCCGGGCAGATAATCCTTACCGACAAAAATCTTGGCAAAGCCCGCGTGCCAAACGGCGTTTAGCGTGCTTTGCAAAAAGCCATTATAGAATGTCCACCAAGGTGGGCGCACATGTTGCTTCTGCCATGCGTTGAACCAGACCGTGTGCCACGGGGTTTCTTCCGCCCAATAATCAAGCTGCGCTTGCGGCAGTTCGTCCTTCCAAGGCTCGTTTCGGTCGCCATTTTTGTGCGGGTTCAGGATGCGCAAGAGGTAATTGGCAAAAGTGGTTTTGCCACCGCCCCAAGGCGCATCGACATGTACGACGAAGGATGGTGTCGGGCCATCATCGGCACCGTTATTTTGATTGTCCCAAATCTGCTGCAAGCGGTTGGCGAGCATGAAGGCGATGTCTGCCCTCCCCAGATGATCCTCATCGCCCTGCGGCCGGTCGTCCGTCAAATTGGTTTTATGAGTGACTTGCTCGATGTCTGAGTTTTGGTTTGGTTCAGGCGCGGGCGGATCAGGCACTTCCTTTTCAACAAACCGAACGCCGCCCACCGGGTCCCACTCCGCACCGTTTTCGCGGGCGACGCGCACCACATTGTCCATAATATCAACGGGAGAACGAGTTCTTGTGGCAATCCAAAAGTCGTTTGGTAGCGACGCTATGGCAATAGAGGCTTTTGCGCCCAGATAGTCGTGTGGCTTTTGGTCCGGCGGATCGGGCAAAAGCGCGCGGTACCAATCGACAATCAGTTTCCAACTTGATTTTTCGTCCCATGCCTGCCGTTCGAACGCGTCCAGCGGTTCCGCCACCCAGCGCGGGATGGATGGTTCGGTGGCGCCGACGCCTTCAATGTCGATGGGCCAAAGGGGGAGTTCCATCAGGGCGGCGGCGGCTTTCGGGTCGTTTGAACCGTATGAATTCAAAAAGCCGGTTTCAAAGTTGTTGGTTTGCCAAATTTGGGCGGCATCGGCGGCACGGGCGGCGGCACGGGAGGCATAGGCGGCGGCACGGGCGGCATGGTCGGCATGGTCGGCGGCACGGGCGGCATGGTCGGCGGCAGCGGCGGCACGGGCGGCATGGTCGGCATGGTCGGCGGCAGCGGCGGCACGTCTCATTTCATCGGTCGGATATGTGCTCGCAACCGATGAAATGAATGTGGATCGCCAAACCTGGAGGATCAAGCCCGACTTTAGGTGCCGCGATAGAAGCTTGTCTGAAACCTCCTGAACGCCGAATACCAACGGGAAGACCCGCAAAGCTGATCTCAGCGCAATGACTTGGGCCCATTCGACCGGCTTATCGGTTAGCCAATTTCGCAGTTCTTCTGGCGATGAGATGTCGGGGACATCCGCCCCAACCTTCTCAAAAACTTCCGGTGTTTTCGATGCCATCAGCCCCGTCCCGACAATTGCCCGTTCGCCGCTACACGTTCGCAAGGACGCTTCATTCAGGCAAGCGGTGGCAGCGTGAAAAAGTCGTGGGCCTTAAACGCAAAAAACCCGCCTTGCGGCGGGTTTTTAAATTTACTGATCCAGGAAGCTGCGCAGTTTGCGCGAGCGGCTCGGGTGCTTGAGCTTTCGCAGTGCCTTGGCTTCAATCTGGCGGATACGTTCGCGTGTCACCGAGAATTGCTGGCCGACCTCTTCCAGCGTGTGATCGGTGTTCATGCCGATACCGAAGCGCATGCGCAGCACACGTTCTTCACGCGGTGTAAGCGAGGCCAGCACGCGGGTTGTCGTCTCGCGCAGGTTCGCCTGGATGGCGGCGTCGATCGGCAAGATCGCGTTCTTGTCTTCGATGAAGTCACCCAAGTGCGAATCTTCTTCATCACCCACCGGCGTCTCCAGCGAGATCGGCTCTTTGGCGATTTTCAAAACCTTGCGCACTTTTTCCAGCGGCATGGCCAGCTTGTCAGAAAGTTCTTCCGGCGTTGGCTCGCGGCCAATCTCATGGAGCATCTGGCGCGAGGTGCGCACGATCTTGTTGATCGTCTCGATCATATGGACCGGAATACGGATGGTGCGCGCCTGATCGGCAATGGACCGGGTGATCGCCTGACGGATCCACCAAGTCGCATAGGTCGAGAACTTGTAACCGCGGCGATACTCGAATTTGTCGACGGCTTTCATCAGGCCGATATTGCCTTCCTGAATGAGGTCGAGGAACTGCAAACCACGGTTGGTGTATTTTTTCGCAATAGAGATCACGAGGCGCAAATTTGCTTCGACCATCTCTTTCTTGGCGATGCGCGCTTCGCGCTCACCCTTTTGCACCTGCATGACGATGCGGCGGAATTCAGGGATGGAGATACCGGTGACGGATGCGATTTCCTGAATGTCGGAGCGCAATTCACCGATGCGTTTTAATTCTTTTGCGCCAAATTCGGCCCAAGCCTTGGAATCAGATTTGGTGAGCGTTTCCACCCAGTTGGGGTCAAGTTCGGTGCCCTGATATTGTTTCAAAAACTCTTCGCGGCCAACGCCATAGCTTTCAGCTAGGCGCAGCAGACGGCCTTCACATTGAACCATGTCCTTGTTGATCGCATAAAGCTGCTCAACCAGCTGGTCGATCCGCTGATTGTTGAGCGAAAGCGATTTAACGAATGTAACCAACTCATCGCGCAGTTCGGTGTAGCGTTTCTTCTGGGCCGGTGACAGGCTTTCCTTGCCATCGACCAGCGCGTTTTCAACCTGCTGATCCTGCAGCTTGCGCAGCTTGGCGTAGACGTTTGCGATGTCATCAAACATCTGCATGACGTCGTCGCGCAACTCGGCTTCCATGGCCGCAAGCGACAGGTTTGCCTCGTCCTCGTCGTCTTCTTCCTCCTGCTGGCCGTTGGGGCCAACATCGGTGATGTCATCATGGTTGCGCGGGCGGCGCAGCGCACGTTCCTTTTCCTCGCGCTCGCGGCGGGCCTGTTCGATCTCTTCCGGTGTTGGCACTTTGGGTGCCTGCTTGGCTTCCGGCCCGGCGTAGGTCGCTTCAAGATCAATAATATCACGCAGCAGGATGTTTTCTTCCAAAAGCTCATCGCGCCAGATGATGATGGCCTGGAAGGTCAATGGACTTTCGCAGAGACCGGCGATCATCGTTTCGCGGCCAGCCTCGATACGCTTGGCGATGGCGATCTCGCCTTCGCGCGACAAAAGCTCCACCTGACCCATTTCGCGCAGATACATACGCACGGGGTCATCGGTTCGGTCGGTCGGCTCTTTCTTTTTGCCCGTGGCGGTTACGGCAGAACCGGCAGCAGTCGTCACTTCCGTGGAAGTGGAGGCGGCTTCGCCCTCGCCTTCGTTGTTTTCCGGATCATCATCCTCAACGACATTGATGCCCATGTCGGAAAACATGGCCATGACATCTTCGATCTTGTCAGGGTCAGTCTGATCTGATGGCAAGACCGCATTGATCTCGTCCATCGTGACATAGCCGCGCTTTTTCGCTGCTTTGATCAGCTTCTTGACACTATCATCGCTGAGATCGAGCAACGGGCCGTCCGTCGTTGTCTCGTTTTCAGTTTCAGCTTCTTTGTTTTCTTTGACTTTTGTCGCCATGCGTTTTGCTACTCCGGCAGCCTCATGCGGGACCGCGATCCCTCATGTGCCGCAATTTCCCCGTGTCGCGCGGATCATTCCTATTGGCGCATAACCATTTCGTCTTAACCGGCGATTAACTGTAAATAGGCAGCCGGCGCGCAAGACAAATGTCCCGGTGAGCGCAAATAGGTGTGGATTTTCGCTTTTCCAAGTCAATAAACGTCGAATCAAGCAGATTCCCGCAAGATTCTCACGCTGATCCGCATCCGTTGCATTTTTGCTGCGATTTCTGCGACTAAAATGAGCGTGATGGGCGGCCAGAAAGTTGGCCGAATCCGTCGATGAGAGCCTCAAGGCCCTGTTCGCGCCGAATTTTCTCCTGGATAGAAACCAAACGATTGAAGTTCACTTCGCTTGTCTCATCGGCAAGTGCCAGCTCTGCGGCGCGCAATTCCCGTGAAAGACCTCCGGCGCGCTGGTGCAGTTGAACGGCTTGCGCAAACGCCTCACGGGCATCTTCAACCGCCGCCTGCGATGTGAAGACCCACAAGCGCTGACGTTTGACGATATTGGTCGCTTGCTCAATGCCATCGGCGACCTTTTTACAGGAAGCGTGCGCCAACAGCGTTTCACGATCACGTGCACTGGTATCCGCATAGGCTTCCAACAGGGCTGTGCGCAGGCGGCGGGACGCGTTGCTCGACAGCTCCAGAGTGCTGAAAAGGTCGAAAAACTCGCCGATCAAGTCGGGATGTTCGATCACCGCAGTCAACAAAGCAGCTTCGCGTACCGGGATATCTGCAGCGTTTGGAGACGCGGGGGCGGTGGACAAAAGCCGTGATTTTGTCAGCCGATCACTGACTGCAACTGCGCTCTTGCGGCTAACTTTGCCAAATTTACCGCCGCTGCGGCTACCGCCCGGCTTCTCCGGCACCCCGAAGAACGCATTGGCACGATCGCGCATCTCTTGCAGATAGTGGCGTCGCACCGCTGGATCCTGGATCAATTCCGCCGCCGATTTCAGCTCCGCCTCAAGCTGGGCCCGACGCTCCGGCGTATCAAAAGACCTTCCCCCGGTCTCCCGTAGCCAAAGCAAATCAACGGCTGACTTTGATTGGGTGATCATCGCCTGGAAGGCAGGTGCACCGTCTTCCTTCACAAAATCGTCAGGGTCCTTGCCATCAGGCAGAAGCGCAAAGCGTACCGATTTGCCCGGCTTCAGCTCCGGCATTGCCAAATCGAGTGACCTGTAGGCGGCGCGCAATCCGGCCTGATCGCCATCAAAACACAGAACGGGTTCGGGTGTGACGCGCCAGATTTTTGCCAGCTGGCTTTCGGTGAGTGCCGTGCCCAGGGGCGCTACGGCATTGGGAAACCCTGCCTGATCAAGAGCGATGACATCCATATAGCCTTCCACAACCGTGATGGAGCCATCCTTTCCAGCGGCCGACCGAGCGCGCTTGAAATTGTAAAGCACATCAGATTTGTGGAAGAGCGGGCCTTCGGGCGAGTTCAAGTATTTGGCCGGCACATCTTTCGACATGGCGCGACCGCCAAAGGCGATCACGCGACCCTGCACATCCTCAATCGGAAACATGATGCGATCCCGGAAACGGTCATAGGAAACCGGGATGTCTTGCCCGTGCACGACCAGACCACACTGCTCAATCTGTTCTTTGGTCGCGCCTTTGGCAGCCAAATGTTCTTTAAGTGCCGAGCGACTGGCTGGCGCGAAACCAAGCCTGAACTTGGCGATGGTCGCGGCACTGAGACCCCGATCGCGCAGATAAGCGCGTGCAGCGCCGCCCGACTGCATCTGCAATTGGGCTTCAAAGAACTTGGCCGCTTCTTCAGCGACATCGTAAAGTGTCGCGCGCTGCTGTTCGCGTTTGGCGGCTTCGGGGTCGGGAGCGGGCATCGAAACGCCCGCCATGTTGGCGATACGCTCCACCGCTTCGGGGAAAGAAACGCCTTCCTGCTCTGTCAAAAAGCGAAAATGATCGCCTGACGCGCCACAGCCAAAGCAGTAATAACGGCCCTTTTTGTCCTCGCAGTGGAACGAGGGCGTCGTCTCGCCATGAAACGGACAGCAGGCCCAATGGTCGCCGCGCGATGTATTCGATTTGCGCTTGTCCCAAGTGACGCGAGTACCGATCACGTCCGATATCGGAACGCGGTCACGTATTTCTTCAAGAAATGAAGGGCTAAATCTAGCCACTCGGTAGCGCCTCCTTCAGGTATGCATTAGACAAGGCCCGAGTGCAAAAATCAAACACAATCCAACTGCCTCAGAGAGAGCGAATTAATCCATGTTGCGATGGATCACCATTATTTTCTCCTGCCAACTCATAGGTGAGGCGATTGTGGCGTTTTTCGGCCTGCCCATGCCCGGCCCCGTTGCGGGCATGGTGATTTTGCTATTTGGCCTGATCGTTAAAGGCTCAGTGCCAAATGATCTCGGTACGGTCGCTGACACGCTTTTGCGGAACCTGTCCCTGCTTTTCGTGCCCGCGGGCACCGGCATCATTGTACATCTGGGTCTCTTGGAAGCCGACCTTTTGCCGATCGGCGCGACTTTGATCATCTCCACCATCGCGGCGGTGCTTGTGACAGGGTTCATCGCCCAAACGCTGATGAATATGAGTGACAAAAGCGGGGCGGCTGATGATTGATTCCATTGAAACCGGTAATGTGCGTGATGTCTGGGTGTATCTTTCCACGTCTCCGCTTTTGCATCTCACGCTTGTTTTGATCGCCTATCAGATAGGCAACGCGATCTATCAAGCCGCAGGCCGTTCGCCGCTGCTCAATCCTGTGGCGATTTCGGTGATCTTGCTGGTCGCGATGCTGACGCTGACAGGCACAGATTATGACACTTTCTTTGAAGGTGCCCAGTTCGTGCACTTTCTCCTTGGCCCGGCCACCGTGGCCCTGGCCGTACCGCTTTACCGCCAATTCGGCAAAGTGCGTCGCCATGCGCCAACCCTTTTACTCAGCATCGTCGCAGGATCGGCCTTTGCGTCTGCCAGCGCCGTGGTTCTCGCCTGGTTGCTCGGCGCCGCCGATGACATTGTGCTGGCGATGGCACCCAAATCAGTTACCGCTCCCATCGCAATGGGCATTACCGAACAGTTCGGCGGTCTGCCGTCACTCACAGCCGTTCTGGTGATTCTCACCGGCATTATCGGCGCGGCTCTGGGGCCCATGGCCTTGGACTTGGCGCGCATAAAGCGATGGGAAGCGCGCGGTTTCGCGCTCGGCACGGCCTCACACGGGATTGGAACCGCGCGCGCGCTTCAGGTTAATGAAGTGGCTGGCGCATTTGCCGGAATTGCGATGGGGCTGAACGCCATCGCAACCTCGATCCTGCTGCCCATCGCATGGCGGCTGTTTTTCAGCTGAAAAACTGCGCAATTCCGCTTGGAGTTGTATCACAAATCGCTAACTCAGCGGAATTGCGCTACCGCAAAAGATCGCGGACGATGCCCGATGCCTTGGTGAAATCCATCTGGCCCTGATAGTTTTCCTTCAGCGCGCCCATGCACTTGCCCATGTCGCGCAGGCCTTCGGCACCCGTTTCTTCAACCACTTTGGCAACAGCCACCTTGATCTGGTCTTCACACAGCTGCTCGGGCATGAACTCAGCGATGATGGAGGCTTCTTTGCGCTCCTGTTCGGCCAGTTCAAGGCGATTGGCTTCCTCATAAGTCACCGCAGCCTCTTTGCGCTGTTTGACCATTTTGACGAGGATGTCATTGATATCGTCAGCTGAAACAGGGTCTTTTCCAGCGGTTCGATTGGCGATGTCGCGATCCTTGATCGCAGCGCAGATGAGGCGAAGGGTCGAAACACGAATTTTGTCGCCTGACTTCTGTGCTGCGTTCAACGCGGTTTGGATTGCATCACGCATGTGTCGCTCCTTGTGCGTCGCGAAAAAATAGTTGCCATTTACCACCTTGGCAACCGGGTTAACGCGAACACTGTGCATGAAAATTGGTCACATATGAGGCTGTGGAAAACGTTAGGTGGGTTTTACCTGTTGGCTTACGTCCCTGCCGACAATGTGCGCTTGATTTCCCATCCCATATAGTGTTTTGCACCGATATCACAAGCATATGACCGACGTCACACCGAGGCCCGCCATGCCAAGCCCCACCGAGGTACCAAGAGTCGCGCCTGCTCCCTGGGAGGCGGAAATTGCAACCGCAATATTGGTTTTGGCCGATGGTACAATTTTGAAGGGTAATGGTTTTGGTGCCTCAGGCGCGATTGAAGCAGAAGTCTGCTTCAACACGGCGCTTACCGGCTATCAGGAAATTTTGACGGATCCGTCTTACGCAGGTCAGATCGTGACCTTCACTTTTCCGCATATTGGCAATGTCGGCACCAACGAGGAAGACATTGAAGATTTGATCCCGGTCAACCGCGCCGGTGCGGTTGGTGCCATCTTCAAGGCACCGATCACCGACCCTTCCAACTATCGCCAGGCGCAGCACTTCTCCGATTGGCTGGAACAGCGCGGCATCATCGCGCTTAGCGGAATAGATACGCGCGCTTTGACAGCTCATATCCGCGACAATGGATTGGCCAATGCGGTCATCGCGCATGAACCTTCCGGCAAATTTGACGAAGATGCGCTGATAGCCCGGGCCAAGGCTTGGAGTGGTTTGGAAGACCTTGATCTGGCCAAAGACGTGACGTCCGGCCAATCATCCAAATGGACGCAAAAACCTTGGGTCTGGAACAAAGGCTATAGCGACAATAGTGATACGCAATTGCACATCGTAGCGCTCGATTTTGGCGTCAAGCGCAACATTTTGCGGCTCATGTCGGGCCTTGGCGCGCGGGTCACCGTGATGCCGGCGAATACAAAAGCCGAGGATGTTCTGGCCCACAAGCCTGACGGTATTTTCCTGTCTAACGGTCCCGGCGATCCCGCGGCGACCGGCGACTATGCCGTGCCAACTATACGGTCGCTTATCGGATCGGGTATTCCGGTTTTTGGCATTTGCCTTGGCCACCAGATGCTGGCGCTGGCGCTTGGCGCCAAAACCATCAAAATGCATCAAGGCCACCATGGCGCGAACCATCCGGTCAAAGACCACACAACGGGCAAAGTCGAGATCGTGTCCATGAACCATGGCTTTGCGGTCGATGCCTCCACCCTGCCCGATGGCGTGACCGAAACCCATGTGTCGCTTTTTGACGGATCGAACTGCGGTATCGCGGTGGATGGTAAGCCTGTCTTCTCGGTGCAGCACCACCCGGAAGCATCGCCCGGCCCGCAAGACTCCCATTATCTGTTCAAGCGGTTTTTTGATCTTATTGCGGAGGCGAAGGGCTGACGGCAGGGCCGTATACCCCACGCTCAACCTTCTCAAACCAGCCATAGTGATTGTCGGCCATGATCGTACGGGCGCGTTCTATGCCGGTTTCTTTGGCCACAATGGACGCCTTGGTTGGACCGTTTTCTCTTAGATAGTCGGCGATCTTTTGTGCGTCTTGCCGGTAAGCGGTTACGATTGTCGTGCGCGAGACACCACCGACATTCGGGTCGCCCTGGCGCTTTTGAAACTCTCGCAACAGTGCCTGCGATTTGCGCTTATTCTTGCGCGGCGCGTACGGGACGGGGTCACAATGCACTTCTGCGAAACCATCTTTCAGGCGGACTGTGATGAGACCCAGGCCCAGGCGGCGGCACAGCTTTATGTTGGCTTTCAGCGCTTTCGAGAAGCCTGCGCCGGTGCCGCGCGCCACGGCAATATAAACCGCTTCAACAAGGGTGAGCCGTTCGACCGCCTGATGAAAGAGTGCGAGCGAAAAACCCATCTTCATCTCTACCGCGATGGGTGCTTCATCGCCGCGTATTGCAACAATGTCCGCTGAGGCCACCTCGCTCTTCACCTCATAGCCCTGCGCTACCAAAAGCGCCTTGATGGGCGGGTAGAGATCGGCCTCTTTGGGCTTTGTTTTGGCGTTACTCAAATTGGATTATTGAATGTGTCACAGGCGGCAAAACGCCCCGTTTCAAACCCGCGCAAGAACCAGTCGCGGCGCTGTTCGGACGTGCCATGCGAGAAACTCTCGGGCACAATGAAGCCGCGTGTGCGCATCTGGATCGCGTCATCGCCAATCTGTGCTGCGGCGTTGAGCGCTTCTTGGAGATCACCGCGTTCCAGCAAGCCTTTTTGTTCGGTGAAATGCCCCCAGATGCCAGCAAAACAGTCGGCCTGCAGTTCCACGCGCACAGACATGGCATTTTGCTCAGCCTGGCTCATCTGGCGACGCATCTGATTAAAGCGCGGCAGCACGCCGATGATGTTTTGAATGTGATGGCCGACCTCGTGCGCGACCACATAGGCTTGGGCAAAATCGCCCGATGCGTTGAAGCGGTTGGCGAGCTGGTCAAAGAAGTTCAAATCAATATAAATCTTGCGGTCCGCCGGGCAATAAAACGGACCGGACGACGAACTGGCGCGTCCGCATGCGGATGCGACTTGCCGCTCAAACAACACCAGCGTCGGCTCGGGGTAGTTGCCCCCCTCCGCCTGAAATACACCGTTCCAGACGTCCTCGGTTTCCGCCAGCACACGGGAAATAAACACCGTCTGCTCGTCATTTCGCGTCACACTTGGCGCGGGTGCCCGGCTGGATTGGGTTTGAGGCACAAGTTGATCAAAGGCAGAGCCGCCCGGCAGGCCGCCACCTCCCAAAATCTGCAACGGATCGATCCCGAAAGCCCGGAGCGCAAAAAACAGGACAACCATGATGACAATACCGCCAATCCCACCGCCCGAAGAGCGCACCGGCGAGCGCCGGGAAGATGGCATTCGAACGCGCCTTTGGCGCGACGGTGCGCCAAATCCGTTGCGCGAGCGACCGCGCGATGACGAACCGCGCAAGTCTTGAATGTTTGTCGAGCGTCGCCTGCCTTCTAACCGCATAGGGCCCTCCCCACCATTGCAGCCAATCTTGTCGCGCATCGGTTAAACCACCGCAAGTGCAATGTTGGCATGTTCGAATACGGCCGAACCACCGCAGCAGCTTCGCCATCCTTTCTCAATACACAATACTGCAACCACAAGTTTAAGTTTTCCGTTGCCCCCCATTAACCGCGCGCGTTCATGATTGGATGGCAAACGACTGTTAAGACCGCCGCGGCAAGAATCTTTGACCGGGCAGTCATGGGAATGATGGCAGAACATATGGAAATGGAGGAACGGCAACCGCGGCTTCGCACCTTGAAGCAGGGTTTTGCCGGTTGGAGCGAATTGCACAGTGTGGTTGAGTGCGTTGTGCGTGATGTCAGCGACACGGGTGCCAAGCTTGAGTTCAAAGACGTGGCCACGCTTCCCCTTCAGTTCGAGTTGACCGTGCCGGTCGATGGCACCATACGCCCGTGCAAAATCGTTTGGTCACGCGCCAATTTTGTCGGCGTTGAGTTTACCGGCTATGCTCGCCAATCCAAGAAGCACAAGCGCGATCAGGTGCTGTCGGCATACCGGGTGGATGAAAACCGGGCGTTTTCACATCGTCCGCAGGAACCCCAAGCGACTTATCAAAGTGAACCGCAACCGTTCCGCCCGACGGCAAGAACAAGACGCAAAGCATTTGGGAAGTTGGGGAAGTAGGCCCCGATCTGTCGCATAAATATGTGATATTTGCTTGAACCGGCCCCATGCACCGGGCACATTGTTGCGTATGACGGGCAAGGGGCAAACAAACGTCATGTCAGACGACTCAATGGCTGTAGACGTTGAAAAGCAACTGACGCGTATCACCGCAATCACCGCCAACGCGCGGGCGACGTGGATCGGGCTACTGGGCGTCCTTGTGTACTGCGGTGTTACGCTGATGGGCGTGGAAGATGTGGATTTCTTCGCACTCGACAATATGACGTTGCTGCCATTCCTGAATGTGTCGATCCCGATCACCTTCTTTTTCGTGTCGGGCGCGGTGCTGGTTGCCGCCATCTACGTCTATCATCACATCTATCTTGAATTGCTCTGGAAAGAGCTTGGGACCGCGCCGCCACGTATTGATGGGCAGCCCCTGAACAAGGTCGTCACGCCATGGCTGGTCAATGAATGGGCCTTGCGCAAACGGCACGCAATGGCTCGCCACGCGGCTGAAAAGTCGGTCGAACCCATGCCAGCGGCCTGCGTCGAGCCGCGCGCATTTGGTTGGCTGGGCACAATCATGTCAACCACAATGGTCTGGGGCTTTGCGCCGCTGGTGGTCGGGCTATTCTGGTGGCAATCCGCACCGGCGCATTATGACATGATGACCGCGCCCCTCGGCCTGCTCATGGTCGCCATGCTCGCGATGGGTTGGCACAGCTGGCGCACGGCGACACGGCTTTTGGGCGGCAGCATTCAGCCTCCGCGCCCGGTTGATCGGGAAACACGCTTTGTCAGGACAGTGGCAACCAGCGGTGTTTTCACGATTCTCGGCGTGTTGGTCGTCGGCGCGTCGCTGGCCCGCACGGCCAGCGATTGGTTCCCCGGCATGCATCCGCTGGAGCGGGCAAAGCTGATGGCAGACGGCGTTGAAAAGGCGGAGTGGATACAAATTTGGCGGTTAGCGAACGGCGGGTCTGGGGAAATCTCAGACTATTGGGACGAGCGCCGCACGAGTGTGGCCAATGCTTCGGAGCAATGGGCGTTGGCCAGTGACAAATTTTATATGCGTTTTGGCCACCCGTTTATTCGCGGTGCCGATCTGTCGGAGGCTTACCTTACCGCATTGCCAACCGATTGGCTCAGCCGGGCAGAGGCGGAAAAAGAATTTCGCGCCGCTTGGGCTGAAAGAGAGAGTTTGGATTATGCTGATCCGTTTGCCGCGCTTGATGGGCGTGATGTGGAAAGCGAATTCACCGCAGCATGGCGAGAGCGGCGAAAGACGTATCTGGATGTTGCACCGAAACCGAACCTGGCAGTCCGAAATCTGAAAGGTGCTAATCTTAGCGGCGCATTCCTGCCGGGAGTGGACCTCCGCGAGGCGCAGTTGGAGGGGGCGGACCTCGACAGGGCGCAGTTGGAGGGGGCGAACCTCTTCGGCGCGCAGTTGGAGGGAGCGGAGCTCAGCGGCGCGCAGTTGCAGGGGGCGAAGCTATGGGAAGCGCAGTTGGAAGGGGCGGACCTCGACAGGGCGCAGTTGGAGGGGGCGAACCTCTTCGGCGCGCAGTTGCAGGGGGCGAAGCTATGGGAAGCGCAGTTGGAAGGGGCGGACCTCAGGTGGGCGAGGTTGGAGGGGGCGGACCTCCGCTGGGCGCAGTTGGAGGGGGCGAACCTCTTCGGCGCGCAGTTGCAGGGGGCGAACCTCTTCGGCGCGCAGTTGTTTGGGAAAGACGATAGGCCATTGACATTGGGCGATGCGGCTACCCTGAAAGCCACGTCAATTCCTTTAGTGGCTTTCAGGGTAGCCGACTTATCCGGCGTGAATGTGGCCGAGCTGCAAGGCTGGGAGACAACATTTGGTGACGGATCTGTCACCTTGCCTGCCGGTGTCGAGCCGCCGGAGCGCTGGTGCACGGCCATCTTGGATGACGCCGCGTTTTTTGGGCGCTGGCGCTTCTATGCGGATGCTGATGGCATTTTCTTGCTGAACGCGTTTATTGACAATCACCCACCAATCCCGCCCGACCCGTGCTAGTTGATGCTTTTTCCACAACTCGCGGGGTTACATTTTTGCGCAGCTTCGCTATAGCGGGCGCTTAGCCAGACAAGTCAGATGCGATCAGCCGGCGGGACCGTTCCTTCCGGCCTTTTCGTGCAAAGAAAACAGAAGCCGCGCCCATGCCCAAACGTACAGATATCGACACCGTCCTGATCATCGGCGCGGGGCCGATCATCATCGGGCAGGCCTGTGAGTTTGACTATTCCGGCACGCAAGCCTGCAAGGCGCTGAAAGATGAGGGCTACCGGATCGTGCTGGTGAACTCCAACCCGGCAACGATCATGACGGACCCGGAGCTGGCGGACGCAACTTATATCGAACCGATCACGCCTGAAGTCGTCGCCAAAATCATCGAAAAAGAACGCGCCGAGCGCCCGGACGAAAAGCTCGTCGTGCTGCCGACCATGGGCGGCCAGACAGCGCTCAACACGGCCCTTTCCCTCAAAGCGATGGGCGTGCTCGACAAGCTGGATGTCGAGATGATCGGCGCGACGCCGGAAGCCATCGACAAGGCCGAAGACCGCAAATTGTTCCGCGAGGCGATGGACCGGATCGGCCTTGAAAGCCCGCGCTCCATGCTCGTCAATGCCTCCGACATCAAGGATGTGGATCGCAAGGCGCATGAAGCGCGTCGCCAAAAGCTTTTGGAGACCGAAACCGGCGAAGCGCTGGATTCGGCATTGGAAGCGCTAGAGCAGGAGTGGCGCGACGGCACGTCAGACCGCAAGCAGCGCTATATGCGCCACGCCATGGCACAAGCGGCCATCGCGCTGGATGAGATTGGCGTTCCCGCCGTGATCCGGCCTTCCTTTACGCTCGGCGGTACGGGTGGTGGCATTGCTTATAATGCGTCCGAGTTCATGGCGATTGTCGAGCGTGGCTTGGATGCTTCGCCCACCACCGAAGTGCTGATCGACGAAAGCGTCGTGGGCTGGAAAGAATATGAGATGGAAGTTGTGCGCGATAAGGCGGACAATTGCATCATCATCTGCTCGATCGAAAATGTCGATCCGATGGGCGTTCACACGGGCGATTCCATCACCGTTGCCCCCGCCCTGACGCTGACCGACAAAGAATATCAGATCATGCGCAACGCCTCGATTGCGGTGCTGCGTGAGATTGGCGTTGAGACCGGCGGTTCGAACGTGCAGTTTGCGGTCAATCCGGCAGACGGGCGCTTGGTCGTGATCGAGATGAACCCGCGCGTGTCGCGTTCGTCTGCGTTGGCGTCAAAGGCGACAGGCTTCCCCATCGCCAAAATCGCGGCAAAACTGGCCTGTGGCTACACGCTGGATGAACTGGAAAATGACATTACCGGCGGCGCGACGCCTGCCTCGTTCGAGCCCAGCATCGACTATGTAGTCACCAAAATCCCGCGCTTTGCGTTTGAGAAATTCCCCGGTGCCGAACCCTATCTGACAACCGCTATGAAGTCCGTCGGCGAAGTGATGGCCATCGGCCGCACCTTTGCTGAATCGCTGCAAAAAGCGTTGCGCGGGCTGGAAACCGGCCTGACCGGTTTGGACGAAATCGAAATTCCGGGCCTTGGGGAAGGCGATGATGAAAACGCGATTAAGGCGGCCATCGGCACACCGACGCCCGATCGTCTGCGTATGGTCGCACAGGCCATGCGGCTTGGCTTCACCAACGAACAGATCCATGCGGGCTGCGGGATCGACCCATGGTTTTTGCAACGCATCTCAGAGATTATAGCGCTGGAGGACCGCGTACGCGCCCACGGACTTCCTACCGATGCAGGCAATATGCGTATGCTCAAAGCCGCCGGCTTTTCAGACCAGCGGCTCGCCTCCCTGACCGGTATGGATGCCGACAAGGTCCGCTCGGCGCGCCACGCGCTGGATGTGGTGCCCGTCTACAAACGGATCGATACCTGCGCGGCAGAGTTCGCGTCTCCGACAGCCTATATGTACTCGACCTACGAAGTGCCGTTTGATGGTGCGCTTCGGTCCGAAGCCGAAGTGTCCGATCGCAAGAAGGTTGTGATCCTCGGCGGCGGCCCCAACCGTATCGGCCAGGGCATTGAGTTTGACTATTGCTGCTGTCACGCCGCCTTTGCGCTGCGCGATGCGGGATTTGAAGCCATCATGGTCAATTGTAACCCCGAGACCGTTTCGACTGACTATGACACGTCCGACCGGCTCTATTTTGAGCCATTGACAGCGGAAGATGTGCTGGAGATCCTGACGATCGAACAAGCCAAGGGCGAACTGGTTGGTGTGATTGTCCAGTTTGGCGGTCAAACGCCATTGAAGCTGGCTGAAGCGTTGCAAGAAGCTGGCATACCGATTTTAGGCACATCGCCCGATGCGATTGATCTGGCAGAAGATCGCGACCGGTTCCAAAAACTTCTAATCAAACTGGACTTGACGCAGCCGAAAAACGGCATTGCGCACTCGGTCGAGCAAGCGCGCCTGGTTGCGCATGATCTTGGCTTCCCGCTGGTTGTACGCCCCTCCTATGTTCTGGGTGGCCGGGCGATGCAAATCGTTCGCGATGACAAGGCACTGGATGGCTATTTGCTTTCCACGGTTCCCGAACTGATCCCCGAGGACATCAAGGCCCGTTACCCGAACGACAAGACCGGCCAGATCAACACCCTGCTTGGTACCAACCCTCTCCTGTTCGATACCTATCTTTCCGGTGCTGCTGAAGTGGATGTCGATTGCCTTTGCGATGGCGAGGATGTCTATGTGTGTGGCGTCATGGAACATATTGAAGAGGCCGGTATCCACTCCGGCGACAGCGCCTGCTCGCTGCCCGTGCATTCGCTCAGTGAAGACATCGTTGCTGATCTGAAAGCGCAGACGGTTCAACTCGCCAAAGCGCTCAATGTTGGCGGTCTGATGAACGTGCAATACGCCATCAAGGATGGTGAAATCTTCATTTTGGAAGTGAACCCGCGCGCATCGCGCACCGTGCCGTTTGTCGCCAAGACGGTGGGGCTTCCCATTGCCAAAATCGCCGCGCGGATCATGGCCGGTGAAGCACTGGGCGGCGCGGTCGGTCACTATGGCGACCCTGTGGATACCGCCTCACTCAAACACATCGCGATCAAGGAAGCAGTCTTCCCGTTCTCCAAATTCCCAGGCGTCGATACGTTGCTGGGGCCTGAAATGCGCTCAACCGGCGAGGTTATGGGACTGGATACGGATTACGCCATGGCATTTGCCAAGGCCCAGTTAGGGGCGGGAAGCGAACTGCCGAAAACCGGCACCGTGTTTATTTCAGTGAAGGATGAAGACAAATCAGCGGTCTTGGAGACTGCAAATCGTTTTGCAACTCTCGGCTTCCGCGTCATGGCGACCGGAGGCACGCAGACCTATCTGAAGGAAAATGGCGTTGACGCTGTGCGCATCAACAAAGTGCTTGAAGGCAGACCGCATGTGGAAGATGCCATCCGCAACCGCGAGGTTCAGATCGTGATCAACACCACATCGGGTAACAAGGCGATTTCCGATTCCAAATCAATCCGCCGCGCAGCGTTGGAGCAAAAGTTACCGTACTTTACGACTGTTTCGGGCGCGATTGCTGCCGGTCAGGCTATTGAAGCGCTGGCTCATGGCAAGCTGGAAGTAAAACCGCTCCAGAGCTATTTCGCCTAGCTTAGCTCAAGTAATCGATGATCGGGCAGTTGGGCCGATCATCACCACGGCAGCTTTGCACAACATGCGCCAGCTCATCGTGCAGCATCTGCAATTCTCGCTGCTTTGCTTTGATCTCTTTCAGTTTTTTGGACGCGATGGCTTTCACATCGGCACTGTTGCGATCATCATCTTCATAAAGGCCCAACAGTTCACGGCATTCTTCGATGGAAAAGCCGGACTCGCGTGCGCGGCGCACAAAAACAAGCTTTCTGAGTTCAGTGTCGCTGTAAGTTCGGTAACCGGCTTCGGATCTTCCACATGGCGCGACCAAATCGATATCGGCGTAGTAGCGTACCGTTTTGGTGGGAAGCTGAGCAAGTCTTGATACTTCGGATATGTTCATGTTGCAGGCCTTGACCTTCCAGTTACTGGAAAGACTAGATGATGACCTGAAGTGGCGCAAGCCGCGCAGAAATCATCGGATACGAGCGCTATGCTGCAAACTATAAATAAGCCGAAAACCGCCACCCTATACCGCATGGTGATGGCCGACCACATGTGCCCCCATGGCTTGAAGTCCAAAGCCCTTTTGGAACGCAACGGGTATGCCGTCGAAGACCACCATTTGACATCACGAGATGCAATTGACGCCTTCAAACAGGAGCATGGTGTTAAAACGACGCCACAAGCCTTTATCCAAGGCGAGCGGATCGGCGGGTTTGATGATTTGTCGGTTTTCTTCGGAGCGAAGCCGAAATCGGCCGATCAAACAACCTATCAGCCGGTTATAGCTTTGTTTTCGGTCGCGGCGCTATTGGCTGTCGCTGTAACCTGGCTCGTTATGGGCACGCCGATTGCGGGACAGACTTTGCCGTGGTTTATCTCGATCGCCATGGTTCTGCTGGGTTTGCAGAAGTTGAAGGATATTGAGCGCTTTGCCACGATGTTTCTCAACTATGATCTGCTCGCACAGCGATGGGTGCGCTATGGCTATGTCTATCCGTTCATCGAAACGGGTGCCGGGCTTTTGATGTTTGCCGGCGTGCTGACATGGCTCTCGGCGCCTGCGGCTCTGATCGCCGCCGGTATCGGTGCAGTATCGGTCTTCAAGGCCGTCTACATTGATAAGCGCGAACTAAAGTGCGCGTGCGTCGGTGGGGATAGTAAAGTACCGCTCGGCTTCGTCTCGTTGCTGGAAAACCTGATGATGATCGGCATGGCAATCTGGATGCTCACGAAAATGTGGGGTCTTGCCGGTTGACCTTCCATTTGGTGGAAGCCTCACAGGTGCCGTGAGGAGTAGTCATGAGAAATACCATTATTATCGTCATTGCCGCGGCACTTGTTGTTATGGTCTATCGTTTTTTCCAACCTGCCGCCGATGATCGCCTCGCAACAGGGAGTGTCAGCGCCACAGCGATGGTCGATGTCACCTTAGCCGGCGATCTTTCTGCCGATGCGGTCGCGGGCAAGAGGCTGTTCGAGGCAAGCTGTGCAGCCTGCCATGGCGAAAACGCTGCCGGGCAAGCCGATGTTGCACCACCGCTGATCCACAAAATCTATGAACCCAGCCATCATGGTGACGAAAGCTTTCAACGTGCGGTCGCCATGGGTGTCCGCGCGCACCATTGGCGGTTTGGCAACATGCCTGCCGTTGAAGGGCTTAACCGCAACGACGTTGCGAAAATCGTTACCTATGTGCGCGAACTTCAGCGCGCAAACGGGATCAACTGAGGACAAGTGATGAAACGACTTTTAATATCAGTTCTGATCGCTGCAACAACCACTGCAGCATTGGCCCACTCAGGTGCCACGGGGATCGTTAAGGTACGCATGGATGGCATGATGGTGCTCGGCCAATCCATGAAGACACTCGTTGGGTTGACGAAGACTGGTGACTTTGATCAAGCGGCGGTGCGTGAAGCAGCAAAGCAAATACAGTCCCATTCCGGACAAGCGATGAATGAACGATTTCCCGAAGGTTCACTTCAGAGTGTTAGCGAAGCCGCTCCGGCTATCTGGCAAGATTGGGATCGCTTCATCGCAATCTCTGATGAGCTTTTCGACGCAGCAGTCGAACTGGAAAACAACGCTGCAAACGCTGACTTCGACCTGGCGGATTCAGTCAAACGCATGGGCGCGACATGCTCTGCATGTCACGAACCATTCCGCATTAAAAAATAATAACCCGAACAATCACAATATTTCATTGAAAATCGGTACGGCAGGTTTTACTTGGGGATATCGACAATAGGCCCAACGACCCATCGACCAGCATGCCCGCCACGAAGGCAAGCAACGTGAACGTCTCTACCCCTCTTTATCGATCAGAAAGCGCCACGGTTTGGCGCACGTCACTTACGCGATAAAAAGGATACGCGACATGGCACAAGGCACCGTTAAATGGTTCAACGCAACAAAAGGTTTCGGCTTCATTGAGCCGGCAGAAGGCGGCAACGATGTGTTCGTTCATATTTCAGCCGTTGAACGTTCAGGGATGACCAGTCTGACCGAAGGACAAAAGGTCAATTATGATCTGGAACAGGATCGACGCTCCGGCAAGTACGCAGCCTCAAACCTCTCAGCGGCCTAATTTTTAGCCGAAACGGCGTCTAGAAGGCGGTCTTCGGACCGCCTTTTTTGATTGTTGGACAGGTCTGAGACCCTTGCAAAGGGTAGCGTTTGACATAATCTGTTCCGAACTTGCTGCGGTTCTCGTGCAATGATTGTCGGGAACCGTTTTTATTTCATCGGCGCAGAACACAGAGCGCCGCAAGAACGAAAAGAAGGTAGGATCATGGAAAAAGTACCCATGACACGCAACGGCTATGCGCAGTTGCAGGAAGAATTTCGTTGGCGCACCCAAGAGGAGCGCCCTCGAATTATCGAAGCGATTGCCGAGGCGCGCGCGCATGGCGACCTGTCTGAAAATGCAGAATATCACGCTGCCAAGGAAGCGCAGGGGCACAATGAAGGCCGTGCTTCCGAACTGGAAGGCCTGATTTCGCGCGCGCAAGTAATCGATGTCGCGGCCATGTCCGGCGATACTGTCAAGTTTGGCGCGACGGTGACACTGGTCGATGAAGATACCGAAGAAACAAAGGTTTATCAGATTGTTGGCGACCAGGAAGCTGACGTGAAATCCGGCAAGATTTCCATTTCTTCGCCGATCGCACGCGCGATGATCGGCAAGGAGACTGGGGACTCCATTGAAGTGCAAGCCCCCGGCGGCTCACGTGCCTATGAGATCGAAGCCGTGAAGTTTGTTTGACAAGCGCGTCGGTGAGTTGCACTCACCGATCGCACGAACCAACAGGCTAACCCGTGACCCGAACTATTAACTTTGACGAATTGATCGTCATTGCTCCGAATTTTAAAAAACGCCTTTCCGGGGTCACGTCCACCATTGTGCAGCTTATCCCGCTGCAACGAGCGACCGGATTGGGGATTGCAGCCATCGGAGCCGGGCTGCCAGATTCGCTACCAAAGCTCGGACTTTTCTCTTGGTGGAAGCTCTACGGTTTGCCGAGCGACCGGAAGCCAAGGGTTTGGCACGCCAGACGCAACACCGAGATGCTGGGTGGCTTGGTCGCGCGTCACATCTTTCGTCTGCCGCTCAAACTTGTGTTTACTTCCGCTTCGCAACGTAAACATACTGCTTACACGAAATGGCTGATCAGGCAGATGGATGCTGTCATCGCTACGAGCCAAAAAACGGCCGATTATTTGGAAGTGCCAAACACCGTTGTGATGCATGGGATCGACACGCTACGATTTTGCCCACCCGCAGACAAACCGGCCGCAAAACAATCGGTGGGGCTTCCGACCGATATGAAAATCGTTGGCTGCTTTGGGCGTGTGCGCGCACAAAAAGGGACCGATCTGTTTGCGGACGCGATGATTATCGCGCTGAAAGACCGACCGGATTGGATGGCTGTTATCGCGGGCCGCGCCACAGAGGCTCACCAACAATTCCAAAATGAACTGAAGCGGCATATTTCTGACGCCGGGATGGAAGACCGGATCATTTTTGTGGGTGAGCATACCGACATCGAACGCTGGTATCAGGCGATTGATCTGTTTGTCGCGCCACAGCGCTGGGAGGGGTTTGGCCTTACCCCATTGGAGGCCATGGCCTGCGCTGTGCCCGTGATTGCGACTGATGTAGGCGCCTTTGCAGAATTGGTGGAAGAGGACAAAACCGGCCACATACTCGCTGATTTTGAATCGACGACGATGGCAGAGAAAGTTAGTCGCCTGATGGACGATGATGCCTTGCGTGCCAACATGGCGCAAGCATCGCGCGATCATATGGAGTGTCACTTTCCCATCGTCGGGGAAGTTCGCCAATTGGCGCAGATCTATGCTGATGTTTCCGGCCGTGAACTCGAAACGTTGTATCAAGAGGCCCAGCAGTGACCCGCTTTGCAGTCATCAAGACCGATAATACAGCGCCTCTCATTGCAGCTCTGAAAGATGATTGCGACGCTTTGAAAACCAAAGGGCACGCACGCGCTGACACCAAGGTAGCGCTCCGCCCCATTGCACAACGCAACGCGATGCGCCGCGCCATCCGCCACCCCTGGCTGTTTGGCAATCCGATTGTCAAATCGGCATATTTGTCAGTCTATTTAAGAAAGATTAGTCGCCAATATGCGGTGCTATACGCCCAACTTGCTGCCGATGCATCACGTAGCGCGCTGATTTTCAACGGATTTCTGGCTCCCAATGCGCTTTTGGATTTGGCAGCGCAAGAACTTGGCATGAACCGCCTTTATGTGGAAAACGGCTTCTTCCCCGGGACCCTTCAAGCGGATCTCTCCGGCATTAACGGGTTCAGCACGCTGCCACGCGATGCGGCGTTTTATGATGCATTGAGTGCGGAAGATACCGGCGTGCAATGGCCGCACAATTTTGAAGTACGTCGCTCGAAGCTGGCCAAAAAAACGGATAACCCGCTCCCTGATCGGTTCATCTTCGTGCCTTTTCAAGTGCCCAGTGACATGCAAATTTTGGCGTTGTCTCCTTGGATTGCAGACATGATGGCGCTGTATGGTGAGGTGGAAAAGCTCGCACGATCGTTTCCCCACCAACATTTCGTGGTCAAAGAGCATCCAAGCTTTCCGCGTTCCATCCGGAATAAAGTCGCCCAGCATGGGAACATCCATTTTGCCAACCACGCTGTTACCCGCGACCTTCTGGAGGCTTGTGACGGTGTGATAACGGTGAACTCGACTGTTGGCCTGGAGGCACTCGTATCGGGCAAAAAAGTCATCACGCTGGGTAACGCGCACTATGCCATTGACGGGCTTGTCAAACGGGCTGAAAACAGCGCTGCGCTTCACGCAACCATTGCAGACCTTCCAGGCTGGCAACCCAACGTTCGCCGACGCGAAACGTTCATCAAGTTCATCTACAACCGCTTTCTCATTCCCGGTGATCGCAAAATGCCCACCGACGAAACTGTTGTTGCGTTAAAAGCGCGGGCGGCAGGCAAAGACACATATTCACAGTTGATCGGCGAGCGGCATCATGTTGCGTATTCTCATTAATCTCGACCGCGCGAAAGATCGTCGGGCCAACATGGAAGCAAAGCTGGCGTCCTACGGCGTGAAGTGGGTTCGTGTGCCCGCGTTTGACTGCCGCGAATTTGAGGCGGGCTTCGTCGATGAAGTTTACGCAAAAAGCGGACGGGTGCGCCAAGACCCCGGCTCCATCGGTTCATTTATGACCCACCGCGAATGCTGGCGCAGGCTCGTTGCAAGTGATGAACAGCATGCACTGATCATGGAGGATGACTTGTTGTTCGGGAAAGACTGCGCTGCGCTTTTAAAGGACGCAAACTGGCTGCCTTCATCACATGACAAGTGCGTCGTGCATCTGGAAACATTTGGCCGGGTTACCGTTATCGACGTCCAAGCAATTGCGAGCATTGGACAATATGGATTGCACGTGATGCACCGTTTGCACCATGGATCGGCGGCCTATCTGATCCACCGCGACACGGCAAAAAAGGCTTTGGCCGGTAGTACAGACCTGAACAATGTGCCCGATGAATTTCTTTTCATGCCGCCGCCCAGAAATCTTTTCTCTGACCTTCCGGTTCTTCAGGCAGTGCCGTCTCCGTTTGTTCAGGAAGATATTCACGAGCGGATGGGAGGAGCAGCGTCTAAGCACCACAGCATGATTGCCGCGACACGAAAAGGCGCGCGCAAAGGTTTAACGCAGTTGCACAAGAAGCTGACGCATTCGCTTGGCAAACAATGGACAATTGTATCCGGAAAGCTGACAGATGGCATCCGCGGGCAAAAAACGGGCGTGATACCCTTTCAATGAGTGAAGCTGAATGATCACTGAGACCAACACTGACCGTTGGATCGACGCAACCGGCTGCCTTCGCTGGGGGCCGCAAAATCCCACCGGCGTGCCGCGGGTGGAGATGAAAATTGCTGCGGCCGCATTGTCCCATCCTGACTTCAAATTGGCCTATTTGGATCGAACCTTTGGCGTCTACCGCCCCTGTACGGACGAGGACATCGCGCACTTGCGCGAACTGGTGGACATATTCGAAGCGCCGCAGACCTCTGCCGATCTTGCATTCTACTGGCGCAACCGGGCTTCGGTCATCAAGAATTTCGAGGCGGAAACAGGCCGCAACATCGCCGCGCTGCTGACGAAAAAGCCGACACGCAAGGGAATGATCTACACGATCGCCAAAACGGGTGTCAGAGCTCTGGTAAATGGGGCGAAACTGATCTATCGCTCCACAGGATGGTTACCGTTTGCCGGGAAAACCAGTCAGGCCATTCCCAGCAAAAGCGCTTTGCTCATTTCACATATTGTCGATCGGCGCGAGATGTGCAGCCGTGCAATCACGCGGCAAGAACTGTATACCCGCTACATGGTTCACGATATTATTCCGTTAAAGGAACCTGAGACCCATCCCGCGCGCATGGTGGCTGGCTTCCGACGATGGTTGCTGCGGGCGGGCGAAGAAAAAGCTGCCCTCATTTGCGTCTCTAAAGGCACGGCAGATGATGTTAACGCATGGTATGCCCTCCAAGACGGTGCAACCCTGCCTGCCGCTGTGAATGTGTGCGCTCTAACGGGTGTCGGTCTGCGGGTCGATGGGCCGACCGAACCGGTGGACGCGTTGGTTCAGCGAAAATTCGCGCTTTATATTTCTACCTTCAATCCCCGCAAAAACCATGATTTCCTCGTCGAGGTCTGGGCGCGTCTCATCGATGAGCTTGGCGAAGATCAGGTGCCAGAACTCGTCCTGATCGGGCGCGACAAACCCTATAAGGCATTAGTCGCCGCGTTGGAGCGACACCCTCTGGCGGCGGCCAAAGTGCGCAATCTGGGCTCGGTTTCCAACGAAACCCTTCGTTGGGCCTATCAGAATTGCGCCTTTGTTGTTTTCCCTTCATCTGCCGAGGGCTGGGGCATTGGTGTGACGGAAGCGCTTCGATTTGGCAAGCCGGCGATCCACACGGACACACCGCAACTCAATGAGGCGGGCCACGGCCTGATGCCGGCGCTACCGGACCGCGATCTTGACCGGTGGACCGCGCAGGTTTCTTCGTGGCTGAACGATGAAAAGAACATCGAACCCTTCCGGCTAGCGGCGCAAAAATTGGACGAAACGGATAACAAGGCCTTTGAAACTTGTGTACTTTCCGCTCTTAAGGCCTGAAAAGTGCGTGAAAAAAGACGACATTAGACGGCGGAGACAGCTTTTGAGGCGCGTAATTCAACAATGAAACAGACAGTGTTTTGCCACGCCATGTGGCGTACCGGCAGCACATTTCTTTTCAATGCGTTCAGGCAAAGCAAAGCCTACCTGAGCTTCTACGAACCATTTCACGAATATATTGGATCAAAGCGGGCTATGGCGCGGGAACGGGCGCAAGCCGATGATCGGGCGCAAAAACTCAGACATCCCACCGGCACGGGCTCAAACTTTTACGCGTTCCATGGTCAAGGCGCGCAAAGCGAAATTGTATCCCTGTTTCCGCGCGAAGCGTCGGTCGCCAACGTTTTGGGTTCGCCGAGCAAACGAACAATGGCCTACTTGCAGGCCTGTCAGATATATGCGCGCAAGGAAAACAAAACAGCATTCTTTGGATTTTGCCGTTCCGGTTTGCAGATGACCGGCGCAAACGCGCCAATTGATGCCACCCACATCCATTTGTGGCGTGATCCGCGCACGCAATTTGCTTCCTATGAATGGCCCAACAACCGGTATTTTTTGCCGCAGACGATTGCTCAAATCGCATATTCAAAGACGTTGCGACACCATCTTGATCCCTTTGATACCCAACTGACGATACGAGAGCGGGCGCGGCGCGCGTCCGGATATTTCCGTTTCGAACCGCTGAAAGCCTATACAACCCGATTCTTGGAAGCGGCTAGACCCGAAGATTGTTACGCGCTTTTCTATCTGGTCTGGTTGGTTTCATACCAAGCCGCCCAAAAAGTCGCAGAATCATCGATCAGCATCGAAGAATTAAGCCAGGACACCGCCTTGGTGGCCAATTTCGAAGAGCAGTTTTCGGTCAGCCTGCAAGACCTTGATTGGCAAAGTAAAAAAGCTGACATGTTTGTGGATTACGCAGCCATCGAGAAGAGGGTTGAAAACAGCCTGTCGCAAAACGGGTGATCAACCTGCAATTATGGGCCTTAGGTGGTTGGCGAACAGGGTCCGGGCGTCTACCTATGGTGCGCAACGAAATAATACCCGGCTGGAATATTCAATGTCAGATAAAGCTCACAATCACACACCTGTATTGATTATCGGATCAGGCCCTGCGGGCTACACGGCAGCGATATACGCTGCACGCGCCATGCTAAAACCGGTAATGGTGGCCGGACTGCAGCAAGGCGGCCAGCTGACGATCACCACCGATGTGGAAAATTACCCCGGCTATGCCGAGGCGGTGCAGGGCCCCTGGATGATGGATCAGATGCGTCAGCAGGCAGAGAATGTCGGAACCGATATTCAGCAGGACATAATCACCGAGGTCGACTTGAACGTCCGCCCGTTTCGCGCGGTCGGCGACAGCGGGACAGTCTACACAGGCGACACTCTTGTCATCTGCACGGGCGCTCAAGCCAAATGGCTGGGTATTGAAGGTGAACAAAAGTTCATGGGCTTTGGTGTTTCTGCCTGCGCCACCTGCGACGGATTTTTCTATCGCGACAAGGATGTGCTTGTGGTGGGCGGTGGCAACACCGCTGTCGAAGAAGCACTCTATCTTTCCAACTTGGCAAAGACGGTGACACTCGTGCACCGCCGTGATGAATTGCGGGCTGAAAAAATCCTACAGGATCGCCTTTTTAACAAAGCCAATGTCAACATGCTTTGGGACAGCGAGTTGATTGATATTGAAGGCGAGAAAAGCAACCCGGCGCTACCGGCTGCGGTAACGCATGCAGTTATCAAGAACCGAAACACGGCAGAGACATCAAAATTACCAGTCCATGGAATTTTCATCGCCATCGGTCATGCGCCCGCTGTCTCCTTGTTTGAAGGGAAGCTGAAGCAGAAATCGAACGGCTATCTCTGGACGGCTCCAGATTCAACAGTGACGTCAATCCCTGGCGTTTTCGCTGCCGGCGATGTAACCGACGACATATATCGCCAGGCTGTCACGGCGGCCGGGATGGGCTGTATGTCGGCACTTGAAGCGGAGCGGTTTTTGGCCGAACAGGAAGTGCATATGGAAGCGGCCGAGTAAAAACGGTCGCAAGGAGCGTCTGCCATGCCGCTTGATTGGGACAAGGTTCGTGTTTTTCACGCCGCAGCCAACGCGGGGTCCTTTACCGGCGCGGCGGAGGCGCTTCACATTTCCCAATCTGCGGTGAGCCGACAGATATCTGCTCTGGAAGCCGAAATCGGCGTACCCCTTTTTTCAAGACATGCGCGGGGCCTGGTTCTTACGGAACAGGGCGAACAGCTACTGGACACGGCGCACGATGTTTTTCTGAAACTAGAGGGCGTCAAAAGCCAGCTGACCGAACAGACGTCGAAGCCGACAGGCAGGCTCCGCGTCACCACGACAGTGGGCTTGGGGGCCGGTTGGCTAACTTACCGCGTGCAGGAATTTCTCGAACTCTACCCGGAAGTCCAAGTTCAACTTGTCCTTTCGAACGAGGAATTGGACTTGGCGATGCGTCAGGCTGACTGCGCCATCCGCCTGCAGCAACCGCAACAGGCAGATCTGATACAGCGCAAACTGTTTACTGTTCACCTGCACGTTTACGCGTCGCCCAGCTACATTACGCGATTTGGAACACCTGACAGTGTCGCCGATCTTGATCAGCATCGCATTGTCGCCTTCGGCGAACCGATACCCAATTATCTTCGCGATTTGGACGCGCTTCTTCATCTGGGCCGGGAAGGCAAAGAGCCGCGGGAACCGGTTTTGGAGATTAATTCCATCATGGCGGTAAAAAGAGCGGTGCAACGCGGCGTCGGCGTTGCACTTTTGCCCGATTATGCTGTCGAGCGTGATGCAGGTCTCGTCCGTGTGATCGAGGATGTACAACTGCCCCAGTTCGATACTTTCTTTGTGTACGCTCAGAACATGCGGACGGCCGCAAAATTGCAAGCCTTCAGGGACTTTTTATTCTCCAAAGCTCGAAATTGGCAATATTGATGGTGATTTTCGCGTCTTGGACCATCAGGTATCCATGCAATTTTGCATGTGTGCAATGCACAATTGATGGTTGAATTAAGGTTGTATTTTTTCCATTTTGTTATGGAGCAAGGCGGCTATCCTCCTCCCAGCCTCCTCGCTTACTAGTTTGAAAGAGTATCCTCCTCCCACTCTTTCAAAGCAGATTGAGCCGAACCGCACTCCTCCTCCCAGCGGTTCGGCTTTTTTCTTGCCCATTCGCCAACTTGCCAATCAAGACATCTGTGCATAGCGTCGAGCCTTTCAATCGAGATCGACGGTGAAACTCATGAATGTCGTTACCAATCCGAAGCCGAACAATCTGGATGCATTTTGGATGCCATTCACGGCGAACCGGCAATTCAAGCAAAACCCGCGCATGCTCGTCGGTGCTGACCGTATGCACTATGAAACCGCCGATGGTCGCCAGGTTTTGGACGGCACGGCAGGTCTTTGGTGTGTCAATGCGGGACACAAGCGGCCCAAAATTGTTGAAGCGATACAGGCACAAGTCGAACAGTTGGACTATGCGCCCGCCTTCCAAATGGGTCACCCGAAAGCATTTGAGCTCGCCGCGCGGCTCGCCGCCATCGCGCCTCAGGGCCTTGATCATGTGTTCTTTACCAATTCGGGCTCGGAGTCGGTTGAAACCGCGCTGAAAACCGCCTTGGCCTACCATCGCGCAAAAGGTGATGGTGGCCGCTTTCGGCTGATTGGCCGGGAACGCGGCTATCATGGCGTTAATTTTGGCGGCATTTCGGTCGGCGGGATTGTCGCCAACCGCAAGATGTTCGGCACCCTGCTGACCGGTGTCGACCATATGCGCCATACACATGACTTAACACGGAACGCATTTTCACGCGGTGAGCCAGAACATGGTGTTGAGTTGGCCGATGATCTGCTGCGGATAGCGCAATTACATGACCCGTCCACGATAGCAGCAGTGATTGTCGAACCGGTTGCCGGCTCAACCGGGGTTTTGCCTCCGCCCAAAGGCTATCTACAACGGCTGCGCAAGACTTGCGACGAGCACGGTATCCTGTTGATTTTTGATGAAGTCATCACCGGCTACGGGCGCTTGGGCACACCGTTTGCAGCTGACTATTTTGGCGTTCGGCCCGACATCATGATCACGGCCAAGGGCCTGACCAACGGCGTCATCCCCATGGGCGCAGTTTTTGTCAGCTCAGACATCTACGAGACGTTCATGAACGGGCCGGAACATCTTATCGAATTCTTCCACGGCTACACCTATTCAGGTAACCCCGTTGCTTCCGCAGCAGGTATCGGCACCCTGGATACATACCAGGAAGAAGGTTTGCTCACCCGAACTGCTGAAATCGCCGACTATTGGGCGGACGGCGTTCATTCTTTGAAAGACCATCCGCATGTGATCGACACGCGTAATATCGGATTGATTGGCGCAATAGAGTTGGCACCGATCACGGGCCATCCGACCAAGCGGGCATTCTCAGCGTTCCTGGACGCCTATGAGAACAACCTCCTCATCCGCACGACAGGCGACATTATTGCCCTTTCGCCGCCGCTCATAATTGAGAAATCGGAGATAGATTTCATCTTCGACACGCTGGGCCAGGTGCTCAAACGGATCGATTAACCAGCGGTATACCAATTTACGCGGTGCTAACCATGGATTGAATTGGCGCTCGAGGAAGCCCGGTAATTTCACGATTATTCATCAGTTCCCCATAAAACGGTCGAGGGCGTGTCTGCGACTGGGGAAGCTGATGCGTGGTGAAACAGACTTACTGGGCGAAATATGAACAAGCGTCTTTTAATACTCGGCGCACTTGCCGTCGCGTTTGCCGGAACGACGATAACTGCAGCTGACTGGTGGTTACGCAACAACATTGAGACAGTTGTTGTGGAGAAGACGGTCGAGGTGGAGCCACAGGTGGAATTTGCAACGATCGCAGTGGCATCCCAGCCGCTGCGTTATGGCGACGAACTTTCGCGCTCGGTTGTAAAAGAAATCCCCTGGCCACAAAACTCGTTACCTGAAGGCTCATTCGCCACAAGTGACGATCTGTTGGAAGATGGTCGCCGCATCGTGTTGCGCGCTTTGGCTGCAAACGAACCGATCCTTGATACCAAGGTGACCGGCTCCGGCGACAAGGGTGGTCTCTCGCGTCTTTTGGAACCGGGCACGCGCGCTGTTACAATTAATGTGGACGCGACCACCGGTGTTGCCGGCTTTGTGCTGCCCGGCGACCGGGTGGACATTGTCCTTCACCGTTACACCGATCTTGACCCGCGTGCGGAAGAAAAAAGCTGGTTATCGCCCATCGACACACAAGTGCGCGGCGAAGGCACGCAGGTTTCGGTCGCCACGACCATTTTGGCTGATGTCAAAATCCTGACAATTGACCAAAGTGTGGACGAGACACTTAGCGAGCCGCAAATGGTGGCAACAGTTACCCTTGCGTTGACGCCTGTCCAAGCCAAGACCGTGACCGCTGCGGCGTCAGCCGGCACATTGCATCTGCATTTGCGCGGCGCAGGCGACACAGACACATCTTCAAAGTCTGCACAGCCCATAGACCCCACCCCAACCGCCGCATTTGACCGATCCAGCACTGGTACAGGTGCGCTGACGATCCGAAGCAACAAGGTCGAAATCGTTGTGCGCCAAGGACAGGATACGAAGACCGTCTCTGTTCCGGCAGAGGGAGGAACCCGCCCATGAATGATATGATCAAGACTTTCGCCGTTTTGGCACTGTCGATAACAGTTCCGTTCGGTTCGGTTGGCATCGCGTCCGCCGACAACATGGTGATCAATATTTCCAGCGGCCGGGAAGCGCCATTGACCGTGGAAAAAGGCAAGCCGAAGACCATTCGTACCGGTCGTGCCTACTATGAAGTAGTCGTTGGCGATCCTGCTATTGCGACGGTTCAACCTCTAACAAACCGCTCATTTTATGTCATCGGCAACACGGAAGGCACGACCGGCATTGCGTTCTTTGACGAAAACCAGCGCCTTGTCGGGTCCATTGACCTGGAGGTTAGCGTTGACACAACACGGTTAAAATCCGCCATTCGCCAGAACGTACCCGATGCCGATATTGATGTGCGCACAACCAATGGTCAGGTGGTTTTGTCCGGCTCCGCACCTGATGCCGTCTCCGCTGACCTTGCCAATGAAATCGCCAGCCGTTTCACCGAAGATGAGGGATCTATCATCAACTCGGTCAACATCACCTCATCGCAACAGGTTCAGCTTAACGTCCGTTTCGTTGAAGTTAATCGTGACGCAGGCAACCAGCTGGGTGTCGATTTCTCATCTAACCCGGGCTCCAGTGTTGGCTTCAACCAAACGTCGGGGATTGTGGATACCGCGGCGCAATTGTTCGGTCAGATCGTCAGCAACGGATTAGACATCGACTACACGATCAAGGCATTGGAAGAGCGCGGCGTTGCCCGCCGGTTGGCAGAGCCCAATTTGGTGACCCGTTCCGGAGAAGAAGCTGAGTTTCTGGCCGGTGGCGAAGTGCCGATCACGCTTGGCGTTCAAGACGGCATTCCCGTTGTGGAATATCGCGAGTTCGGCATCGGCTTGAAGTTCAAACCAACAGTCCTGAAGCATGGATTGATTGCGCTGGATATTGAACCGGAAGTCTCGTCAGTTGACTCTTCAAGCGGCGGTGATTTTCCAACTTTCCTGACCCGTCGCGCCAAGACCAGTGTTGACCTCAAATCTGGCCAAACGTTCATGATTGCCGGGATGTTTTCTGCTGAAAACAGTGTCACCGCAAAGGATGTGCCGGGCATCGGCCGCGTGCCTGTCTTGGGATCATTGTTCTCTTCAAAAGAGTTTGCGCGCAACGAAACCGACTTGGTGATGCTGGTCACGCCGCACTTGGTCAAACCGGTTGATCCGACGACACCGATGGCTGTGCCCACTAATGATTCACGCGCGGCCAGCGTCGCGGAGGGCGTGTTGTTGCAGATCGATGAAGTCAATACGTCGGCAACTGGCGCGGCCGCGCCGGGCCGGACTTCTGGTCACATATTGACGTTGGATATTGAGTGAGGATGGGTGCCATGAAAAGTTTGACTTCCACGCTGTTTGTTGGTGTTTCTGCTGTCGCGCTGAGCGCTTGCACGCAAACGTACAACGAGACTGACGGCGTGACACTGGCAGCAGGCAATGCCGCGGCCTATAATTCCGCTCTTCAAATTATCGACCCATGGCCCGAAGGTGTCCAAGACACCAACCTCGTCGTTCCGGCAGACCGTGATGGGCCGGGCAATACAACCGATGGTGGAGAACCCGCACCAGCAGAACCCGTCACAGACGACGACTGAGTTGCGCCATGCCACAAGCTGACATTACAAGAAACGCCATTGTCCTCGTATCACCTGATCGCGAGTTCATTGTTACCGCCCAAACCGCCTTCACCAGTTCAAAGGCCATCGAGTTTGTTTGCGTCGACAGCGCGATCACCGAGCTCTCGGGAAACGTTGTCAATGATGCAACCGGCGTCGTTGTTGTCGATCTGGATGATGCTAATCTGGAAACGTTGGAAGCACTTCAACGCCTCAAGCGGCGTTGCGGCGATGTCGTTCCGATAGTTGCCGTTTTGCGTACGTGTGAACCATCAGTCATGCGGATTTTGGTACAGATGCAGATTGCCGATTTCCTGATGAAACCGGTATCAACAGCCGATCTCGTGCGGGCTTGCCTTCGCGCGCTTCGCGGACCCGCCAATCTGGGACATGATGAGGCTGAAATATATTCATTTGTGCCGGCGGCAGGTGGTGTGGGGAACACGGTTCTGGCCCTTCAGGCAGCATTTTTACTGCACAAATCGGCCAGCGGTGCGGCTTCTACTTGTGTGGTTGACCTGAACTTCCAGCACGGTTCATGCGCTGAATATCTTGATCTGGAACCACGCTTTGAGATGTCCGAAGTTGAAAATGATGCTGACCGTCTCGACCACCAATTGCTTGATGCGATGATGTCCAAGCATGAGAGTGGCCTTGCGGTGCTGGCAGCGCCGAACAAACCCGCCGAACAAAAGACTTTCGATCCCAAAGTGGTTCTTCGCGTCCTTGATCTGGCATCTGCCTATTTCGACAATGTCGTGCTCGACCTACCGCGCACCTGGTTCCCGTGGACGGCGGCCATCCTTCGTGGCTCAAACCACGTCTTCATCACTTCCGAGATGACTGTACCGTGCATTCGTCATACCCAGCGCCTGATCAAGTCAATCGAGGCGGAAACCGAGCGCGCTGTTAAGCCGAATGTTATCATCAACCGATTTGCATCCAAAGTCACCGGCGAAGCCCTTGAAAAGAGTGACGCCAAAGCCGTTTTGGGTGATCGCCTCGTGGGCGGTATTGCCAACAATTATCAGCTGGTCCGCCGCGCCGTCGACCAGGGCGTTCCGCTGGATGTAATCGACCCGCAAGCCAATGTTATCAATGACTTGCGGCGAATTATCTTGCCGGAAGAAGCGTCAATCGAAGATACGCGCAAACCAAGTGTCATTTCCCTTGGTTCCGTTTTCAAACGTAAGGCATCGTGAGTGACGCCATGAGCAGCCGTTTTGCCGCACTATTAGAGCCACATCAAAAACCAAGCGCAGGCCCTGCCGTTGTCGAGCAAGAGGTGGTTATACCCTCTACACGTCCCCGCCCTGCGCCCGCGGCGAAAGCAGAACCGCCCAAGCGCGGCAATGACCGTACAGCAGATGCTCGCGTGCGCATTCACAAGCTGTTTCTGGATGAAGTCAATCTGAGCCAGCTTGAGAATTTGCCCGAAGACCGTATCCGCGACGAAGTGGCGGAATTCGTCAACGAACATGTCAGAAACGAACGCACACCGCTGAACGCGTCGGAAATCAGCCGACTGGTCGATGACATTATGGACGAGATGGTGGGCCTTGGTCCGCTTCAGCCTTTGATGGAAGACCCCACCGTCAGCGATATCTTGATAAATGGCCACGAGAATTGTTTCGTGGAACGATCAGGCAAGCTCATGCAAGAGCATATTCCCTTCAAGGACGAAGACCATCTATTGCGCGTGATCAACAAGATCGTTGCGGCGGTGGGACGCCGGATTGATGAATCATCGCCGATGTGTGACGCGCGGATGCTTGACGGTTCACGATTTAACGCCGCCATTCGTCCCATTGGCGTCGATGGTCCGCTGGTTTCCATCCGGAAATTCTCCAAGAACAAGCTTGGCCTTCACAAGCTGGTCGGCTTTGGCGCGTTGACTCAGCCCATGGCAGAGGTTGTGGCAGCCGCCGTTTTTGCGCGTGTCACCACATTGATATCCGGTGGTACCGGCACGGGCAAAACGACGATGCTCAATGCCTTGTCAGCTTTCATTTCCGAGCACGAACGCCTCATCACGATCGAAGATGCCGCTGAGCTTCAATTGCAGCAGCCTCATGTTGCCCGTATGGAAACCCGACCCACCAACTCCGAAGGTGTGGGCGAAATCAAGCAGCGCGACCTTGTGAAAAACGCGCTGCGCATGCGTCCCGATCGCGTGATCCTCGGCGAGTGTCGCGGTGAAGAAGCCTTCGACATGTTGCAGGCCATGAACACCGGGCATGAAGGCTCAATGGCAACCATTCACTCCAATACGCCCCGGGATGCTATTTCGCGCCTGGAGCAAATGCTGGGCATGACAGGTATGCCGATGACCGTGTCGTCCATCCGCAGCCAAATCTCCAGCGCCATTGGCTTGATCCTGCAACTGACACGCTTGTCGGACGGCAAGCGACGCGTGACCAGCGTTGCGGAGGTCACCGGCATGGAAGGTGACGTGATCCAGATGCAGGAAATCTTCAAATTTTACCGCACCGGCGTCGACGAAGATGGATCAATCAGAGGTTATTATGCTCCGACCGGTGTGCGCCCGCGTTTTCTGGAAGAATTAAAAGCAACGGGCGTCGAGTTTCCCGGCGAGTATTTTGACCCGTCGTCACGCACCGAGGTTTGATGATGGCTGACGCCGATCTCATACGCTATGTTGTCTACGCTTTTGCGGGTATCACCGGCATTATTCTGGCTGAGGCCGCCTACATGCTGGTCGCCCCGCGCGTTTCCGGGCGTCGCTCGATCAACCGGCGGATGATCTTGCGCGAAGATTCGGCAACACAACATGACGTGCTTGTTCAATTGCGCAAAGAACGCGGACTTGATTCCGACAAGACGTCATCGCTGACACGATACTTGCAGACATTGCGCACCCAAGCGGCCATGCGCATGCCATTGACCCAGTTTCTGACGATTACCACGGTGGTTTGCGCGCTGATTGGCGTCGGCGGTGGATTTTACCTCGGTGCAACCACTATTGGCTTGACGGTTGCGGCAGTGTTGATGCCAGTCGTCCCGATCTTTATCTTGCGTCGCAAGAGGGCAGGACGTTTGAAGGCGTTCGGCAATCAACTCCCCGAAGCGCTGGACCTCATTACCCGCGGCTTGCGGGCCGGACACCCGGTTCCGATTGCCGTATCGATGGTGGCCGACGAGATGAAAGATCCCATCGGGACTGAATTCGGCATTCTTTCCGATGAAGTCACCTATGGTTCTAAAATGGTCACGGCGTTGGAAGCGCTTTATGACCGGGTCGGCCACGAGGATCTGGGATTGTTTGTCACTGCAATTTCCATTCAGTCCTCTACCGGAGGCAATTTGCGCGAGACGCTTGAAGGCCTTGCCGATGTTATCCGTCAGCGTGGAAAGCTGCGCCGCAAAGTGAAAGCCATTTCGGCGGAAGGCCGCATGTCGGCCTATATCCTGTCGGCTGTGCCGGGCATTTTTGTTTTGATGCTTTTGGTATTTTCGCCCGACTATTATGGCGACGTCATCCATCTTCCGCTTACATGGTATTTCATTGGCGGAGCGATGACGCTTCTCGGCATTGGCAACTTCATCATGTTCAAGCTCGCCAGCTTTAAGATGTGAGGGTTGTGGGTATGTCGAGCGGAAGCAGCCTGATGATCATCCTCGCAGCCGTGGCGATCCTGGCGCTCGGTGGAGGTGCCGTCGCCTTCTCTTTCATGCAAGGGCGTAAGGTAAAGCAACAAACACTGTCTCGGCTGAAAGTTTCGGACCCCGATTACGAGATGAGCGAAGCGTCGACCGTTGCTCCTGAAAGTCATGATCATGACATAGCCGAAATGGCCGCAAAAAAAGCGGCCGAATTTTATGCTTCTACTGACGCGGAAAATGTCGTTCGGCTACGGCAAAAATTGATGCGCGCAGGTTTTTTGAGCCCAGACGCTGTGGGCCGGTTTTTTCTGGCGCGCTTTGTCGGCATGGGGCTTGGAACTGTTGGCGGCCTTATCACATCCTTGCTGGTGGGCTATGGTGTGTTCACAACTCAGGCTGTGACAATTACCGGCGGCGTCCTGCTGATCGGATACATGGCCCCTGCCCTTTATCTGCAACAGATTGTCGGCAAGCGAATGTCGGAATATCGCAATGGGTTTCCGGATTTTATGGACTTGATGATCGTGTGTTGCGATGCGGGACTTTCCATTGAAGCCTCTGTTGATCGGGTGACCAAGGAAATCCGCAATACCTATCCGGCGATGTCGGCAAACCTGACGTTGGTTTCACTGGAATTGCGCGCCGGACGCACCATGGACGAAACGCTCAAAGCATTGGCTGACCGACTTGGCATCGACGAAGTCCGGGCCTTCGCGACGCTTCTTCGACAATCCAAGGAACTGGGCACCAGCCTTTCACAAACGCTGAAAGTCTTTTCAGATGAGATGCGTCACAAGCGCATGACGGCAGCTGAAGAAAAAGCGCACCAATTACCCGCAAAGATGACCATTCCCGTTACGATGTTCATCCTGCCGACCGTATTGCTGATTGCGATCATTCCAACCGTTGTCGCCATGATGAGCGACTGACCGATCACGGCCGTTAAGCAAAGCTCTCCAAACTCATTGAAATTTTACCTTGTTTGCGCACCCGGCTTTTACCACCCGCATGGTAGCGTTGTCAGAAGAGCCGAAAAGGCCAGGTTATGCAGGGTAGTGATTATGGGACAGTCTAAACTTCGCGCCATCATTGTTGGTATGTTTGCGCTCGCTCTCGCTGGCTGTGAGAGTGTTGCCGAACTGGACACGACAGGTAAAGACTCACCGACCTATCAGGGCTTTGTCGGGCAAAACGCCATTGTAACCGGTTCCAAGCACTATGCTGCGGGCAATTTCGGTTTGGCGGAAAAGAACTTTCGTGCCGCAGTTGAAGCGACCCCGGCCAACAGCCGCGCCTGGCTCGGCCTTGCTGCATCATATGATCAACTTGGCCGTTATGAGTTAGCCGACCGCGCCTACGCCCTTCTTCTCAAGCAAGAGGGTCGCAAGGCATCGATCCTGAACAATCAGGCCTATTCCTACATTTTGCGCGGAGACATGCACAAGGCCCGCCCGCTGCTGCAGGAGGCACAAGCGCTTGCGCCGGAAAACACCATTATCACCGGCAATCTGGAACTGGCAAACAGCTAACCCTTCAAACGCCGCTTCGCGCTGACGAGACAGCCTTGACGGGTGGCAACTTCCAGCGTTTCCCTGTCGTCGACTGATCCGCTTACTGGCTGACGAGGTTCACATGGAACTGACATGGTATGGGCATGCCGCCTTTCGGCTCAAAGCTCAAAACGGCACCACCATCATCACGGACCCCTATACCCCCGAAGAGGTCGGCTATGCTGCGATCAAAGACAGCGCTGACCTTGTTATCATCTCATCGGACGACGATACATCCCATTGCCGCGCTGACCTTCTCTCCGGTCAACCCGAGGTGATCAACGCGTTGGATGTTGCCCTGGATGGTGGCAGCAAAGTGTCGGCGACCGGTGTATCGATCGAAGCGATTGCAGCGGCAGAATGGATCGATCATCCGCGTGGGGTTCCCGGCCAAAACGGGATGTACAAATTCGAAGTAGACGGACTACGCATTGCGCATATGGGTGATGTTGGCAATCCGCTGACCGACGAGCAGATCGCTTTTTTTCAAGATGCAGATGTTCTTTTGGCGCTGGCTGGCGGCTATCTGACGATCGAATTGCCCGACCTGATGGAAATGATCCATGCGGTGAAGCCCAAGCTGATCATTCCCATGCACTTCAGGACGTTGACCTTCAAATATCGCAACATGAAATGGATCGAGAGTTTTCTCGATCACTTCAAAGATGAAAATGTCGATTTTGCATGCAATCACACCATCACATTGTCACGGGCCGATTTGCCTGAGACCACGCGCGTGCTTGTTCTCGACTATGTTCGTTAGTCCACAACGCGCTGTTTACTAAAATCATAGCAAAATTTTAGCAATTTTTGAGCTACGCGACCCCGTCAATTGGGGAAGGTATTTGGCATGTTTCGTCACGTGAAGAACGCGCTCCTGTTTGCTTGTGTCCTCGGACTCACATTCCCTGCGGCGGCAACAACCGAGGTTGCGCGCGAGGATACGGTCATCTTCGATACAGACCAACCGATCGAAGAAACGCAGAGTTACAATGTGCTCGCGGGCAACATGAACCGACAACATGGCGCCCATCAACTAATGTGGGAGCCTCTCTTCATCCTCAATTATGAGGCAGGCCAAATTGAACCCTGGCTCGCTACCGACTATGCCTCCAATGACGATGCAACCGAATGGACCATCAATCTAAACGGCGCGGTGGAATGGTCAGATGGCGAGGTTTTTAACGCCAATGACGTGCTCTTCACGGTCAACGCGGTTTTGGAAAACAAGACGCTTTTGGCCGACGATGCCGTTCGTCTTCGCTCGCAGGTTTTGAGTGTTGAGGCAAAATCGCCCACCCAAATTGTGTTTCAGCTGAAGGAGAGCAATCCCCGTTTTATCCTTGAGAATTTCGCGGTCCAGTTTTTCAGTTCATTCCTCATCATGCCAGAACATGTCTGGCGCGGAAAAGACCTCCAAAATTTCACCTTTGCAGAACCAATCGGCACCGGTCCTTATACACTGACGTCAACCTCAAAGGGGGGCGCAGTTTGGGATCGAAATGACGAGTGGTGGGGTGCCAAATCCGGTTTTATGGAACTGCCCGAACCCAAACGTGTGGTCTACCTACACTCGGCTAACCGGGAAGAACGAGCTGCACGTATTGCCGCAAACGAAATTGATGCAGCCCACGACGTTTCGCTCGCCGATTTCACGCAGATGGCTGCGCAAAACCCCCAAATCATCGTATGGCGCGAAGAAAGCCCTTATGCCTGGTATAGCCCCTGTCCTTGGCAATTGGACTTCAACACGACACGGGCACCTTGGGACGACAAAACCGTTCGCAGCGCCGTTTCACTGCTGATTGACCGGCAAGAGATCGTTGATCTCGTCTTTTCCGGATCCACAATAGCCTCGCGCACCCTGTTTTTGGAACATGGCGGCATGTTTGCTTTTGTTGAGGCGCTCGAGGCGGCCGGTTTGGCCGTGCCGACCCGATCGCAGGCTACATCGGGCCTGGCCATGCTGGAAAGCAAGGGCTGGCAAAAAGGTGCAGGCGGTTACCTGCAGCTGGACGGACGAACCTTGTCTGGAACGCTCCATGTTGATGCATCCTTAGAACATGCAGCAGCGATCGCCAAAGTAATCACCGGGCAATTGCAAGCAGCCGGTCTGCAAGTCGATGCCAAAATGGTCGATGACCGTGCCAGCTGGAAACAGGCACTGGCTTCCGGCGACTTTGAGATGGCACTCACCAATCTGGCCTGCGGATCGGTCAGCGAACCATGGACATCAATGCAGCGCTATACCAATGAAGGGTTGGAAGGGCGTGGCGAAACAGCCAGCGGGCTTAACAATATCAGTCGCTGGAACACCCAAGCCAGCAAGGATTATGCTGAATTGGTGGATCAACTCGGCTCAATGAAGCTGCTTGACCCCTCGACCATCGAGACGATGACAAAAGCCTATAGACTGCTTGTCGATGAGGTGCCGTTCACACCGCTGGTGCAAGCGCCCGCGCTTTTGCCATACAACACGACCTATTGGGTGAACTGGCCGCAGGAATATAACAATTTCAACCACCCCGCTTTTTGGTGGGGTAGCGCGCATTCAATCTTACACACGTTGCAAAAAGCCCTGTGATCAAAACTGGTGAATAAACGGGCTATGCTTGTTGCCGCGCTTCGATGCATTACATGCAGGCGTTGACAGGAAAGACCCCATGCCAGCCATAGCTTTTGACAATTCCTACGCCCGCCTGCCTGAGCGTTTTTACGCACGTCTTGACGCACAAAAGTCGCCGAAGCCGCAGCTTATAGGGATCAATATTCCACTGGCGGAAAGCCTGGGCCTGGACCCGGACTGGCTCCAGACAGACGAAGGCATCGCGATGCTCTCCGGCAACCGTTTTCCAGAAGGTGCAGCATCACTGGCACAGGCCTATGCCGGACATCAGTTCGGTAATTGGGTTCCGCAACTGGGCGATGGCCGTGCGCTGATGATCGGCGAAGTGGTTGATCAAAATGGTAACCGTCATGACATCCAACTGAAAGGATCGGGCCGAACGCCCTATTCCCGCAGTGGCGACGGACGCGCGGCGCTCGGCCCGGCCTTGCGTGAATATGTCATGTCGGAAGCCATGCATGCGCTTGGTGTACCGACAACGCGTGCGTTGGCGGTATTGTCAACCGGCGAAACCGTGCTGCGGGAAGCGCCGTTACCGGGCGGCATTGTTGTGCGGGTAGCGACCAGCCACATCCGTGTCGGGACCTTTCAATATTTTTATGCGCGCGAAGATGGCGAAGCACTGCAACTGCTCATCGATCACGCGCTGGAGCGGCACTATAGCGACCGTGCTGGTCAAGGGGCGAAAGGGCTGCTGGAAGGGGTGATAGAACGGCAAGCGCGATTGATTGCCCACTGGCTCCATATTGGCTTTATCCATGGCGTCATGAACACCGACAATATGACCATCAGCGGTGAAACCATCGACTACGGCCCATGTGCTTTTCTTGACGAGTATGATCCGGAGAAGGTATTTTCGTCGATCGATCAGTTCGGACGGTATGCCTATGGCAACCAACCCGGGATTGGCCATTGGAACCTCGGTAATTTTGCCCAAACGCTGCTCCCATTTTTAGCAGATGATTTAGACAAAGCAGTCGAGGTGGCCAAAAGCACGCTGGAAGATTATTTGCCCCGGTTTACACAGGCTTATGAGAGTGGACTTTGTGCCAAGATAGGATTCGCCGATCATCAAAAGGAAGATGTGGCGCTGGCGCAGGATCTTTTAAAGACGATGGCATCACAGCGGGCAGATTTCACACGAACGATGCGCGCCCTTTCCAGTTTATCGCGTGAGGAAACCGACGCAGACAAACTATTTTTAGCGGAATTTGAACAGCCATCTGCGGTTGCCATGTGGCTGCTGGCCTGGCGCCAAAGACTGGCCCGGGAAAAGCCCGATGATGGCGCCCGTCAATCTGCCATGAAACAAATCAATCCAATGATTATCGCAAGAAACCATCGGGTCGAAAGGGTGATCGAAGCCGGCTATGCTGGCGATTTCCAGCCTTTTCATGAGATGGTTTCATCGCTGCAAGACCCGTATTCAGATCGTTCAGTTGACGACTTCTTTGTGCTGGCACCGCAACTCAATGAACGTGTGAAAGCCACTTTTTGCGGCACATGAGCTTCAACCCTTACGTGAAGCGCTGTTACGCCTTACCTTGATCTTGCAAGAATTGCCAAATGTTGGTCGAGCGCGCACCAGACCGGCAATAGGCGAACACGGGTCCTGCTATTTCTGCCAGTGCCGCTTTGGTTTGATCGACATTTTCATAAGTCATGCCGGCAGGGCTGACCGGAATATTGTAAAATGAAAGCCCCGCGTCCTTGACCGCCTGCTCAATAGAGGCTGCGGTGGGTTGATCCGGGGCTTCACCATCCGGTCGGTTACAAATGACCGCTTTGAAACCAGCCGCCACCAATTCGGACACTTGCTCGGGCCATATCTGACCGGAAACCGCAAAGTCATCGGCAAGCCTGCGCATTTCAAGCGTTCTGGAGGGGTTGGTCGTCATGGAAGCAATGTCCTTGTTGTAATTTCAATTAACATATTAGCGGGCTGTTTGTCGTGAGTACAAGTACTTCGCGCGCGTGGAGAAAATGTCGTGAGGGGCTGACGACACTTGCCATGGGCGCGGGTGCACATTGGGAACTATTTTGCCACCAGATATGTTTCGAGGTGATCACATCTACCTGATCATGGACCCGCTGCATAAAGCGGAATCGCCAGAACCTCTGTTGGAGCGATTGTCGGCCGAGACTGTGCGCGATGGTGAAAAGCTTGGGCTCCATCACAGCTTGCTCGGGTCGCCCGAGACCGCAAGCCGCGGTTTGAACACTGTGGGTGTGCACCCCGCTATTTGGTGTGGAATTGCTCGCTTAGACCCTCGGCTTTTCCGGTCGACGCGCTTATCGTTGGTTGCATGCCACTACGCCAGCTCGACCAGACAACCATCAACCAAATCGCCGCTGGTGAAGTCGTGGAGCGACCGTCGTCAGTCGTCAAGGAACTGGTGGAAAACGCGATTGATGCAGGGGCAACCCGTGTTGAAATTTCAACGGCCAATGGTGGCAAGAGCTTTATTCGTGTGCATGACAATGGCCACGGCATGTCCGTGCGTGACTTACCGTTGGCCATTTCTCGCCATTGCACTTCGAAATTGGGGCATGGTCTTGATGCCATTACGATGCTCGGCTTTCGCGGTGAGGCTTTGCCTTCAATCGGTTCGGTTGCCCGGCTTTCTGTTACATCGCGCCGGGCCGATGACCCCCATGCGCATCTCATTCGGGTCGAGGGCGGATCGGTCTTTGAAGTTATCCCAGCAGCTGCAAACATTGGCACAACCGTCGACGTTCAGGATTTGTTTTACGCAACACCGGCCCGCCTGAAGTTCATGAAGAGCGACAAAGCCGAAAACGCGGCGATTAGCGACACGGTCAAGCGCGTTGCCATGGCCTTTCCCCAAGTCGGTATTTGGTTAAACGGGGAAGACAGGCAGAGCCTGAATTTTCCGCCATGCGCTCAAGACGATCCATCGGAGCGGATTACGGCTCGCATCGGCCAGGTGCTGGGGCAGGATTTTGTCGATGATGCCTTGTTTGTCCGCCATGAGCGAGAGGGCGCAAGGCTCGATGGAATCATGAGCCTACCATCAGTGCATCGTGGCCAGTCCAATTTGCAGTTTGCGTTTGTAAACGGACGACCCGTGAAAGACCGGCAAATCCTCGGGGCGATCCGCGCCGCCTATGCTGACTTCATGGAGCGCGGGCGATATCCCATCGCGGTAATCTATTTGTCGCTCGATCCAGCTTTCGTCGATGTGAACGTACATCCGGCAAAGTCAGACGTCCGCTTTCGCGACCCGGGCAATATTCGCGCTTTGATCGTCGGCGGGATACGCAGCGCCCTTGCGGCCCAAACCGCGCGTCCCGCAGCGTCTGCATCGCGGCAAATGGCAGACGCTTTCCAAGCACCTGTGCCCGACAACCCGCAAAACGGTGGATCGGCATCACAGCCTCTGTCCTTTCAAGAGCAGGCCCAGGTTGGGTTTGAAGGGTTTGCCCCGTCGGCACTCAAGGCTGAACCGCCAAGCGCAGCGGACAAAACAGACGAGCTCACACGCCATCCGTTGGGCGCGGCGCGCACACAAATCCACGATGCGTTTATCGTCACCCAAACGCACGATGGCATTTTGTTGGTCGATCAACACGCTGCCCATGAGCGTCTGGTTTACGAGGCACTCAAGTCCACATTGGAAGCACGACAAATCCCATCGCAAATGCTGCTGGTTCCCGACATTGTCGATGTCGGCGCTGATGCGGCGGCCGGTCTTTTGGCGCAAAGGGAAACACTGTCACGCTTTGGCCTTGAAGTTGAAGCATTTGGGTCCGGCGCGGTGGCCGTTAATGCGACACCTGCCATGCTGGGAGAGGTAGACGCTGCCAGCTTGGTGCGCGATCTGGCCGATGACATTACAGTCGGTGATGGTTTTGGTCGTTTGCAAGATCAATTGAAAGCGGTCGCCTCGACGATGGCTTGTCATGGCTCGGTGCGCGCAGGAAGGCGTATGAAGCTCGATGAGATGAATGCGCTTTTGCGACAGATGGAGGCGACGCCCGGTTCAGGTACATGCAACCATGGCAGACCAACTTTTATCTCACTGTCTGTCGCGAAAATTGAAAGCCTGTTTGGACGCCGGTAGCGATGGACGTTTTCGGCCAGATGGAATATAGCGAACTCATGAATATTCATGACCTGTCAGGAATAAGTGAAGCCAAGGTGAAGTATTTGGATGCGGATTTCCGCGTCTTGTCACCAGGCAGCTTTGTGCGTTGTGCCGTAACCGGCAAACCGATACCCCTTGACGAGTTGAAGTATTGGAGCGTGGAGCGCCAAGAAGCCTATATTGACGTCAACGCGTCGCTTACGGCTGAACGCAACGCCGGAAACGTCCGATCCTAGTGTGAAGTTAACGTGCGCATCTTCCGCGCGTTGTAATTTTCCAATGTGCTTTCAACGATTTGTGCTGGCTTGGCTTGATCGGCAAAACGCAATTCAACGCGAAGAATTGACGCTTTTGACGCCAGCTCGTCCCGCAAACCACCTTTTCCCTTCAACCGCACATGATCCTTTTGGGTGGTGACGAGGTCAAGTTTTTTGGTTTTGGCAGCATCGAGCAAACCTGCCGCGTCCAACTCCGTAAATTCATGATGGTCGGGAAACGGCTGGATGTGCACTAGTTTGCCGCCATTGATCCTTATTGTGTCGAAAAACTTTTGCGGATCGCCGATCCCGCTGAAGGCAATCAGTTTTTTTTTCAAAACCGTCTTTGCTTGTATCGGTACGAGGCTGGCGCGAGTGATCGGCTTTGCTGCTCTGGCAGCATCACGCAGTGTGTGCTCGCCCGGACCTCCCTCGCCGATCAACAGCAACATATCAGCGTAAGGCATTTGGGTGGCCAAGGGCGCACGCATCGGACCGGCAGGTAGCGATTTGCGGTTGCCAAGACCGCGTCGCCCATCGACAACGGCGAGGGCAAAGTCATAGTGCAGGGTCCGGCTTTGAAAGCCATCATCCATGATGATGAAATTGCATCCGGCCTCAAGAAGAAGACCGGCACTTTGTGAGCGGTCAGCGCCGACAATGGTCGGCACCTGCGCAGCATACAGAAGTGCTTCGTCGCCGACCGCCGACGTGGTGTCGATTTGCGGGTCAACGCGATGCGGTCGTCTTTTTTGACCGCCATAGCCACGCAATACGACACCGGGCTTCAAACCCTTTTGGAGGGCTGTCGTTACCAGCGCGAGCGCCGTTGGTGTTTTTCCCGCGCCACCCACCGTGAAATTGCCAACGCACAGCACCGGCGCATCGATGGCGTTGGGTTTCGTACGGGCCATTTGACTGGCCGCAAGAGCCCCATAGGCCATACCCAAGGGCGAAAGGACCAGCGCTTGCCACGAGGCTGGTTGAAACCAGAAGTCTGGCGCGCTCTTACCGGCTGCCATCGATCATATCTTCAATTTCAAGCGATGAACCTGGGTCACCAACGTCGCTCAAGCCAACCGAAACAACCAGCGGGTTGACATATGGGCGCAGTGCTTGCCACGTCCGTTCAAAAGCGCCTTCCATATCGGAAACGACCCGCATTGCCGATTGCGCAATCGCTTTGCGTGCCTCCGGTTTTGACAAAAGCAGATGAACGATCTTGGCCAGCTCTTTCTCATCATAGACGACGCGCGCGCCGGTGTTTTCGATCAAACGACGATAGGGGTCTTCAAAGTTGGAGATATTGGGACCCGTCAAGATGGCGGTATCAAGCACCGCCGGTTCCAGTGGATTTTGGCCACCCTTGGCTTTAATCGCCAGCGACCGGCCCACAAACGCAATGGGCGCCATCCGCAAATACAGACCCATCTCCCCGATCGTGTCGCCGAGAAAAATATCCGAGGTCGACTGAGGGAACCCTGCTTGACTGCGCAAATCAACTTGTAGCCCGTTGGCATCAAAAGTTTTGTAAAGCTCAGGGGAGCGATCCGGATGCCGGGGAACGACGACAGTCAGCAGGTTCGGCCATTTGGACTTAAGCGCCTTATGCACCCGCGCAGCCATGATCTCCTCACCCTCATGTGTGGAAATTGCTGCCCAAACAGGACGCCCCTTGATGCTTTGGGCAAGTTGCTCGGCTACTTGCGGATCGACCGGCGGAACCGGCACATCAACTTTCAAGTTACCGGTTGTCGTGACCGGGCGCGCACCCAACGCAGAAAAGCGCTCGGCATCCACTTCCGATTGCGCCGCGACCGCCGAAAAGTTCTCAAACAATGATTCTGCCAGCGCCAGGCGCTTGTGCCAACGGGCAAAGGAGCGGTCCGACATGCGGCCATTGATCAGTACCTGAGGTATTCGGCGTGAAGCAAGTTCGAGGATCGTCATCGGCCAGATTTCACTCTCGGCAAAAACCGCCAAGTCGGGCCGCCAATAACCCAGAAAACGGCTGACAGCAGGCTTTAGATCGAGCGGCACATATTGGTGAATGATCAGATCGCCAAGCCGTTCCTTGGCCATGATGGCGGAGGTCACGGTGCCGGTGGTCAAAACCACACCCACATTCGCGGCTTTCAAGCGACGGATCAACGCAATCACCGCACTCGTCTCGCCCAGGCTGGCCGCGTGAACCCAAACAAGCGGACCTGGCGGACGGGGCATCGACGGACGGCCAAAGCGCTCGCCACGACGTGACGCCTGTTCCTTGCCCTGTGACGCCCGCACACGCATATAGGTGCCCACCAGTGGATAGGCGGCCACACCAGCCCACCGGTAGGCCTGCATGGCAGTGCGTGCCCAACGTTCACTCATCTTCGCTCTTTTCTCATCAGCCGCGCTACCGCTTTGCGGGGCTACGGCGTTTTTCCTTTTCCACGGTCAACCTTCGTCTGGCTCAAGCAGCCGATGCAGGTGAACAACGAAATAACGCATATGCGCATTGTCTACCGTCAATTGTGCTTTGGACTTCCAAGCCGCCGCCGCGCTCGCGTAGTCGGGGAATATCCCGACTATGTCCAACTCATCAAGGTCGCGGAATTTCATTTCTTCCGGCGTTTCCAATTCTCCCCCAAAAACGAGGTGAAGCAATTGCTTGTCTTGGGTGGCGTCAGCCATCAGCGTCTCCCGGCCAATTCGTATCCGCCCCTTTACCGAATGCTGTTGGCAGTCACAACATTCAACATTGGCCCAATAAGGGCAGGTTTGGCACAAACCATTTCGCCCAGTGTCGGGGCCCTTTGATTATAGATAATTTGTTCTCCATCGGCATCGACAAAACATGCGCCAGCCATGGTTGCAATCACGTCAGCAGCCGCAACATCCCATTCATGGGCGTGTTTTCGAATGAAAGTCCCTGCAAGCCGCCCGTCTGCGACCATCGCGATGCGGTACGCCAGGGATGGCACATGGTGGCCCTCTTTGATCGCGACGGTCGGCAACCGTTTCGCTAGGTCACGGACATGGGCCTTGCGCCCACCGACAATGATGGGGCGGACGTCGTCATCGGTCAAAACCCTCTGCTCGTCGACAATGCTTGCGCAGATCGATTCTCCCAGTGCGGGACAGGCCAACAAGCCGGCGACAGGTCGACCGTCCTCGACGATTGCCATGCTGATGCACCATGTATCTCGCCCGGATATATAGGCACGGGTGCCGTCAATCGGATCAACGATAAAGGTGCGGGCCGCACCCATCCGACTTGACGGGTCATCATCGGCTGTTTCCTCGGACAGCCAGCCGTAAGCAGGGCGAGCATGGGTTAGTGTCTCGCGCAGATACTTGTCTACCGCGTAGTCACCTTCGCTAACGGGCGAATTATTTTCCTTCAAATCGACACGCAAAGAAGCGCGCCGGAAATAGTGCATCGCAATGTCGGACGCTTCCGTTGCCGCCTGTGCAAGCAGTGCCGTGTCCTCGGCAATTAAGGGTAGTGTCACGGATCAAATGCCCGCCAACATCATGTTTTCAAAAAGGAGTGTAGGCGCTGCGGTCGCATATTTTCGGTCCAGATCGTTAGCCGGGACCATCCGCAAAAACATGTTTTTCAAGTTCGAAGCAAGCGTGACCTCCGAGACCGGGAACGTCAGCTCTCCGTTTTCAACCCAATAACCTGAAACACCGCGGCTATATTCACCGGTGACCATGTTCACGCCCGATCCGATCATCTCGGTGACATAAAGGCCCGTACCCATCTGCGCGATGAGCTCCTCGGGCGTTTTTTCACCCGGCTCAATAAAGACGTTCGTCGGTCCGGCGCCAACTTGCGTTCCCGAACGGCGGCCGCGACCATTTGTGGTCAGGCCCAGTTCATTGGCGATCGGCGTTGAAAGATACCAATTTTGCAACACGCCATCTTTCACCATGGCCATGCGTTCACCTGCAATGCCTTCACCGTCGAAAGGCCGCGAACCGCTGTTGCGGGCAATAAATGGATCGTCGACGATGGTGATAGCGTTATTGGCAATTTTCGTTCCCATGGCATCGCGCAGAAAAGTACTCTTGCGCGCCACAGCGCCGCCGTTGATCGCGCCGGTCAGGTGCCCCAGTATACCGCGCGCAACCCGAGGGTCATAAACCGCCGTCACTGCTTGAGTGTCCACTTTGCGGGGGTGGAGCCGCTTTACCGCGCGTTCGCCCGCCGAGCGCCCGACATGTTCAGGGTCGTCCATATCGGCGTAATGGGAGGCGGACGAATAATCATAATCGCGCTGCATCTTGGTGCCTTCACCGGCAATGGCCGATACCGAGACGCCAAAACCGGTTCCCTCATAGAAGCCGCTAAAGCCATTCGATGAAGCCAAGACCATGCCGCTAGCGCCCGCCGAAGCACTGCCGCCCATCGATCCCGTCACGCCGTTGACACCCAGCGCAGCCGCTTCTGCGGCTAACGCATTTTCAACAAGTTTGTCTGTGAGGACTTCGGTCGTATCATTTTTATCCAGGTCGACGAAATCCTTAGCCAAAACGGATGCGTCGGGGAGTTGATTATATTTGTCTTGCGGCGACACCCGCGCCATGGCCACCGCCCGCTCAGCCAACATGTCTACCGACGTCGACACATCAGCGGCGACGGAGGCCACGCGCCCATCCACAAAAACGCGCAGCGAAAGGCTGTCGCCCTCCGATGCATCGGTGTTTTCCACAACACCGTTGCGCACGCTCACCGAGCGCGAACGCGACAATACGCTAACGGCGTCAGAAGCATCGGCGCCCGCGCGCTTGGCAGCCTCCACCAATGCTGCAGCGCGATCCAATAATAGCTGGTTTTGGTGTGACATGACGACTTCCGGCTTGAGATAAAACAATATGCATGCTTGCGTTTGGAAAGCTGCTTGGCGTGATCTAAGCCTGCCAGGCGCGACCATCAAGCCTGCTTGGCATATATGGACTATGGAGACGAAAATGGCAGGTGGTGAGGCGAGTGGCATTTTAAGTGAAGCGGTCATCCTTTTGGGTGGTGCCGTTGTTGCCGCGCCGCTCTTCAAGCGGATCGGATTGGGCACTGTTTTGGGCTATTTGAGCGCCGGCGTGGTCGTCGGCCCGATGTTGGGATTGATCACCGACGCTGAAGCCATTTTGCAGGTTTCCGAGTTGGGCGTCGTGTTTCTGCTGTTTGTTATCGGGCTGGAACTCAATCCCAAACGATTATGGTCGCTCCGGCGCGATATTTTTGGTCTCGGCTTCCTGCAGGTGATGGTGACAGGCTTGGTCCTGACAGCTTTGACCGCCCTGATAGGCGGGTTCAGTTTCGCTGCCAGCGCCGTTATCGGCTTCGGCCTGGCACTCTCTTCGACCGCTTTTGCTCTGCAAATACTGGATGAACGTGGCGAACGAGGCCGACCGCACGGACAAAAGTCCTTCGCCATCTTGTTGTTTCAAGACATCGCCATTGTCCCGCTTCTGGCTGTCATCCCCTTGCTCGCCACCGGTGCGCAAAGCGAACTGGGCGGTGGCTGGCGAGATTTTGCATTTGCGCTGGCCGCCATCGGTTTTCTTATCGCCGCAGGTCGATATGGATTGAACCCGCTTTTTCGCGTCATTGGCAACACAGGCGCAAAGGAAGCGATGATCGCAACCGCGTTGCTGATCGTGTTGGGATCGGCGGTCGTCATGCAATCTGCAGGCGTATCCATGGCGCTTGGAGCGTTTATTGCTGGCGTCATGCTGGCAGAAAGCTCGTTCCGCCATGAATTGGAGGCCAATATTGAGCCCTTCCGGGGTCTTTTGCTCGGCCTGTTCTTCATGGCTATCGGTCTCAGCCTCAACCTGTCTGTCCTTTTTGACAATTGGCCCATTATTCTTGCCGCTGCGCCAATCTTGATGATCATAAAGGCTGCCATCATTTACGGGCTTTGCTACGCTTTTGGGATTGCTCACAAGGTCAGCATCCGAACGTCCTTATTCCTGCCGCAGGCCGGTGAATTCGGCTTTGTGATGTTCTCTGCGGCGACCAGCCTTGCCATTTTCGAGACATCCATAGCGTCACTTCTTATTGCCATCGTCACAGTATCCATGGCTTTGACACCCCTGGCGGTGGCCTTGTCCGATTTCATGTTCCGGCATGAAAAACCGGAGGAAATGGAAGAGGACTTTGCCGGTGTTCAGGTGGGTGCCGACGTGTTGATGATCGGGTTTTCCCGCCTCGGGCAAGTGGCCGCGCAAATGCTGTTGGCTGGCGGCAATTCCGTAACCGTCCTTGACAACAGCGCCGAACGGGTCCGCTCGGCGCAAAAGTTCGGATTTCGCATATATTTTGGCGACGGCACCCGCAAGGAGGTTCTGGAAGCGGCGGGCATTCGACATGCCAAAATTGTTGCCATCGTCACACAGCGCAAATTTATCACCACGCGCATTGTGGATTTGGTGCAACGCGAGTTTCCCGACGCCCGGCTTTTTGTACGCTCGTATGACCGGGCGCATACGCTGGAGTTGCGGTCAAAAGGCGTTGATTTTGAAGTGCGCGAGACGTTCGAAAGCGGCCTGAAGTTTGGGCAGAAGACGCTTGAAGCGCTCGGTGCGAGCGAAGACCTTGCAAAGGTCATCCGCAAAGATGTACGCAGGCGCGACGCGGAGCGCCTGGACATACAGGCGGCTGACGGGATCTTCGCCGGAGGGCACATGCTTTTGAACAAACCCGTCTCACCGGAGCCTTTGATGGAACCGCAAAGAGAGTCGGAAATTCTTAATCCCGCCAAGGATGGCGTGAAAGAAAAACTCAATGAAGAGCAGTCTGCGAAGTGAGTGATCCAATCTCACCCTTTCACCTTGCTTTTCCTGTTCAGGACCTGGCGGAGACACGCGCCTTCTACATCGATGTTCTGGGTTGCAAACAGGGGCGTTCGTCGACGACTTGGACGGATTTCTCGCTCTTCGGTCATCAAATGTCTGCCCATCTGGGTCCAAGCGCACCAGCGGCCGCGACGGGTTTTGTTGACGATGTCGAAGTGCCGATCCCGCACTTCGGCGTTGTGCTGTCAATGGATGAATGGGATGAATTGGCGGCTCGATTAGAGGCCGCAGACAATGTCGACTGGGTAATCAAGCCGACAAAGCGTTTCGTGGGCCAGCCCGGCGAACAGGCAACACTGTTCATCAAAGATCCATGCGGCAATGCTTTAGAGTTCAAAGGGTTTGTCGACAAAGCAAAGGTTTTTGCCACATGAGTGCTGCTGACCGCGGAAAGTTCACCACCGGCTCCACCATGCGCCATGTGGTGGTGATGACGTTGACGGCATCGGTCGGTCTGGTTGCCATTTTCCTCGTTGATGCGCTCAACCTTTTTTACATTTCACTATTGGGTGAAAAACAACTTGCCGCAGCTATCGGCTATGCTGGCACGCTCCAGTTTTTTCTGATCTCTACAGCCATTGGCATGACCATCGGGGCCGGTGCGCTGGTTGCGAGAAATCTTGGCGCGGGAGATCGGGAAGAAGCAGCAAAAGACGGCGGCACCGCCCTTTTGCTCATTACGATCATAGTGTCCGCTTTGGTTGCGATCGTGTGGTTTAACACACGCCCCTTGCTAGGCCTCCTTGGAGCGACGGGCGAAACGCTTGAGATTGCAGATCATTTTTTGAAGATTGTGCTGCCCTCAACGACCATTATGGCTATCGGCATGGGCGCGTCGGGGATCTTGCGCGGCGTGGGCGACGCCAAACGCGCCATGTATGTCACACTGATCGGTGGTGCCGTATCGGCAGTGCTGGATCCGATCCTCATTTTCGGCTTTGACTTGGGCGTCACCGGTGCGGCTATTGCAACTGTCATCTCGCGCTTTGTCATTGGCGCTGTCGGACTGTACGGCGCTGCGGTGGTTCATGGGCTCGTTGCAATCCCTGATGTGAAGACTTTTCGCCGTATCCTCATCCCATTTTCGCTTATTGCCGGACCCGCTGTGATGACGCAACTCGCCACGCCAATTGGCAATGCCTATGTGACGGCTGAAATTGCCCGCTATGGCGATGATGCTGTTGCCGCGTGGGCGGTCATCGGACGGCTGGTGCCTGTTGCATTCGGTGTTATTTTTGCGCTTTCCGGGGCGGTCGGCCCGATCCTTGCACAGAATTATGGCGCAAAGCTCTACGACCGCTTGCGCCAGACGATGCGCGACGCGCTCGTCTTCACCCTTGGCTATGTATTCCTCGTCTGCGCGGCGCTGTTTGTTTCGGCCGGCCCGTTGGCTGACCTGTTTCAAACCGAAGGCGAAGCGCGGGACCTGATCATTTTCTTCTGCCGTTTTATCGCAATCACGTTTTTGTTTAACGGCGCGCTTTTTGTCGCGAACGCAGCGTTCAACAATCTGGGTTATGCGCTCTACTCCACCCTTTTCAATTGGGGTCGATCTACACTCGGCGTAATACCTTTCGTTTGGCTGGGCAGCCAATGGTACGGTGCGCAGGGTGCGATTGCCGGTTGGGGTCTGGGCGCGGTTGTCTTTGGCCTTGGAGCGGTGATCGTGTGCTTCCGCGTGATTGGTCACATTGAAACGCGTGCGGACATTGAGACGCGCGATGACACAGTCAAGCTGCACGCAGATGTGCCGGCCAATGCGCTTTCCAGCGGTAAGGCCGCCGGTCTGGGCTAAGGGCAGATCAAGCTGAGGTGACGACGGGGTCCGCGCGATGCATCTCAAAGGCGGCCTCAAGCTTGTATTTGAAGTCGCTTTTCACCGAGCGGGTACCATCGAGGATCATTTTTGCCTTGAAGAAGTCCATAACCCGATATGACGAAACCGGCGGCCGTATAAAGACATCGGGCGGCGCCTGCGCCAGTTTCAGCTGCATGATAGACTGCATCATCAATTGCGAGGAGCCGTAGAGGCTCTCAATAGAGGTCGGCGGCGTCGACGGGTCGCCGGTCGGCGCACCGATTACGTCAACCCCGATTACGATGTCTGCCTTGCCGACCAGCACTTCATAGGGCACCGGATTGAAGATACCGCCGTCAATGTAGACGCGACCATCGCGCTTAACCGGTTTGAACACGGCGGGTATGGCCGATGATGCACCGATGGCAGAGTGAAGATCACCGCTATCGAAATATGCGCAGCGATGGCCGTAAAAATCGGTCGCCGTCACCAAGAGCGGTATCTCGAGTTCATCGAGCGTACTTTTGATCTGCGGAGGCAAAAAGGCCTTGGTGATCTTCTCGACATTGAACTGGCCGAAGCGAAATCCACCGTCGACGAAATCACTGAACTTGGCCGGGCGGGTTTGCCAGAATTTGGTCAGCACGTCTTTGCGGTTTCCAACCAAGGCGAGCGTGTATTCGTGCAATTCCCGACCAGTCATGCCTGAGGCGTAGGCCGCGCCCATCAGCGCCCCGATAGATGAGCCGGCGATCACCTTTGGTCGGATGCCCATTTCATCGAGTGCCTCGAGAATATGGATATGGGCAAAGCCCCGTGCGCCGCCACCGCCAAGGGCCAAGGCTACTGTCGGATCCGAGCTGGTTGGACGTTGTCTTTTTGCGCTCCTCAAAGGATCGCCTCCGCTAACTTGTCGGTGTGAGTATGCGCGTAATTGTGTCGCCGGTGCGTCTTTCATCTTCCAATACATAGGCATCGGGCACAAGAAAATCAGCAGCGGCGCTTTCTTCAAGCACGATGACCGCTTCATCTTCCAGCCAATGACCCTCGATCAACGCATTTAGTGTCAACTCCCCAAGCCCGCGGCCATAGGGTGGATCAAGGAATACCAAGTGGAAGGGTCTCATTGTGCCAATGGGCCCCAGCTTTGAAGCATCGCGGCGGAAGAGTTTGGACTTTCCCTGCCAACCCATTGCATGAATGTTCTCGCGGATCAGGCCTCTTGCTGTGGCACCATGATCAATGAAAAGCGCGAAATCTGCCCCGCGCGACAGGGCTTCCAGCCCCAGTGCGCCGGTTCCGGCAAACAAATCGAGCACCCGCTGGCCTTCAAATGGAGACCCATAGCGGTGGGTCAGAATGTTAAAAAGGCTCTCGCGGACCCGATCGCTGGTCGGTCTAATCGTTTGATCCGATTTGGGTGGCGTCTTAATGGGACGGCCTTTTTTTGCGCCGGCAACAATGCGCATCAGCGTTGTGGTTTTTTGCCCGGCGATTTGAGCGCGGGCTTTGCCTTGTCGCCACGCCTTGTTTTACCTGCGGTCGGGCGTCCCCCCGAAGCGATCCACACATTAGCGCCACGCGAGCCATCGGCCGAACGGTATTTGGGAGGCTCGGGTTTTTGCGTCGACAGACGGTCAAGCGAAGATGGTTTGTCGCGCCTTCCCGCCGACGAGGAGACCCATGCCGACTTGGGTTTTTCTGCTCGCGATGCGGGGGCCGCTTCTTTTTCGGCTTTGACCGGTCGGTTGGGAAACGCATTGACAATCGGTGCTTCAAAATTAGCGCCGGACTCTTCCACCAGTCGTTTGCCAAGCTGATCACGGAGGGTTTTGCCCTTGATTTCCATGACGGCCCCTTCGGGCAAATCACCCAATTGGAACGGACCATAGGATATGCGTATCAAGCGATTTACCTGGAGACCGAGGGCGCCCAAAACGTTGCGCACTTCGCGGTTTTTGCCTTCGCGCAAGCCCATCTCGATCCACACATTAGCGCCCTGCTCACGCTCCAAAACAGCTTCTATGGCCCCGTAAAACACACCATCGACAGCTATCCCGTCTTTAAGTGTATCGAGCTTGCCCTGTGTGATGCGGCCATGGGCGCGCACGCGGTAACGCCTGAGCCAGCCAGTTTGCGGCAATTCAAGCACACGGGCCAAGCCACCGTCATTGGTAAGGAGCAAAAGCCCCTCGGTGTTCATATCCAAACGGCCAACGCTGATCACACGCGGCAAGTCCACCGGGAGGTTTTTGAAGACCGTAGGGCGACCCTCTGGATCCTTGTTGGAGGTCACCAAACCTGCCGGTTTGTGGTAAAGCCAAAGTCGCGTGCGTTCGATCGTCGGGATCGGTTTACCGTCGATCAATATCTCATCGGAAGGCCCGACATTGATGGCCGGTGACTTCAGGACCGTTCCATTGAGCGTCACGCGCCCGTCCACAATCAGCGATTCCGCTTCGCGCCGCGAAGCAACGCCCGCACGCGCCAAACGTTTGGCGATGCGTTCTTCCGCGATCGGTTGCTCCTGTTCTTCAACCGGCACCTCTGGTCTTGATGGCCGGTCGTTTGGTCGGTCGGATTTCCTTGGCGTGAACTTGTCTCCATGGCTTTTAAAGCCGCGCGAACGTCCTTCACCGCCCGTTACTCCCTTGGGCTTTCCCTTAAAGCCGCGACTCTTAAAATCCGCGCCCTTGCCCAAGGCGGGTCTTCGGCCTTTTTCGGGACGACCATTCTTCTCGCCGCTCATTTTGAGATCACTCTTCTTTGACATTTGCTGCTCGACGTATCAGGTGATGAGGCCTGTTGCGAGAGAAAACGCCTTGGAACCACAAACGGCTTCATTCATGGATCGCGCGTTGGCGCAGGCGCACATGGCAGGTCAGCGCGGCGAGGTGCCGGTTGGTGCCGTGCTCGTACGCCACAACGAAATTGTCGCCAGTGCCGGCAACCGGACTTTGGAATTGCACGACCCAAGCGCACACGCCGAAATCCTGGTGATCCGCAACGCGTGCAACGAGGCTCGTTCACAAAGGCTGCCAGATTGCGACCTCTATGTGACGCTGGAACCATGCGCAATGTGCGCGGCAGCCATTTCGTTTGCCCGCATCAGACGTCTTTATTTTGGTGCCTCTGACCCGAAGTCTGGGGGCGTGCTGCATGGCGGGCGTTTCTTCTCGCAAGAAACCTGCCACCATGCACCGGACATATATTCCGGTATCGGCGAGATCGAAGCATCGCGTTTGCTCAGTGATTTTTTCAAGACGCGCCGGTCAAATGGCCCGGTTTAAAGCCAAGGAACAAGCCTGCGCAGGAACCCGCCCTCATTTTGCGCAGCTTTCAATTCGCGTTCTTTTTCCGCTTCGCTTTTGCCAATATCATCACTGGCGGCGGTTTCAGCCGGAATGCGATACTCCGAGGGAGGATCTGTCAGATAACGCCTGGTGCCGCCACCAACCTGGCGTTGGTTCGGCCCCCGCGATGCGCCCAGTTCAGCCGCCTCACTTTGGCTCCTGACAAAATTGGGGTCGCGACGGTCGTTTTCGATGTCGGTCAGCACGCGAGCGCGCAGTTCCTCGGGCGATTCGGGCCAGGCTTCCGATGACGTGACGATGTTTTCTTGCGGCGCAGGCAAGGTCGTTGTGGTGCTTGGCTGCACAATGTCCGGGCGTGGCGCGTAGTTGATCGGTTCATCGCCGCCTTTTTTACCCAATGAAATGGAGTTGCCCAGATCGCTCACCAGCGCGTCGATTTGTGTTTCATTGGTGCCATATGTCGGCCCGAAACAGCCCGAAACAGCAACGGTCATCACAAGCGCAGAAGCGGCCATCAATTTCGAATTGCGAATGCCCAAATCCAGTATCCCTGTTTAGCGCCTGTTGGGCGCACAATGCGGCAATTTGTGGGAGCCTATATCACAACCACGAGGCAAACGTCCACGGTCGGCCTGATCGGGGCTCACGATTGGTTAACCATGTCGGCTAGCCGTCCGACCTTTTCAAGTTCATGCAACACCGCCGCATCACGCGCGGAAACATCCGGAAACTGGGGATCAGAACCCACATCATCCGTCACACGCCAAGAGCGGGCGCATTTCTTGCCCTCAGCCATCGCCGGAATGACCACAACGCCATCGACATCGGGCAGCGTAAACCCAAGCTGATGAGCGGGCTTTTGGGAGATATGGATGGCCGACGTGATGCAGATTTCGGCCATATCCAGGCCTTCCATGGCCGCCAACAGGTCATCATCGGTCACATGAACAAACGGCGCTGCCTCGAGAGACGAACCGATCCGCTTTTCCTTGCGTTCGATTTCCAACGCGCCTGTTACCACGCGGCGAACGATGCGCACCTTTTTCCATTTGGCCGCTAGCGCATCATCGCGCCAATGATCCGGGCACTTCTTGAATTGTTCAAGATGCACTGATCGGGATTTTGGATGCCTTTCCAGCCATGCTTCCTCCATCGTGAACGGCAGGACCGGTGCCATCCACGTAACGATCCGGTCGAACAATTGGCTGACGACCTGCAAAGCCGCCTTACGCTTGATGGATGATGGTGCTTCGCAGTACAGCGTGTCTTTTCGAACATCGAAGTAAAACGCCGATAGTTCCAGCACCATGAAGTCCAGCAATTGGCGGGTGATACGCTTGAAGTCGAAATTGTCGTAGCCTTCGGTGACAACACTTTCCAACTCCCAAAGCCGGTGTAACATCAAGCGCTCCAACTCGGGCATATCGGCATAGTCGATGCTCTCGCGCTCGTCATGGGCCAGCGTTCCCAGCATCCAGCGGATCGTGTTGCGCAACTTACGATAGCTGTCGATATTGGTCTGCAGAATCGTTTCACCGAGGCGCAAATCTTCCGAATAGTCAGACGTTGCGACCCACAGCCGCAAGATGTCAGCACCGGATTTCTTGATCACGTCCTGCGGGGTCACAACGTTGCCCTCGGACTTCGACATCTTGCGCCCGTCTTCAGCCATGACAAAGCCATGGGTGAGTACGGCATTGTAAGGTGCTCGGCCTCGCGTGCCTGCGCTTTCCAACAATGATGAGTGGAACCAGCCGCGGTGTTGGTCGGAGCCTTCAAGATAGAGATCGGCCGGCCATTTAAGATCATCACGCATTTCCAGGCAGAAGGCGTGCGTGGAGCCCGAGTCAAACCAAACATCGAGAATGTCATCGATTTTATCCCACTGCGCGACATCATCCACGAAGCCGCCGAGGAAGCGCTCTTTTGCACCGTCCTCGTACCAGGCATCGGCTCCTTCGGCCTTGAAGGCATCCATGATGCGCGTCGACAGTTCCTCGGATCGATCAAAATCCGGACCGGGGATGATCTGGCCGGTTTCCATATGGCGAAAGACCGAGATCGGCACGCCCCATGCCCGCTGGCGGCTCAGCACCCAGTCCGGGCGCTGCTCGATCATGGCCCGCAAACGGTTTTGGCCTTGGGCAGGCACAAAGCGGGTTTCGTCAATGGCGGAAAGCGCTGTCTCGCGCAGCGTGCCCATCTGCGAGCCCTTGCCGCCAACCACGCCATCCTTGTCCATGTAGACAAACCATTGTGGTGTGTTGCGGAAGATAACCGGCTTTTTGGAGCGCCACGAATGCGGATATTCGTGCTTGAGACGCCCGCGCGCAAAGAGGTTGTTGGCCTTGATCAACGCTTCGATCACGCGCTTGTTGGCATCACCTTTTTTGCCCTTGTGGTCGATCACCTGCGCTCCCTCAAAACCCGGCGCATCGGCGGTGTAAAAGCCCTTGTCGTCGACGGTAAATGGGATCGCTGTGTCGATGCCCCGGCCCTCAAGGTCACGCCCCTTTGCCATCCAGACTTCAAAGTCATCACGGCCATGGCCGGGTGCGGTGTGCACAAATCCTGTACCGGCATCATCGGTGACGTGATCGCCGTCGAGGAGGGGAACGTCGAAATCGTAGCCTTGTCCGCGAAAGGGGTGGGCGAGCGTAATCGCCGCGAGCTCGTCGCCCTTCACGTCGCGCAGTCGATTGAATTCCAGTTTGGCTTTCTCAAAACACTCAGGTGCTAGTCTATCTGCAAAGATCAGCTTCTCACCGGACTGGGGACCGAAGTCATTTTCAGCCGCGGTTACTTCGTAAAGGCCATAACTAGTTTTGCCGGAGAAACAGACAGCGCGGTTGCCGGGGATGGTCCAGGGCGTTGTGGTCCAGATAACGACTGAGGCACCCCCCAGTTCATCCGATCCGGAAACAATCGGGAATTTTGTCCAGATCGTATCGCTTTCATGGATCGCATATTCCACCTCGGCTTCGGCCAGGGCGGTTTGCTCCACGACCGACCACATGATCGGCTTGGAGCCGCGATAAAGTTGGCCCGATGAGGCGAACTTCATCAACTCGCCTGCGATGATCGCCTCGGCTTCATAGGCCATGGTCAGATAAGGGTTCTTGAAGTCACCGGTCACGCCGAGGCGCTGAAATTCGTCCGTCTGAACACCGACCCAGTGGGTGGCAAAATCCCGACATTCCTTGCGGAACTCATTGATCGGTACTTCGTCCTTGTCGCGGCCCTTGGCGCGGTATTGCTCCTCGATCTTCCATTCGATCGGCAAACCGTGGCAGTCCCAGCCGGGCACATAGTTGGAATCATAGCCGCGCATCTGGAATGAGCGGGTGATCAAGTCTTTCAAGATCTTGTTGAGCGCATGACCGATGTGCAGATTGCCGTTTGCATAGGGCGGGCCGTCATGCAGGACATATTTTTCGCGACCCTTTGCGTCAGTTCGCAGCGCTTGGTAAAGATCCATCTCCTGCCAGCGGGCGATGATCTCAGGCTCTTTTTTAGGCAGGCCCGCGCGCATCGGAAAGTCGGTTTTCGGCAGGTTGAGCGTCTTGGAATAGTCGATCTTGTTTTCGGTGGCGTCGGTCATTTTCAAAGTCCGTGCGGCCGCATTTAAGCAGCAAAATCATTGCGTGTCTGATGGAGAAAGTGCGCCTTATAAGCAAGCGCGAAATCCCGGCCCCGCAGCGCTTAATTGAAGCGGCGGGCCGGGCCGATAATTCGGTTGATGCGTATCTGCTTCATCACGGCTGGGCGTGTAGCAAGCCAGCCATGCAAAGGGAAGTGATTTGATTGATGCGCCATTTGCGCCTATGTTCATGGGCAGGTGGCCAAATTAGGAAAACACCGTGAGTGCAGCTGATATCAGTGTTGTATCCGATTTCAGGATACCAAGCAGTAAAATTGAAGAGCTCTTTGCCTTGGGTTTTGACAAAGCGGAGATCTTCAACATTATCGCCCCACGCCGGACATTGCAGCGTCGCATCAAGAATGATGCGCTTTTGAACCTGGAAGAAAGCGACCGGTTTGAGCGCCTCAAACGAATCTCGCAATTGTCCGACATTGTTTTCGGCAACCGTGAAAAAGCGCACCGATGGCTGCGCAAACCCAACCGAGCGCTTGACGGTGCCAAACCGATTGAATTGCTGGTCAGTGAAACCGGGGCCTACAAAGTTCAGGAAGTGCTCGGGCGCATCCAATTTGGCATGTACTCGTAGGACATGTTTGTCTGGCGCATCTCCGAATATCCGGATTTATCCGGTCGTGGTGGTGAACTCTATTCGGGGAGATGGAACCATTTGGGCGACAAGATCGTTTACTGCGCAGAGCATCCGGCGCTGGCGATGCTGGAGGTTTTGGTCAATTTTGATGTCGACGAATTGCCCGAAACCCTTCAATTGTTGAAAATCAAAATACCTGACGCAACTTCAATTCAACAGGCACCGGTCGATGTGCCCGACAGTCGTGACTATTGGCAGGCGTTCCTTAAGCGCAACAAAACCTGCCTGCTTCAGGTTCACTCAGTGATCTTGCCACACAGCTTCAATATTCTCATCAATCCTCTGCACGAGGATGCCGGCAAAATTGACATTGAGAGCGCAGAGCGTTTCACCGTTGATTCGCGCTTCCACCTTTAATCCTCGACGCGTCGATCCAGTTTTTCGTAGATCACTTTGCGCATGATGGCGGTGACACCACCCGGCATGAGTTTTCCCATCAATGCGAAGGCTTTTGCCGCGCCGCCCGGCAATGATTTGGCCTTGCGTGCCTGAATATCCTTTAAAATCAGCGCCGCTGCATCTTTTGGTTTCATCCGCTTTTCAGCGCTCGCCCCTTGCGGTGCATGGCGCGCGGCATGCTCGGTTTGCAAGGGCCCCGGGTAGGCGACGGTTACGCTGATCATGTTGGTTTTGTTCCAGATCCTTCGCACGGACTTTGCGTAAACGGCGATGGCATCTTTGGAAGCGCCATAGCTTGCCGCGCCCGGATAACCGGTAAAATGGGAGAGAGATGAGATGAAACCAATTTGCGCGCCATCTACCATGTTATTTGACGCCTTGAGCGCAGCGCACAAAGTGATCGGCGCGACCGCATTGACTTCCAGCACGCGCGCGTGCGCGTGCGGTTCAATTTCTTCAAACGGGCCCGTTGCAGAAATCCCGGCATTGAAAACCAGCACGTCAAACGGTTCTTCTTTCGCCAAAACAGCGATCAGTGCATCGACTTCCTGCCGGTTGGCGAAGTCGCACGTATGGTGGTGGAATGGCGTGTCCACTTCCATGCGCGAGCGGTCGATGGTGGTGACCGCATGGCCTTGCGCCTTCAGTTCATTGGCAAATGCGCGTCCAAGACCCTGATAAGCGCCGGTGACAAGCGCACGTTTGATCATCGCAAGCGCCTCGCGGTTTGAGCACCGCCGGCCCAGGCCCGAACAAACGCGAGCGACTGCGGGGACCTGCCATTGGCCATCGCACCTTCCAGCATGGCCGCCATTTTGTCGGCACTGATAAACAGCGCCCCGGCATTTCCCGGATCATAGCCCGCTTTGGCGTGCATCTCGGTTTTGGTGGGCCCTGGGTGAACTGCCTGCACTTTAACGGTACCGCGCCACTCGGACCGCAAGGCTCTGGCCAATCCGTTCAAACCAGCCTTTGAGGCAGCATAGGTAGGGAAAAGCCCCTGTCCTTTATGAGCGACCGAACCAACCAGCGTCAGCGTGCCGTTTGCTTTCGACAACCATGGATAAAGAGCGCGTGCGATCAATACAGGCGCTGTCAGATTGACATCAAGCGTTTCGCGGATCACGTCCACGTTTTCTGTCGCGCCATCGACAACCGTCCCCACCCCTGCGTTCAGGACCGCGTTGTCCAGTTTCAACCAACCGCGCTTCAGCAGCCCTTGTGCAATCATAGTCGCGCAAACGCCCGGATCACCATGGTCGGCTTGAATGTAGGCAACACCATCAGGTAACAGGCCTGCGGCCTCTTCCTCGCCACGTCTACCAACTGCCAAGACGTCGTGGCGATCGCATAATCGTCCAGCCAGCGCTAGTCCAATGCCGCCGGTTGCACCAGTAATCAGAACTTTTCGGCGTTGCGCCAACTCACGCGCCTCCGCCAAAGGTCAACTTTTCATCAAGGTCGGACAAGGGCTGTAAATCGCCAAGAAGCCTACGGGCCATGGCCGAGTCCTTATCCATTTGCGCAACAAGTGATTCCAAGCCGTCAAATTTTTCTTCACCGCGAAGATAGGCAACAAGTGAGACGGAACATCTTTCACCGTAGAGATCCCCATCGAAATCGAAGACAAATGTCTCCAGCAAAGGCGAACCGTCCTCGTCAACGGTAGGCCGACGGCCAAAGCTTGCCACGCCATCATGGATAGTGCCATCGGCGCGGTGAAACTTGACCGCATAAATACCGTGGGCCAGCCGCGCGCCATCGGGCAACTTCATGTTAGCGGTGGGGTAGCCGAGCGTGCGGCCAAGCTGTTTTCCGGCGCTTATCTCTGCCGTGACCCTGTGGTGATAACCCAGAAGCCGATTGGCCAGTTTCAGGTTTCCGGCAGACAAGGCCTCACGAATGCGGCTTGATGAAATCACTTCCGCCTGCTCATCGCGAAAGGCATCGACGAGTTTGACTTTGAAGTCGTGGCGTTTACCCGCGTCAAGCAAGAAAGCCGGACCGCCGGTGCGCTGCGCACCGAAATGGAAGTCAAAGCCGGTGACAACCCGTCCGGCCTGAAAACCTTTTACCAGAATTTCGGATACAAATTCTTCTGCAGTCAGCGTTGAGAACTCCCTTGTAAATGGCTGTTCTACCACCGCGTCGAAACCAACGGCAGCCAATAGAAATGCCTTTTGTTCGGCAGGCGTGATCCGCGGCAACAAGACATCGGGACGAAAGAATTGGCGCGGATGCGGCTCAAAGGTCAATGCAATGCGAGGGCCTTGCGAATCAGCCTTGATCGCTTGGGCCAAGACTGCCTGGTGGCCCAGATGCACGCCGTCAAAGTTTCCAATCGCAACGACACCGCCGGCCAGCGCATCGGGCAATTCATCGAAACTGTTCAGGCGCAGGATGCTCATCGCGTGCCGTTCAAGCCAATTTTGTCATGACTGCAACGGGTGCTGCGCCAAAATCATCGAGAAATTGGCGCAGCTTTTCCATATCCGGCGCGCCATGCTCGCCATATTCGCGCGCATGTATACCGTCGGTGACGAATAGCAGATCGAAATCATTGTCCATGGCGCCTTTTACGTCAGTGGTAATTCCATCACCAATGACAATCGTTTTCGCCTTTGTAACTTCTGTGCCGCGCGCTTGTGCGACAAGTTTCATGGCCAGTTCATAGATGGGTCGATGCGGTTTTCCGGCAATTAACGTGCGCCCACCCATAAGGCCGTAGCGTCGCGCCAAGGCCCCGGCGCAGTAGACCAGCCGGTCGCCGCGTTCGACGACAATATCCGGATTGGCGCAAATAAACGGCAGGTTACGTCCGCGCATGCGCATCAGCATTTCTTCATAGTCGTCCGGTGTTTCGTGTTCATCGTCAAAAAGTCCGGTGCATACAATTGCGCTCGCCTCAAACTCATCCACCAGTTCCACATCCAGACCATCAAAAAGGGCTAGATCGCGGTCTGGACCAAGGTGAAATTGGCGGCGCGCCGCTTGGGAGATCAATGTCTGCGTCACATCGCCCGACGTCGCGATGGCATCATAGGCGTCTTCGGGAACGCCCAAAATCCCCAGTTGTTGGTGCACCCCTTTGTTTGGTCGCGGCGAGTTGGTGATCAGGACAACGGTCTTTCCTGCTTGGCGGGCGGCAATTAGCGCCTGTGAGGCACCGTTCCAAGCCGTCTGCCCATTGTGTAGAACACCCCATACATCGCACAAGACGGCATCATAGTTCGACGATACAACGCCAAAATCGTCGATCATTTTCATTTCACACTTCCTCTCATCGCGCGCGCGATGTGCGGTTAACCCAAGGTCTTCACCGTGTCACGAATTTTGGATACCCGACGCAAACAAATTGGCCCTAATGATCCGCTTGGGAACCTAAAAGGGTGAGAATGATTCGCTTATTGGGTATTGTTTTGTTGTTTGGTGCTGTCGTCGCGGGCGGCCTTGCGGCATCAGCATGGTTTTTCCCCGACAGGGTTGATTGGATCAACACTCCTGCGCTTTCACGGTCACAGGTCGGATATTTGGCCGTATCCTCTCTGGCCTGTCTCATCGGCGGCGCTTGGTTGATGGGGCGCAAAGATGACGAGCGACCGGCGGTTGGTTCAGGTGCGAGCGAAAGCTTGCGATTGGCAACGCGTGCGGTGGAGGATGTCCGGGCCAAACAAGCCGCGCCGCGCAAATTGACAACTGAAAACAGCGCTCCAAAGGCACAGGCTGCATCTGGTGAACAACAGCCATCGCATTATGGCCAAGCGCCCATGCGCCGCGAAAATCTGGGGATCCCGGATCTTGATGGGGCGAATGCGGTCACGTCGGTTCCCCCCGAACGAGAGGTAACACGTTCTGCAAAGTCAGTGATCAAACATGAAGACGGCCTTTATTTCGAGCCGTTTGCCGACTTTGAAAGCGGCCGCGTATCCTATTATCAGGTCTGCCTGCGCCGATTGGACGACCGCGAAAAACTACCGACTTTTGACAGGCATGCCAGCGGCAGCAACCCCGAACACTCAGCCACCTTCGACCGCAATTTGATCGAACAGACGATTGCGGCGTCGCGGCAAGTGTTTGCCACCTTGGGCGGTGAATGCCACTTGATTGTTCCATGCGGCGATGCGCTTCTTCGCCATGATGATCATTGGCGGGAACTGGAGCAACTTTTTGCTGCGCAGAGATCGCTGACGAAAGGTATCATTTTCCTGGCGGATGCGAAGACCTTGAGTGCGGCGAACACGCTGCCTTTCAAGCGGTTGTCGGATTTACATCAACGAGGTGGCGCGGTGGCGTGCAGGGGGCTTGATCTAAAAGTTGATCGTGCTGACAAGGAGTTTCTTTTGGACTTGGAAGCCGTCGTACTGGGTCTCGATGAAGCTTTCCGCGTTGCGAGCACACCGGATCTGGCAAATCGGTCGGCAATATCGGCTTTCGACTTTTTCCAACGCGAGAAGATGATGTTTCTGCTGCAGAACATCATATCAGAGGGCGATGCCGCAGACGCCATAGACCTGATCGCAAAACACGGATCGGGACCTTTTTTTGGACCGCCCCGCCGATTGCGGGACGCACCATAACTGTCTTGAATATACAGGACGGCCTATGCAGGACGGCCTATGCGGGATAGTTTGAGCCGTCAGAACATTTGTCGGTGAACGGGTCATCAACTGTTTCAACAACGTTAAGCGACGGCAGGAAACGCAGCGGGAAATACCGGTTGATCGGAACCTGCTTGTGCACCTGGTTGTCTTTATCTGGAGCATAGTCAAAGATGCCAAGATAATTGATAGCAGGGGCAATGAACAAGTTGCCGTCCACCATGATGTATTCCAGACCATCGATCCGCATGCCGTTTGGCACTGACAGCAAGTCGCCGGGCTTTTTACCACCGTTCGACTCCATGTCGCGATTATCGCGGTAATATGCCCACTTAACACGACCTTTATATTTACCATTTGGCTGCAATTCGGCACGAATGGCATAGATAATGAAACGAAAATCCAATGCGCCATCTTGGTCAAAAGATACGCCAGAGCCCTTTTCCGGTCTGCGCGCCCAGTTGCCAGCGGCATATGAGTCGTAAACAAGTTCGGAAATTGTGTCCAAGCGGCTGCAAGTAACGTCTGACGTCTGACCGGACATGATGTCACCGATCGCATAATAGTGGCGCGCGCCGCGCTTATATTGCGTGTAGACAGTACCCGCATCCCAGGTCAGGAACGCCATGGCGGCAAATGTCGGTAAAATGAACGCCATTTCAACTGAAACCGATGCGTTACGGTTTCCGCCAAAGCTACACATGCGGCTTTTCAGGAAACGGCGCAGTCGAAGTATTGAAAACGCAAATGACATGATCAAGGCTCCGTCATGAAGGTCAATCCGGCCGTGATCGTCAGATCATCTTTGCCAAAAATCGCTTCGGTGAAAAGAATGTTGGGAAACGTAACCGCGGCTTCAACACGCATCAAAGTCTCCGGTGAACCCAAAGACAACTCATCACCATCGTTTGAATCTGTATGGGTGTTGTAATCGGTGTCAAACGTTTGCACCGAGACCTCGGTGTTCTGTTTGCAATTTGGCACCGAAACGCCTTTGCAGATTTCCGTTTTAAGGAAATCCTCAACGGAATAATCGGAATATTCGTCCTGCGCAAATATGTTGTAGATCTGCTTGGTCCGGATGTCGTAAATCACATCCTCAATTGCGCGCTGCACGGACGCATTTTGATACACGAAATTGCTAATTTCGAAAACGGCTGTCAGCAGTGCGAAAAACATCGGCGACAGGATCGCGAATTCGATTGATGATACACCCTCCCGGGAGCGCAAAAGCTTGCGAAGCATCACAGACATGGTTCCGCCTTAAAGTTGTTGAAGCGACGATACCCGGTTCTGGTTGCAGAAGCGTTTTTCCGATTGGTGCAATTTGATCAATTGAACTAACCAGACAGTAAGCCAACACTGCCATAAATGATGCATTGAAATTATCGTTTGGCGGACTAATCATGAAGAAAAGCATCATAAAACGCTTCCTGCGTGAAGAAAGTGGCACCGCGTACATCATGGCATCTATCGCGGTCGTTCCCATGTTTGGGTTTGCTGCTCTGGCGATTGATTACTCAAACATCGACCGCGCCAAAACCGACCTTGAGACAACAACCCAGATGGTTGCGCTGCATGTTGCCAAACGCGTGGCGCTCAATCCGGACATGGAAAGTGATGAGTTGGTTGAGGAAGGTCGCAACCTGATGAATTCGGTGACAGACCTGACCATAACGACCGACCCGCAAGATGGCGGCAAGTTCAGTGTCGACATGAACACGGGCAAGGTTCAGATTATTGCGAAGACAGACATCGACACGCACTTTATGCACATGTTCGGCTATGATGTGGTTTCCCCGGTGGTCAAAACCCAAGCGCAATTCGGTCGCCAGGATGTGGAAGTGGCTATCGCAATCGATAACTCAGGTTCGATGGGCAACTCCGGCGGTCTGGATGCCGATGGCAACAGCCTTACCAAAATCCAAGCCGCAAAGGAGGCCGCTTACGCCTTGATCGATGCGGCATCTGCGGCGGTCAGCGGTCAGTCGAACGCGACGGTGAAATTTTCAATCGTGCCGTGGGACAATATGGTGTCCTTGCCCAATGATGAGATGCGTAACGGCGCCTCTGGATCTGCCGGTGTGGATTCAGGGACTTGGGAAGACTGGATAGACTGGGACGGCTACTCTACCAGCCATTTCAACTATCTGGCGCCATTCAAGCTTAACCAGGGCGACATGTATTATTACATGTACGAAAACTGCACTGAAAACTGCGATGAGTGGAACGACTATGACCCAGCGAAACTGGTGAATTATCTTGAAGCCGATAACATGCTCGAAGATGATGGCGATGGCATCAACGTTCAGGCTTTGGCTGCCAAATCGAATATGGGCCTTGTGACCCGCAAAGACGTCTTTTCCTTCACCAACACGGCATTCAAGGGATGCTTTGAGCACCGCGCGGGCGATTATCGCTACACAGTCGATGCACCGACGACATCCACATGGGCAAACCCGTCTTTGGACCCCGATTTTGACGGCGACTCACTTTACGTGCCGATTATGGCACCTGATGAATCTGACACGCACAGCGGTTCAAACAACTACGTCAGTGACCAGGGCGGCTCGAGTGACCACACGGAGGGGCAAACCGGCTCCGGCAATGGCGATGACTGGGAAATCGACAATTACGAGCATGCCCGCGTTTTTAACAGTGCGAAATATCACAACATGTCGAGCTCCGACCAGTTCACCACGAGCAGCCGCAACCCGAACGGTAAGTGTGATATTGCACCGGTTTTGCCGCTTAGCGACGATATAGCTGGCCTAACGGCTTCAACGCAGGGACAAAACGGCGTAATCAAGCAAGCCATCGACGACATGTACCATGGCGGCAACACGGACGTGACCCTTGGCCTCCTGTGGGCGATGAACACATTGACACCTTGGGAGCCAATTGCCAGCGGCGGTGAATTTGACGAGACACAAAAAGTTCTCGTCGTCATCACCGATGGTGACAATGTCCCGGCCAACTCATCACAGTGGGATGACTCTTACTCATCGCTTCAGTATCCGAAAGATGACGTCTTTGACCTTTATGATGGAAGCTACTCCAGTTCCAAGGCCATCGATATGTTCGACGACGGCACAAAGGAGTTGTGCAGCGAGATCAAACAAAAAGGTGTGACTGTTTATTTCGTGTCGTTCGATAACAACAGCTCACGTGCGAATGCCCTGTCCAGCCATTGCGCCTCGCGCAACGACACCGCGATTTCGGCAACCGACTCTGCGGAACTCATCGCCGCGTTCCAGAAGATCGGCGACGACATTGGCAAGCTACGTTTGACAGCGTTTGACGACGATTGATCTTAACCCTGATTTCAAGCCTAAATCCCCGGCCCTCGCGCCGGGGTTTTTTTGTGACCAGCGCGCAGGCTTCTTCTTGACAGGCAGGGTTACTCCTCTTATTTCCGCGTCGCTAGCACTCACAACTTGCGAGTGCTAGTGCGCCTTGTGGGCGCGACGGGAAACAACCATTTCAAGGGTATAACTCATGGCAGAGATGAACTTTCGTCCGCTGCACGACCGTGTGGTCGTTCGCCGCGTTGAGTCAGAAGAAAAAACATCCGGCGGCATCATCATTCCGGACACAGCAAAAGAAAAGCCGCAGGAAGGTGAAGTTGTGGCAGTCGGTAACGGCGCCCGCGATGATAGCGGCAAAATTGTCGAGTTGGATGTGAAAGCCGGTGATCGCGTTCTTTTCGGCAAATGGTCTGGCACCGAAGTCAAACTGAACGGCGAAGACCTGCTCATCATGAAAGAAAGCGACATCATGGGTGTGATCGCGTCCTAAGGCGCTCACCCCTACCGCATCCATCAAATGTAATTCGGGGCCATGCCCCAAGGAGTGAATATAATGTCAGCAAAAGAAGTCATTTTCGGCCGTTCGGCACGCGAGCGCATGCTGGCCGGCGTGAACATTCTCGCCGATGCCGTAAAAGTAACATTGGGCCCGAAAGGCCGTAACGTTGTCCTCGACAAATCCTTTGGCGCGCCGCGCATCACCAAAGATGGTGTGTCTGTCGCCAAGGAAATCGAACTGGAAGACAAGTTTGAAAACATGGGCGCACAAATGCTTCGCGAAGTTGCGTCCAAGACCAACGATGTAGCCGGTGACGGCACCACGACTGCCACTGTTTTGGCTCAGTCTATCGTTCAGGAAGGCCACAAAGCTGTTGCGGCCGGCATGAACCCGATGGATTTGAAGCGTGGTATCGATATGGCCGTTTCTGAAGTCGCTAAAGACCTGCTCGCCAAAGCGACAAAAATCAAAACGTCTGAAGAAGTGGCGCAGGTTGGCACCATTTCTGCCAATGGCGACAAGCAAATCGGTCAAGACATTGCCGAAGCTATGCAAAAAGTCGGCAACGAAGGTGTTATCACTGTCGAGGAAGCCAAGACCGCTGAAACAGAACTGGAAGTCGTTGAAGGCATGCAGTTCGACCGCGGTTACCTGTCACCTTATTTCGTGACAAACCCGGAAAAAATGATCGCCGATCTGGAAGATCCTTACATCCTGATCCACGAGAAAAAACTCTCCAATCTGCAGGCCATGCTGCCCATCCTTGAGTCTGTTGTTCAGTCTTCTCGCCCACTGCTCATCATCGCTGAAGATGTTGAAGGCGAAGCGCTTGCAACGCTAGTCGTCAACAAGCTGCGCGGTGGCCTGAAAATTGCCGCGGTCAAAGCACCGGGCTTCGGTGATCGCCGCAAAGCCATGCTTGAAGACATTGCGATCCTGACAGGTGGCACCGTGATCTCTGAAGATCTGGGCATCAAGCTGGAGAACGTCTCCCTCGACATGCTCGGCACAGCCAAGAAAGTTGAGATCTCCAAAGAGAACACAACAATCGTCGATGGCGCCGGCCAAAAGTCTGACATTGAAGGCCGTGTGGCTCAGATCAAAGCTCAAATCGAAGAAACATCTTCCGATTATGACCGTGAAAAGCTGCAAGAGCGTCTGGCCAAACTGGCTGGCGGCGTTGCTGTTATCCGGGTTGGCGGCGCTACCGAAGTGGAAGTGAAAGAGAAGAAAGACCGTGTCGATGATGCGCTGAACGCAACGCGCGCCGCGGTTGAAGAAGGCATCGTACCTGGTGGTGGTACGGCCCTGCTCCGCGCTTCCAAATTCATCGATGCCAAAGGCGAGAATGACGATCAGGAAGCGGGCATCAACATTGTTCGCCGCGCGCTGCAGGCACCTGCCCGCCAGATTGCTGACAATGCCGGTGAAGAGGCATCCGTCATCGTTGGCAAGATCATGGACGAGAACAAAGCCGCTTACGGCTTTAACGCTCAAACCGGTGAATTTGGCGACATGATCGCATTGGGCATCGTCGATCCTGTCAAAGTAGTTCGCACCGCTCTCCAAGATGCGGCCTCTATTGCCGGTCTGCTGATCACTACAGAAGCCATGATCGCAGAAATGCCGAAGAAGGATGCACCTGCTGCACCAGGCGGCATGCCTGACATGGGCGGCATGGGCATGATGTAATC
>JBCBMZ010000001.1:0-680583 GCA_039822005.1 Pseudomonadota bacterium | reverse complement strand
ATGCTCAAAATTCCGCCCAAGACTTAAAGTGGTTTGGACCGCAAAGCGGTTCAAACTGGCGGCATGGGCATGATGTAATCATGCTCAAAATTCCGCCCAAGACTTAAAGTGGTTTGGACCGCAAAGCGGTTCAAACTGGCGGCATGGGCATGATGTAGTAAAATCAAAGTGAACTGATTGATTGAAAGGCCGCCTTCGGGCGGCCTTTTTTGTTTGAACTGCATATTTTATTAAGTATTCATGACAACGAAATCCGTAATATTTTCTATTTTGCGAAACCCCTGTTGCCAATTAAAACACTTACCGTAGGGTGATGGCGGCAAACCTGTCCAGCGATTTTGCGAAGACAGAATAATAAGGGGCAAATATGACATATCTTTATCAGACACTCGACGTGCGCTTTGAATCAAGCTCTGTGCGATCGGGCTGGCTGCCCAAGCGTGGCAGTCAGACATGGCTCAAATTTCATGAGGAGTTGGCCGAGAACGCATCCGTCGACGTCGCGCTTGATCCGACAGTTCAAGACTTGCTGGGGTTCCTGAAAGGCGATCCTATCGTATCCTATCTGATGACATCGGCTTGCAAACAGAATTTAACCATGCTGCGCGCCCCGAACCTCGACACAGATGGTGTTCCCATTCCGCGCATTCCCGACGCGGACTATTTCGCGGCCGTTTGCAATTATCTGCTGACTTGGTGGCCACACTATATTGACGATGACCTGGTCGGACTTCCCTTCTCCGCTTTCACCGTCGGCATCGACCCGACGCTATCCGGTTCTCAATTGCTCGGATTGCCGCAATTCAACGAGAAGATGAAAGCCGTTTTGAACAAGTGGCACGAGTTTCTGGGTTCACCTGCTTCAGCGCAGGGATTTGCTGTCGAAGGCGAACAATGGCTCTCGCCGAAAGCCAAGGAATCATACGACTTTGACATCTGGGAAAAAGACAGCCCGACACTGCCCTATTGGAACTCTTGGAATTCGTTCTTTACACGCAATTTCAAGGACCCGGCCCAAGCGCGCCCGATTGCTGGCCGCGACACGAACCAAATCGTCATCTGCCCCAATGATGGTTCGCTTTTCCGCTGGGACTGGAACGTGGCAGCCGATGACACGTTTTGGTTCAAGGACATGAAATACTCGCTGCGTGATATTCTCAGCTCCGAGGACCCTGCGCAGCAAGCTGTCATCGACCAACATGGCCTGGTGGACATGTTTGAAGGGGGCTACGTCTTCCAGACTTATCTCAACCCGTACAATTTCCACCGCTGGTGGGTTCCTGTGAACGGCAAGGTTTTGTTTGATCCGCTTTGCGTTGATGGCGACTATTTCAACAAGCTGATATTGCCCGATTTTGGCGGCGCGACCACGGCCTCGCTACCCTATCTGACCGAAGTGAACGCCCGCGGTATTATCGTCTTTGAGACGGAAGACTACGGCTATGTGTGTTGTATTCCGCTAGGCATGAGCGAAGTCTCGACCATCAGCTTTAACGATCAGATGATAAAAGGCACGCCGGTGACCAAAGGCCAGGAAATGGGGATGTTCAACTATGGCGGCTCGTCATTCGTGATCATCTATCAGAACCTGCCCAACAAGCAGCTTGTCTTCATGGACGCTGATGGCAACCATTATCCGCAACGTCCTGAAACCGCGACGAGCAGCGCCGGTGCCGGTGGCAATGTCACCAATATCGGTTCGCAAATCGGCGTTTGGTACTCACGTTAACGGCGGCGCCAAGGGGTAAGATTATGTGCACTACAATGATTATCACCAAAGGCGCGTGCGCCGATGGTGCGATGCGCGTCACGCATTCGGACGACAATGAGCTTTCCGATCAGCGGCTGATCTTCGTGCCGGCGTTGGAGCACCAACCGGGTTCAACCCGCGCGGTGGTTGCCGGGACCAATGACGCCTATCCGCGTCTGGTTACATCCGAGCGCGGGCCCAACTATGAGCTGGAGGGCTATCCCGACACTGTCTCGATGGGACACATACCGCAAGTGGAACGCACCTACGCCTATTTTGACGGCAGCTATGGCGTGATGAATGAGCACAATCTGATGTTCGGCGAATGTACGAACGGTGCGAAATACCAACCTGACTTTGTCTCGCAGGAAGAGGCCGAAAAGACCGGCAAGCAATGCCGCCTTTTTTACAGTGCCGAGTTGTCGCGCATCGCATTGGAGCGCTGCACGAAGGCGCGGGAGGCGGTGGAACTCATGGGCCAACTGATCGATGAATATGGCTACTTCTCCACCGGCGAAACACTGCTCGTCGGTGACGAGGAAGAGGCTTGGGTGTTTGAAATGTGTGCCCTGCCCGATGAGACCTATCATTCGGCTTGGGCGGCGCAACGGGTTCCCGATGGCCATCTTTTTGTTGCGGCCAATGAGTTCCGCATTCGCAAGCTGGAAAAAGACAACCCAGACCAACTCTGGTCGCCCCTTCTGGAACCGGGCGTTAAAAAGATCGGCTGGTGGAAACCGGAAGACGGCCCGATTGATTGGCTGCCGACGATCAGCGAAGGCGAATATTCACACCCCTATTATTCACTGCGCCGCGTCTGGCGTGTCTTCTCGCGCGCCAACCCTGACCTTGGCCTGTCGCCATGGGTGAATGGTGGTGGCTACACAACGGACTATCCGTTTTCAGCACCGCCGCAACGGCCACTGGAACGACGCCAGATTTTCGGCCTTTATCGCGACCATTATGAGGGAACGGAATTTGACCTGACCAAGGGCATCGCCGCCGGCGCCTATGGTGATCCGCACCGGTTTATCGGGCCCTATGACGGGGCGCAAAACAATGTCTCCCATGAGAAGCTGTACGGCGCTTGGGAGCGCTCCATTTCAGTCTTCTATCAGGGTTATTTGACCGTGTGCGAAGTGCGGCCTGACGCACCGGAGTTGACCAAGGGTGTGTGCTGGTTCGGCCCGGATGTGGCCTACACCACCTGCTTTACGCCTTTCCCGTCAAAGATGCTCGAATTGCCCGAAACATACCAATATGGCGACCCGCAGGTCTTTTCGCGCGAGAGCGCATGGTGGGCGTTTGACTTTGTCGGCAACTGGTCACGACTGAATTTCCAGCGCATGTGCCAAGCCGACATCATTCCGCTCCAAACCGAACTGGAGTTGGACGGCGAAAATGCCTTATCCGATTGGGACACATTCGCGGCTGATGCCGACGATCGCGGCGCGCTCACCGAAATGGCCTTTGGCTTTTCGGAATCGCTCGTCGCCCGTTGGTGGCAATTGGCCGATTTGTTGATCGCCAAATATTCCGACGGGTATGTCAACGGTTCGGTGGACAGCCCCCAAAACACGGCGGCTGTTCCCTTGGGCTATCCGTCAGAATGGCTCGGACACACCGATTATCCTGAAGGCCCCACGAGCTACGACATGAAGTTCTAAGGGACTTTGCAAGACGAATAAAAGGCCGGGTTTTGCCCGGCCTTTTTTCATAGTGGCTAGAACTTACCGCTATTAGCCCACTCATTTTTTGGGGGGACAGGTTCGGAGTTGTCCCAATGCTCAACGATTTTGCCACCCTCAACACGGAAAATATCGACTTGGCAAAAGTCCTGGTCTTCGAAGCGCGCCCGGTTCAGCGTTGCAACAAAGTCGCCTTCCGCCACGGCCAGGAAACACTCCTGATAGGTGAGCGGACAGTCTTCAGGTGAAAACAACTCTAGAAAGTGCGCCAAACCATCGGGTACATCCGGGTTGTGCTGAATGTATTTGTCAGCATTGATGAACTCCGCGATGCGGTCAATGTTCCGGTTCACTAAACATGTCTCGATGAACCCTTTTACCAACGCGCGATTTTCATCTGTCTTATCCAAGTCCGTGACTTCGGTCGGCCCGTCCCATTGAGTTCGGCCCGATGGATTGGCAGGTTTTACCGCCGCTATAACATCCCAATGCTCAATGATCTTGCCGTCATCATCGCTTTCGAAGAAGTCCGTGGTGATCCATTCGGCCTCGCCGTCATTGATGTTCTGATATGCCTGCAAAAACACATGCTTTCCGTCCTGCAGCGCACGAACAACACGAATGTCACGTCCGGGATTTCGTGCAATGAACGGTTCAAAGAAGGCGACAAATCCCTCCACGCCATCAGCAACTCCGGTAGAATGTTGGGTGTATCGATCGCCGGTGTATTTCGTCACCGCTTCGCGCGCATGCCCATCTCGTATGCCTTCCATGTAAAGGTTGATCGCATTTTCTTTCGCGGTAGCCATGGTTAGCTCCTTTTTGTGATGATGATTTATGCCGATTGCGTGCGCCGGTTCATCCAATACCAAGCACGATAGGCCTCAAGCATTGCCAAGGGACCAAAGTGTACCAATGCTGGTGCGACACCTTCCCAGTCATGCAACGCCGCCCAATGTAGAAGTGTGAAAACAGCGGCCACATAGGTCGTACGCTGTAGCGTCTTCCAGGTGCGACCAAGCCTACGCACCCATCCGTCTGTTGATGTTATGGCCAATGGCACGAAGATGATGAACGCGACCCAACCAGTCCATATGTAGAGCTTTGGAATGTCGGCGACGACCGCAGCGACGGTTCCTTCATCAACCAGATAAAGAACGGTATGGGCAAGTGCATAGGAAAACGCCGCCACACCAAAATAGCGCCTGTTTCTTTGCAACCATCGCGGCCACCGTTGCTTTCGAAGTATCAAGGCCAACGGAGACGCCAACAATGCGATGATCATGAACCTTGCGGCAAACTCGCCCGTAGGATGCAACAATTCATGGAACACTCTGGGATCACTTGATGTGACAAGTTCAACCGTCATGCCTACGCCGGGCAACGCCAATAACAGCCAAAGCCAATAGGGGTTTACCCGGGACCAGATAGTCTGCTCATTTGCGGACATTATCCAACTCTCTTTTCCCTTGGGGGGGCGCCGCAAGCGCGGCGCCCAAACAGTGTGTTACTTGTTCAACGAATAGACAGTCATGGACATGGTTGACGCGTTAAGATTGGCCATGAAGTCGGCAGCCGCTGGTGCCGTTGCAAAGCTGGCCATGGAGGCCTCGGAGGCTTCCAGTGATTCCCAATAGACAATTGCTACCCAGCCATTTTCAGCCGAACCAGATTCGCGTGCCACAAAGCCCGGCTGCAGACTGACATGTTCGGCGGCTACGCGCGCGTCAAGTTTAGCGAACGCTTCGACGCTAACGCCCTCGGCTAGTTCGAAAGTGGCGATTTCGACGATACTCGCGCCTGACTTCATTTCATCTGCTTGTGCCATTGCAACTCCAAAGGCCAAAGCGGCCGTCACTAATATGCTTCTAAACATGAGATTTTTCCTTCGGTTTAAGTGACCGCGCCGGTTGGCGCGGTCAGCGTTGTCCGATCGGGGCCGCTTAGCGTGCCCAGTATTCGCCCATCAGGCTGAGCAGGAATTCACCGCCATAGCCGGGATAGTTATCCTTGATCATCTCGGCGGCAGCGTCCGGACCTTCAGCGGTGGCCATCACCTGATCCATAAATTTGATGTAGGCGATAGCATTGTCCAATTCGCCACGGGTTGTCGGCAGGCCGTGACCAACCAACAGCGTGTCAAATGCAGGATCATCGCGCAGGCCCTCAAGCGTCGCGATCCAGTTGCTGCGATCGACGCCTGGCGCAAAGAAGACGCCATTGTAGACGAGATCCTGGACAATCGCGACTTTCTGCTCGGGCAGAACGGCGACCACGATATGCGAGGCTTCAGTGTTCTCGTAGTGACGAAACTCAACCGGCACTCCGGACATATCCATGGTGCCAATATCAAGGTCAGGGCCTTCCAGCACATTGGTCGGGCCATTGCCGTCCCCGCCAGCGGCTTCTTTCGCGACGGCTTCGCGGATCGCTGGCAGCGTGGCGAATTTGACGCCGTCGAAGGCATCCGCGCCGCTCCAATGGTCCGGGTGCTCATGGCTCAAAACGGCCATGCCAACCGGCTTACCGGTTGACGCAATTAGCCCTGACACTTCCGCTGCGGTCGGCGGCAGGAATGTTGCGTCCACGAGCAGCAACTGATCGTCGAATTCCACAATGTGCGACGTTACGTTGACGGCTTGCGCCGGTGAAACATAGGTGTGGAACTTCACGCCACCGGTGGCGAAACTGTGCACGGTACCGGCAGGCAGAGCGCCTTGCGCTTTGGCTTGAGGCGCAAATGGCTCGCCTTTGATGAGCGCTGCGGAAGCGGCGGTCAGCACAGCACCTTTGAGTATATTTCGACGCGAGATTTCGAAGGTCATTGGATATCTCCAAGGAGGTTTGCGGGAACGTCGCCTCAATACGCCTTGTCAATTCGGTCGAAAATAGCAATTATACAATGACACTGTTCGGAAATCCAAACAATGATCCATGAAGTTCGAGCCTTGGCCATATTTGCCAAAATCGCTGAAGGGCGCTCCTTTCGTGCCGCTGCCCGGTCGCTGGGTCTTTCTCCCTCCGTCGTGAGCCAGCAACTAAGCGCACTTGAAGAGCGGCTCGGTGTAGCGCTGGTTTATCGCTCCACCCGGACCCTTTCGCTTACGCCAGATGGCGAAGCTCTTTTGAAATCGGCGCAAACAATCGTGTCAGAAGCGGAAAACGGGTTGGCTCAACTGTCTAACAAGGCCCCTGAGCCGATCGGCACGCTCAAATTGGCAGCCCCTGAAGCGATGGTGCTGAGCCCCTTGGCAGAGGCCATTGCTTCATTTTCGCACACCTATCCCAAGGTGAAGTTTGACGTCTCCTTCACCGATGAGCGTTTGGATTTGGTCCGCGAAGGTTTTGACCTTGCCATTCGGGTCGGTTGGCTGGCGGACAGCTCGCTCATGGCCAAGAAGATTGCAGATTTCCCTCGGATCTTGCTTGCGAGTGCAGGACTCGTCGAAAAACTGGGCCTTCCGCGCTCACCTGACGATCTTCGAGACTGGCCATTTGTGCGGTTTGGTCAGCACCGAAATATCATGAAGCTGCATCGTGACGGTTTCGAACCGATCGAAATATTCGAAAACCACCGGATCACCGCCTCCAGCGCGATTGGTGTTTATCGTTTAGCTTTGCTTGGAGCCGGAGCAACTGTAACCGGACACTTCATTGCAGGCGATGATTTGAAGGCAGGCCGCGTTGTGGAGCTTTTGCCCGAGTGGCAAGTTTCCGCTGTCGGCATGTACGCGGTTTGGCCTCCGAACGTGCCCAAAAACGGCCTTGCCATGCGCTTTGTGGCGCACTGCGAAACAGTGATTAAAGGGCGATCATAATTTCGATCGCGGCCCCTCGTTGCAATGCGCACAAATCCCTCTATGTGTGCGCAGTACCTCCCAATCGCGAAAGATCCCACATGATCCGCTCCGCCCTTACGGCCTTTGCAGACAATCTGTCTGCCGACAACCAACGCTCGCCCATCGCGCAATTCACGCCGGAAGTCCTTAAAACCGAATTGCTGGCCGGTTTGACCGTGGCCTTGGCGCTGGTGCCCGAAGCGGTGGCGTTCGCGTTTGTCGCCGGTGTGCACCCGCTGGTCGGGCTATATGCGGCGTTTCTGGTGGGGCTGATCACCGCGGTCTTCGGTGGCCGTCCCGGCATGATCTCTGGCGCAACCGGTGCGCTGGCTGTCGTGATGGTGGCGCTGGTCGCCCAGCATGGCGTCGAGTATCTTTTCGCAACGGTCGTCCTGATGGGCATCCTGCAAATGTTGGCGGGCATCTTCCATCTGGGCCGCTTTATACGGCTTGTGCCGCACCCTGTGATGCTCGGGTTCGTCAACGGCTTGGCGATTGTGATCTTTTTAGCCCAGCTTTCCCAATTCCAGGTGCCTGGCACGGCGGAAAGCGCTGGCCACGGCATGGCCAATGGTGAGTGGCTCTCCGGTATTGCGCTCATCGTGATGCTTGCGCTTGTCGGGTTGACCATGGCGATCATTTGGGCTGCGCCAAAGGTCACTAACGCCGTTCCGGCACCGTTGCTGGGCATTGGTATCGTCGCTGCCATCGTCATTGTCTTTGGGTTGGATGTGCCGCGCGTGGGGGACATGGCGTCGATCGAAGGCGGCCTTCCGATGTTCCATATTCCGGCGGTCCCACTGAACCTTGAAACGCTACAGATCATTTTACCCTATGCGGTGATCCTCGCGGCCATCGGCCTGATCGAAAGCCTATTGACCCTCAATCTCGTCGGCGACATCACCGGGCAACGTGGCGGTGCATCCCGCGAGTGCTGGGCGCAAGGCATCGCCAATGGCGTCACCGGCTTTTTCGGCGGCATGGGTGGTTGCGCGATGATCGGCCAATCCATGATCAATGTGAAATCCGGCGGCCGCACGCGTCTCTCCGGCATTTCAGCGGCGCTTTTCCTGTTGGTCTTTATCATGTTCGCCTCGCCGTTGATCGAACAAATTCCCTTGGCCGCGCTTGTGGGTGTCATGTTCATGGTTGTGATCGGCACGTTTGCCTGGAACTCACTGACTATCATGCGGAAAATACCGCGCGTTGATGCCTTCGTGATCATTCTCGTGACGGTGGTTACCGTGATGACCGACTTGGCGATGGCTGTGGTTGTCGGCGTCATCGTTTCCGCCCTCGCCTATGCCTGGCAGAACGCCACGCGCATCTCTGCCAATACCCATGTTACGCCGGAAGGCGCGAAGGTCTACGCTGTACAAGGTCCGCTTTTCTTCGGATCCGCCGACGGCTTCACCGAACTGTTTGATCCTGCCAATGACCCTTCCGTGGTCACGATCGATTTCCTGAATTCCCGCGTGGCAGACCAATCGGCGCTTCAGGCCATTGAGTCCATCGCGATGAAATATGAAGCTGAGGGCAAATCGCTGCAATTGAAGCACTTGTCCCGCGATTGCCACTATCTTCTGAACCGCGCCGGGCAGCTGATTGTCGACAGTGATGATGACCCGGATTACGGCGTTGCGGTCCACTATGGCATCCGAACTGGCAGCTTTAGTGCCGGTCATTGACCTCACCCGACGTTATCCACAGTCACAAAACCGCAATGAAACTGATACGAAAGTGTTAATAACTCGCTCTAACGGCTCGTGAGGGCGCTTTTTGCGCCCGCGAAAAAAATCTCGAGGGAGTTAGAGATGATCCGCAGCCTTGCCGCAGCAGCTGTTCTGCTGTCTTCAACTGCACTTTCATATGCAGAAACTGAAATCGAATTCTGGCATGCCATGGGCGGCCGCCTTGGCGAAGTCGTCAATGAAATTGCTACCAACTTCAACGCGTCACAAGACGAAGTGAAGTTGACACCTGTTTTCAAAGGCACTTACGAAGAAACACTGACTGCTGGCATCGCCGCTTTCCGTGCTGGCGACCAACCCGACATCATCCAGGTGTTTGACGCTGGTGCCGCTACAATCATCAACGCGCCTGGCGCGGTTGTGGCTGTTGAAGACCTGATGTCCAACTTCGGCACCGGCTTTAACATCGAGGACTACATCTCTGGTGTGCGCTACTTCTACGCTGACCCATCAGACAAGATGGTCGGCATGCCTTTCAACTCTTCAGCGCCTATCCTTTACTACAACGTTGCAGCGCTTGAAGAAGCTGGCGTTCAGCCACCTGCAACTTGGGAAGAGTTCGCTGAGATCGCGCCTAAGTTGAAAGAAGCCGGCTTCATTCCGATGGCTCAGTCTCACCTGCCATGGATCTTCACAGAGAACTTCATGTCTCGCCACAACCTGCAGTTCGCGACCAATGCAAACGGCTATGAAGGTGTTGAGGGTACAGAACTGCTCGTCAACAATGACGCGCTGAAAATGCACTTCTCCAACCTTGTCGAGTGGCGTGAAGCTGGCCTGTTTGAGTGGTACGGCGCTGCATGGGGCGACAATCAGCGTCCATTTGAGCAGGGCGAAGTTGCCATGTGGCTCGGTTCTTCCGCTTCCTTTGGCGGTCTGTCACAAACAGTAGACTTCGACTTCTCTTCTGTACCGCTTCCTTACTACGCTTCAGTCGTCGGCGACGACGCACCAGGCGGCTACCAGTCTTTCATCGGTGGCGCTGCGCTGTTTGCAATGTCAGGCCAGTCTGACGAAGAGAACGGCGCGATCGCCAAGTTCTTTGAGTACCTTGCTTCAGCCGACGTTCAGTATCTGTGGCACCGTGAGACAGGCTATGTGCCGATCACAAACGCTGCTTACGACCTGGCCAAAGAAGACGGTCACTATGAGCGTACACCAGCTGCCGAAACAGGCATTACACAGCTGAACTTGCGCGCTGGCGACTGGACAAAAGGTTACCGCATGGGCTTCTACGTTCAGATCCGTGACGTCATGAACCGTGAATACGGCAAGATCTTCTCTGGCGAAGCAACAGTCGACGAAGCATTTGAAACCATCGAAAACGAAGGCAACGATCTGCTGGAGCGTTTCGCGAAAACCGCGTCCTAATCGATTTTGCAGACAAAGTTGCAATGCCCGGTCTCTGACCGGGCATTGCCCATTTCAAACGCAAAGACCTTTTGATGAAACGCGTATCTTTCGGCCATTCATTTTACCCTTACTTGCTGCTCGCACCGCAGCTCATCATTGTTATTGTTTTTTTCTATTGGCCTGCCGCCGAGGCCGTTCGCTCGTCATTTTACCTGGAAGACCCGTTCGGGTTTGGATCGACCTGGGTCGGGACAGACAATTATGTCGATGCCCTCACCAACAGCGAATACCAACGCGTCGCCTATTTCACCGTCTGGTTTACCATTGCCGTTTCGTTCTTCTCGCTTGCCATCGCGCTTTTGCTCGCGGTGAAGGCGGATGCGGTTCTGCGCGGTGCAGCCACATACAAGTCACTGTTGATGTGGGTTTACGCGATCGCACCACCGGTTGCTGGCCTGCTGGGCATCTTCTTTTTTGACCAGCATGTGGGCCCGCTGGTTGATCTGGCCAACTTCTTTGGATGGGATATGCGCGTCGGTGTCAATTACTGGGACACGGCCGCTGCGATGACTATCGTGTCTGTCTGGAAACAGGTCCCGGTCAACTTCATTTTCTTTCTGTCTGGTTTGCAGTCCATCCCCCGCTCGGTGCGCGAGGCGGCGCTGATTGACTGCGAAAACGGGCTGCGTCGCTTCTTCACGGTTACCTTTCCGCTTCTCGCGCCAACCGGCTTCTTTCTTTTGATCATCAACATCACCTATGCACTGTTCGACACGTTCGGTGTTGTTGATCTGATGACCAAGAACGAACCGGCCAACAATCCGGTGACCCTTGTTTACAAGGTATTTCTCGACGGCTTCCGTGGCAACGATCTTGGCGGATCCTCCGCCCAGTCTGTCATTTTGATGGTGCTTGTCCTGGCGCTGACAATTTTTCAGTTCCGCATGATTGAACGGAAAGTACATTACACATGAGGCATTGCCATGGCTGTCGTTGACGCATCGCCCCCAATAGTCCGACAAGGCGTCAAGACGAAAACAAGAGTTCAGCCACCGCGCATCAGTTGGTCGCAAGTGGGCGATCATGCAATCCTGATTGCGGGATCGCTGCTTATGCTTCTACCGGTCCTTTTCGCCTTCGTCACGTCGACCCATGAGGCGATCACCATTCACCGCGAAGGCCTTCAGCTTTTGCCGGGGGACCAATTGTCAAACACCTATGGCATCGTGATGTTCCAGGGTACTGGCTTTACAGGTGAAGTGAACGGCGTCACCATGATGACGAACTCGTTTATTCTGGGGATCGGCTTTGCTGTCGGCAAGATTGCGATCTCAATGCTCGCCGCATACGCGATCGTCTATTTCCGCTTTCCGTTTGCCACGCTGGCGTTTTGGATGATTTTTACGACCCTCCTGTTGCCGCTTGAGGTTCGCATCCTGCCATCCTATGAGATTGTCCACGCCATGGGCATGACAAACTCATACAGCGGCCTGATCATACCTTTGATTGCGTCGGCGACCGGCACTTTTTTCTTCCGACAGTTTTATAAGTCGATCCCCGATGAAATGTTGGAAGCAGCGCGCATTGATGGCGCCGGACCGTTCAAATTCTTCATCGACATCTTGATCCCATTGTCGCGCACCATGATGGCGGCGATCTTTATCATCATGTTTGTGTTCGGCTGGAACCAGTATTTGTGGCCGACCCTGATCACCACTGATGAGGGCTATTTCACACTCGTGCGTGGTATCAAACAGATCCTGCAAGTCTGGCTCGGCTCAAACATTCCCGAATATGGGCAAGCCATGGCGCTCGCCATCTTGGCCATGCTGCCGCCCGTCCTCGTGGTGGTTTTCTTCCAGCGGTGGTTCGTTAAGGGCCTCACCGAAAGCGACAAGTAAAGGCTAACATCATGGCAACTGTGTCCATTGAAAATGTTTCCAAGGACTATGGCAACAATGTCCGTGCGGTGAATGATGTGTCACTGGACATTGAAGACGGCCAGTTCATTGTCCTTGTCGGTCCATCGGGCTGTGGCAAGTCGACCCTTCTGCGCATGGTTGCTGGCTTGGAGACAATCACCGACGGCGAAATCTCCATTGGCGACCGGGTGGTCAACAATGTCGATCCTGCAAAACGCGATATCGCCATGGTCTTTCAGAATTATGCTCTGTACCCGCACATGACCGTGCGCCGGAATATGGCGTATGGCCTGACCAACCGCAAAATGGACAAAGCAGAGATCGAGCGTCGTGTCAGCGAAGCGGCCAGCATTTTGCGCCTGTCTGACTATCTTGAGCGAAAACCACGCCAATTATCTGGCGGCCAGCGCCAACGTGTTGCAATGGGCCGCGCGATCGTCCGCGATCCCGCCGCGTTCCTGTTCGATGAACCGCTTTCCAACCTGGACGCCAAATTGCGGGTGGACATGCGCGGCGAAATCAAGCAGCTGCAACGACGCCTCGGCACGACTTCGATTTATGTTACGCACGATCAAATGGAAGCAATGACCCTGGCCGACCGTCTTGTAGTTCTCAATGAAGGCCGGATAGAGCAAGTCGGCTCACCGCTAGAGTTGTTCAACAAGCCAGCATCGCTCTTTGTGGCCAGTTTCATTGGCTCGCCGGAAATGAACCTCTTTGATGCAAAGGGCACCGGCAATGGTGCAGTTCGATGGGGAGACGCTGACATCAAGCACGACTTGAAAATGCCACTTGATGGTGCCGTCAAGCTCGGTGTGCGCCCCCATGATCTCGTCCCCGCCAAAGGCAAAACCACGCCATCACATGGCGAACTTGTCGTGACCCATGTTGAGGAACTTGGAGTTGAACGATTAGTCCACGGCACTGTTGCCGGCGAAAAATGTACGCTTGTCGTGCCTGCTGGTTATGAAGTTGCCGAGACCGTTAGCGTACACCTTCCCAAGAAAGCGTTGCACATCTTCGACAACAAAGACGGCAAAAGGCTTTAATTCAGCCAACGGTATTGATCAGTATTTATAACCGAGGCGGGCCACGGCAGAGTCAATCGTAGCATCAATGCCCAGATTGTTGAAATTGCTGAAAAAGTCGCGTTCATAGCGCAAGCCGACAAAGATCTTGTCCGTCACACCTATGTCCAGACCCGCGCCGAAAGCAAAGCCAAAATCTTCTCCTGCCCAACCGGCCGGAAGATTAAACGGTGCTGGCAGCGCATCTGACGATGTGCGACCATAGACAGTACCAACAAACGCATAGGGCAATACGCGATCAATCGCGTAACCTGCCCGCAGCGAAAAGGTCGTCGTGTCCTTGATCGCGACCGTGGATGTGTCATCAAACTCGCTATCATGGTGCGCGTAGCTGATCTCTGCCCCGACAACCAGCGGTCCATAATGTCGATTGATGTTGATGAAGGCACCGTAGACGTCGTCATCACCACCGGCGCGGCAATCAAAGTCGGGGCCGAAGGCGCACGGCCCGACCGTAATCCGATCGTGAGTAATACCATAACCGGCCTGGACACCGAGTTGTACCCCCGACCAGTCCCATCTTTTGTCAAAAGTTTCGCTGACGTAGGCCTGATCCGCCGCTTCGGCGGTTGTCATGGTTAAGAATATGCATGCCGCTGCCGTGTATAAAAAACGCATAGCTATCCCCACTTTGCTCAAGCAGAACTTGCAGAGACAAAGTTGCAATATGGTTAACGCGGGGGAAATAAGAATGGTTAACCGGTCAAACGTGTGTCGGCAACCGTATGGAGCGCATCCAAACCATTATCGACCAGGTTCTTGAGCAGGAGTGCACCGACCTCTTCCTGAGGAATTGCCGACGAGAAGTAGTAACCTTGAAACTGGTCGCAATGGATCGTTCGCAGGAAGTCCACCTGCGCTTTGGTTTCAACCCCCTCAACCGTGATCGCGATATCGAGGTCTTCGCTCAAGGTTGAAATTGCGCGCATGATCGCCGTCGATTTGCGATCAGTCTCGATGTCCTGGATAAAGGACTTGTCGATCTTCAGGCGGTCGAACGGAAACTTCGTCAGATAGGACAGACTTGAATAACCGGTTCCGAAATCGTCGAGGGCGATGGATACGCCGAGCTCTTTCAGGCTCTGCAGCCGTGCGGCCACGTCGGCCGTGTCGGCTACCATTAGTGACTCAGTGATTTCGACCTCCAAACGTTTCGGGTCAAACCCATATTCGTTCAGCGCGGCTTTGACGTCATCGACAATATCTGAACGCATAAAGTGCGTTGCTGAAATGTTGACCGCTACTGAAACATCCTCCGGCCAGTTCTGTGCGATCTCGCATGCTTTTTTGAGCGTCCAGCGCCCGATGTCGACGATCAAATTGGACTGCTCGGCCAATGGAATAAACTCGTCGGGCGAAACATGGCCGCGCAGGTCGTGATCCCAGCGCATAAGAGCTTCAAAACAGACAATGCGACCGGTCTCGGTGCAGATCTTTGGTTGGAAATACATGCTGAAATTGTCTTCTTCCAGCGCTGTTCGCATTTCCAGTTCCAACAGACGCTTTTCGCGTTCTTCAGAATCCATACGGCTTTCAAAGAAGCGGAAGAGGCCGCGGCCATCTTCCTTGGCGCGGTAAAGCGCCAAGTCTGCATTTCTGAGCAGTTGTTCAGGGCGGATACCGTGCTGCGGTGCCAAGGCAACACCGATGCTGGCACCGACCACCGCAAAGTGCGTGCCGAAGTCATATGGTCTCGAAATGGCTTCAACGATCCGGGAGGCAAACCGCGCCGCGTCAAGAGGATCACTTGTTTGATGAAACAAAATCGCAAACTCATCACCGCCCAGACGCGCAACATCATCGCCCTGCCGCACAAACTGCAAAAGGCGTTTGGCGACCAACGTTAACAGCTCATCGCCCGTGTGGTGCCCATAAGTGTCGTTGACGAGCTTAAACTTGTCGAGATCGAGAAACATGAGCATAAAAGGCGTGCCATGACGCTCCAGGTCTCTTACTGCAGAATCCAAACGTGAAGAAAAGCTCGGGCGGTTTAGCAATCCTGTCAGACTGTCATAATGCGCCATTTCCAAGATGCGGCTTTCAGCAACCTTTGCCTTGGTCACGTCGGCACCGACACCGACATAGCCGCAGAACCTTCCGGCCTTTGAAAATACAGGTTTCCCGCTCACTTGAATCCAAAGCGGACCACCCGCCTGGTTGATGCACAAATTGAGCTGGCGAAATGGTTTTTGACGGCTGACCGCTTGGCGGAAACTGTCCATGTCACTGGCGCCGCGTTCAACGACATTGGAGATGTGCTGGAGCGCTTTGAGAGAACCAATCTCGCTTTTGTCATCGATGCGCAAGGCCGCAAGCAAATCATCGGAAGCTTTGACAATGTGGCCGTCCTTGTCGGTCTCCCAGAACCATTCATGCGCCGATTCTTCATAATCCGACAATTTCTGACCAAGCTGTTCGGACGATTCTCTTTGTTCGATCTCGCCGGCAGTGGTTTTCACAAAATTACGGGCGTTCACCAAAGTCATGCCGGGTACGACCATCGTGTAGCCGGTGAGCAATACAATGAGACCAATGGCCTCCGAAGTTGGTAGACTGGGGACCAGTTTTACCCCGATCGCGATCGCCGTGATCAAGCAGAAGATGATCACGGCCTGAACAAATTGCGCGAAGATGTAGACTGAAATCAGCAAGCTCGCACAAACGATAATACCCAATGTAAACGCATAGTCCGATGCGGCCTCGGTTCCCGTGATCGTTATGAACGTCGTGCCCCAGACACACGCGGCAACGGCTGTCATCAAGAGATAGATGCGCGCCTGCCGTGCGCCCACAGGACGTGGATCGCAATTAGGCCGAACGACAACGTCGGAGCCGCCGATGCCACAAAACAAGCATTGTACAAAGATTGCTACCGCCGCAACAACCGACATTGCGGCAAAGACTTGTGCTTCAAATGAAACGACGAGCAGCAACACACCGACGGCGACCGAACCCGCCAGCGACAATGGCAACATGTCGGCAATTGACTGGATCTGCGCTCCCCTGACCATCTTGCGATGTGCAGACGATAGGTTGGCCAGTCCAGTCTTCTTGTCGACCCAGCGATTAATTTGCTCAAGCCACGAAAGCATCAATTTCCACTTCCCCACTTTGAGAGACAATGCACCCGCGAGAGTAAACGTAAGGTGGTCGATGCAACCTGTTACGCGTTAAAAAAGTGGCGATAGTAAATTTCATCTTAAGAGGAACATATCGCTTTGGTTGTAATTGGTAGCGGACTTATCAACCCTGACGTTTAGCGTTGAATTCACCTCTTTCGCATACGCTTGCAAAAACTGCGGGGGAACGAAATGGTCAACAAGAAGAGATTTCCAGTCGAGACATTATCGGGGAGTTTGCGAGATTTCCGTGCCATTACCGGCGCGAACATGCTCGATCGCACCGATGGTTTTTTCCAGTGGCAAGATGCACGTCGCAAGGTCAATTTGTGGCCTTACGCCAAATCAACAACCACGGCGCCGAAAACGCATTGCGCGGCCCGCAATGATGACGGCACACCGGTCAAAGGCGTCAATTTCGCATCGCAAGACTATTTGAGCCTTTCCTCACACCCAAAGGTAAAGGAAGCGGCCCGCGAAGCCATTGATGAGTATGGCGTTCACTCGGCGGGGTCAGCGGCTCTCCTGGGCAACACACGGCAATCCTTGAAGCTTGAGCGGCGGATCAGTGCTTTTCTAGATGGGCGCGAAACGGTGCTTTATCCAACAGGATGGTCGGCCGGTTTTGCTGCGATCCAAGGGGTCGTCCGTCCGGACGATCATGTCATCCTCGATGTTCTGGCGCACTCTTGTTTGCAGGAAGGCGCGCGGGCGTCCACCCGCAATATTTACCTTCATGGTCACTTGAACCTGCGCGCGCTTGAAAGACGGCTACAGCGCATCCGTGCAAATGACACCGTCAACGGGATTTTGGTTGTCACCGAGAGCCTTTTTTCGATGCATTCGGACACACCCGACATCGCAGCGATGCGCGCCCTTTGCGACAATTATGACGCAACATTGCTGGTAGACTGTGCCCATGACTTTGGCTGCATCGGCGAGGATGGTCGCGGTCACATTAGCTTGCAAAACGTTTTGGATGACGTCGACATTATGATCGGAAGCTTCTCAAAGACTTTCGCTTCCAATGGCGGCTTTATCTCAGTCAAATCCCGTTCCCTTGCCGAGTACTTGAAGTATTACTCGGCAACCCAAACATTCTCCAACGCCTTGTCGCCCGTCCAAGCGGCTGCGGTACTGGCGGCCTTTGAAATCGTCGATTCCGACGAAGGCAGGGAACGCCGCCGCCGCCTGATGGGCAATATCCTGTTCATGCGCGAGCAGATGACACAGGCTGGCCTGGAGGCATTGGGGGATCCATCCCCTATCGTTCCCGTCCGTGTCGGCGCCGAGGGTCTCGCCCGGCTTGCCTCACGTGACTTGAGCGATCTGGGCGCAATCGCCAATTTGGTAGAGTATCCAGCGGTGCCACAAGGCGGCGCAAGGTTCCGTGTTCAGGTCATGAGCGACCACACGCATGAAGATGTTAGCCTGATGGTGAAACTCATGCTGGACTCAATGCGCAGCGCCGAACGGGAGTATCTGGCCCTAAGTGATACAAACCGGCAGTTGATCGGAGTAACCTCAACGGCACCAAACGCTGACGAATTGGCGCGAGATGCGGCATGAGCGCGCCCGTTCCTCATTCACGACTGCTGGCGGTCGATGATGATGTCTCATCCGCAGAGCTCGTCGTGCGCCTTGCCGAACGCTGTCGCTATGAGGCCTTTGCCACATCAGATAGCCGAGGTGTAATGAACCTTGTTTCCGCACTCAATCCGGAAGTCCTGGCCATTGACGTGGAAATGCCCAACATCAACGCTTACGATCTGATGACACTTCTCGCGTCTGCCGAATTCAAGGGCGGTATTGTGGTCATTTCCGGACAGGACGTTCCGGTGCTGGAGAGCGTGCGTGCGCATGGCCAAAAGCTGGGCCTGAATGAACCGCACATCATGCGCAAACCTATTGAAACCCGGGCATTGCGTGAAATTCTTATCGAATACGCAACCCGTGAACGACGGGCCGCCTGAAGCCCCGCCAATGAATTGAAACTGCGGCTGTCTTCACATCGCCATGAGCAGGGCGTTGTTCATCTTTTCCAACAAACGCGGCAGATCCACAGGCTTGGTATCAAAGTCTATGCACCCGGCTTCCAAGGCGCGTTTGCGGTCGGTTTCAAATGCGCTGGCGGTCAGCGCAATGATCGGTATATCCTTGGTCATGTCGTTCTGGCGAATTCTTCGCGTCGCTTCACAACCATCCATTTCTCCCAAGCCAATGTCCATCAAGATCAAGTCTGGATTGTGCTCCACAGCACCTTCGATGGCTGCAGGTCCATCAACCGCGTAGCGGATGGTATAACCCCGCTTGGCAAGGCGCCGGCCGATGATGTCCCGGTTCACAGGATGATCCTCGACGATGAGAACTGTCTTGTTGTCCATCTTTCCGCCCTTACCCTTTTTTACCCTATGCTGCGTTCCTGGTTGCCAGGAGCGCACTGAGCTTCAATTTGAGCTGGCCAGTGTCGACCGGCTTGGTGACATAGGCATCGACCATATTTGTCAGATCAGTGTTTTCAGAATCCATAATCGACACGACCACGACGGGAATGTTTTGTGTATGAGGAGAGGCCTTCAACTCACTGACAACAGACCAGCCATCCATGCCGGGCATGACAACATCGAGCAGGATAACATCCGGCTGTGTTTCGCTAACCAGATCCAGAGCCTTGTGAGGTTCGCTACACTTGATCGGGTCGAAGCCGTCCTTGCGCAACGTACGCTCCATGAGCTCCAAATAGGACTCGTCGTCGTCGATCATCAAAACTGTCAGCAAATCGCCATCCGTTGCAATGGTCGAACGCTTTTCCTGATCTGCATCAACGATCGCCCGCAAATCGGCGGCGGCACTTGTCAGTACATTGTCGACATCAGTCGGGGTCAACGCATCATCCATTGCTGCACCGGAACCGGCTTCGACTCGGGTGGGCAAAATGATGCTGAATGTTGATCCCTGGCCGGATACGCTTTCAGCAATCAAGTCACCACCCATCAAGCGGCAAAGGTTGCGGCTGAGCGACAAACCCAACCCTGTGCCGCCAAACTTGGCTGCAACACCGGCGTTTGCTTGTGAGAAATTCTCAAACAGCGAGTTCAACGCTTCGACCCCAATACCAATCCCGGTGTCCTGGACGGCGAAAACTATTCTGTCGTCCGCTTCGTCACGCTTGACGATCAGCTTGATGCTCCCGTTCTGACAGAATTTGGCGGCATTGCTTAGAAGGTTGAAGATGGCCTGACGCAACTTGGTCAGATCCACATCAATGTGCCCAAGGTTCCCCTCTTTTTCGATCTCGAATGTATTGGTGTTTTTGGCGGCCAGCGGCCGGGCGGTCACCTCGACTTCACTCAAAAGCGCCTCAACCTCGACTGTCTCAATATAAAGATCTGCTTTGCCTGCCTCAATCTTGGAAATGTCCAGGATATCGTTGACCATAGAGAGCAAGTGCTTGCCGGCGGCGCTGATTTTTTGCAGATCGGCAATTTGTTCCCCATTGCCATCCAGTTCGGCGTCTTCCAACAGAATTTCGCTGTAGCCGAGAACCGCGTTGAGCGGTGTTCGCAACTCATGGCTCATCTTGGCCAAAAATTCTGATTTTGCCCCGTTGGCGCGTTCTGCCTCATCTTTTGCTGCCTTTAGATCGGCGGTAGTTGCTTCGTGTCGCTGCACTTCCTTGATCAATTCGGACTGCGAGTCGACAACCGACGCGTAATAGGCGGACATCAGAAAGATATAGGTGCTGGCACAAAACGCAGAGATCATGGTGATCTCAACCAATTCAGACATCGGTATGTGTTGCGGGAAGGAACCATCCAATTTGAAAACAAGATAAAAGCCTGCCAAGCCAATAATGATCTGCGAGAAAATTGCCGCGCCAGTGCGGATCCCCGAACCGAGATAAAAGAAGGCGAGGAGCGGCACGACAAGGAACCACATCAGGAATGGTGAGTTGGCGCCCCCGAAATGATACGCCGTAATCAAAATTGCAAAGTTCAGGTTCATTACCGATAGCAAAGCCAGCGTCTGGTAAAACTTCGGCCAGGCACGCAAGGCTATCGGGAACAACCAGAACATGGTGACCGACAAACCCAGCAAGTGCACATGCGGGAACGGGTTGGGATCATTCAAGAACAGGTAGATCGTAATTGGATGACCGAGAAAAGGTCCAAACAAGTGGGATATCACGAACATCCGCACCCGTTTGTAGACGCCAATATCTTCGCGCAATGAGTCCGGAATAATCCAGTTGATCACCTCTTCCAGATAGACCGAAAGGCCGGCGGCCATTTTACCAACCATGAGCAAAACCCTTTAATTTTGCTCAAAGATGCACCAAAATTCTAAATATCGTCTTAGTTTTGCAGGTTCTTGGAATTTTTTCCCCGTAGGCCGGTAGATAGTGCCGAAGCACACTCATCGACTGTGGGAACAAGGGCGGAAATTGCTGCTCAGTTCCTGGAATTACACCGCAACTATATTGTGGCGTGAGCCATAGGGGAAACCTGTGATGTTGCGCGCGGACCCATCTTCTTCGATGACAAGGATATCGTGCTCGCGGTAGCCACCAGCGCCTGGCTCACCCTCGGGTATCCATATCATGGGTTCCATCGACACCACCATGCCCGGCACCAAAACGGTATCAATGTCCTCGCGCAATTCCAGGCCCGCTTCGCGTCCATAATAGTGTGACAGAATTCCGAACGAGTGCCCGTACCCAAAAGAACGATACTGAAGGAGGTTTTCCTCCTGAAAGAACTTGTTGATCTCAGCGCAAATACCCGAACAGGTTGCACCTCCTTTTATGAGCGAAATGCCAAGCTCATGAGCCCCGATATTGGCATCCCACATGCGCATGGATGCCTTGTCCGGCTCGCCCAAGAAAAGAGTGCGCTCCAATGCGGTGTAGTAACCGGAGATCATGGGGAAGGTGTTGAGGCTCAAAATATCGCCGATTTCCAACTGGCGCGCGGTGACCGGGTTGTGTGCGCCATCGGTATTAATGCCAGACTGGAACCAGACCCAGGTGTCGCGGTATTCAACGAGCGGGAACCGTCGAGCGATCTCCCATTCCATGGCATTGCGCCCGGCCATTGCCACGTCGATTTCTCTTGCACCCGGTTTGATGGCATCACGAATAGCCATCCCGCCAATATCAGCAATTTGTGCGCCATGTGTGATGAGGGCAATTTCTTCTGTCGACTTGATCATGCGTTGTTTCATCGTGTCGGGCGCGACATCGACCACCTGGGTGATATCCAAAAACGCGATCAACTTGTCTCTTTGCTGTAAAGTGAGATGGTCGCCCTCAACACCGATTGATTTGGCCTCTCCGACCAGATCTTTGACCGCACGCCAGTAATTGTCGCGCTGCCAATCGGTGTAGATAACGTTTTCGTCGACCGATCGGCGCCAAGGTTGGCTTGCATCAATATTGGCGGAAACGGTTGTGCAATTGTCTCGGGTCACGACACATCCATAGGGACGGCCAAAAGCGCAATACAAAAAGCCCGAATAATAGGCGATGTTATGCATGGATGTCAGCAATACGACCTCCAGGTCCCGTTCATCCATCATGGCGCGAAGGTCTTTCAGGCGGCGTTTATATTCGCCATGTGAAAAGGGTAGTTTCGCCTTGCCACCATCTTGACGCGAGAAGAAGGCGGGGCGTTCACCTGTGTATTGATCGTTCATCATCACTCCAAATGCGCCCGAGAGGCGCTTTTCATCTCAAAAAGCGTCCGGGCGTACAGGACTGATTATCTGAAGCCACAGGCGGCGACGCCATCGCACCTGATAAAAATTAATTCGACATATCATAAATCGTCAATCCCACTGATTAGGATCAAAGTGCGCCAGAAGGAAGCGTGGCATGCTTTCCAGACAATGCATCAACTGGGAGGCAGAAAATGTACAAAAAAATTATCGTTGGCTACGACCGGTCTGACAATGCGAAACAGGCCATGCAGCACGCTTGCGCCATCGCCAAAGCATTCTCCAGCGAACTTTATGCGGTTCACACACCGCAACTGATCGGAGATACAATGGTGGTGGGCTATAACGCTGTGCCGGTCCCACCAACGGCAGATGAAATCGAAAAAGCGGGAAAAGACGCGCTCGCGGAGGCCGCCGCCATCGCCAGGAATGAGTCGGTCGAAATCGCCGGCACGTACATTGGCTATGGCGATCCGGCGGGCGCTATCGTCAAATACGCAAAAGCAATCGACGGCGACCTGATTGTGCTAGGTCGCCGCGGCCTTGGATCATTCACCAGCCTGTTGATGGGCAGCGTGACGACAAAGGTGTGTCAACTGGCCGATTGCGCCGTGCTGACAACAAAGGAGGAATGATCACTCCGGTGAGGGCGTAACCAGCCCTTTTTGCGAGGCGGGCCGCTCAATGCAGCGGTCCACCCAAGCCATCGTGTGGGGCCGCGTTGCCATCTCAAAGGCTTCTTCAGCCTTGTAGAACATCTTGGCCCCGCGTATCCAAGGGAAGATGGCGATATCTGCGATGGAATACTCATCGCCCATAATCCACTGGCGTCCGTCGGCAAAACGTTGCTCCAGAACACCGAGCAAGCGTTTGCTTTCATTGCGGTACCGGTCGCGGCCGGTGGGGTCTTCCATGTCTTTGCCGCCAAAGACCGCGAAAAAGCCGTATTGGCCAAACATTGGACCGACACCGCCCATCTGAAACATCAGCCATTGCAACGTTTCAACTTTATCGGCCGCATCAGCTGGCATCAGTCCACCGTACTTTTCTGCCAGATAAATGAGGATTGCACCAGATTCCCAAAGGCCGAACGCTTCGCCGTTGGGGCCGTCGGGATCGATGATAGCCGGAATTTTGTTGTTCGGGTTAAGCGACATGAACTCCGGCGTTGTCGTTTCGTTGAGCTTCACCAGATGCGGTTTGTAAGGCACGCCCAATTCCTCCAAAGCGATCGAGGCCTTCACACCGTTGGGGGTCGGAAAAGAGTAAAGCTGAATAATATGGGGACTGCTTGGCTTCCAATGATTTGAAATCTCAAAATCGGAGAGCGTCTTTTTGGTCATTTGGAAAATCCTTGGGTGCCGGAATGCGGTTGCTGCGTCAAATATGCGAATGGCAGCGATATGCAAGATGCGCTTGAGCTTGAAAGGAAACAAAGGAAGGATATGAATCTGCCCATGGAAGATGTCGGCACATACCCACGCCCGCCCAAGCTGGAAGCATTTACCAAGCCGATCAGGATCGTGTTTGCCGGTAAAACAATCGCCGAAACCCGGGAAGCCTGGCGTGTGTTGGAAACCTACCATCCGCCAACCTACTACCTGCCACCCGGTGCGTTTGAGGACGGCGTTTTGGTCGCGGTCGATGGGTCATCCATGTGCGAATGGAAAGGGCGTGCGAGTTACTTTGATTTGGCGGTAAACGGGAAAGCAGCGGAGCGCGCTGCCTGGTGCTACAAGGCCCCGACAAAGCGTTTTGAGCCGATCGCCGGTTACATATCCGTTTATGCCGAACCCATGGATTATTGCATGGTCGACGGCGAACAAGTCGCCCCGCAACCGGGTAATTTCTACGGTGGATGGGTCAATTCCTGGATAACCGGCCCGATAAAAGGCGCGCCAGGTACCACGCATTGGTAAAAATCGACCTGGACTTGTGATCCGTTTTGGGTGCCGTACGTAGTTTCTAGTGCTGGAACAGGTTCCCCCGATCGACCGCTATCCGGCATGCAGGGACGGGTTTCCCGATCACCCGTCCCTGCGCTCTTTACCGTAAGCCTCATTTTTCAGCACCCCATTTTTCAGAGCTGACACCAAACGCGAGATGGTGCCGCTATGCTCACCTTTTCTGGTAAAAAGGCACGCTTGCGATTTGAGGATTATGCCGTCTTTCAGAATTTTCAGGCGGTTGGCGCGCAACGTTTCCCCGGTCGACGTAATGTCCACAATGATGTCAGCTTGACCTGTCGCCGGCGCACCTTCAGTCGCGCCAAAACTCTCGATGATCCGGTAGAGTTGGATACCGTGGCGTATCGAAAAGTGCTTTTGCGTCAATTCAAAATATTTCGTTGCGATCCGTAAACGCCGGTCATGGCGTGCGCGAAAACTTGCGGCCACCTCGCCCAGATCGGCCATGGTGGAGACGTCATACCAGGCTTGCGGCACGGCGACGACAACATCTGCGCCGCCAAATCCGAGCCTGAGCGCCAAATCCAGTTTTTCTTCGCTGTCAGCCACATTTTCGCGTACCAGATCTTCTCCGGTTACGCCGGCATCCACATTGCCAAGCGCCAATTCCCGGGCGATTTCCGAGGCGGACAGAAATGCGATTTCCAAATCACTTTCGCCCTTTACGGTCGCGCGATAGCTGCGCTTGTCGACAGGTTCCTGGATATCATAGCCGACGTCGACCAGCTTTTGGATCGCTTTTTCGCGCAAGCGCCCTTTGGAGGGAAGTGCCACTGTCACCGTCATGAAGCGCCCCTCCCGATGCGATCCAGCCAGATGGAAAATCCGACGCCGGGCACCAGTTCGCCCGCGCCCAGCATTTCCAACAAACGATCATAACGCCCACCGCCGACGAGGACCGCACCCTTTGCATCACGAACTTCGAATACCAGTCCGGTGTAATAATCCAGCGCACGACCAAACGACGCCGCATAGCTGACGGTGTCAAGACCAAGCCCCAAGGATCGAAGCGCATCAATGCGCGCATCAAAGGCTGCAATTGCGCCGCTCACATCAATTCCGGCAGCATCAGCAAAACCATCCAGCGCAGCGACCGCCTCGCTGAGCGGCACATCGACGGAGAGGAACGCTTCTAATTGCGCGACACGCTCGGGCGCGACCGCAAGATTTGCCGCGTCGATCTTACCCAAAAGCCGTTTGGCGATATCACGGGCTGTGCGGCCACCGGACTGAGGCAAACCAGCTGCTTGCATTTCGTCGGCCACCAACGCTGTGATCGCATCCACATCAAGTTGCGAAGTCTGAGCGATTTGCGGCGGCAAAGTCGGCATTTCTGCTGGTGTCGACAACGCCTTTAGTTGGGCCGCCATCGCATCTGCATCGCCAAACGCATCGGCCAACCGCACTCGCCAACCCGATGGTAGTTCCAGCGCGCGCAAAACGGCATCAAAAACCGACTGGTCTCCCAAAGTGACCTGCAATGGTGACGCCGCATCGAGCCTGTCGAGAAGCGCAAGCGCATCGGTGATAATGCGCGCGTCTGCAACCGTGCGCTCCGTATCGCCCAGATCTTCAATGCCAGCCTGCAAAAACTCCATGCCCTCGGCACGACCCTGACGGAACACTTCGCCGACATAGGCATGGCGGGCGGGCAGCTTCCCATTTTTCAAATGGGCAAGGCAAACGGGAATTGTGAACTCCGGACGCAAGCACACATTGCGACCATCGACCCCGCGCGCCATGAATATACGACGCCGCATCTCGTCGCCTGCCGTATCCAAAAAAGGCTCGGCCGGTTGCAGAATGTCAACCGCAGCGAGCTTTGCGTTGCGCGCAACGAGCAGGTCTTCAATGCGGGCGCGTGCCGATGATGTGTTGAAGTTCGTCATCGCATTTGCGCCTAGGAGGCTTGCTCAGCCAGAAGCTTCTTGACCGAATCCACCAACTGGTCGGCATCAATTTCAAACTGGCCGGGACGGGCGGCGCGGTATTCCTCATTGCTTTCAATGGCGGCGGCCTGTCGTTTGCCTTCTATCATGTCCTTGATCTGAACCTTGCCATTGGCGCGCTCGTCTGATCCCTGAATGATCACAATCGGGCAATCGCGGCGGTCGGCATAGCGCAGCTGGTTGGGAAATTTCTTCCAATTGCCCTGATACATTTCAGCGCGAATGCCATCAGGAAATCTCTCACACTTCGCATCACGAAGCATTTGGGTCATCCTTTGATAATTGCCGAGCGCTTCCGTGTCGCCATCCATGACGGTCACGAGCACCGGCGCCTTGACCTCATCCTGCCCGAGCTTGCCGAGGTTTTTCAGTGCCGTCATCAGGCGGCTGACACCGATGGAAAACCCGGTCGCGGGCACATCTTGGCCAGTGAAGCGTTTGACCAGACCGTCGTAACGGCCACCACCGCCGACAGAACCGAATTGCACGACTTCGCCTTTTTCGTTGGTGACATCGAAGAGAAGCTCAGCTTCGTAGACCGGCCCGGTGTAATATTCGAGACCGCGGACGACGGAGGTTGTGATGTCAATTGCCATCCTGTCCATACCTACTGATTTGTTAGGTCCACCCTCAGCAACTTGAACGTAACCGCAAGCGGCAAATATGCGATGCAGTTCCTCAAGTTCTCGAACCCCCTCTTCAAGCTTTTTATTCGTGCCGAGGAATTGCAGGCCGCGTTCGCCCGTCAAATTGCCGTATGCCAGCTTGGTATTTTCTTCGTTCTGCCCCAGCCAACGTGCAGCCTCTGGAAGATAGGAACGAGCAAGGCGTTCTGAAAACTCTTGAAAACGTTCCAAGTCGTAGATTTGGCGGCCATCCAACCCGGAACCCGGCGTAAAATCGCCACTCTCGTCCTTTCGGCCCTCGCCCAACAGCTGCCGCACGCCCTCAATGCCCAGCCGGTCCAGCTTGTCGATGGCACGCAGCACTGTGAGCCTACGCTCTGCATTCTCATCACCACCGAGGCCGATGGCTTCCATCACACCGTCGAGCACCTTGCGGTTGTTGACGCGGATCACATAATCGCCGCGTGCAATCCCAAGCGCTTCCATCGTGTCGGCCATCATCATGCACATTTCGGCGTCTGCCTGGACGCCGGGTGCGCCGACACTGTCGGCATCGAATTGCATAAATTGGCGGAAGCGGCCCGGGCCGGGCTTTTCGTTTCTGAACACCCAGCCATTGCGATAGGTGCGATAGGGCAGCGCGATCTCGTTGATGTTTTGCGCAACATGGCGGGCGAGCGGCGCGGTCAGATCATAGCGCAGGCTCATCCACTGCTCGTCATCATCCTGCACCGAGAACACACCGGCATTCGGGCGATCCGTGTCGGGCAGAAACTTGCCGAGCGCATCGGTATATTCAAACATCGGTGTCTCCACCGGATCAAAACCGTATTTCTCATAAACCGTCTTGATCTTGGCGACCATCTTATCGGTCGCACGGATATCGGCAGCGGTGCGGTCCACAAAACCGCGCGGCTGGCGCGCTTTGAGTTTTTGCGGTTTTTTATTTTTCTTTTTCTCAGACATCAGATCGCTTAACGGCGGGAAACGGTTTTTGTTCCCCGCCTGTTAGCGATGCGTTGGTGATGTCGCAAGTGGGCAAGCCTCAGCCGGTCTTGTTCATGCCGGAAAGGCAGCGCACCCGCACATCATAATAGTAGGAGTCGCTCTTCTTTGAGGTGTTCTGGATTTTGATCTTGGACGGTTTGGTCGCCTTGCTCTTTTTAGCGGCAACGGCCTCAAACTCAAAATAGACGCGCGCTGTGACAATCCGGGGTTGGCTCAGCACCGCCGCGCGGGTCATGCCCTGCCCCATCTTTTGCGCTAGCATGTGGTTACAGGCGGCCAATGGATCGCGACCGTGCCAGGTTAGCTTTGATACCGGTATATTGTAGCTGAACGTGCGATCCATCGTACGCAACGTGCCATTGCCAACATCGCGGTGGGACAGTCTGCGCGTCCACTTGGCGTTGCCAGCAGACTCAAAATACCCAATGGGCGCATCGGAACCGACCATGCCCGCTGCAATGCGCTTGCCGGACTTGGCTTTTGCATAAAGGCGCAAACCGAAGCGGTGTGCACTTGTTTTCACGCTTGTGTAACCGCCCAAGTTCGCGCGCACATCAATCGGTACGATGTCGACACCATCGCGCTCGACCTTCACGCTTTCGACCCAGTTTCCGGCCATCGCTGTTGACGGTGCGGCTACCGCGCTGATCGCACACAGGGCTGCGGCCATGGTTTTTGCTTTAAAAAATTTCATAGTCATCCTCGCTCATGTTGCTGTGCGCGGCATTTGGACTAACGCCAGTGAGCCCGCCTTGAATGGGCTGTTCACAATAGGTTCAGGCGAACGGGTCGGCGCTTGAAATAGCTTTTCGCCCGCCTGTCGCCATGTTACGCGGCGCGTAAATCACGCATCATTGGGGAGATGACGATGGCACTTGCCGACATGGGCCTGATCGGATTGGGCACAATGGGTTCAGCGCTCGCGCTCAACATTGCGGACAACGGATTTTCCGTCTCGGTTTTTAACCGGACAACCGCTCGCACGCATGAATTCAAGGCTGAAGCGGGTGATCTTTCGTCCCTCATCACGCCCACACAAACCCTTGAAGCCTTCGTGGCGGCCATCAAGCCGCCGAGGCGGATCATGTTGATGGTTCCCGCCGGTCCGATTGTGGACGATCAGATTGCCGCCCTCGCTCCCTTCCTGGACGAGGGTGACATTATCGTCGATGGCGGAAACGCCAACTTCCACGACACCAACCGACGCGCAAAAACGGCAGATATGGAGCCCTATGCGTTTTTCGGCCTCGGCGTTTCCGGAGGTGAAGAAGGGGCGCGGTTCGGCCCGTCGCTGATGGCCGGGGGCGACGCGTCGGCGTGGTCGGCTTTGGAGCCAGTGCTGACCGCGATGGCCGCCAAGCATACCGATGGGACGCCATGTGCCGCTTGGCTTGGTCCTGAAGGCGCCGGGCATTTCGTCAAAATGGTTCATAACGGAATTGAATATGCCGATATGCAAATGATCGCGGAGATGTATGGAATCTTGCGTGATGGATATGGTTGGGATGCGGCACGCATTGGTGCCTTGTTTGCGCAATGGAACGAAGGCCCGCTGAAGTCATACCTCATTGAAATTTCGGCCGAGGTGGCCGCAGGCATCGACCCCAAAACCGACAAACCGGTGCTGGATATCATTTTGGACAAGGCCGGACAGAAAGGCACCGGGCGTTGGACAGCAATTGAAGCGCAACATCTGGGCGTTGCCATACCGGTGATTGAAGCAGCGGTCGCGGCAAGAAACCTGTCTGCGGCAATAGATATGCGCGTAGCCGGTGAAGCACGATTTGGAGCACCACACAGTGCGCTTGACGGCGAGCCCGACACGGCGATGATGGAACAAGCGATGATTGCCGGTAAGATCATCTGCTACGCGCAAGGTTTTGAAATGCTCGCTGCGGCCTCGCAATCATTCGAATGGGACATCAAATTAGGCGATGTCGCCCGCGTGTGGCGGGCTGGCTGTATTATCCGGTCGGCCATGTTGGATGACATGGCAAACGCCCTGGAAAACCGCGTGAGCAATCTGATTTTTGACGCCTACTTTGGGGATCTGCTTTTGAAACATGGCGCCGCGCTTCGCCAGTTCTGCGCACTTTCGCTGACCAATGGTCACGCGAGTCCTGCTCTCAATGCCGCGACCACGTGGTTTGATCAAGTGCGCATGGCGCGCTCAACTGCAAACATGCTGCAAGGTCAGCGCGACTTTTTTGGCCGCCACGGTTTCGAGCGCCTTGATGACACCGGCTCACACCATGGCCCTTGGGCTGACGCTTGAAATCAAGCGGCAGCCTATGTCGGTCGTCCTTGGAACAACGGCTTAATAGCTGTAGGGCGAACGGCAATAGGTACGCTTACCGACCTTGTAGGCATATGTGTTGTCGTGGTGCCGGTAGGTTTTATAGCGCGCATAGCACCAGCGCACATGCGCAGCGCTGAGCCGCACAGCGGGCACCGGATGAATGACTTTTGGATAAACCAGCCTTGGGCGCACAACATGGTGCGGAAAGTAGTATCCATGATAGAAAACATAGCCTTTACGCGGATGCACGTAGCCGCGATAGCCGCGGAAATAGACATGGCCCGAACGTAGCGTTAAGCCAAAGCGGAGGCCACGATAATGTCGATGATGAACCAATTGTGGCTGGATTTGAGTGTCGTGATTGATCACGCCCGGATTGGTTGGCGCGCTGTTCGCCATATGGGTCGCGCCTAACAATATAACCAATGCCGAAACAATGGCTGAAGCAATAGTGCGTCGCATGGAAGCCTCCTTTGACGCTCGTTCGGTCCCTTCTCAGATAAGTTAACCGATCCTTGCCAGGTTTCCAAACGAAACATTTTTGGTGCGCTCACGATATCGGCATTGGGATGTGTTCCACGCAAAGGTTAGGCGCGCCTATGCTCCGTCATTCTATTACCCTGACTTCGTTCATCGCACTGACCATGGTGGCATTTGCCGCAAACTCGCTGCTGGCGCGCCTCGCGTTGGCTGACGGCGCCATCGATGCTGGCAGCTACGCTTTTCTACGTCTGGCATCGGGGGCAGTTGTATTGATCGTGTTGGCATCGGCCTCAAGAAAGACCAGCATGAAGATCATTGTGAAGCAGGGCCATTGGACCAGCGCTGCGGCGCTTTTTGTTTATGCCGCGGGTTTTTCCTATGCCTACCTGGCGCTGGACACCGGGATGGGTGCCCTCGTGCTTTTTGCGATGGTTCAAGCGACAATGATTGGATGGGCAATCACAAAGGGAGATAGACCGGTAGCTTTGGAGTGGACCGGGTTGGTGATCGCATTTGTCGCCTTTTCCTGGCTCGTTGCACCTGGCATCGAAGCCCCCGACCCGCTCGGCACCATATTGATGGCAGCAGCTGGCATAGCGTGGGGCGTTTACTCACTCCAAGGACGCTCATCGACGGATTCACTTGCTGCGACAGCCGGTAACTTTGCGCTTGGCGTTCCTGTGGCGCTGGTTCTTTGGTTGACCGCTGCAAGTACCATTTCGATGAGCGCAACCGGCGTCTCTTTAGCGGTTACCTCAGGTGCGCTGACCTCTGGCTTGGGCTACGCCCTGTGGTATCGGGTATTGGCGCATATCAGCGCAACACAAGGGGCGATCATTCAATTGACCGTTCCCGTGTTGGCAGCACTGGCCGGTGTTATTTTTGTTGGCGAGCCATTGACGGTAAAATTCTTCTTGGCATCGGCTCTTATCTTGAGCGGCGTCGCATTGGCGATTGTCGCCAAAGGGCGAAGGGCTTGACGCAGCTTAACGCCGCTTCCTTCTGCGAAGCTTGTGCGTCAATGCCAACTGGATGCAGTGTTTAAGAATGGACCTTGTTGGCAACCCGCCTCTACCGATCTTGATGGCTCGGCTCCCCTCGTAGGCGAGTTGATCTGGATAGAGCTCGCGAAATTGATCTACCAAGCCGGTGGTGCAAATGAACATCAGCGCAAAGTCTCCGTCTTCACGCCGCTCAATTCGAACCGATGAGCCGATATCGGCTTTGACGGGCGTAAAACTCGGCTGGCCCCATTTCATAGTCTCAGCAATTTCCCCAACCTCAGGCACTTCCGCCGCAGCTTCGACGATCAATGCCTCTAGCTCGTCAAACCGGTCGTTCATGGGCACTGCGCGCCTCTTCCACTATATCCCGGCAATAGCATCCATCCAGATGATCGTTGACCAGGCCCATCGCCTGCATGAAAGCGTAAATGGTGGTTGGCCCCACAAACGACCAACCACGTTTCTTCAAATCCTTGGAAACCCTGGCGGAGGTCGCGCTTGTCGGGTTTGCCATTGACCAATCATAGGTCACGCGCTTGGGGCGCTCGTCAGACCCGGGTTCTTGGCGCCAAAAATATGTTGCGAGTGAGCCAAACTCTGCCCGCAACTCAAGCGCACGCCTGGCATTGTTGATTGTGCTTTGTATTTTGCCGCGGTGGCGCACAATGCCCGCGTCATTGACAAGGCGTTCAATTTCTTCAGCGCCAAAGTCAGCGATTTTCTCAAAATTGAACCCGTCGAAGGCAGCGCGGAAATTTTCCCGCTTTCGCAAGATCGTCAACCATGACAGTCCGGACTGAAAACCCTCCAGACAAATCTTTTCAAACAGGCAGACATCATCTGCGACCGGCGTCCCCCACTCATTGTCGTGATAATATAGATAGTCTTGCTTGTCGCCCGGCCACCAACAGCGTGTGCGTCCGTCCTCGCCAACGATGAGCCCCGTTCCTGTTGTCATGTTTTGTTAACTCCATCGATTAACCACGTGCGCGAACCGCTTGATAACCCTACCGCCATCTTATTGGTTTTCGGCGCATTTTATTCGTTTTGATTCATAAATTGCTTCTTCCGCCGAGTCATGTTCACGCCCAAAGACTGCTGACGAAAACTGTCAGCGGTAAAGGCACTTTTTGTTTGTGAGTAGGCCAATGAAACAGTTTGCGAGAACTTTGATGATCGTTTCGGCTCTGTGTGCTTGTGTAAGCAGCGCAAATGCCAATGATCGGTATGTGACGCCGCCGCCGGTTCAAATGAGCCCCAACCTAGCGGCACCCTGGGTCATGCAATTGCAGCCAAACCGCGCTCCTGCGGCACCCGTTGCAACGCCCCAGCGGCAGATGGTCATCCAGCGTCAATCAGGCCAAAGGCGGGTTTATCAGCGGCAACCGCAGGTTCAACCGGCTGCCATTGCGCCGCAGCAGCGAACAAGCGTTCGCCAGATCGACCCCCTTTATCTGCCGCAAACGGTGGCCTACAACGGCAAACACAAAGCGGGGACAATCATTGTCGATACGCGAGACCGTTTCCTGTACCTCGTAAACGGCAATGGAACCGCCAAGCGCTATGGCGTTGGCGTGGGAAAAGACGGATTTGAATGGAGCGGAACGGAGAGCATTACGCGCAAGGCGGAATGGCCGTCCTGGCGCCCGCCAGCTTCGATGATCGCGCGAGAGAAGAAGAAAGGCCGCATTCTGCCAACATACATGGCAGGCGGGCCTGAAAACCCTCTTGGCGCGCGTGCCCTTTACCTTGGTTCGACACTCTACCGAATCCATGGAACCAACCAGCCATGGACCATCGGACAAGCCGTTTCTTCTGGTTGCATCAGAATGCGCAACGAGGATGTAACCGACCTTTACACGAAGGTCGCCGTTGGTGCGAAGGTCATTGTCCTGTAATAAATGTGTAGGTATCTTCATCCAACAATGAAAAAGTGATGCGACTTAACCAAAGAACGCACATGGGGCTTTGATTACGTAACGTAAACATACATAAAGGGGGCTGGAGTGTTCGATGGAATTCATCATTTCGGTTTTCTTACCCCTGGCCCTTGCGGTTATCATGTTTTCGCTGGGCCTTGGTTTGAGGCCAGCGGATTTTTTAAATGTTGCCAGAGAGCCCAAAGCATTTGCTATTGGCGCACTCTTACAGATTGTCGCACTGCCGCTGGCTGCCTATCTCATCGCCACCAACATGGGACTTAGCAGTGAGTTCGCCTTCGGGATCATGATCTTGGCGCTTTGCCCTGGCGGCCCGACATCGAACATGTTTTCAAAACTCGCCCGCGGAGATGTTGCTTTGTCGGTGTCATTGACGGCGGTTGTCAGCCTCACATCTATCATCACCATCCCTATCCTCATTAACTGGATAGCATGGGCTTTAGACAGCGACGACATACCTGATGTGGATGTGACATCGCTGACAGTGTCGATGATATTCATCACAGCGGTACCCATTGCGCTGGGCATGCTCATTCGTCATTTTTGGCGCCATGCGGAGGTGCTGGAAAGTGTCACCACCAAAGCGGCCACTGCACTGATTATTGTCGTCATTGCTGGCGCATTGTCGGCAAATTGGGGTCTGTTCCTTGAAAATTTGGGCATCATTGGTCCCGCGGTCACCCTTTTGCTAATTTCGATGACCACTCTTGGTACCGCTGCTTCAATGCTCTCCAGGCTCAACCGGCAGCAAACGACATCCGTTGCCATCGAGACCAGCATCCAGAATGGAACTCTTGGCATCGCCATTGGATCGCTCATTGCTGGCGGACAGGCTACGCTTCCCGCTTACGCGTTACCCTCAGCGCTTTATGGAATACTCATGTACTTTGTGATCGCGCCATACGTTATCTGGCGTCGCTCCATTTCGACCTGATGGGATGCCGCTATTCAGCTGCTTTCACCAATTCATCTAAGGGTGTTCCGGAACTGGCCATCGGTTTCCGGGCAGCCGGTCTTTCCGGCAAACCTTGCGGTTTCGGTCCGCCATAGGCCCAATCGAGTAATTCAACGGTATGGATGATGGGCGTATTTGTCCCGGATGCGATTTGCGTGATGCAACCGATGTTTCCGGTCGCAATCACATCAGGTACCCTCGCCTCGATGTTGCGGACTTTTCGCTCCTTCAGTTTCGCCGATATCTCCGATTGAAGGATATTGTAGGTGCCGGCTGATCCGCAACAAAGGTGACTTTCAGCGGGTGTATGAACATCAAAGCCGGCCGCTTGCAAAAGCTGCTTGGGCGCATCGGTAATTTTCTGACCGTGCTGCATGGAGCAGGCAGAGTGATAAACAACGCGATAACTGTCCATCAAATCGGAGGGCGGCATTTCGCGATCGGCAAGAAACTCAGTGACATCTTTTGCCAGAAGGGAAACCCGCTCAGCCTTTTGGGCATAGTCGGGATCGAGCCGAAGCATATGGCCGTAATCCTTGATCGTTGTTCCGCAACCTGATGCTGTAATGATGATTGCATCCAACCCGCCATTTTGTGTCTGTCGGGTCCACGCATCGACATTGCGACGCGCGGCGTCGAGTGCATCTTCTTCCCGGCCCATATGATGAACCAGTGCACCGCAACAGCCCTCACCTTCGGGCACAACAACTTCAACGCCGAGCCTGTTGAGCAGCCTTATGGTTGCTTCATTGATACCTGGCTTAAGGACGGGTTGGGCGCATCCTGTCAGGATCGCAACGCGCGCTTTTCTTGCGGTTGCGGGCAAATGCGTGCCCGGCTTTGCCGCTTCAGAAGCTGGCGGCACCTTACTGGGCGCCAGATCAAGCATGGCGCCAAAAGGCTTGAGCGGTCCCATGCGCTTTAAAATGCCCGCGAAGGGTTTTCCCAGCTTTGCCAGATACAAAGACGCTTTGAAGGTGGCCGGCGTCGGCAAAGTCAGCGCCAGAATGGATCGGGTCAGGCGATCAAAGAAAGGACGGCGATATGTCTTTTGAATATGGGCCCGCGCGTGGTCGACCAAATGCATGTAGTGCACGCCGGAAGGGCACGTCGTCATGCAGGCCAAACATGAAAGGCATCGGTCAATATGCGTTACCGTTTTGACGTCGGCCGGGCGGTCATTTTCCAGCATGTCCTTGATCAGGTAGATACGACCCCGTGGGCTATCGAGCTCGTTTCCTAGTGTCACATAGGTGGGACAGGTTGCCGTACAAAATCCGCAATGGACGCACGAGCGAAGTATTTTTTCAGAAACCGCGATATGGGGATCTGCGAGCTGATCTTCGGTGAAACTTGTTTGCATCTTTTTGTCCTGCGGCCCGTTAAACTAGCCAAGTGGTCACTTCGGGCATCGATTGGTTCCGGTTTAACCGTTGAATGCCCTTCACCAATCGAATGAGCGTCCAAACGATCACCGCCAGGACGAGCAGGAAACCAACGCCAAGTCCCAACAAAAGCGCGGCAACAAACATATACAGAAAACCAATCCAGAAAGTGCGGATCAGCCATGTGTAGTGGTTGTCAATCAACCCACCTATCTTGCCCCGGTTCAAATAGGCGATGATTACGCCGACAATCGCCGGAACTCCGCCAAGAACGAAAGCGGTAAAAAACAAGATGTAGATGAGTTGCGCGTTCTTGTGGCCGGGATCAAACCAACCTTCGCTGCCAAATTCAGCCATATGACACTCCTTGCACGTTCATGCTGCCATTGGGCCTTTGACTGGAAAATTCATCGGTGAGCGGAACACATGTTGTGGGTCAAGCGATTGTTGGATCGCATGGCTCAGCGTGCTGATTGCCGCTGATTGCGGTTGAAACAATGGCGCGGTTGTTTGTGACTGCGAGCCCACCCGCATGAGCGTTGCATGGCCGCCATTTCCTTGTACCACTTCGCGAACAATGTCGGCAGACAAGCCAGTTGCAAGCCAAATCAGGCCGCCTTGCCAGTCTGCAAACCAGCTCGCATTTCCTTGTTCACACAAAGCCTTGGCCGCGCCGATACCTTGCGAGGGTGGCAATGAGAGCTTCCACAGGTCCATCTCTTTGTCATGGGCAAACATGGTCAAATCATTGACGTCGGACCAAAGCTTTGTTGATTGCTCCGCATCGATAACGGTCATTCCGTCATTTTGCGGCAAGTGTGGTTTGACCCGCCCAATGCGCTCATCGATGCTGGCTTCAAAGCCTTCGAAGCGCAAAAGGCAAGTCGAACTGATGTCGCCGAGGACACCGGTATCAAGCGCTTTGACCGTTTCGGCTGGCAGGTGAGCGGCGCCGGTTATGTCGGCGGAAGTTGCCATAGCGGCGGCCATCATCACGGTAGCATCACTGTCGTCTGCAACGGTAATGGCCAAGGTTTTTTCCATGGCAGGACGCGGCAAGACCTTAAACGAGACCTCGGTCAAAAAGCCGAGCGACCCCCATGACCCCGCCAGAAGCTTTACCAAATCCAGGCCGGTGACATTTTTCATCACCCGTCCGCCATTCTTGATGATCTCACCTCGGCCGTTGACAAAGCGCACCCCAAGCAAACTGTCTCTCGCGGCACCGGCCACAAATCGTCTCGACCCCGATTGATTGGTGGCCGCTACGCCGCCGATTGTCTGCCCACCGGGTGCGCCCAATGCCTCGCCCCAATGACCCGGTTCAAACGCCAACATCTGTTTATGCTCATCGAGCGCTTGTTCGATGACAGTCATTTGCGTGCCAGCTCTCGCCGTGATCACCAGTTCGGCCGGATTGTAGGCCATGATGCCACTTAAACCGAGCGAAGACAGTACATCGCCCTCATCGGCAATTGCATCCGACTTCGTTCCCGTCCCGACCAAACGCAACTGGCGATTTTCGGACGCCGCAGAACCAATGAGCGCAGCGGCTTCCTCTTCTGTTCCCGGTGTCCAAGCCTGACCGCTCATGCTGCGCTCTTGGTTTCAATCAGGCGCGCGGTCATTTCAAGGGGAAAGACTTTTGACGGGTTCATCAGCCAACCCGGATCAAAAGCCGTGCGAACCGCCATCTGCTGGTCGAGGTCGGTTTCGTTAAACTGATGCAACATGAGATCACGTTTTTCGATACCGACGCCATGTTCACCCGTCAGGCATCCACCGGCGTCTACGCATAGCTTCAATATATCCATGCCCGCAGCTTCGGCTTTGGCGGCCTCATCGGGGTCATTGACATTGTAAAGGATAAGCGGGTGCATGTTGCCGTCACCGGCGTGGAACACATTGGCGACCTGCAATCCATATTCGCCTATGATTTTGTAGGTCTCACGCAATACAAAGGAGAGCTGCCCGAGCGGGACGGTTCCATCCATGCAGATGTAATCGGCGATGCGCCCGGTGGCACCAAAGGCTGATTTGCGTCCCTTCCAAATCTGGGCTGCTTGCGTTGCTGTTTGGCTCTCTTTGATGGACTTGACATTGTGCCTCTTGGCAATGCGAATGATGCTCTTGAGCATGTCATCCATTTCGGCAGCAGAGCCTTCAACTTCAACGATCAGCAAAGCCTCCACATCCATTGGATATCCGGCCTTTGCAAATGCCTCGCAGATGTCGATGGCCGGCTTGTCCATAAACTCGATCGCGACCGGGATGATGCCAGACGCGATGATGTCCGACACACATGCGCCAGCAACTTCCGGATCGTCAAAACCAAAGAGGACAGGGCGCGCGCCTTCCGGCTTGGCAATAATGCGGACGGTCGCTTCAGTGATGATACCTAACTGGCCCTCGGAGCCGCATAGAAGGCCCAACAAATCGAGGCCTGGCGCATCGAGAGCTTTTCCACCCAATTCAATGATGGTGCCGTCCAGCAAAACCAGCTTCAATCCGAGCAGGTTATTGGTTGTCACGCCGTATTTCAGACAGTGAGCACCGCCGGAGTTCATGCCGATATTGCCGCCAATTGTGCACGCCAACTGCGACGACGGATCGGGGGCGTAGAAAAATCCGTCTTTCGACACGACATCGGAGATGGCAAGGTTCGTAACACCTGCCTCAACCGTCGCGGTGCGGTTTTGGTAGTCGACATCTAGCACACGCGTCATCTTCGAAACGCCAATCACAACAGCGTCTTCTTGCGGTATCGCACCACCGGAAAGGGATGTGCCCGCACCGCGTGGCACGACGGGCACGCCCATGTCACGGCAAAGCTTAAGGGCTCCGGCCACTTGCTCGGTCGTTTCCGGCAAAATGACTGCCAATGGTACACGCTTGTAGGCTGTAAAGGCGTCGGTCTCGAAAGGTGTTAGTTCGCGCGGGTCGTCGATCACACACTCTGCCGGCAATAGGCTGCGTAGACGTGAAACGATTTCACCACGCCGCGAGATCACCTGCGCATCCGGCTCCAAAAACTCGATGACTTGCATAACCAATCCTCCAATTGGTAAACAATTTTTACCACTTTTGCGCGCGGGGGTAAAGCCCGCAGGAGGACAAGCACATGTTAGCGGATTGAGCGAATTTGACACCCCCCCTACCGAAACCGGTATTTTTTCGCTATCTTCGCATTTAAAGCACATATACAGCACCGGTTTTTCGCATTTGTGGGGTGCTAATGCGTCTGACCGCCCTAGCTGAGAATAATGGATCGCGCAGGGACATGATGAGCAACTTTGGCGACTTGGAAATTTTCGCGCGTGTGGTTTCGGCTGGTAGCATGTCAGCCGCCGGCCGTGAGCTGGGCCTTTCACCTGCCGTGGTATCAAAGAGACTACGGCGATTGGAAGACCGCCTGGGCACCCGCCTTCTTCAACGGACGACCCGCCAGATCGCACTGACTGAAGCCGGCCAAGGCTTTTACGAGCGTGTGGTGGCAATCCTTGCCGGCGTCGAAGAGGCAGAGTCGTTCGTATCGCGCCGCTCCGCCCTGGCCCGTGGAACGCTTAAGGTGAGTGCCCCAACCTCGTTCGGGCGCATGCATATCGCCCCCTACCTGTCTGCGTTTATGGACAGCAACAAAGACCTTACCGTCAATATTTTGCTTTCCGATGAGCTAGTGGACATAGTTGGCGAAGGTTTTGATGTGGCCATCCGTATCGGCGAACTTGCCGACTCAAGCCTCGTGGCCAGAAAGCTGGCGCCCGTGCGCCGTATCCTGTGCGCCACACCCGCCTATGTAGAAGCCCATGGCGCACCGACGAGCCTTGCAGAGCTTGCCGAACACAATTGCCTTACCCATGCGGTTTCAGATGTTTGGAAACTGGAGGGTCCGGAGGGGTCTGAAACATTCCGCCCGAACGGCACCCTCACGTCCAACTCGTCCGAAGTTATTCGTGAAGCGGTTTTGGCAGGTGTTGGCATCGCCCTTCGCTCGACCTGGGACATCGGCACTGACTTGGCAAGCGGCAAACTTGTGCGCGTTCTTGATGATTATCAGGGCACGTCAAACACGGGCATCTTTGCCATTTACCCGTCACGCCAGTTTTTGCCGGCCAAGGTGCGGCTTTTCATCGACTATTTGGCGGAGCTTTTTGGCACAGTCCCTTATTGGGAGCGAGGGGTCGTGCCTGAAATTCCGATGAACAAACCGAAGAACACCAACGGGCACTCAGCTTTTATGAACGGCGAACACAAAAACCCTGTTGCATATAACGGATCTTCACGTCCGGCTTCATAAAGCACCAAACGCGTCAATCCTTTTCCAAATGCTTTCGCCGGATACGGCGCACGATCAGCCAGATACTCAAAACGACGATCGGCACGCTGGCGGCCACGATAGCCTGATAAGGCACGCCAAAGACTGATGTATCCACGCCGCTTACAATGTAGGCGATCAAACCAACAACATAGTAAGAAACCGCCGCCACAGACAGACCCTCAACGGTCTGTTGTAGACGTAGTTGAAGTTTGGCGCGCTTGTCCATGGAACGAAGCAAATTCCGGTTTTGCTTTTCCACTTCCACATCGATGCGAGTGCGCAACAAATTTGCGGTTCGGGCCAGCTTGCGTGACAGGTTGGCCTGGCGCTCTTCGATGGCGCGGCAGGTGCGCATGGCTGGCGCCAGCCGTTTTTCAAGAAAAAATGAAAAAGTGTCGTAGCCGGGCAGCGGCTCACTCTCCAACCCCTGCAATCGGTCAACGACAATATTGTGGTAGGCGCGGCTGGCACCAAAGCGATAGAGGCTTGATGCAGCATCGGCTTCCAAACCGGCAGCTAGCGCCGTTATCTCATCCAAAAGCTCTTCAGCATCACCCGGTTCAATGCCTCGCATGCGCTGTGTCAGTTCGGTCAGTCGATCTTCATCAGCCCGCATACGCGGCGACAGGCGTTGTGCGAGTGGAAGGCCCAGAAGAGCCATTGTCCGGTATATCTCGATGTCAAAGAGACGCTGGGCAACGGCACCAAGACGTTGCGGCGCCATTCCCTTGTCAAAGATGATCATACGGGTTAGCCCGTGCTCGTCCTGACGAAAATCAGATGCAATGACCGCAAGTCCATTGCGGGTGATCGAGCAACAAAGGGTACGCCGGTCAAAGTTGACGAGTTCGGCCTCGAAGTCATCGGTATATTCTTGAATATCAATGCGCACACCGGCCAACAGGGAACCTGGCGCCGGAAATGCATCACCGAAAGGGTGGCCCGGCACCGGATCGTTGAAGGACTTGGCTGCAGGGCCTTCCCACAAATAGGTCGACGCCTCCGTGTGGCGCTCCCACCAGATGCTTCCTTTGCCTGTCACAACACGATGGTGACGGGCGCTTTCAGCGGGCGGCGCTGTCCCGTTTGAGCGGGACAGTTCGGCCAATACCGCCTGATCGACGCCTCGCCCACCCTCGGTTATAAAACACAATTTGATCAGCGACCGTGGACTTTCCAAAATGGGGGCCGGCCGCGCGTGAATTTCGCCAAGCGCAAGAGCGCGTTCGGCATGGGCCGGGAAACCAAGCACCGATGCGCTGGCCTTCTGGGTCGGCCGCGTGCTCAACATCGATGGTTCAGCTCCCATGCTCACTTTCGTGCCGCTTTTCCGTTTCGTATCAGTGCTCAACAAAACACCCCCATTTTTTCCCTCATGTAAATAGTCTTTCCGCAACTTTCGACCACCCCGATCGCTCAACACAGCATCAGAAACCACATTGGTAAACTCAATTGACCAATTAAGCCGCAAGGGGTTACGTTATTGTCGGAGGAGTATAATGGACAGCGCGATTTTTTCGCCGATCGCTCAGGCGCGGACGGCAAACGAAGTTTGTTCCCAGATCGAAGAGTTGATCTTGGAAGGTGTGTTGCGCGTCGGGGACAAGCTGCCCAGCGAACGCGAACTATCCGAACAGCTGGGCGTTTCAAGACCAGTGCTCAGAGATGCGCTGAAAGAGCTTGAAGCCAAGGGGCTTCTGGCCACACGTCATGGCGGTGGCACGCATGTTGCCGATGTGATTGGCGATGTGTTTTCCAAAACGATGCTGGAGCTGATCGCAGCCCACCCAAAGGCAACCGCCGATTATCTGGAATATCGCCGCGAAGTTGAGGGTATCGCCGCCACCTTCGCCGCCCAGCGCGCCACCGATCATGATAAGAGAATCCTAAGTGACATTATGGACCGGATGCGTTCATCCCATAAAAAGTCGGACTTCCAGGAAGAAGCGGCGCTGGATGTCGAGTTCCATCAGGCCATCTGCGAATGCGCGCACAACGTTATCCTTTTGCATACCCTGCGGTCTTGCTACCGATTGCTGGCCAATGGCGCGTTCTTTTCCCGCTCGCTTGTATACGGATTTCCAGGAGCGCGGGACAAATTGCTCGAACAGCATGAAGCGATTTACGATGCCATCATTGCGGGCGACCCTGAACTGGCCAGCGTGAGTGCACAAGCCCATATGGAATTTGTTGAAAAGTGTAAGCGCGAAGCTGAAAAGGCCGAGGCTTGGGAAAATGTTTCGCGCCTTCGCAAAGTTCAACGCGAACACAGCTGAACCCGTTTATGGCAGGAGGTTGTGCCGCCCGACATTTCCGATGTCGGTTTCTCCGGCAAAGCCCATTGTCTTGTCCAGCTCGCCATGGATGATTTCAAGCGCCTTGGTAACACCATCGCCGCCCATAGCGCCGAGCCCGTAGATAAAGGCGCGACCGATAAAAGTGGATTTGGCGCCGAGCGCCACAGCTTTGAAGACGTCTTGGCCGGAACGGATTCCTGAATCCATGTGAATTTCGATTTTGTCACCGACAGCGTCCACAATGGGGGCAAGGACGTCAATGGATGCGGCGGCTCCGTCGAGCTGACGTCCACCATGGTTGGAGACCACAATCGCATCTGCACCCGTTTGGGCCGCGATTTTGGCGTCCTCAACATCATTGATGCCTTTGAGGATCAGCTTGCCACCCCAAACCGACTTGATCCATTCAATGGATTCCCAACTTAGTGACGGGTCAAACTGCTCATTCGTCCACTCGGACAGGCTCGTCATATTGGTAACGCCGGGAGCGTGACCGACGATATTACCAAATGTACGGTTCTTGGTACCAAGCATACCGAGGCACCATTGTGGCTTCATCATCAGATTGAGTATCGACTTCAGTGTCGGCTTGGGCGGGGCCGACAGGCCGTTTCGAATGTCTTTATGCCGCTGACCGAGCACTTGCAGATCCAGTGTCACAACAAGCGCATCACATCCGGCATCCTTTGCACGGTTGATCAAGTCCTTCACGAAACCCCGATCACGCATGACATAAAGCTGGAACCAGAAGGGTTGGTGCGTAGCCGCGGCGACAGCCTCAATGGAGCATATGCTCATCGTGGAAAGCGTAAAGGGCACACCGAATCGTTGCGCAGCAGCGGCGGCTTCGATCTCGCCATCGGCATGTTGCATACCTGTGAGGCCGACAGGTGCAAGTGCAACCGGCATTGCCACTTCCCGGCCAAGCATTTTTGATTTGACTGAGCGATGTTCAATGTCAACGGCGACGCGTTGGCGAATTTTAATTCGCTGAAACGCATCTTCATTATCCCGATAGGTGCCTTCAGTCCAAGAGCCGGAATCGGCATAATCATAAAACATGCGCGGCACGCGGAATTCGGCGCGCCTGCGTAGGTCTTCGATTGTCAGTGGCTGACCAAACATATGCTACTCCCGATCCAAAGCAGGAGTGATAGTCAGTTGAGCGGCTGTTGAAAAGATAGACCGAAAGCTAAGAAAGCTAGTCACTTTGTGCGACAGACACGCCGTAGCCATCAAGAGGCGCGTTGGACGCCACGGCACCGTCGGTGTAAACGGCCATCCCCCACAAAGAAATTCCGATCAAAGTCCCAATCGCCAAGAGCGCTGCACGCATGACGGCCCCACTATTTCTTTATTATCGTCGGTTCACACGCCCACCCGTCTGGCGCTTGAGGTGCCGGTAAGGCAGTTTGGTTGAATTTGAAACCCTTGATGCGTGAAAGTTGAATGAAATTGCCACTGCAAAACCGGGTAACGCCCTTTGGTGACATTATCGCAACAGCTGCGCGCTGCGCACTGACCGGCAATCGCGGCACTATTCATGATCCTGATTCGCGTAGACTGCTTCCCAAAAGGCGCTGGTCATCAAAGGCCTGGATATATTGCCGTTGCGACTTTCAAAATCGAAAGCGAGATGTGTTTGGACGCAATTCACCGAACGGCGGTGCTGGTTGGACCAACCTATTTTTTTTGGATGAAGCAACGGCACTGGCAGCGGGGCATCGGCCTTGCTTTTTTTGCCAGCGCGAAAGAGCCAACGAGTTTCGAGACGCATGGATGTGCGCCAATGGCCCATGGCCAGGCGTTCAGTTGGTTGACCGCACTTTGCACGAGGAGCGAATTTTGTGCGGTCAAAAACGGACGCACCCACTCCCGGAAAAACTCCCAGACGGTGTCGTTGTCGGAATCATTAAAGATGCTTTCAGGCTTCACGAAGGGCGATGGTTCAAGTGGCTACCGGAGGGTTACATTGCCTCCGCAGATCTTGATAGAGCTGATTTGCGACTTCTCACACCGCCTTCCATCGTCAAGGTCATTTCGGCAGGCTTTACACCCAAACCTCCTGACACGATGCGGTTAGGAGGCACCGGTTAATGTTGTGACATGGATCAAGCTGGATTGACGAGATTACTGGTCGGACGCTTTGACGGACTGGCCCGACAGAAAGCATATGGCGAAGACACTTTTTTCCACAAACCGTCAGCCAATCTGAAACGCGGCTCTTATTTTTGCACCATCAAGAGCCAAGACTGCCCGCATCACAAAGCATCCAAACTCTCGCGTACAGATGTTTGGCGGTTCAATTTCGGCCTGCCGCCGAAGCGCTATTTGGAGTTGTTTGGACCAAAACCGCCGCGCCCCGTCAAAGGCTGGATGGGGCCGGTTCGGATTATCAATCCTGAACGCGAAACTATTGATCTCATTTGGCCGGACATTGAGCGTACATATGAAAACGAGCGCGCGGTGTTTGCCAAACGTGTGGCCAAAGAAGCTTGAATTTCACCACGCATCGCGTATCGGCTTGACGATGCGCGCCAATTACAAGCTGCACAGACTGTTCGTGGAAGCCTCTTTGCAGGAGCGAGCCCGCGTTCCGCTGGACAAAGCACAATCAAACTATGTGCTCAACGTGCTGCGTATGGCCGATGGGTCTGACCTGTTGGTTTTTAACGGACGCCACGGTGAATGGCGCGCCAAGCTTCACAAGACCGGCAAGAAAACCGCCGAACTGGTTTGCGGCAGCCTGGAAAGACAGCAGCCCGATGCGCCCACACTCATCTTTTGCTTTGCGCCCTTAAAAGCGGGGCGTCTGGATTACATGGTCCAAAAGGCTGTTGAAATGGGTGCTGGCTTTCTGCAGCCGGTATTGACGGAATTCACGCACAACCACCGCCTTAACATGGACAAGATGCGTTCTTGGGTGGTGGAAGCTGCCGAACAATGCGGCGTGTTGGCGGTGCCGGAATGTTTGGAACCGATTAAACTGCTGCATTTGGTCAGCGCATGGGATGAGGGTCGGGCACTGATTTTCTGTGATGAGGATCACCAAACGCACAACCCACTTCACCTACTTGAACAATTGCGTAACAAAGAACTGGCCATGCTCATCGGACCGGAAGGCGGGTTCTCAGATGAGGAGCGGGCCATGCTCCGTGCCAAGGAGTTCGTCACGCCTATCCCGCTGGGACCACGTATCTTGCGGGCCGATACATCGGCGGTTGCCGCATTGGCGGTGGTTCAGGCCAGCATTGGCGATTGGGTTTAACCCCGGCGGCCAGTCGGGTGCAGCCAGTTCCGGCGAATAATAGTCAGATTGTTCACCATTGTTGATGCAGTCGTTCAAAACTTTTGCCTTGTCAGCAAACGGCGAATAGGCCACCACGCGCGCCGTAGAAGTGGAGGTCATCCTCGGACCATGGCTCGAGATACAACAGACGAGACGCCGATTGGCGATGTTGAAGAGTTGGCGGCCTATCTGGCGTCTGGCTGCAAGCCGGAGGCGGAGTGGCGCATTGGCACCGAGCATGAAAAATTCCCCTTCCTTGCCGATACGCATGACCCGGTTCCCTACGAAGGCGAACGGTCCATCAAATCGCTCTTACAGGGCATGCAAAAAAAACTTGGCTGGCAGCCGATCATGGACGAGGGCAATCTGATCGGTCTTTTTGAACCTAACGGCATGGGCGCGATTTCGCTTGAGCCCGGTGGTCAATTCGAACTGTCGGGCGCGCCGTTGGTTTCCATCCACGAGACTTGCCGCGAATCCAACCTGCATCTTGCGCAATTGCGCCAAATCGCCGACCCGCTCGGCATTAAATTTCTAGGTCTCGGCGGCAGCCCCAAGTGGACGCTTGCCGACACCCCGCGCATGCCCAAGTCGCGCTATGACATCATGCGCGCCTATATGCCGACGGTCGGCGGCCAAGGCCTGGACATGATGCATCGCACATCGACGATCCAGGTTAATCTGGACTTTTCTTCCGAAGCTGACATGCGCCAAAAAATGCAGGTTGCCTACCGGCTGCAGCCTGTCGCCACAGCGCTGTTTGCCAATTCGCCGTTCACCGATGGGAAACCCAATGGTTTGCAGTCGTGGCGGGCAGACATATGGCGAGACACCGACAACGACCGAACCGGCGTTCTTCCCATGGTGTTTTCGGAAAATTTTGGTTTCATCGACTACGTTGAGTGGGTCCTTGATGTGCCGATGTATTTCGTCCTGCGAGAGGGAAGTTACCGGGACTGCACGCATGTCACATTCCGCCAATTCATGAACGGGGCCTTGGAAGGCCAAGTTCCCGATGCGCGGCCAAACAAGGGCGACTGGACCAACCATTTATCGACGGTGTTCCCGGAAGTGCGTCTGAAAAAATTCATCGAGATGCGCGGTGCTGACGGCGGGCCCTGGCGGCGCATCTGCGCTCTGCCGGCACTTTGGGTGGGCCTGCTTTATGATAGTGCCGCGCTTGACGCAGCAGACGAACTGACCCGCTCCTGGACATACGAGGATGTTGTTGGGCTCCGGGATGCCGTGCCAGCCGAAGGACTAGCCTCACAAATCAAGGGACAGACGGTCCGCGACATCAGCTATGAAGTGCTCGGCATTGCCCGCAAGGGGTTAGTCGCCCGCAAAAAGCACAATATTGATGGATTTGATGAAGCGCATTTTCTAGCGCCTCTGGAAGAGACAGTCGCGCGCGGCACGACGAGTGCCGAACAGATGCTCACCTTGTACAACAGCGTATGGGAAAGCGACATTGATCGCGTATTCCTGGAACACGCCTACTAATCAGGCAAAGCCGTTTACTCGTGATCTATGACGATTGGGCGCTTGTTGAGTTTGTTTCTGTCGACGCGAACCGCTTCAGCCTCATAGGTGTGCATTGAGAAAGCGTCGTCCCAGCGGGGCTTGTTTTTGAAGAGGCCGCTAATCATGGCAAACGCCATGTAAGCCACGCCCAAAACAAAAGCGACCACGGCCAAGATGAGGGCCAGCGGAAGCGCTAGAATGAGAACTGCGAAGATCAGGATGGTACGGGTTAGTCTGGTAGCTATACTCATCCAGCTAACATGGCGCATTTAATTGTCCATTATGTGGCAGCAACCCGAAGTGCTGTGAAAAAAGTTGGCTCTCAGGTTCTTTTTCGTCTTGTGCGCTTAGCGCTTGCGCGACAAGTGGGCTTCGCTAGGGTGTGATGTAATGATCGGGAGGCGAGCCATGAACATGTTCGATATCTTTTCACAAGCGCAAAATGGCGACGCAATGCGCGTTATGGCGCGTCAATTTGGCCTCGATGAAAAACAGGTTGAAAATGCTGTCGATGCGCTGATGCCTGCTTTTTCCACCGGATTTAAGAGAAAAACATCGGAACCCGACGGCGTGTCTGAGTTTTTTGAAACATTAACCCGTGCACAAGGCCAAACCGCTTTTTTCGATGACCTGACCAAAGCCTTTGCGCCGGAAGGCACCCATATTGGCAATGAGCTTTTGGGCCAGTTTTTTGGCTCCAAGGATGTTAGCCGGGCGGTGGCCAAGCAAGCTGAAACCGCATCCGGTATCGGCCAAGATATTTTGAAAAAAATGCTCCCGGTTATCGCCACCACGCTGATGGGCGGTATGGCGAAAAAATCCAACGAAAATGCTTTAAACGCCGCATCAGGTGCCGATGGCAATGTCTTTGGCAAGATCGTCGAGCAAATGATGAAGCAGGGCATGGACAATATGGGTTTGGGTGGCGGAAGCGATCAGCGGGCCCAACGTCAACCCAACCCGATAGATAACCCGTTGGGGAAAATATTGGAGCAGATGTTTGGCGGCGGCGAACGCGTTGCGCCCGATACCACCGACGATCGCGGCCGCATTCCCAACCCGATGAATCCGGACAACAACCCACTGGGCAAGATATTTCGTGACATGATCGAACAGGCCCAAAAACCCCAGTCCGAACCAAAGACACGATCAACGCAGAACCCCTATGGAGAGCTGTTCGGCGACATGTTTGAAACCGGACGACGGCAGCAAGAAACCTATCAGCAATCCATTGAACAAATATTTGATCAGTATTTGCAGGGCATGCGCCGGTGACTGCCGGCCGGTTCACCGCCCCCGCATGACCACAACATTGCCCGCGATCACCAACGCCAGACCGAAAATCGCGGCCAGCGTCCACTTATAGTCTTCCACAAGGGTCGACACCAAAAGCGCGAAAATCGGGAAGACTACGGTCGCATATCCCGCCCGCCCAGCACCAATGCGTTTAACGAGGGTCAGGTAAGCGGCAAAGGCGATGACGGTGGAAACCAACGCCAGAAAAAAGAGTGAATAGGCATACTCCGGCCGTGGATCCCAGTTGAATGGTTTGCCTTGTACCCAAGCTAAAAAGGCACACCATAAAGCACCGTAGATCATCCCCCATGTGTTGGCGGCGACCAACGGGACCTTCACCTGCCCCGCTTGCATACGCGACGATATTAGACTGCCGATGGAAAAGCACAGTGTGCCGCAAATGCACAGCGCAAGCCCTACCAATACGCCATTTTCCAGGCCCTGCCCTGACACTTCAGGCCAAAACAACAGCGCAATCCCGCCCGCTCCAACGAAAGCAGCCGCAACAATACGCGCATTGGGACGTTCGGCGAAAATGAGTGCGGCGAGAAAAATGTTGGTCAGAGATGCCAATGAGAAAATGACCGACAGCAAGCCGCTTACCACATATGTGGAGCCGTAATAAAACAACAGAAAATTGGTTGAGAAAATGAAAATCCCCATCGCCAGAAAAACGAGGTGCTGGCGGATGGGAAAACGCAATGACTGTTTGGCTATCAGCGTCCAGGCAAGCATGACTGCGCCTGCGATCACAAACCGATAGAAAAGAGACACCTCATTGGCAACGATGCCCGGTTGCAAGGACAAAGCATACCAAGACACCGACCAACTGCCGACAGTGGCCGCATAAAGGACATAATCAACCGGCGCAAAGGCTCTTACAGCAGAGCTGCCGTGGATGGATTTGACAGTCATGAAGTGGCGCGTTGACCTTTGCAGAAGTTCCCGTGTTAGTAGGTGATGGCTGATTTTTTCGCAAACACCGATTCAGACGGATCCAACGTCGCCGAATTCTCTGTCTCTGAACTGTCAGGTGCCATCAAGAGAACGGTGGAAGATGCTTTCGGACGCGTGCGTGTGCGCGGCGAATTGGGACGCGTGAGCAGGCCTGCCTCCGGTCACGTCTATCTGGACCTGAAAGATGATCGTGCGGTCATTGCCGGTGTGATCTGGAAGGGTGCTGTCTCCAAACTTCCAATCAGGCCGGAAGAAGGTTTGGAGGTCATTGCAACCGGCCGGATCACAACATTTCCCGGACAATCGAAATATCAGATCGTCATCGATCACCTGGAACCTGCCGGTGCCGGCGCTTTGATGGCCCTTCTGGAAGAGCGCAAAAAGCGCCTTGCCGCAGAAGGCCTGTTCGATGATGACCGCAAAAAGGCGCTACCGTACCTGCCCCAAGTCATCGGCGTGGTCACCTCCCCCACCGGTTCTGTGATCCGCGACATTCTTCACCGCCTTAATGACAGGTTTCCTGTGCACGTGATTGTCTGGCCAGTACGGGTTCAGGGCGAAACATCGGCGGGCGAAGTCGCGCGGGGGATTTTAGGCTTTAATGAGCTGAGCGGGGACGGCCCCATCAAGCGCCCGGATGTGCTGATTGTGGCGCGAGGCGGCGGAAGTGTAGAAGACCTTTGGGGATTTAATGAGGAGATCGTTGCGCGGGCCGCAGACATGTCCGAGATACCCCTGATATCAGCCATCGGGCATGAGACTGACACGACACTCATAGACTATGTTGCAGACCGGCGCGCGCCAACACCCACTGGCGCAGCCGAAATGGTCGTGCCGGTCAAGGCAGAGCTGCAAGCCTATGTCGCGCAAATGGACGCGCGCCTTCAAGGCGCCGTGACCAGGCAAGCCGACCATAGGCGCGAGCGGCTTCGGGCCTCAGCGCGCGGCATGCCAGCCGCAGATGCCTTGCTCGCCCTTCCCCGACAAAAACTGGATGGCGCCTCGCTGCGCCTTGGGTCAGGCCTTGACCGTGCCATATCGCAAAAGCGGCTCCGCTTTACACAGATAGCGGCGCGTATTTCACCGGCACGTCTGGACGCGCGGCTATCATTGGCGCGCGGAACCTTGCAACGGTTTGATGCCGGACTCCCGGCTGCGTTTGCCCGTTTTATTGCCGGCACTCGTCAAAACCTTGAAAAGAGCGCGCGACAGCTGAAACCGCGGATAATTGAACGCAAAAACACAGAAGGCCGTGGGCGTGTGTCAAACGCGACGGGGCGGCTCGAGCGTGCGCTTGACCGGAGATTGGAAAGGGCGCGCGCGGACACCGGCCGTATGGAACGCATTCTGCGTACGCTGTCCTACAAAAGCGTGTTGGCGAGAGGGTTTTCGTTGGTGCGCCACGAGAACGGCAAGCCGGTGCGCAGTGCGAATGGTCTGGCGTTGGGTGCGGTGTTGAACATCGAGTTTGGCGACCAAACCCGCACCGATGTTGTCATTACCAATAACGGATCTGAGCCGAAAAAACCCAAAAAGCGCAACCAACCCGACAAGCAGGACCAAGGGTCTCTTCTATAGGCAGTCTCGGTTGGATTATCGGCGGCGATGGTACGAGCGGGTGGATTTGAACCACCGACCTCTGGAGCCACAATCCAGCGCTCTAACCAACTGAGCTACGCCCGCATTGCCGCGAACGCCCGAGATATCGACGACCGGAGAAATTTGCAAGATGGCACAAGATATTTGTGCCCGAATTCCAAACCAGTCGATCAATTGCCGTTTTTACAGATTAACGCTATTTTGTAGTCGATCGGCTATGTCATCCTTTTGCGCTGGACGCGCCACAGACCCATCTGGCATTAAGATTTTGTTAAGTCTTAGATAAATTGCAGGCGACAAGGGTGCACCCATGAAATGGGCAGAAATTGCTTATCTCGATCTGGCCGTCTCTGATTATGTGCGCGACCATATTGTGCAAGGTGATGCTGTGGCCATCGTCGAGCGCGCCACACTTGTTGTGCGTTGGACAAATGGTGTTGCGGCACAATGGCTGGGCCTGCCGACAATTGGCGCGGTTGAAGACGATGGCAAGTTACTTGTTGAAGGTCCCGGCGCGCGCCAATTGGCGTCGGCCTTGGCACGCCCGCTAACGGAAAAACGTGTCGCTACTGCCCGCACCAATGGTCATATCCCGGCCCTGACCCAGATGCACATCTATCCATTTGGATTTGCCGGTCAGACGAGGGACGACCTGGCCGCGATAGCCTTTACGCCGACAGATCAACAGCCAAATGAAAACAAGCTCAGCGCCGCGTTGGTTGGACTGAACCAGGATGATGCCAGTGCGGCGATCCTGGATGCGCGGGGCGACGTCCTCGAAGCTACCTCAAACTTCCATGCCGATGCGTTGGTGGACGCTGAACGCCTGGAGTTGTGCCAGACCTGCGCCGAGGAAACGGACCGGATGGTCAAGCGGATTTTGGCCAACGCCAACGGACAGTTTGCGGTTGGTGTGGGTCGCCTATCAGACGCACCGCTTCAGTTTCTCCTACTGTTGATGCCTTCGGTTTCCACTTCCTCTTCGATTTCGGCTACTACTCCGATCAGACCGGAGGATGCCTCGGTCTACTTGGAAGATACTGTGATCATCGAAGAAAACAGCATTGAAACAGTCGCCGAGCCACCCGAAACGCCGGATGTGGATATACCGGACATGACTGAGGAAGACAGGATCTGGTCACCGGCCAATCTCAGTAACTCGCCGATCCGCTTTGTATGGAAGACTGATCGCGACGGGGTATTTGTCGACATGTCAAGCGAGTTTGCGTCCGCAGTTGGGCCGCGCGCCGCTGATGTTGTTGGAAAGCCGTTTCTGCAAGTAGCGGAGATACTGTCCCTTGATCCGGATGGCGAGATCGAGAAAGCGCTCCAGCAGGAACAAACCTGGTCGGGCAAGACCGTCCTTTGGCCGATCGACCAGACCGAGTTTCGTGTTCCGGTCGATTTGGCAGCTCTCCCCTATTATGATCGCGAGCGCGTTTTTGAGGGCTATCGGGGTTTTGGCATCGCGCGCATGGCCGATCTCGTCGTTGATGACAGCTTTCAGTCATCCAGCGACGATACCGTTTGGGAAGACGACGATACCACCGCACCTACATTGCAAACCTTGGACACGGAAAACGCGGCAATGGAGGCCACTGGTGTGACTGGCGATCCTGCAACCGACGCGCCTGTCGAAGACGATCCGCTTCAAGGTGAGCCGCCCGCCTTACACTCTGCGACAATAACGCCAATGCGTCGTGAGAATGATGGCTTCATCTCCGATGAGAAAGACGGGGAGGAAACCGGCGAAACAACGCCCGATCTCGTCATCACACCGCTTTCGACCGAGGAAACGGACGCGTTTGAACGTATACGCGCAGAATTGGCACCGCTTTCCCACGGTGTGGCCGAAAACGAAGACAGTGCAGACAATGGATCTACGGGGCAAGTCGTCGACAACGCTCCGTACGGCCTTGGGCCCGAAGCGTTGGATACGCTGCCACTGGCTCTGATGATCGCCCGCGATGAGGATGTCCTCTATTTGAACCGTGCCTTCAGCGAGCTCACCGGTTTCGGCAGCGTCGATAAACTCAACAATCAGGGTATGAGCGCGCTCTTTGGCGGGCCCGCCTCTTTGCCAAGCAATCAGCCGGAAGCGGGAAATGACAATGGGATCACTTTGGTGGACCGTCATGGCGACACCATTGCTGCGCGCAGTCACCTGCAACGGGTGCCGTGGATGGGCCGTAACGCCCTTATGTTTGCCTTCGAACCAGCGCCATCGGGAAGTGCGACGGCCGACACCGACCACGTTGACGGGCTAGCTGCCAAGGACGGAGATGCGCCGCTGGCAGAGCGCGCGAACGAACCCCTTGAAGCAGAAAACGCCGAACTGCGTGCGATATTGGACACGGCGACCGATGGCGTCATTACCATCGATGAGCAAGGCGATATCCGCTCCATGAACGCTGCAGCGACAGCACTTTTCGGCTATGAGACCGACGTGTTGATCGGTCAGTCTTTCACCATCCTTTTTGCCCATGAGAGTCAAAAGGAAGTGCTCAACTACGTGCATTCCATGGTGACAAATGGCGTCGCCAACGTTCTCAATGAGGGGCGTGAGGTCACAGGTCAGGAAGTTAAGGGCGGCGAAATAAAACTCTTTATGACCCTCGGCAAGCTGGGGGCCAGCCAAGGTCTTTGTGCCGTCCTGCGCGACATTACCGCTTGGAAGCGCAATGAAAAGGCACTTGAAGAGGCCCGTCATGAAGCTGAATCCGCATCGGAAATGAAGTCGGCTTTTTTGGCGAAAGTCAGCCATGAAATCCGTACGCCACTAAACGCCATTATCGGATTTTCAGAGATCATGAGCGAAGAGAGATTCGGACCCATCGGGAACGAAAAATATAAAGACTATCTGGACGACATCAAAAAGTCCGGCCGATATGTGGTCGATCTGGTCAACGACCTGTTGGATATTTCCAAAATCGAGTCGGGCAATGAAGAACTGCAATTTGAGAGCGTCTCGCTCAATGAAACCGTTTCCGAGGTCATTGACATGCTCCGGCCACAAGCGAACCGCAATCGCATCATTGTGCGCGTGGCGCTGGATTTTGACTTGCCGCCGATTGTTGCTGATCAACGGGCTGCCAAGCAGATCACCATAAACCTGCTTTCCAATGCCATTCGTTTCACTCCGGAGGGTGGACAGGTGGTTGTGAGCACGCGTTACCTCACCGATGGTTCCGTTACACTTCGTTTCCGCGACACCGGGATCGGCATGACACGCGAGGAATTGGAAGGTGCTTTGAGGCCGTTCAAGCAAGTGGGAGCAGATGACGAGTTGCGTGCGGCAGGGACTGGCCTCGGATTGCCGCTCACACGCGCATTGGTTGAGGCAAACCGAGCGGAGTTTGAGATCAGCTCCAAACCCGGCGAAGGCACTGATGTGGAAATAATTTTTCCCGCACCGCGCGTGCTCTCACAATAGCCACAGCTTCCGTCTAAATCTGGCTGGACGCATCGCGACACGCAACGTAAGGGACAGTCCCGTCGGCTTTGCGCTGGATGAATTGTCTTGATTATAAGAACCGCTCGTTACATCGCTTTTTTCGCTCTGATCGGTCTTGTGATCGCAGTCGGTTCGGTATTCGCAGTCACCGCTGGCATATCAACCGATACGGCGCGCCAAGCGATTGAGCGGCGAATGGGCGAAATCCTCGGATTGCCCATCCGGCTGCGCGGTCGGACGCAAATCCACCTGTTTCCGGCCCCTTATGCCGTCTTCAACGGCGTTCGCGTGTCAGGTGACGCCAATCAGACAACTATCGAAATCGAACGGGTGGAAGCCGATTTTGATGTCTTTTCTCTTTTCAGATCCATCCCGACATTTTCCGCCTTTCGCATGCAAGCCCCGGACATCACCTTGGGTATTGATCCCAATGGCATCGTTTTGTGGCCATCGGTCGAAACGGTCGCACGACAGCGTTCCGCCACTGATGCACCGCGCGAATTGGTCGACAATCTCGATCTGGCAAGTAGCATTCGCGAAAAGCTTCCCGGCTCCATCGGGCGCATCAGCTTTCAAGGCGGTAGCATCAGCTTCATCGATGGCGAAGGCACCAAGTCCACTTATCTGAGTGATCTGCAGGGCGAGCTCAGCTGGCCGAGCCGGGATGGCGCGATGTCACTGCAAGCCAGCTTCTCGCGGGAAGGCACCACCGGACAACTCCAAATCTCCACAATGTCGGTCTCCGATCTCTATTCCGTTGACGGCGGTGATTTGGATGTCGACTTCCAGTTCAAGGGAGCCAGTCTTTCATTCGCAGGCCGGTCCGCTCTGGAGCGTCCCCGTTACGCGGTAGGGAATTTGGACTTTCAGTTAGATGGCGCGCTGTCAGTCGGCGAGTGGATCAGCGATGCGCCATTGCTGACAGCTGCGGTTGAAAAGCTCGGAGTATCCGGACAGGTCTCTGCAACAGAAAACCGGCTTCGCATAGACAAAGCCAATGCGAGCATCAATGATGATATTGCTACCGGCGCAGTTGAACTGTTGAGGCGTGAATCAGGTCGCGGTGTTTTGACCTCCACTCTTGCTTTCAGCGAGCTTGACCTGGCCCGCCTTGTGACGCCGTCCTGGCGGGCGATGCAACGTTCCTTTGAGCCCGATGGTGGCTTACGGGCGCAGATGACTGGAATGGATGTAGATGTGCGGGTTTCAGCGTCCACCGCCTCGCTTGCGCAAGGTGCGTTTACAGAATTTGCCGGCGCACTGAGCGTGCGTGAAGACCTGATCTCGGTCGACATAGGCGATGCCTCCTACGAAGGCGGCAAAGTTCAGATGCGGTACAAGGATGAATACAAACAGGATTCCAGCGGTGCCTACATCTCGTTTCGAATGGACGACGTGAATTCTGCCTTGCTTGCCGACAAGTTTGTCCTGGGCCCTTTGTTTCCGCGCGGCCGGATCAGCATGACTGGTGATTTCAATGGCTCATCGGGCACTTTGCGCCAATTTTGGCGTGGGGCGACCGGCAAGCTATCAGTGAGCGCGAACCAAGGTGTCATACCGGGTGTGCAACTCGGCAGCATTTTTGCGCTTGAAAACAGCAATCAGTTTATGGCTTTGAGAAACAATAGAGCGGCTGGGGATGCTTTTGACACGCTTGGCGGCACATTCACGTTGGCCAATGCGGCCTTACTGGTGGAAAGTCTATCGATCGCCTATCCGCGTAACACCGTGACAGTGCAGGGTATCATTTCACCGATCAATGGCAGCGTCGCGCTCACGACAGAGCTGCAAGACAGCGACGGCGCGAAACAGGCCCCAACTGTCTTTGTCGGCGGCACGCTGGGTAGCCCCTACGCAACGCAAATGCTGTTCCCTTTTGAGCAACCGGATGCGGGCCGTTAATGCACCCTTAATTGACGCTCTAAAAGTTTAGGCGTTTTTTACCCTATTGCGCGCATTATCGGCCACAAGCAAACTGAGTTGAGCGCCGATATCTGTGTGGCATGTGTTTAATATTGTCTGGAGGCTTGCCATTGTGTCGACCATTGTCGGCGCCGGGTTGCGCGCGTTTGATGTCACTGCGCAGGACGTTTTGGCCGAAATTGGCCTGACACCGGAACGCATATTGGAGTTGCTTCAACAGGGCGTGGCGTGGGCACTGCCCAACATGATCCTTGGCTCCATGATCATTGTACCGATATGGTGCGTTATCTTTATCCTGAGGCCCCCGCGCGGCTAACCCCCGGAAAACGCCTTTCTTTTTTGCACCAGCGACGCGGTAATGACGCCCAGCGCGACAATTCCAATCAGGATGGTACAAACTGCGTTGATCTCCGGTGTAACACCCAGCCGAACCTGACTGTAGATTTTCATCGGCAAGGTCGTGGCCCCGGGGCCGGATGTGAATGAAGCGATCACAAGGTCATCTAGCGACAGCGTAAACGCTAGCATCCACCCCGCCAATACAGCCGGCAAGATGACGGGAAGTGTGACTCGCATAAACGCTTCAAACGGCGGACATCCCAAATCGCGAGCAGCCTCTTCCAACGATGAGTCAAATGACACCAAGCGTGACTGGACGACCACCGCCACGTAACACATGGAAAATGTGATGTGAGCCAGCGTGACCGTCCAAAAGCCACGTGACATTTCTATGGATACAAAAAGGAGCAACAAGGAAAGCCCGGTGATCACCTCCGGCATGACCAGCGGTGCATAGACCATCCCGGTAAACAGTGTGCGCCCACGGAACCGCACGAAGCGGATAAGCGCGACAGCCGCCAACGTTCCCAGCACCGTGGCGACTGTGGCGGAAACAAAAGCTACCCGGATGGTCACCCAAGCCGCGTCCAGCAGGCCTTGGTTGTTGAAGAGTTCGACATACCATTTGGTGGAAAATCCGGCCCATACTGTCACAAGGCGCGACTCGTTGAATGAGTATATGACCAAAAGCACAATCGGCAGATAAAGGAATGCAAACCCAATAACCACCGATGTGATGTTAAACCAACTCCAACGCGCGCTCATTTGTCGGCCCCTTGTGCCTTGGCTTGCGCGTTTTGGAACAGGACAATGGGCACAACCAGAATGATCAACAAGACCATCGCGAGGGCTGATGAAACGGTCCAGTCGCCATTGTTGAAGAACTCGGTCCACAGCACCTTGCCAATCATCAGCGTTTGCGAACCACCAAGCAGATCGGGGATAACAAACTCACCGACGGCCGGGATGAAGACCAGCAAACAACCGGCTAGGATGCCGGGCAATGACAAGCGAAACGTTACGCGCCAAAAAGCCTCGATCGCGTTGCATCCCAGATCGCGGGCGGCTTCCACCAATGAATTGTCCATGCGCTCCAGCGCGGCGTAGATGGGCAGCACCATAAACGGCAAATAGGAATAAACGATACCGATATAAACAGCGATATTAGTGTTGAGGATCGACAAGGGTGTATCGATGACCCCAATCCAAATCAGAAACTGATTGAGCAGCCCTTCCGGCTTAAGAATGCCGATCCAGGCATAAACGCGGATCAGGAACGACGTCCAAAAGGGCAAAATGACGAGCATCAACAGTATTGGCCGCAGCCCCTCCGGTGCTTTTGCCATGCCATAGGCCAGCGGATAGCCGATCGCGAACGTCAGAATGGTTGAGACCAACGCGATCCAGACGCTGGACAAATAGGCGTTGCGGTAGAGCGGATCACCAAAGAGAAACTTGTAATTCTCAAAATTCAGCTGGCTGAGTTTTTCAGTGAGAGTTGCCCAATCATCGCCTGAGCTGAATTGCGGCATGTAAGGGGGCATGCCAAATTCCAGCACCGAAAGCGAGATGCGAAACACGAGCACAAAAGGCAGCAGGAAGAAGCAAAGCAGCCAGATGTAGGGGATGGCGATAACGAGACGATTTCGGATCGCTGCTACCATCTCAGCGCTCCAGCAAAATGCCGCTGTCCGGCGCGAAGGAGAGCCAGACGCGTTCCTCATAACCGATGGGATCGTCAGAGATGCGCGAGGCGTTGACCATGGATGCTTTGACGATTTTACCGCTTTCGAGTTTCACGTTGAGGATGGTCATGTCGCCGAGGTAGGCAATGTCCCAGACTTCGCCTTCGACCGCATTGGTTGTTCCAGCCGGTTTTTTGCGAGCCACTTTCACCTTTTCGGGACGCACGGCAAACCATGCTTGGCGGTCCTTCGAGAGCGCAGCATCGGTGGCAGCTTTAATCTTGAAACCGTCAACCCCGGCAAGCGTGACTGCGCCTTTGGAAGTGGAGCCAACATTGCCCTCAAACATGTTCACCGAACCGATGAAATCGGCGACATAGCGCGAATTGGGTGCTTCATAGATTTCTGCCGGCGTGCCGACCTGTTCGATAATGCCTTTGTCCATGACCGCGATGCGATCCGACATGGTCATCGCCTCTTCCTGATCGTGCGTAACGATCATGAATGTCAGGCCCAGTTCCTGCTGCAAATCCATCAGCTCGAACTGTGTTTCCTCGCGCAGTTTCTTGTCGAGAGCGCCCAGCGGTTCATCAAGCAATAAGAGCTTGGGCCGTTTGGCCACTGACCGTGCCAAGGCCACCCGTTGGCGTTGGCCGCCGGAAAGTTGATGCGGTTTGCGGTGGGCAAACTCTTCCAGTTTGGTCAGCTTGAGCATTTCACCAACGCGCTCAGCCACACCCTTTTCCGGCATCTTGTCCCGGCGCAGACCGAACGCGATATTGTCCCGCACGTTCATATGCGGAAACAGCGCGTAGGACTGGAACATCATATTGACGGGACGTTTGTGCGGCGCAACACCCGCCAGATCCTGTCCGTCGAGCAAAATCTGGCCCGATGTCGGTTCCTCAAACCCGGCAAGCATTCGCAGCAATGTCGTCTTGCCGCATCCCGAAGGCCCGAGTAGCGAGAAGAACTCGCGTTCGTAAACCAGAAGCGTCAAGTCATTGACGGCAGTAAAATCGCCGAACCGCTTCGTGACATTTTCAAACGAAATGTAGGGCTTGGCAGCGGGATCGTCCCATGGGGCAAATGATTTGCGGATAGAGCCCAGCGATTTCATAACGCCCTCAAAAGCTAATGGCCCCGCCTTTGCGACGAAAGACGGGGCCGGTTATGCGGTTGTTATTGTCCGGTTTTGACTGTTGTCCAAGCCCGGTTCAAGATGCGCTTTTCACGGGGACTATCAGGGGTTACGGTGTAGAGGCGAGCGATCGTCTCTTCATCGGGATAGATTGCCGGATCGCCGATGACATCCTCTTCAAGTAACGGCTTAGACGCCAAGTTGCCGTTCGCGTAGTAAACATAGTTGGAAGCCTTCGCCATCACTTCGGGACGCATGATGTAATCAAGGAAGATATGCGCTTCCTCAACATTTTGCGCGTCCGACGGGATCGCCATATTATCAAACCACATCAGCGCACCTTCTTGCGGGATGATGTATTCAACGTTTACACCGGCATCTGCCTCGGCGGCGCGATCACGCGCTTGAAGGATGTCGCCCGACCAGCCAACCGCCATACATATATCGCCATTGGCGAGGCCATTGATATATTCGGAAGAGTGATATTTGCGCACCGTATCACGGACCGCCAACATGGCATCTTTGGCTTTGTCGACGCTTGCCTGATCTTTCAGGTCCGGGTTTTCGCCAAGCCAGTTCAAGGCAGCCGGCACCATCTCAGCGGGCGCATCCAGATGGAAAATACCGCAATCTGACAGCTTGGCAGCGGTTTCAGGATCAAACACCAAATCCCACGTGTTCATGTTGGCATTGTCACCAAGACGCTCCTTGAGCATGTCAACATTCAAGCCGATGCCGGTGGTGCCCCACATATAGTTGATCGCATAGTTATTGCCCGGATCATAAAGCGCCAGACGTTCCGAGATAGCCGGGTCCATATTCGCCAGGTTCGGCAATTTGGCCTTGTCGAGCGGCTGGAAAACACCGGCGTTGATCTGGTTTGCCAAGAACGTACCGGTCGGGACAACGATGTCGTAGCCAGTGCCGCCGGCAAGCAGTTTGGTTTCCAAGATTTCGTTGGAGTCAAACACGTCATAGACGACCTTGATGCCCGTTTCTTCGGTGAATTCAGTCAGAATGTCTTCGTCAATGTAATCGGACCAGTTGTAAATGTTGACCGTGCGATCCTGCGCTGCGGCAAAACCGGTGGTTGCCAAAGCGGTGATTGCAGTGGTCGCAAGAAGGACGGCAAAACGCATCATAGAACTCCCAGAAAATGAATGGACTGTAGGTAGGAACCTGACATTGGTGGAAACGTTATTGCTCTTTTGGGCAGTGCACAAGTACCTTTAGAACTAGCCGCACCAACTCCGTTTAAAGATAGGTTGTCCGCTCCAATGGGGTGATCTCTTGCGCAAAAGCCTCGCTTTCCGCGCGCTTGATGTCGCCCAATATTTTTGCCAACTCCGGCCCCAAGGCACGGGCGCAGAACTCTCCGTTCAACATCAGTGCCATTGCCTCTTGCATGCTGGTGGGGAGTTGCTCCTCACCCGGCTCTGCATCATATGCATTCCCCGTTATTGGCGTTGGCGGTTTATCGCGCTTTTCAACGCCATCATAAATGGCCTGGAGGATGGCACACATGACCAAGTACGGATTGGCGTCAGCTCCGGCAATACGGTGTTCAATGCGACGTGCCTTTGGCGGCGATGCCGGAATTCGCACCGCAACGGAGCGGTTGTTTTCTCCCCAGATGGCTCGCGTCGGTGCGTAGGAACCTGGCTGTATGCGCCGAAAGCCGTTCCAGGAATTGATGAACAGCAAAAGGCCCTGTGGCATGGTGCGTATCATCTCTGCGACCGCACCTTCCAGTGCTTCACGTCCATCGGCTTTGGCCGCAAAAATATTGCTTCCCGCTTCGTCCAGAATTGACGTATGCACATGCATGCCATTGCCTGCATGCTCCATGAAGGGCTTTGGCATGAAGGTCGCGTGAAGCCCGTGTTTGCGGCCAAGCGCCACCACCGCTCGACGGAGCATTATCGCATCATCGGCAGCGCGCAGCGGATCGCACCGGTGATTGAGATTGACCTCGAACTGACCCGGTGCAGCCTCTGACACAATGGTGTCTATTGGAATTTCCTGTACCTGCGCCACGTGACGCAGTTCATCGAAAAATGCGGAAAATTCATCCAACTGGTTCAGGCCATACATGCGTTGCCGATCCGGGCCGGTGGAGGAACCAACCGGGGATGGCATGCTGACATGCGTATTGGCGGCAGGGGTGAGCAGATAGAATTCCAATTCAAATGCCACCACCGGATATTGACCACGCTTGGCCATGGCTTTGGTGATGCGCGCCAGCGCATTGCGGCAATCAAATCGCAGTAACTCGCCCTCGGCAGAGTAACCGCGCAGCAGCACCTGTGCCGTCTTGCGGCTTGCCCATGGCACAACGTTCAATGTGCCGGGTACGGCAGTGAAGAAGCCGTCGACATCACCACTTTCAATGTGCAAACCGGTCGCAGGCACTTCCCTGCCCCACACGTCCAGACCATGCAGCGAAAGCGGAAAGTTGATGCCGGTTGTAAAAGCCTTTTCGAGCGCGGAGGCAGGCGCCCATTTGCCACGCAATATCCCGTTGGGATCGACCAGCAAAAACTCCACCGCCTCCAGATCAGGGTTCTTGGCTGTGAAAGTTTGATATTCGTCATAATCCAATGCTGCAGCAAAGGAGGCGATTTCGGCGGGTTTCAGATCAGGCAAAGGTGACTCGCAATGAATAGTTTTAGCTTAGCTTACACAAAATCAAATGCACTCATACCCACCTGGCTATCATCCAGGCCAAGCGGCCGGGTGATGGGAGGTTCAGCGCGTGCCATACACGCAACGCGCTCACAAATCCGGCAAGCGGGGCCAACGGGCGTTGCCACGACCCGGGCGCCGTCTTCAACGTCTTTGCGCAACGCTTGGCCGTAAACGACATCATTGCGGTGCGCTATCTCGCAACCGAGCAATACCGCCGTGTGGCGGGGGCGTTCGTGAAAGCCGCCCTGCGGGCCATCAAGCGTGCGCGCAATGACCAAAAATTCGTGCCCATCAGGCATCTGGACTGCCTCAACCAATATGTGACCAGGCTGATTGAACGCGATGTGTACCGGCAATTTGGGGCATGAACCGCCGAACCGGGCTTGTGGATAGCCCCGGGCACCCGCCCGCCGAAACCGGTTACCAGCCTGATCAATTTCGGCCATGAAGAACGGAATGCCCCGATTGCTCTGGCGTTGCATCGTCGTCAGCCGGTTTGCAACATGTTCAAATGACACCGAAAAGCGAGCGCGCAAAACATCCAGATCATAACGGGAGCGTTCGCACGCCTTTAAAAATGGCTCGTAGGGCATCATCAGCGCATGGGCTGCGTAACGGGCAAATTCAAAGCGCATGAGCCGTTCAGCCTCGTGCGACGACAATTTCAACGCCTCGATTTCCGCGGTGATGGCCACATCCATGCGAATAAGCACGGCTTCCATGGCGATTTCCCGTAGCTGATCGGCAGCACTTAGCCTCTCGGACACAAACAGACGGTTGGAATGACGATCAAATTTGCGGCGCCAGTTCGGCATGGTCGCAACCGGCAGAACCTTGACCGACATATTGCGTTCTGTGCGCAGCCATTCGCGCAAACCACCGCGCAGATCATCACCGCAGGCAAGTAGACGCAAGAATGATTCGGCCTCTTCCTCAACGCGTGGGTAGTGGTTGGCCCGCTTTTCAAGCGTGTCGCGCACCTCATCCATTGGCAAACGAGCGGCGGCGAGTGCGGTCTCGCGCCCTTCTTTGGCCAGCATGTCGGACAGGTCGGACAATCGCTCCAGACCTTCGCGATAGGCGCGGTGCAACATCAATATGGCGTTGGCAACGTTGGGCGCGGCGTCGCATAGCTCGACCAACTCGCTGTCGCCGGGCAGTTCTCCTTGCAAAAGCGGGTCAGCAAAAACCTGTTTCAGCTGCGGCAGGGTCGTTTCTGCAGTGCCTTGTAAATCATCCAAATCGACCTTGTAGGTGGTTGCGAGCTTGAGCAGCAATTGCACTGTCAATGGACGCTGGTTGCGCTCAATCAAATTCAAGTAACTGGGGGAAATTCCCAGATCAGCCGCCATCGCGGTTTGGGTAAGCTCCATGTGATTGCGGATACGGCGAATACGCGGACCGGCGAATATCTTTTGTTCAGCCATGGTTTTCAGCTCGCCTTCGACAAGATTTACAAATTTTTACGGTCATAGATGGATAATTATTGTGACAAAATTTACAATACGACTCAAGGCGCGTGTCAATTAAATGACAAGGCGACGCGAAAAATTTGGCAACGATTTAGATGCTCGCTTTGCAACGCAGCAAATGCGCGTTAGGCGTCAGGCAAGTGTCGGCGCAACTCCCATGATGCGTCGATGTAATCCAACAAAATGCGCCGTAAACCGCAATGGAGAGGAATAAAATGTCTGAACACGAGCGTCCCAAAACCCATGTTAAGGAACGGGCGGAAGAACAATCATCGACAATGGGTGGCGACCAGCAGGCCGCCATTCGCATGCTTGCCAATGATCTGCACCGCCTGAACCAATCAGTCATGAAGGCTGTTGAAACCGGTGTCTCTGTCGAACTCGTCCGTTCAGCACGCCACCATGGCGGCGACGGCAACTGGGGTGATCTTCTGATCCCAGTCATTGTGACGAAAGGTTGACCCGACTTAGGCCACGGCAAATCAAATGAGTTCAGGGCCCCGTGAAAAGCGGGGCCATTTTTATGGGCGAGCGAAATTTGCGTCGTCTGCAAGCCAGCCGATCTTGGCTAAACGCCAAGGTGCGGCTATAGCTTGGAGATCATAGGTGAACGATGCCCGCGACCAAAACAACTTCACACACGAAGCGCAAAACAAAGACCCTCCCCAAATCTGTTCAGAACATAAGAGGCGTGCCTTCATGGCCCGACGCAGCCCCATGGCTTGCGGCGCGCACCATCGAAGACATTGAGTGCATCACGCCGGACCTTGCCGGTGTGCCACGCGGCAAGATGATGCCCTCCTCAAAGTTCACGTCGAACACATCGCTGGCGCTGCCATCGGCCCTGTTCCGGCAAACCATCTCCGGTGAATATCCCGATGAAACCGGCGAATTCCGTTACGATCCGCGTGATGGCGATCTGAAACTCGTGCCTGATTTATCGACATTGGCGACAGTGCCGTGGGAGAGCGACCCTACGGCGCAGGTGATTTGCGATCTTGTCGATCAGGATGGCAATCCGTCATGGATGACACCGCGCCAGGTACTCAAGCGTGTGGTCAACGCTTACGCTGAAAAAGGCTGGCAGCCCGTCGTTGCGCCAGAGATCGAGTTTTATCTCGTCGCCAAGAACACGGACCCGGATCATCCGCTGCGCCCCCCGACTGGACGTTCAGGACGCCCGCTGACAAGCGGTCAGAGCTATTCGATCGCGGGCATCAACGAGTTCGATGAACTGATCGACGACATTTACCACTTCTGCGAGGCGCAAGGGCTCGAGATCGACACGCTGATCCATGAGGAAGGCCCGTCGCAAATGGAGATCAATTTGCGCCATGGCGATCCGCTCGCGCTGGCCGACCAAGTGTTCATGTTCAAACGCACGATCCGCGAGGCTGCGCTCAAGCACGAAATGTATGCAACCTTCATGGCCAAGCCCATTCAGGGCTCGCCGGGCAATGCGATGCATGTGCACCAATCAGTCGTTGACACCAAGTCTGGCAAGAATATCTTCTCCAATCCCGACGGTTCGGAGCATGAATTGTTCCGTCAATTCATCGGCGGCATGCAGCATTATCTGCCCAAAGCGCTGGTGATGATGGCGCCTTATGTGAACTCTTACCGGCGCATGACACCCGATGCGGCAGCGCCGGTGAATACGGCATGGGGTTATGATAATCGCACCACGGCTTTGCGCGTGCCCAATTCGGATGCGCAAGGGCGGCGCATTGAAAACCGTCTTCCCGGCTCTGACTGCAACCCTTACCTTGGTCTGGCTGCATCGCTGGCTTGCGGTTATCTGGGGATGGTCAACGCTATTGTACCCACCAACCCGACGGCCGAAACCGCCAATGAGGGCGATGTGGATCTGCCTCGCGGGCTCCTGGAAGCTGCTTCCCTGTTTGAAAATGAAGAGGCGTTTGACGGGATTTTGGGCCGCGAGTTCATCGCCAATTATGCAGGGGTAAAGCGCGGCGAATTTGAAACCTTCATGCAGGTGATCAGCCCGTGGGAGCGGGAATATCTGCTCTTGAACGTGTGATGCATGGTGCACCAAAGCCCGATTGCGCCCGGCCTCTCCTGGTATGAATCGACCGTCGCTGACAGGCCCGCCTATCCGGCGCTGGACGGCGACCACAAAGCGGACATTTGCATCATTGGAGGCGGCTTTACCGGCCTTTCAGCGGCAGCCGAAGCAGCGAAGCTCGGCGCTTCAGTCGTATTGCTGGAAGGCTCGCGCTTGGGCGATGGCGCATCTGGACGCAATGGCGGTCAGCTCAACACCGGCCAACGCGCCTGGGGCCCAGACCATGCTGAAACACTAGGGCTGGAACGCGCCCGGGCCCTTTTTGATTTGGCTGAAGAAGCCAAAGCGCATTTACTCGGCTTTGCCGCGGACAATGAAATCGATATCGAGTACGTCGCCGGTCATTATTCGGCGGCTCACAAGCGTTCATACATCAAAGACTACCAAGTCTATGCCGAAAAAATCGCGAGCGACTTTGGCTATCCTCATGTGACATTTCTGGACGCCAAAGAACTTGCCGAGCGCATTGGTTCAAACCGTTACCATGGGGGCAATTATGACAGTCACACCGGTCATATTCATCCGCTGAAATTGGTTGTCGGAACGGCCAAGATAGCGGCGCAGCGCGGTGCGATGATCTTTGAAAACACCAAGGTCAAGACCACCCGCAAAACATCTAACAGTATTGCGATTGAAACCGGTCACGGCACAGTCACGGCGGATCGTGTACTCCTTGCCGTCAATGCCTACGGCGATGAAAAGCTGAACGAAAAGATGGCGTCACACGTCATGCCGATCCAATCCTTTATCGGGGCGACCCCGCCGCTGGAAGGCGACCTTGATCAAACAATATTGCCCGAACGGGCCAGTGTGGATGATAGCCGCTTTGTCGTGCGTTATTTCCGCCGCACGCGGGGCGGACATCTGCTGTTCGGCGGGCGCGAGGCCTATTCATCATCGGAACCAAACAAGTTCATCGAGGGCATTCGACGCCAGATGAGCGAGGTCTATCCGCAGCTCAAAGAAATCGAAATTACGCACGCTTGGGGCGGTAATGTGGGGATCACACTGCCGCGCGAACCGTTTGTGCGCGAAGTAGAGCCGGGCATCACGGCCATGGGGGGCTATTCCGGCCACGGCGTGATGCTCTCGAACTTCACCGGCAAAATGTGGGCCGAAGCCGTATGCGGCAATCGCGACCGGCTGCATTTGTTCAAGGAATTGAACGTGCCTCCGTTTCCGGGTGGCAGGCAGTTCAGAAAGCCGTTGCTCACGCTTGCATTGACTTGGTACTCGATGCTTGATCGGCTTTGACGCGGAGCGCCGCCCATGACCACAGATCAAACCCTCCTTTTTGGCCTATTCGGCATCGTCTTCGCCATGCTGATCTGGGGAAAGGTGCGCTATGATGTAGTGGCTTTTGCCGCGCTGATCCTTGCAGTTGTCTTGGGTCTTGTGGGCGCCGATGTCGCTTTTAGCGGGTTCGGGCATCCGGCGGTCGTGATCATCGCTTTGGTGCTGATTGTCTCGCGCGGTTTGATGAACTCTGGTGCCATTGAACTTATTGCCCGTTTTGCCGTGAAACCGGACCGTCCCCTGCCCGTTCATATAGGCATCATTTCGGTCATCGGGGCGGGGCTTTCGGCCATCATCAACAATGTAGCGGCGCTGGCACTCTTGATGTCCATCGATTTGGACGTCGCCAAAAAAGCAAAACGCGCCGCCTCACAAACGCTGATGCCGTTATCCTTTGCCACCATCCTTGGTGGCATGATCACGCTGATCGGCACACCGCCCAATATCGTTATCGCGCAATATCGCGGCGACACACTCGGCGAGCCCTTTTCCATGTTCGACTTCACGCCGGTCGGACTGATCGTTGCGTCTATCGGCATCGTCTACGTGATGTTCGTTGGATGGCGGCTTTTGCCGTCGCGCGGCGAACGTCAATCCATTGAAGGAGACGCCGGACTTTATGTCGCCGAAGCGCGCGTTCGCGAGGAAAGCCGGTTCGTCGGCGCCATGGTGCGCGATCTTTATCCTTCAGCCAATGAGGAGGATATCACCGTCTTGGGCCTGGTGCGTAATGGCAAGCGGTTGGCGGGCTTTGCGCGCACCGAAACACTACGCAAGGGCGACTACATTGTGCTGGAAGGCGAACCCAAAGCCATCGAAGCGCTGATGGGAGCGGCGGATCTTGATTTTGCCGGTGCAGAAAAACATGGCGGCGTGCGGGGCCAGAACCTGACATTGATCGAAGCGGTTGTCCCTGAAACGTCCCGTATTGCAGGGCGCACAGCGATGGACCTGCGGCTACTATATCGCCATGGCATAACGCTGCTCGGCATTTCACGCGAAGGCCGCCAAACGCGCGAGCGGGTGCGCCGCACCAAAGTCAAAGCCGGTGATGTGCTCCTCCTCCTCGGCCCGGATGACCGTATTGATCAGGTGGCGCAATGGCTTGGTGTTTTTCCGATTGCCGACCGCCGTACGGATCTGATCCAGCGCTCAAAGGCATACAGCGCCATAGCGTTTTTCGGTCTGGCTATTGCCGTGGCGGTCGCCGGGTTGGTGCCGCTGACCATCGCGCTCGGTGCCGCCGTCATCGGATACGTCGCGATGGGTCTTGTCGGTGGTGATGATTTTTATGCGCTCATCGAATGGAAAGTCGTCGTGCTATTGGCGTGTCTTATCCCGCTTTCAGCGGCACTGGAATCATCCGGTGGCACACAACTCATCGCCAACGCTATCATCGCACAAACGGAAGGGCTGCCACCCTGGACGATACTCTTGGCGCTAATGGTGGTGACAATGACTCTCTCGGATTTTCTTAATAATGTTGCCACGGCGTTGATTGCGGCACCGATAGCGGTCAACATTGCCAACAGCATCGGCGCGAACCCCGATCCGTTTTTGATGGGTGTCGCCGTGGCGGCGTCATGTGCTTTCCTCACACCCATCGGGCACAAAAACAACACGATCATCATGGGGCCCGGAGGCTACCAGTTTGGCGATTACTGGCGCATGGGTCTTGTCTTGGAAGTGGTTGTGCTTGCCGTCGCCACACCGGCCATATTGCTGATCTGGCCGTTATAATGTCAACTAGAATGGATTGAGCCGGCGGATCGTTTGCGTCGTGCCCTCCCATGCTTTCTTGGCACCACGCGCAGCAGAATTGGCGACATCACCAGCTTCCTCGGCCACGCCTTTAACGGGCTTTGCAACCTTTGCAATGGCCGCACGCGGTTTGACCCGGTACCAAACGCCAGGGCGTACCGGGGCAGGCGCCGGGGCGGCGGCCACCGCCACTTTGGGCTCAGGCTCTGCAACAGCATCCACATCGCCGTCCGCCTGCGCAATCACGGGCTCGGCGCTATCCGGCAATGGAGCCGGGGCGTTAGCTTCTGAAAGTGCAGCCAAATCCAGTTCCTGCAGCTCAGCGGTAACAATATTGTCGACACTTTCAGGGCCGAGGTGACCATAGGCTCGCTTTGCGACCTCCGGCGTATCGCAGCGTGCAAGGAAAACCGGGTAATTGGTATCGGCGCTGGCGATCATCACCGCTTCTGAATTGGCGTAGCATTCGTCAATGGACGCGTACTCAATCTGTTCAGTTTCCATGGTTCTGCATTGCGTGACAGTGTCGTTGCAGCCCAAGACCGTTAGTACAAACAGTGTTTCTTGCATCACCCAAGCCCCTAGTCAGCCCACAGCTAAATTAGACCATGGCGACAATAAGGCAAATTCTTAGCGTTTGCTTTGGAAAAAAATATACAAAATGGCCTTCATGATCACGAATGGCTAAAAGAAGAAAAACAGGATTAATGCCATGACGGGAGTAGCCATTTCGGGTTCAGGTGTTTTTACGCCATCTGAACGCGTGACCAATGATGAACTGGTCGTCGCATTCAACAGTTGGGCGGACGCGCAAAATGAAAAACACGCCGACCCCATCGCAGCTGGTGAACGTGAACCGATACAGCACTCATCGACAGCTTTTATCGTGAAGGCTTCAGGCATTGAAAACCGATATGTGCTGAACAAATCCGGCATCGTGGACCCCGAAACCATGCACCCGATCCTGCCGGAACGATCGCCAGACGAGCTTTCGCTGATGGCGGAGATGGCCGTGGACGCAGCAAAAAAAGCGTTGACACAGGCCGTGCGAGATCCGTCCAACATTGATGCGGTGATTTGCGCGGCCTCCAACCACGAGCGCGCCTATCCGGCGATAGCCATTGAGGTGCAGGAAGCACTTGGCATTGATGGTTTTGCTTACGATATGAATGTCGCATGCTCGTCGGCAACGTTTGCGCTTCAGGCAGCATGCGACGCGGTACGCAACGGGTCAGCCCGCGCGGTTCTGATCGTCAACCCGGAAATCTGCTCGGCACATCTGGAATGGCGCGACAGGGACTGTCATTTCATCTTTGGCGATGTTTGCACCGCGATGATTGTCGAGCGCGCAGACACGGCAAACCCGGATCATGCTTTTGAAATTGTTTCCACGCGCTGCATCACCAAATTCTCAAACAACATCCGTAACGGAAACGGTTTCCTGCGGCGCACCCGACCCGGCCATATGGAAGACCGACGCGACATGCTCTTTCAACAAGAGGGCCGTAAAGTCTTCAAGGAAGTTGTGCCGATGGTCGCTTCGCTGATCAGCGATCATGTTCGCGAGAACGGCCTTGATGTGTCTGGCCTGAAGCGCTTGTGGCTACACCAGGCCAACAAATCGATGAACGATTTTATCGGTCAAAAAGTGCTTGGTCGTGCCCCGGTTGATGGCGAACAGCCCAATATCTTGCAGGACTATGCCAACACATCATCTGCAGGCTCAATTATCGCTTTCTCCCAATTTAGCGCCGACCTGCAACGCGATGACGTGGGCGTTATTTGCTCGTTTGGTGCCGGTTATTCTGCAGGCAGCATCATCGTACGCAAGATGTGACGTTTTCCTTGTTTTCCGCGAGTTGTTCGGCTTAAGTCGCAAGCGAGTGGATGCACAATTTTTGTCTGTGCGCCTACGCCTGGTTTAATAGGGAGTTCAAATCATGAAGAAGACACTTTTGGCGGCTGCCAGCGTGCTCGCACTGACCACTGGTGCCAATGCCGGTGGTCACCTGGATGTAAAAATGGGCATTATCCTTGGTTTCACGGGGCCGATTGAATCGCTGACGCCAGACATGGCGGCCGGTGCAGAAATGGCCATAACTGAAGCTTCCGAGAGCGGCCAGTTTCTCGGCGGCGAGAAAATCACACCGGTTCGCGCAGATTCTACCTGCGTTGATGCTGCCGCCGCTTCAGCCGCTGCCGAGCGCTTGATCACATCGGACAATGTCGTTTCCATCATGGGCGCAGACTGCTCCGGCGTGACGACTGCGATTGCCAACAATGTCGGCATTCCCAACGGCGTTGTGATGATTTCGCCTTCAGCGACATCACCTGCTTTGACAACGATCGAAGACAACGGCCTTTTCTTCCGCACAGCCCCTTCCGATGCGCGCCAAGGCGAAATCCTGGCTGACGTGATCCTTGAAAAAGGTCCACGCTCGGTTGCCGTTACCTACACCAACAATGACTATGGCAAGGGTTTCGCGGACGCCTTTATTGCAGCCTATGAAGCAAAAGGGGGCACCGTTACCATTTCTGCCGCGCATGAAGACGGCAAAGGTGACTATTCCGCAGAAGTCGGCGCGCTGGCTGCTGCCGGTGGGGAAGCACTCGTCGTTCTGGGCTATGTCGACCAGGGTGGTCGCGGCATTATGCAAGGTTCGATCGACACCGCTGCTTTTGAAACATTCTACCTCGGCGATGGCATGATCGGCGATTCGCTGCTCGATTTGCCAGGCCTTGGCGACGTTAATGTGATCGGCACAGTGCCGGGTGCGGAAGGCGACAATGTCGACATGTTCAACGAGATGTTTGCGGCCAGCGCCGGCGAAGGCACTGGTCCTTACCGCGGCGAATCCTACGATGCGGCAGCATTGATGATCCTTGCTATGCAAAAAGCAGGCGACGCTGACCGTGCAAACATCGCAGGGAACATTATGGACATCGCCAACGCACCGGGCGAGCCGATTGGCCCGGGCGAACTGGGCAAAGCGCTGGAGTTTATCGCTGCCGGTACAGATGTTGACTATGTGGGCGCAACCAATGTCGAGTTCACAGAAGTCGGCGAGGCTGCTGGAACTTACCGCGAATTGATGATCACAAACGGCGCTTGGGAGACCCAATCCATCCGCTAATTCCCGCTTTTTTTGGGGAGTAACCAGCCGGCGCCGTTTGGCGCCGGTTTTATTTTAGCCTTAAATTAGTCATTATTCGACTAAGCTTTTCCACAACCTCCATCATGCTTGCGCGCAGCGTATTGACAGCACCCTTAATTATGTCATCGTTCTGTCATACTGTGGAAAAGCTTCGGAAGGTGCAGCGCCGCATCGTTTTGGTTTAAGCGTTTAGTCCGTCTCTCCGGAGTTCCGCATGTGCTTGGCAATCAGGTCTAGCACGTGAATGCGGCCACCCTGAGGAGACTGTTTTGTTAAAGAACACCCTTTATTCCGTTACGCTTGGCATAGCGCTTTTGTCATATGGCATAAGCACCGGCTTTGCCGACTCAACCAACGTGGTAATCTCAAGCCCTGATGTTATCGACGGGCGCACTCTTGAAGATGATTCGGGCAATCTTTACCGCCTCTATGCGGTGCGCACGCCGTCGCTGGATGCGACCTGCGAGGACGCCAAAGGGGCCTCTTATGAGTGTGGCAAGCGAGCACAGAGGACCCTTGAAAACTATGCCAGCGGCATGCTGAGTTGCCAAAAAGGCGGCGTCGATCAAGATGGCATCCATCTTGTGCGGTGCTATGACTTTGCCAACCGAGATCTCGGCTCTAGACTTGTCAGGGCAGGATGGGCGCTGCCAGACCGACAGGTCAGCCAGGTTTATGTGTTTGAAGAAATGGAAGCCGAAGCACGCAAAAAAGGCTTGTGGAGTGGCCGTTTTGTGATCCGTTGACGCGTATTGCAGCGCAACATGGGATGTTGTGGGCATTGCGAGAGGCCGATGATCAAGGATTGACCAATCGAGCGAATAAGCTGACTTATATATCCAACTGCGCAGCGCTTTTTCGCTAGATCACGTTGCAAAAGTTAAAAAGACGTCCTGTTTGGGAGGGCCGGACGTCAAGAGATCCATCCGGGGGCCTGCGCGGTTGAAGGAGGATCAAGATGACAAAAATAGGACGGGATGTCCTTCGCTTTGCGATCTGCTGCTTCGCCATGTCGCTGACTTTGAACGCGGGCGCCAATGACAACAAAATATATCTCTCTCACCCCGATGCGGTAGACGGTGCCACGTTGCGGGACGGAAAAGGCACCAAGTTTCGTGTTTTCGCCATCGTACCGCCGAGCGGTTCACGCATCTGTACCGAAGCAACGGCACAGTTTGCCTGCTCTGAAAGGGCGCGCGAAATACTGGAACTATACGCATCAAGCTTTCTGACCTGTACCAATATGGGGGCATATGCTGACATACAGGCGGTGCGCTGCCGCGACTTCCAAGGCCGGGACATAGGTGCCCGCATGGTTCGCACCGGGTGGGCCCTGCCCGACCGTGATATTGGCGATCAGTATATTTTCGAGGAGATTGAAGCAGAAGCGCTGGGCCAAGGCATTTGGCGCCGGGAAATCAGCGTCGCGCATTAATTTGTCAGCTGTGCCTTATCTTCTCGGGCAAGACGCCCTTGGGTGAGAAGCGCAGCACGATCAGCAGCACCAGCCCCATCACAAAAAGGCGAAATGGCGCGGCGATGTCCTGCAAGTGCTGATAGAGCGGATCAGCGGGGTCCATATTGGTGGTGATTTGTTGAACAATCCAGGCACCTGCAGGCTCTGCCTGCACCCAAGTAAACCAAACGATAAACCCGCCCAGAACCGCCCCCAGATTGTTGCCGGAACCGCCGACAATGACCATCACCCAAATCAGGAACGTAAAGCGCAATGGATTGTATGTGCCAGGCGTGAATTGTCCGTCCAGCGTTGTCATCATTGCGCCGGCAACACCGATAATGGCCGAACCAAGCACGAATACCTGCAAGTGCCGCTTTTTGATGTTCTTGCCCATGGCGGCGGCGGCTTCTTCATTGTCGCGAATAGCGCGCATCATACGGCCCCATGGCGAATTGAGCGCGCGTACCAAAAGCGCCAGAATGATCAGCACAACGATGGTGAACATGCCCGCGTAGCAAAGCTTCACAAAGTGCCCGGAAAACTCAATGACCAGCGGTCGTAACGCTTCTTCCAGAACCGCGCCGTCCAAGCCTTGCAACCGGCTGCTGTAGACTTGCGCGGTCAGATCAATGAACCATGGCTGGTTCTGGATTTCGATTTCATAGGGAACCGGCCAACGCGGTAAACCGGTGACATTTTTGACCCCGCGCGCCAGCCAATCTTCGTTTTTCAATACCGCAACGACTATCTCTGAAATGCCGAGCGTGGCGATCGCCAAATAGTCGGCGCGTAGGCCCAACGAAATCTTGCCGATGAGCCACGCAACGCAAGCCGCCAACAAACCACCGGCCAGCCACGAGAATGTGATGGGCAGACCGAGACCGCCCATGAAACCGGTTCTGGCGGGATCAACGGCTTCAATCGCCGCCGTGCCCGCGCCGAAAGTCGGACGCAACAAGAAATAGGCGACGATAAGCGTTGCAAAAATCAAAAAGCCCTTCAGCTTGCCACGCGTATTGCTGGCAACAAAGGCGAATGTTGCGACGATGCCTATTAGGACCAAAACGGCGAGGGCCATCGGTCGCCCGCCAGCGAATATGGCTTCGGCTACAGGAGGGTGTGAGACCAAGACAGCCGACACGCCACCCAACGCCGTAAACGCCATGACCCCTGCATTAAAGAGGCCTGCATAGCCCCATTGCAAGTTCAGGCCCATCGCCATGACGGCTGAGACCAAGCTCATGTTCAGGATGGCAAGCGCCACTGCCGGCGATTGAAACCAGCCCGTAGCAACAAGCACGGCCCCCATGAACGCAAAAGCAACAGGCGCGCGCAGTGCCGACACCTGCTGTTCTTTTCGGGCAGCGGGTTTTGGCATGGTTTCGTTTGGCGCTTCAGCCTCATCGGTAGCGTTCGCTGTTACATCAGCCATGGCGCTAAATCACCTTTCCGCGGAAAATGCCGGTCGGCCTGATCAATAAGACCAGCACCAAAATGATAAAGGAAACAGCGAATTTGTAGTCGGTCGACAGGAACTGTAGCAGCCCCTGCGGCGCGAATTCTTCCGGCACCAAATGGGAGACGAAACGCTTATATGCATAGGTGACCATCACCTCGGAAAACGCCACGACATAGCCGCCGATAACTGCCCCTATGGGTTGACCGATACCGCCCAAAATCGCCGCAGCAAAAATCGGCAGAAGGAGTTGGAAATAGGTGAACGGCTTGAAGCTTTTATCAAGGCCGTAAAGTGCGCCAGCAATCGTGGCCAGCGCCGCCGCGATAATCCAAGTCACGAGAACCACGCGATCTGGATTGATACCCGATAGTAGCGCCAAGTCTTCATTGTCGGAGTAGGCGCGCATCGCCTTGCCCATGCGCGAATAGTTGAGGAACGCAAACAGCAGAATTACCACAACAATGGCAACAACCACCGTAATTGCCTGCGTGGTCTGAATGGCCAGCACCTCCTGCAAGCCGCTCCACTCGCGAAAATCTCGCGCACGGACCAAAAAACGCTCGCCGTCTGTAAAGCGCCGGTCGTCAGTGCCCATAATGAAACGGACGATGGCCGACAACATGAACATCACGCCAACCGACGAGATAACCAGAACGACCGGCGCCGCGCGACGTTTGCGATAAAAGGAGAAAACCGATTTATCGATGGCAATAGCCGCGATCGCCGTTAGGATGATGGCCGGGACAAGCGCAATGAGGGCCGTCGGCAGCGGTCCGGCTGATATGCCTTGAGCCTGAAGCAACCAGGTCAGCAAAATCACCATCGTGGTGCCAAAGGCCATCAAGTCGCCATGGGCAAAATTGGCGAACCGTAAAATGCCAAAGACAAGCGTTACGCCCAGTGCACCCAGCGCGAGTTGCGAGCCATAGGTCAGCGCTGGGACGAAGACAAAGTTTGTCATCAAGACGAGCGCGTTGAGGATATCGGTCCATTCCGGCATGCCTTATCCTCCCAGAAAACTTTTGCGCACTTCAGGATTGGCAAGCAGCTCTTCGCCCGTGCCCTCGCGCCAATTTCGTCCGCCCACCAGCACATAGCCGCGATCCGCAATTTCCAATGCCTGCCGCGCATTCTGCTCAACCATCAAAATGGCAATGCCAGTGTTTCGCACCTCTATGATGCGGTCAAAGAGCTCATCCATCACAATGGGGGAAACACCAGCAGTCGGCTCATCCAGCATCAGGACCGTCGGCTGGGTCATCAGCGCGCGACCAACAGCGACCTGCTGTCGCTGACCGCCTGAAAGTTCGCCCGCATATTGGTGGCGTTTTTCCTTCAAAATGGGAAACAGCTCGAAAACCTGCTCCATGGTGCTGCGAAAATCATCGCGCCGCAGATAGGCACCCATTTCCAGATTTTCCTGAACGCTCATTCCAGCAAAAACATTGTGCGTTTGCGGCACGAACGCGATGCCTTCATTCACCCTAGCTTGTGGCGACAGCCTGGTAATGTCTTTTCCATTGAGCTTTACCGCGCCGATGCGCACTGTCAGCATGCCAAGCATAGCCTTCATCGCGGTCGACTTGCCTGCGCCATTGGGTCCCACAATGACGACGATTTCGCCCTTGTCGACACCAATCGAACATGCGTGGAGAATATCTTGGGCGCCATAACCGCCCGTCATGCTGTCGCCAATCAGGTACATCAGCTGACTGCCTCCGCATCCGTCTTTTTGGCTTTTACACCCCGTCCGAGATAAGCCTCGATGACGGCCTCGTTGTTTTTGACTTCCTCGGCCGAACCGGTCGCAAGAACCGACCCTTCCGCCATAACAATGACCGGGTCACACAGGCGCCCGATGAAATCCATGTCATGTTCAATCATGCAAAAAGTGTAACCACGTTCATTGTTCAAACGCACAATGGCATCACCAATGTCGTTGAGGAGCGTTCGGTTGACCCCTGCTCCCACTTCATCGAGCAAAACCACTTTGGCGTCGACCATCATGGTGCGGCCCAGTTCAACGAGTTTCTTTTGGCCGCCGGAGAGGTTGCCGGCCAACTCGTTGGCCAGGTGCGTCAGGTTCAAGAAGCCGATGACATCAAGCGCGCGTTCACGGATTTCCTGCTCCTGCTTGCGCACCTCGCCCCATGAGAGCCAAGCACTCATCAGGTTTTCGCCAACCTGTTCGCCGGGCACCATCATCAAGTTCTCTAAAACCGTCAGTGTGGAAAACTCGTGGGCCAGCTGGAAGGTTCTAAGGAGGCCTTCTGCGAAGAGCGCATGCGGTTCAAATCCGGTGACATCCTCGCCGTCGAGCAATATCTGTCCGCTGGTAGGTTTGATATTGCCAGCAATGATATTGAAAAGCGTGGTTTTCCCGGCACCATTGGGGCCTATAAGACCTGTGATCGAGCCTTTTTTGATGGTCAGCGACGTGTCATTGACGGCTTTGACCCCGCCAAAACTCTTTGAAATCGATTTAACTTCAATCATTGCCAACCAACGCCGAACCTGCGCGCACCAAAGCGCACTTTGCGGGCTAGTGCAACGCCGTGTGCGTCAGGTCAACTGCCGAGTTCTCTGGATCGATTACGCGCCGCTTCTACAGCCTCGGTCATCAAGGCTACCAATCCGTTTTTCTCGCGCATCAAAACAGCGAGCGCCGCGGCGGTGGTTCCGTTCGCGCTGGTGACTTGCTCGCGGAGCTTTGCCACATCATCGCTTGCGGCATCGGCATAGTTTGCAGCGCCGGTGATCGTCTGCATCGCCAAAAGATGCGCAAGGTCACCCGGCAATCCGGCAGCGTGGGCGGCTTGGCGCAACGCTTCGACCATGTGAAACAGGTAGGCCGGGCCGGAACCGGACACGGCGGTAACCGCATCCATCAATGCCTCATCGTCGATGATCGCCGCCTTGCCGCTGGCCTCCATCAACAAATGCACAAGGTCTAGTTGCACCTGGCTGACCTGCGGGTTGGCATAGATCACCATCATGCCCTGACCGACAGCAGACGGGGTGTTTGGCATCACCCGTATGACGGCACGGCTTGAACCATAAGCCATTTCGAAGCGGTCGACACCAATCCCCGCCGCAACGCTGACGATGGCCGGGTTTGCATGGGTAACCAAGGCCTCATACGCGGGCAAAACAGCATCCATGAGCTGTGGTTTGATGGCAAAAAGCAGAAGCCGTGCGTTCAGATCAGGAGGCAGGTCAGCAGCGCCTGTCACGGCGTGAACGCCGAGATTGGCGGCCCTGTCAAGCAAGGACTCGGTTGGCTCCACAACCCAAACAGATTCGGGTTGAACGACCTTCTTTTCCAGCCAACCGGACAACATGGCAAACCCCATATTGCCGCAACCGACCAGAACAATTTGCGCTTGAATGCTCATGGCACCGTTCCCATCCCTTATCTAGACAACTCATGCCCTTAGACAGCATGAGTGGACATGGAAAGCCAACTATCTGGTGATCGGGAAACGCGACGAGAGGCGAAGGCCGAACAACGCAAATATCATGGTGAGCCAGACAGGATCAGCACGATTGAAGAAAAAGCTTTCCAGTGACGCATTGAGCGCAGCAAAAAAAACAATCATGAAAAGCATATCATTCAGCGCATCATTGGCTGGTGTCCGTGGTGCTCTGGCATATTGGATCGCAGGTGCAGCAACCGTTACCCAGACGAGCAATACCGCGCCCGGCAAGCCCAAGATCAACAGTGCATCAAGATAGCCATTGTGACCATGGATGATGCCGCGTGGGTCCCATGCACCTCCAAACGGCTGCTCGGCATCGGATACGATTGGCGCGCCCCAAAAGCCCGCATATCCAAAACCGGTCAGGGGTCGTTCCCAAATGTAGTCTTTGGCAAACATCCAGATTTCGGTACGGCCTGTGAAAGTCGTGTTCGGGAAGACAAGGCGTAGGATATCGTCCAGCCAATCGAAAAACATGGTGCCGATGGTGAGGGCATGGGCGCTTACAATAGCGACGATCGCCAGTATCGGGACGATGTTGCGAAGCCCCAATGCGCCGGGCACCACAATGACAGCAATCACCAAGGGTACAAGTGCCGCGCTGGTCTTCGAACCTGTTTTGTAAACGAATAAAAATGCACCGACGGCAATCAGAAAACCAACGACCACCGCACCTCGTCTCATGGCGTAAAGTCCTACGAACAGCAGTATTGCCATCACGGGGCCAGCGACATTCTTGTGTACGAAGACACCGCGCCAGAGACCGGCGTGCTGCGGCTCGTTTTCTGCGGCGGTATGGACGGCCGCATCGGGCATCAGCACCAAACCGGCATAGGATAGGAGCAGTATCAATCCAGCTGCTAACGTCAACGCGCGAAGCAAGCCTTTCTCCGACGGCGCGCAGGCGATCAGACATGCCGCCAACACGGCAACGATCACCGAGAATAGCGCGCCACGCATGGCGATGTCACCCTCGGGGCTTATGATGAAGCCGGAAAACAACACCCATGCGAAAAGCAATAGCCATGATCCGGACAATGAACGCAGCAGAAGCGCCGGATGGACAAAGGCCAACATGATCAGGATGGCCAAACCGGTCAGTGCCGTATAGCCAATCTGGTTGACCAGCGAACCGCCAGCCTCATAGTCCTGGCCACCGCTGAATGGTTCGAATGAGAGCCAAAGAATGATCAGCGCGACAGTAACGAACGCGGTGCGCGTAGCGTTTGTCAGCTGCGCGATCTTCGCGTAATCAACGCTAATCGGCTGGGTTTCGATACTGCTCATTGGCATATCCAAACTCCGACATGGCGCGTCCCAGCGCAACATGTATCGGATATAGTGCATTTAATACGACACCCGATCGGGCGAAGCGCACAGCCGCGCGTGCTGGCGAAGCAGCCAGCAAAGCCGCCGTTCGGGCTATTGTTTTTGCACGGCCCCAAGACTTTTCAGCCCGGTCGCGATGCTCAATGCGCGCCGATAGTTCGCCGTTGCGCAGCGCGCGCTTCTGGATCCAGTCCCAGGTTACACGGTTCTCCGGAATAGTTTCGCGCACCACGGCCTCTTGGCACCAGGCGGCCTTGAACCCTTGCCTGATCGTGCGCCTGATGAAATCAGCATCTCCCCCGCCGGTGAAGTTGAAAGCCAAATCAAGAAACGGTTGCGGCATGGCCAACAGGACATTGCGTGTGATGGTCAAATTACCGGATGAATAGATAACAGGCACGGGACCGGTTTGCGTATAATGCGGTGTAAATACCGGATGAGAGGTCCACTTTGCATTTGGCTCCCCTGTAAAAACCGGCACCTGCGGCCCGCCGACAAGATGCGCGCCAAATCGTTCGGCGGTTCGACAAGCCTGTTCAATCCAGTTCGGGTCTGCCAGTTCGTCATCATCAATGACGCAAAGATATTGGAAGTTCGGGAACTGTGTGAGCGCGGTGAACCAGCCCGCGTTATAGGCGTTACAATTGCCGCGATCGTGCGCGATGATCAACTGACCGGTAAATGTGCCATCGTCAAAAAGCGGCGCGGCAACATTTGCGCCTTCTCGTTCTTCTGCTTCATTTTCCATCACGATGATCGCAACGCGCCGTTCGGTGATCTGTGCACTTATGCTGGCAAGCGTCGTAACAAGATGCTCAGGCCTTCGAAATGTGGGAACGGTCACAACAACTTCCACTGCATCTCTGTCCAATCCGGGAGACTGGGCTATGAGAGAGATGTTATCGGCAAGGCGCTGTTTCATGGGAGTTAACTTTCCAGTTACCATGTTCAGTCTCATGGAAACGTTAAAGAACGGTTCGATTAATCGCCTCTTCAACTTCCACGCATAGAAAATGCCACATCAGGAGCCGCCATGCGCATTGTCTTTGCATCATCGTTAATCCCGACCCTGCCAACCGACAGTGGCTTTGAAATTGCCAACCGCGCGATCGTAGAGGGACTATTGCGGGCCGGTCACGATGTGCAACTCATCGGTTTTGCGCTACCCGATCGCGAGCTGCTCTTGCCAACGCAAAGCCACAGCCTGGGCACGCTGGACGTGAAAACGGCAAATGCGGGAACGAAACAAAAGCTGACGTGGTTGCTGCAGGCTGTGCGCAATAACACAACCTTTGCCGCTGCAAAGCTCGACCTTGTTACCGGCGCGGAACTGACAGCTAAAATTGAAGCGCTTGCACCATTTGATGTGCTTGTCATCAATGGTGCGCCGATGGCAGGAGCGTTTTTTGATGTGTTGGCCCGCTACCCGCATGTTTATGTTGCCCACAACCAGGAGGCGGTTGCTGCGCGCCAAGCGTCGGAGGCTTCGGCTTCTCTGGTTGAAAAGCTGATGTACCGGCGCGAAGCGATGCAATTGGAAAAGCTGGAAACCGCGATGGCCCAAGCGGCGGCCGGGGTTGCAACCTTTACAAAAGAAGACCGCGATGCGCTTTTCGGGATGCATGCCAATGCGAAAGTACTGCCCTTGGTTACGCCGGAGATGACCGAGAAGAAAGGCGGATTAAGGCCTATCGGTTTTGATGCGGGCATGGTCGGCACATGGACGTGGACGCAAAACCGCATTGGCCTTGAGTGGTTCCTTCAGCAGGTGATGCCACTGATGCCCAAGCATACGCAGATAGCGATTGCAGGCAGCCTGCCTCCAGACTTTCCGCAGCGGGATAAGCGCGTCAAATTCTTGGGGCGGGTGCTGGACGCCAAGTCTTTCATTCGATCTTGCCGTGTTTCCATCCTGTGCGCGCGCGCCGGCACCGGCATTCAGCTCAAGACTTTGGAGACCATGGAAATGGGCCTCCCCGCCGTCGCCACCAGCTCGTCTTTGCGCGGGATCCCAAAACCTTTACCGGAACAATTGGTCGAAGCAAACGACCCGCAAGCCTTTGCAGACGCCCTCAAGAAGATGATCGTTGAGGTGCGTACCGGACGCTTGAAAGATGGTGACGGGGCAAGTTTCCGACAGGCGCAACTCGCGCAGATGGATAGGGCGATCGCCGATCTCCTTGCACCATTTACCAAATCCGCTGGCAGTTAAGGCAAACGCAAGTCTGCGATGTTATGTTGGCTCCACCGAATGGGTGCGACATGACAATTTCAACAAGGCCGGTGGAACTCCGCGACATTTTGGGCATGCAAGTCGCTGATTATAGCGAGCGCGAAGCGTTGTCGTTTGTCCATGCGTGTATTGAGCAAAAGCGTTATCAGCCGGTCGCATTCCTCAATGCAAACAATGCCAATATTACCTGGACAAACCCCGCCGCCGCCAGAGCGTTCCAACAGTTTATTGTCTTATCGGACGGTATCGGCGTCGACATGGCTGCACGTCTCTTGTACGGTAAAACCTTCAAGGCCAATTTGAATGGAACAGACTTTGTTCCCATGCTTTTGAAAAGCGCCGTGCACCCGCTCAAGATCGGTTTGTTGGGCGCGGCGCCCGGCATTGCGGAAAAAGCGTTGGATGGTTTTGCGGATATCGACGAACGCCACGATTATCGTCTCGTTTCTCATGGATTTTTTGGTGAGGCCCAAGAAGCCGAATTCCTTGATGCGCTGCGTCATTGGCGTCCTGACATCTTGCTCGTCGCGCTCGGCGTGCCACGCCAGGAACTTTGGATCAGCAACAAGCTCACCAGCGACCATTGCACTGTTCCCGTTGCTGTCGGCGCGCTTTTGGATTTCGTGGCGGGCAACGCGCCGCGGGCACCCATGTGGGTTCGCGCGATACGCTGCGAGTGGGTTTATCGTCTCTTGTTTGAACCGGCACGCCTATGGAGACGTTATTTGCTCGGCAACCCGATATTCCTCGGACGCGCTCTTTACCAAAAATGGGCTGGCGGCAAACGCAGGACATCGACGTGAGCAAGAAAAACGCGATCATAACCGCATCATATGCACCTGACTTCGAACGCTGCCGCATTCTTTGCGAAAGCATCGACCGTCACGCCACTGGCTATACCTGCCATTACATTTTGGTCGACGCGCCTGATCAAGACCTTTTTGCCCAGCTTGAGGGACCCAAGCGTCAAATCTTAACCGATGCAGAACTGCTGCCATGGTGGATGAAGCGGATGCCCAAGGCCTTCTCTCCCAAAGGGCGGCGCGTTTGGTTGTCACCACTGACCATGCCAATGCACGGCTGGCACATTCAACAAATCATGCGCATCGCCGTCGCGCAATTACTGATCGAAGACGGCCTGCTATACTGCGATTCCGACACCGCTTTTGTGCGCGACTTTGACCTTGGCGATATGTGGAGCGGCGGTAAAATGCGTTTGTGGGCAGAACCTGAAGGTGCATTGACCGCGCAAGACGATCATCTTCACTGGGTCGATCACGCCGCGCATGCCCTTTCTTTGCCCGCAGACAAAAGGGTGCTCGACAATTTTGTCTGTTCGTTTGTTACTTGGCGGCGGCAGACCGTGGTGGACATGTGCGCGCATATGGAAACGTCGCATGGCAGACCCTGGATAGCAACGGTCGCCTTGAGCCGGAAGTTTTCCGAGTGCATGTTGTATGGTGCCTATGTCAACGCGGTAGTCAGTGGCGCCAACCATTGGAAGACATCGAAGGAGCTATGTCCCATGAAATGGGTCAACCCCGCGCCATCTGAAGGGGAATTGGCGGACATGATCACAAACCTTGCACCAGAAGCTGTCGGACTGGGTGTTCAATCCTTTATACCGCTGGCACCAGACATGTTCAGGCGCGCCGTTTCCCAGTCGGTTGCCGAGGCCGCGTGATCAGACGGGCTTTGTCGGTCGGCCCAATACCGAATAGGTGACGGACGCTGAAATCAGGTAAAGGCTGGCAAACACCGCATTAGTCCAAATCAGCCAGTCCGCCGGATCAGTTCTGCTCGTCAAAAGCGCGTATACCAGACCTAATTTGACGATGGCCAACAGCGCATAGTTTAATAACCTCACAAAGGTCTGCCCCCGCCCATAAAGCAGTTCTGCCTGATATTCGATCAGGTTGCGAAACGCGGGAACCAAAATGACCAGTGACAACATTGAGGCAGCCGTCGCGACATTGCTGCCCAGGATGTCGGGCTTGATCCACAACACGACCAACATGGCCAACATGGCGGCGGTGGACACCAAAAACACGCCAACCTCAAACCCAAGCCTGACGCTTAGCGTTTTCAGCAGTTCGGGACGGCGCATCAGTCTTTGCGTCAAGAGTGTTGAGAATGTGCGCACCGGCAGGGCCGTTAGGTCGACCAAACGCATGATGATCGCGTAAACCCCTGCTGCGGCGGGGCCACCCAGCGCCAGAACGGCCAGCTTGTCCAGTTCCGATTGTATGTAGAACAGCACCTCAGCGCCGGAAACCGAGAGGGCATCCGGCAATCGGCGCACATAGAGTTTTGCGCGAAATTTGAGGCGTTGCTTGGGAAAAAACAGAGCGATGACGATCAGCGCTGCAAGGCCCTGGGAAACAAAGTAGATATGGGCCCACTGCACCAAATCCGGCGCTGCTTGTATCGCCAGGACAACTGCTGCCAGAGCCTTCACCGAAAATCCAAACACGATGATGAAACTCGCGGTTCCAAATCGCTCCAATCCTTTGTTGACATTGATCACCGCTTCGACGGACCGCCACAGCAAAACTTCAGACAATACGATCAGGACAAAAGGCAGGAGCGCAAGCGAGCTTTTAAAAAAGAACGTGTGAACCGCAAACGCGATGGCCAGGACAAAAGGCATGGAAACAATAACAGCTAAGACATAGCCCGCCGCGTAAGCGCCGATCAGCTGCGGCTTTACAGTAGCGATCCGATAGAGTGGCGACAAAAAACCAAATCCACTGACCCGCGACAAGACAATACCCACTGATGACGCGGTCGCGAATAGCCCAAACTCGGTGATCGTCAACGTGTTGGCGACGAGGTAAAAATAAGCAAGCTGAATGAAAACGCGGATCACATCGCCTGAAACCGCGCGCAGATATTTGTCGGCGAGGACCGTCAGGTTCTCGCGCGGCGATGAAGCATGCATGCTCGGGACGTCGGTCATCGTCATGTGAGCGTGCATACAAGGCTTTCCTTAATTTGCGGTATGAGCGCGGGAAAAGCTTTGGGTCAGTGCCAATTTTAACCTTTTGTTTCCCATAAAAATTTAGCTTCACTTTACCTTTGGGGCATGAGGCCCTGATCAAGCCTGCGGAACCCATGTTCGACAAGCCCCCCAAAAACGAGCGCCGTTCCATGCTTAACCTCGCTGTCGACAATGATCGGCGCGGTGACGGCCATGCTGATCGTCAATACCGCGCTGCCGATCACGCAAGCGCTGGCGTATTGATGGACGCTTTGGGCAAACATCGTCAGAAGGTTCACTCGCGGGATGGCGATCAGCAGGTCGATCTTGATTCAATCGAGCGCGAACTCAATCAAATTGCTGAGGATGTGCACCAAAGAAGCAAGCCGGCGCACCCTTATCCTTTCCCGGCCACGCACTCCTCTGGCGGTCCCGGCTTTCAGCCTTTGCCGTTCGGGCAAGATACCCTGCTTGATCCGATCATCGTGGGGCAAACCATGTGGCGCTGGCGTTGGCTGATCCTTGCTTCGGCCATTGCAGGCGGTGCGCTGGGCTCCATGATCGCACTATCACAGCCCAAAGAGTTTACCTCCTATGCGCAAGTGCTACTGGACCCGCGCGAACTGCGTCTTGTTGAGCGTGATCTGACACCGGAATTTTTGTCCAACGAGGGCTCTCTGGCCATCGTCGACAGCCAGCTAGAAATCGCTCGTTCAACTGCTGTCCTCGAGAAGGTGGTTGCCCGTACCAATCTTGATCGGGATCCCGAGTTTAATGGTTCAGGCGATGGCGGCGTCGGTCTTCTGGACGGGATCAAGTTGATCCGGTCGCTATTTGCCGACGAGACACCTGTTGATACCAATGAACGGGTCACGATTGAAAATCTGCGTGATGCTCTGGAAACTGACCGTTCAGACAGCACATTTATGGTGAATTTTGGCGCGACCTCTCAGTCGCCACGCAAAGCTGCCCGCCTGGCCAACGAGCATGCGCGCGCCTTCATTGATCGCCAGTCTAACATCGAAGCAGAAACCGCCAGTGTTGCGTCTTCCGCTTTGCAGCAGCGTCTTGCCTCTTTGGAGGGCGAAGTCAGCGGCGCTCGCAAGCAACTGGCTGATTTCCAAGCCGCCAATAATCTGTTTGGCCAGACAGGTGATGAAATCGGCGTGGAAGAGGTTTCAGCACTTAACGCTGCTCTGGTGAACGCGAAAGCAGGAACCGCGGCGGCAAGAGCAAGGGCGCGCAACGCGCTAGGAATCAATGTCTCTTCAGTCATTAGCGGTGCCGTTCCCGCTGATTTGACCACCCCGGCGCTGACTACGTTCCGCGCTCAGTACGCATCGCTGCGCCAGAACGAGGCGGGCCTGCGTGAGACGTTGGGGCCGCAACACCCGCGTCTGGCGGTTGCACGTGCATCGGTTGAAGCAGCGCGTCAGGACATCGAACGGGAGTTGACGCGGATCGTTGACGCAGCGCAGACCGAACTGGATCGCGCCATCCAATCGCAGAACGAAATCGAAGCTGTATTGGCCCAGTCCAACGCCGATCTAGGCGCCAGTGGCCAATTGGTAGGCGAGCTTCGCCGCTTGCAAAGCGAAGTCGCCGCTGCGGAAAGTGTTTTTCAAAACGCGCTTGTGCGGGCCCGCGAAGCCGGCGAAATCAGCGCTTTGGGGTCGGTGAATGCAACCATTCTTGCGCCCGCAGAACCTGCACTTGAACCGTCAACAACGTCTCGCCGCGTCATCGCCACTATCGGTGCCGTTGCAGGTCTTCTTTTTGGCGCAGGCCTCGCTTTTCTTGCCGGCTGCGTCAACAGTTTCCGGTCGCGCGCGGACGCGTCTTATCTGGCAAAGCCCCACGAAGTCCGCGACAGCGTCAGCACGCCGCCCACCGGCACACCCGCATATCCAACACCCAACAAGCCCACGCAAACCGAGGCCCCAGACCCAGCCATGCAACATCCCGGATACCCGTACTATCCTGTCGCTCAACCGCAAACCGCCGCAGCGCCGCACGCGCCTCAGCCTGTTGCTGTTTATCCCGCACCGGCTCAGCCGACACCGTATTATCCGCCGGCGCAGCATCCCGTGGCCATGCCCTACCCGCCCATGCCGGTGCAGGGATATGCGGCGCAGCCTCAACCTCAACCTCAACCTCAACCCCAACCATCGGCAGTCGTCGTCCCTCAATCACAGCCGGTCTTTGTGATGACAGCGCCACCCGTCCACCAAGTCATGCCAACGTCAGAGCCTGCGCCGGTGGCACCCGTTGCCCATCCCCAGCCGCAGCCCGTAGCGTCGGTTGGGCGCGACGATACGGAGATCGAGGAGCTTCGACAATCGGTGAGCGATATCCGCGAAGTGCTGGATCATTTGGTCTCAAACCGGAACCGTCGCTACGGATAGCGATCTTGGTACAAAAACGTAACAACAAGGTGTCGCATGCGACACCTTTTTTGTTTATGGGCACCTCTGATCGGGAAAAGGTGGCATGGAAAACATAATCGATGGCAAAGCAAAAGCCGCAGAAATGACGGCAAAGGTTAAAGTGGCAACCGGGGATCTGACCAACTCCGGCGGCCCGCAACCGGGGCTGGCCGTTGTCATTGTAGGCGATGATCCGGCGTCCAAGGTCTATGTCGCCAACAAGGGCAAGACTGCGGCTGCGTGCGGCTTCAACTCGATAGAAAAACGTTTGACGGCCGACACGTCACAAAAAGAGCTGTTGGATGTCGTTACGGCGCTTAACGAGGATGGCGGCGTACACGGTATCTTGGTACAACTACCACTGCCATCGCACATTGATGAAGGCAGTGTCATCCAAGCCATTGACCCGCGAAAAGACGTTGACGGATTTCACTTCATCAATGTGGGAAAACTCGGCACGGGTACATTGGACGACGTTTTTGTGCCCTGCACACCAGCCGGTTCCATGCTGCTGCTGCGCGAGGTGCTCGGCCCTGATTTAAGTGGCAAGACAGCGGTGGTGATCGGCCGTTCCAATATCGTCGGTAAGCCGATGTTCAACTTGCTTTTGGCCGCCAATGCCACGGTCACGGTCGCCCATTCCCGGACACCCGACCTGCCGGCTGTATGCCGCACCGCTGACATTGTCGTGGCCGCTGTCGGTCGCCCGCAAATGGTCAAGTCTGATTGGATCAAGCCGGGCGCCACGATCATCGATGTCGGCATCAACCGGATCGATGCTCCGGAACGCGGCGCGGGAAAGACGCGTCTGGTGGGGGATGTTGATTTCGATGACGTGTGCGAAGTGGCAGGCGCGATAACGCCAGTGCCCGGTGGTGTTGGCCCGATGACTATTGCCATGTTGATGGTCAATACGATTAAGGCGGCCTATCGCCATGCCGGGCGTACGCCACCCTCATTCTAGTCTGTGCGACATTAGGTTTGGTTGAACGCACGCGCTACAATTGCCACATGTGAGCTCATGACGTGGTTGCGCAAACACAATCGTGGTCGGGGGATGTTCGCCCTTTTGGGCGCACTCGCTTTTGCCTTTTTGTCCGGCCCATTTGTCGATCAGTCTCAAGCGGGCGAGCCTGACCTGACACGTCTGGTAGAATTCGTGAAATATGTCACGCCGGACGGCGAGCTACCTGATCTGTGCGCCCGCGGCCCCACCGATGGGGATCCTCGCAAGGCACACATTTGCGAGACTTGTTTGGCTGCAGCGAACGGCGCCGTCGACCTACCTGAATTTCCAACGCTCAACGCGCAACTTGGCTTTGCGACAGAGCCGCAGGCGCAAATTGCACTCAGCCAATTCAGTGCTGCCGATGTGCATGCGTTCCGATCGCGCGCGCCGCCGGTCGGCTAATTCCCTACACCCAACGTCAACGAACAACTCCAGGCGGCGCTGCGTTAGGCCCGCCTCGCTAAGGGTACGAAACCATGAAAAAATCCTTTCTAACAGCTGCGCTTATTCTTTTTGCGGCGAACAAAGCTATGGCTGGCGACTATCAAGTCGGCAACCTCACCATCGAAAATCCGATCGCGCGCGCCACGCCGGCCAACGCGCCTGTCTCGGCCGGTTACATGAAGATCACCAACATCGGCACAGCAGACGATCAGCTCATCGATGTTCAAAGCGAGTTCTCAGAGCGTGGCGAACTGCATGACATGATTATCGAAGACGATGTCATGAAAATGCGTGTATTAGAGGATGGCATTAAAGTGCCGGCCGGCGAAAGCGTCCTATTGGTTCCGGGCGGATTGCATATGATGTTTCTGGGTTTGAATGAGCAACTGGTGGAAGGCGAAAAACGCTCCGTAACAGTGACCTTTGAAAAAGCCGGTTCAGTCGAGCTTGAGGTGGACGTTAAGGGTCTCGCGGCGATCCGAAAGAAGCTTGATGGCGCTATGGAGATGAAGCAGCATGACGGACATGATCATTCGAATGGGACCAAGTAGCATCACCCGCTTGTGATCAAGGCTGACCTTCTCCCCGACAGGGTTGGACCTAGTTCAACCCTATTAGGGAGGAAAAAATGAAACATGTAATTATTGCCGGCTCACTGCTGGCCAGCACCACTGCAATTGCACTTGCGCAGGAAACGCCGTCGCCTCAAGGCGCGAAAGTTTATATTGCCAATCTTGAAAATGGCGCGACTGTTAGTTCACCGGTGACTGTCATGTTCGGCCTTGAAGGCATGGGCGTCGCCCCAGCCGGTGGAGATTTTGAAAACACCGGTCACCATCATTTGCTGATCAATCGCGCGCCAATGGGTGAAGGGCCGGATAGTGCCGAGGAACTGACCTATGCCATACCGGCAGACGACAATCATCTTCACTTTGGCGGCGGGCAGACACAGGTCACACTCGATTTGCCAGCCGGTTCGCACACGCTTCAACTGGTTCTAGGCGATCAGTTTCACATCCCGCACGATCCGCCGGTGATGTCCGAGATAATCACGATCAACGTTAACTAGCCCAACCTTTAACCAAACACGCTGGCGCCCGCGTCAGCGTGTCCTGCGACGCGTCGGAACGTGTCGAACAATTCACGACCAACGCCATGCGTGTTGGATTCCATGTCTTCGGTCGCGTGAGCACGGCTTGCCATCTCGGCCTCGTCCACCAATATTTCCAACGTCCCCGCCACCGCATCAACGCGCACCATATCGCCATCTTGCACCTTGCCAATCGGACCGCTATCGAGCGCTTCCGGTGTCACATGGATCGCCGCCGGGACTTTGCCCGATGCGCCCGACATGCGCCCGTCGGTGACAAGCGCGACCTTGTAGCCACGATCTTGCAGAATGCCGAGATTGGGCGTTAGCTTGTGAAGTTCAGGCATGCCGTTGGCCTTGGGGCCCTGAAAGCGGATGACGGCCACAAAGTCTTTTTCGAGTTCGCCTTTGCGAAAAGCGTCTTGCATGGCGTTTTGCGAGTGGAAGACCTTCGCCGGTGCTTCAATGATATGGCGTTCTTCGGCAACCGCTGACGTCTTGATGACCGCGCGGCCCAGATTACCGGTCAACACTTTCAAGCCGCCGGTATGCTGGAAAGCTTTGGGCAATGGCGCCAAAACGGTTTCGTCGCCGGATTTTTCGGGCGCCGGAACGCGGACCAGCGTCTCGCCGTCGAGTTTGGCTTCAACCATATAGTCGTCCAGCCCCTCACCCCAAACGGTGCGTACATCCCGGTGAATGTGTCCGCCTGAAGCCAATTCGCGGATCAGGAAACCAAGACCGCCGGCTGCCTGGAAGTGGTTCACATCTGCCTTGCCGTTCGGGTAAACACGCGCCAGCAGAGGTGTCGCGTCTGACAAATCTGAAATGTCTTGCCATGTCAGCGTGATGCCCGCAGCGGCCGCCATCGCGATCAGATGGATGGTATGGTTTGTCGAGCCACCAGTGGCATGAAGACCGACAACCCCATTGACCACCGAGCGCTCATCAATGATTTCTCCGGCGGGTGTAAATTCATTGCCGAGGGCAGTGATCGCTAAAGCACGCTTGGCCGCTTCTTTCGTCAGCGCATCACGCAACGGCGTATTGGGATTGACAAAAGAAGCGCCGGGCGTGTGCAAACCCATAATTTCCATAAGCATCTGGTTGGAATTGGCTGTGCCATAGAAAGTACACGTCCCCGGCCCGTGATAGGCCGCGCTTTCGCTCTCAAGCAGTTCTTTACGCCCCACTTTCCCTTCCGCGTAGAGCTGGCGGACTTTTGCTTTTTCATCATTGGAAATACCGGTCGTCATCGGACCGGCAGGAATGAAAATCGCTGGCAGGTGACCAAAGGTCAACGCAGCAATGGTCAGGCCCGGCACGATCTTGTCGCAGACACCAAGATAGACCGCGGCATCAAACATGTCGTGAGAAAGGCCAACCGCCGCGGCCATGGCAATCACGTCGCGCGAAAAGAGCGACAATTCCATGCCGGCCTGCCCTTGCGTGACACCGTCACACATGGCCGGCACACCGCCCGCCACTTGTGCAACACCGCCAGCCTCACGGGCCGCATCGCGGATGATGGCCGGAAATGTCTCAAAGGGTTGATGCGCGGAGAGCATGTCGTTGTAGGCAGTGATGATGCCCAAATTGCCGACGACATCGCCCTTCAGATTACCTTTGTCGGTCGGTCCGCAGGCAGCAAAACCATGTGCGAGATTTCCGCAAGACAAGGATGATCGTTTTGGCCCTTGCGCCGCCCGATCTGCCAGACGCTGCAGATAGACTTCGCGCCCCGGTTTTGAGCGTTCAATGATCCGGTTGGTAACGGCTTGAACGGTTGCGTTGACGTCAAATTCAGCATTGGTCAAAACACACTCCCTGATCGTGGCTTTTTCACGTACGATACTTGCTTATGGCGCCCAGAAAACATGAACTGGCGCGACATTTTGCTGTAGAACGGCGCGAACCGGCATCTCCAGCAAATCGGTTCCCGCCAACGCCTGTTCATAAACGCGACGCTTTTCTTCACCCTCAATGTGAAGTGCGATAAAGCGCGCATCCAGAATAAAGGGCAAGGTCATGGTCAAACGGGGCTCGCCGGCGCCGGGCGCCTCCATGGCAATGACATTACGGTCATCATCCAAGTCAATTGCGCTCAATAAACGGCTGCCTTGCGGGAAAAAGGAGGCGGTATGGCCGTCCGTCCCCATGCCCAGGATCACGGCATCGAGCCGCCCGTCTTCGATGGCCATCAAGGGCTCAGACTTTTCGGCGCACTCCTCCGGCGTTTGCCCGTCAACGACGTACGGTATGAGTTCGGCATCGGTAGCGCGCGCCTGCAGCAAATAACGGTTGGCCAAACCCGCATTGGACCGTTCATGGTCGGGTGGCACAATGCGTTCGTCCACCAGCCGCACTTTCACACTGGCCCATTCGATTTCCGCCTTCGACAATTGCTCAAAAAAGAGCTTTGGCGTGCTGCCGCCAGAAACCGCCAGATTGGCACTGCCGCGTGTGGCCATGCCACCACCGAGCACGCCAGCAACGCCGATCGCCAACGCTTCGGCCAATTGTTCACGCGTTTCATAGGTGTGAAACTCAATGTCGCTCATGGATCAAACGCTCTCATGCCAGGTCCGGCCATCGCGCTCAATCAGAGCGATGGAAGAGGAAGGGCCCCATGTGCCAGCAGTGTAGTTCTGCACACGCATGCCGGTTTCCTCCCAAGCGCTCAAAATAGGGTCTACCCATTGCCAGGCTGCCTCTACCTCGTCACGGCGCATGAAGAGCGTCTGATTGCCACGAATAACATCCATGATCAGCCTCTCGTAAGCATCGGGATTTCTGACGCTGAATTCCTCGGCAAAGCTCATATCAAGAGGCACATGGCGCAGTCGCATGCCACCGGGCCCCGGATCCTTGATCATGATCCACTGCTTGACACCTTCATCCGGCTGTAACCGTATCACCAGATTGTTGGCTTGAACCCGCCCGGCGCTCGTTTCAAAAATGGAGTGCGGCACCGGCTTGAAGGCAACGACAATCTCGGAAACCCGGTTCGTCATGCGTTTGCCGGTTCGCAGGTAAAACGGCACGCCAGCCCAGCGCCAACTTCCAATTTCTGCTTTGAGGGCGACAAACGTTTCCGTATTTGATTGGCCACCTTCCAGCTCTTCCAAATAGCCCTTTACCGGCCCGCCGCCGGAGGCACCGGATTTATATTGACCGCGGACCGTCAATTTTTCCACATTAGCGGCGGTAATCGGCTGGAGCGCACGCAAGACTTTGAGCTTTTCATCTCGGACGGCATCGGCATCCATGGAGGTTGGCGGCTCCATCGCCACCAAACACAAAAGCTGCATCAGGTGGTTCTGCACCATATCGCGCAACGCACCCGCCTTGTCATAGTAACCGGCCCGCCCCTCCAAACCGACAGACTCAGCAACCGTGATCTGCACATGGTCGATATGGGCGGAGTTCCAAAGCGGCTCGTAAAGCGCATTGGCAAAACGCAGCGCCATCAGGTTTTGCACCGTTTCCTTGCCGAGATAATGATCAATTCGGAAAATCTGCTTCTCGTCAAAAACCTGACCCAACGTGTCATTGAGCGCGTTGGCGGATTTAAGGTCGCGCCCAATGGGCTTTTCTACGATGATCCGTGTCTCGTCCGTGATAATGTGATGGTCGCGAAGGCGCGTTGCGATGTCCCCAAAAAGCGATGGCCCGACCGCAAGATAACAAGCACGCCTACGCTCATCCTTGCCTGAAACAGCGCCTGCAAGATCCGGCCAACCCTTGTCGGATTTTGCGTCGACGGAGACATATGACAACCGTTTCAAGAACTGCGTCAGCTGATTGTCGTCCAGCGGGTCTTTGACATGCTGTTTGAGCGCTTGATGGGCAAAATCACGATACTCCGCATCGCTCATTTCAGAGCGGGACGCAGCTATGATGTTGGTTGGTTCAGAAAGCTGCCCGTCAATTTGTCGGTGATAGAGTGCCGGCAGCAGTTTGCGCTCCGCAAGATCGCCGGTTCCACCAAAAATAATCAGATCAAACGGATCAACGGGAATGATTTGAGAAGACATGGGCGCGCCTCGGCGTGTCTTAGGTTTACCGGCCGCTATAATCTAATCGATTTAAAAAAGCTAGCGTGTCATACAATTTTCACGCGTCGACGACGTCTCTTACCGCTTGTTAGTATTGGAAAAGCCTATCGACATCGCAGTTCCACGTCATGGCATGTTCGTCAGCGATGCGGCGCGCTATTTCATTGTGCCCGGATATGTCGCCGCCCACCGAGGCAATGGGGCAGGTTCGATCGGGTGATAGTTTCACAATGTGAAGCGCATTGTGATCATAGTTTTGATCGCGAAATTCCGACATGCGCACGATAGCTGCGTACGGGGTCCAATTCGTTCCGGTCCCTGACCCACGAAACTCTATTGCGGAGATGTCCTCAGCGTTCTTGAACATGATTGCAAAGGAACCGCCCTGTATTTCCTGATAGCGGTCACGGGTCTGCAAATACCCTGCCGATTGGCCGCTTGGCACGAACACAAGGTAACCATGTTTGTCGTCATTGTAGACAACATCATAACCGCCCATACCGGTGCAGGCACGCCCCTGATAGAAGTCAGCTTGGATTACCGGGCAGTCCCTCTCCATCTTAACAAACACATAGTCCGAACGTGGCTCCGCAAAGGCTTCATCGCTACCCGTTGTTAATATTGCAACGGACATTGCAAGCATTAAAAATGCTGTTTTCAGATGCATACTTGGCAAGCTCAATCCACGATGTAGAGGTTAAAGTCGAGACGGGCATTACCGCTGTTCATCGTGTAACCGGTTACGGTGCACCCATTGCGAACCGGGGCAGCGCCGGTCAGTGTGAGTCTTCGTCCGACTTCACCAACAACTCGGATTGAACCGCTGACATTATAAAGTGCCGGCGCGCAGCCGCTGCGGAAAACGCGGGCTTGGCCGGAGTAATTGCCACCGCTGTGCACGCCGGAAAAAAGAACTGTGCCCGGCGTCACGCCAACGCGTGCAATGCTGGACCTTGGTCGTGCATAGACAATCTGTGCCTGCCCATTGTTCACACGGATCTCCATGAGCGACCCGTTATGGTCGGCGTTGATAGTAAAACTCTCCGCTTGCGCCAACATTGTAGCGGCCAACAGCAAAATGGTGGCAAATAACGTCTTGATCATGGTCACAGCAGGCTCCTCGCTCCACACCTTGAACTCTTGCATAGGTGTAACTTCCTGAACGGTCGCTGAACATCCCCGATCGAGGCAAATTGCCCGCTGATCTTTAACGTTCATTGCATCAATGGCAGATCAGCTTGCTTTTCGAGCGTACCCTGCAACATGATGGTGTACGCTTGGGAGGCCCCAAATGACCGAGAACAGTCTTCAAACACTGAGCCGGAAGGTAGCCGACAGCCGCATTGCGCAAAATGTCATCCATGGCGCTGCGGCCTCGGCTATCGATGGCCGCACACTTGATGTGACATGCCCCTGTGACGGGAAAGTTTTCGCCGCCATCGCCCGTTCCGGTTCCGGCGATGTGGATGCCGCAGTCACTTCAGCGCGCCATGCCTTTGAGACAGGCCCATGGGCCTGCATGACCGCCACAGAGCGCGGTCGCCTGTTGACCAAGCTCGGGCAAATCATTGAAGCGAATGCCGATGAACTTGCGGCCACGGAGAGCCGCGAAACAGGCAAACCACTGCGGCAAGGTGTGGCCGATGCCGCTGCCACGATCCGCTATTTTGAATATTATGGCGGGGCGGCCGACAAAGTGCACGGCGACGCCATTCCCTTTTTGGCAACCCACACAGCCCTGACCGTGCGCGAACCCCATGGCGTCGTAGCGGGTATTATTCCCTGGAATTATCCGATGCAGATTTTTGCGCGCGTGGCGGGCGCAGCATTGGCAATGGGGAACACGCTTGTTGTCAAACCAGCGGAAGATGCATCGCTTACATCAATCCGCATTGCCGAACTGGCGCTCGATGCCGGTTTTCCCGCCGGTGCTATCAATGTTGTCACCGGCATTGGCGCAGAAGCAGGCGCGGCGCTCAGTCGCCATGCTGACGTGGACTATGTGACTTTCACTGGCTCGCCGCCGACAGGTACCGCCATCCAAAAGGCGGCGGCGGACAATAATCGCGGTATCACCATGGAATTGGGTGGCAAGTCACCGCAAATCATCTTTGCAGATGCGGATGTTGATGCGGCGCTGCCGGTTGTGATCAGCGCTATCATCCAAAATGGAGGTCAAACATGCTCGGCGGGATCGCGGGTATTGGTGGAAAAACAAATCTACGAAAAAGTGGCTGCATCGCTGGCTGAACGTTTCACCTCTTTGGTGGCTGAACCTCACTGGCGCGATGGTGATCTGGGCGCGCTCATCAATCGCAAGCAAGCCGAAAGCGTCAGGCGTTTTACCGATGACGCAATATCGGCTGGCATCGAGCTTTTGGAGCAAGGCTCTGTGGCTCCCGACGCGCCGGAAGGCGGATATTATCAGGCGGCGATGCTGTTTGGAAATGTTGCCCCCGACAACGACCTTTTTCACGAGGAAGTGTTCGGACCGGTTTTGGCGCTTACGCCCTTTTCCGATGAAGCCGATGCGGTGCGTTTGGCAAACGCCACGCCCTTTGGCCTGGTTGCCGGCGTGTGGACTGCCGACGGTGCCCGCCAACATCGTGTGGCGAAAGGGGTGCGGGCGGGACAGGTCTACGTGAACGGCTATGGTGCAGGCGGCGGTATTGAGCTGCCCTTCGGTGGGTTTAAAAAATCGGGCTTTGGGCGGGAAAAAGGGTTTGAGGCGCTCAAGGATATGAGCGCGACCAAAACCATTGTTTTTAACCACGGGTAGGAGACGGTCATGGGTGCAAGACTTGCGGGAAAAGCGGCAATCATTACAGGTGCTGGTTCCGGCTTCGGCGCAGGCATGGCGCGCCGGTTTGCCGAAGAAGGCTGTCATGTTCTGGTCGCTGATCTTGACCCTGCCGGCGCAGAAGGTGTGGCCACCGAGATCGGAGAACTTGCAACACCCTTTTGCGCTGACGTGTCCTTGTCCGACAATGTATCGTCGATGGTTGAAACGGCGATGGCCCAATTTGGCAAGGTCGACATTCTCGTCAACAATGCAGGCTACTCGCATATTAACGGCTCTCTGTTGGATGTCACCGATGATGAGTTCGACCGCATCACCAATGTCAACATGAAGGCCATTTATCTTGCGGCAAAGGCCATCGTACCGCACATGCGCGACAATGGCGGTGGTACAATCCTGACGACGGCTTCAACCGCCGGACTTCGGCCGAGACCCGGCTTGACCTGGTACAATGCCTCGAAAGGCTGGACGATTACCGCGACCAAGTCGATGGCTGTAGAATTGGCAGGGGACGGCATCCGGGTGAATTGCCTCTGTCCGGTTGCGGGCGAAACCGGCATGCTCTCGACATTCATGGGCGAGGATACGCCGGAAGTGCGTGCACGGTTTCAATCCGTCATTCCGCTGGGACGATTTTCCACGCCGCTGGACATTGCAAATGCCGCTCTTTGGTTGGTTTCTGACGAGGCCGCGTTCATCACCGGCGTGGCGCTCGAAGTCGATGGCGGCAGATGTATTTAATTTGATCTTTTCATCTAACACGATGTCAAATTGATTGTGCGCATGGTGCCCGCGGGCAATTGGGACGGGACGCTATGCAGCTTTTTGATGATTTCGATATCCAGCCAGATGAACTGGCCTTTACGGATCCGCTGACAGGTATCGCCAACCACCGTCGTTTTCAAAAGCGGTTGCAGCGCCTTTTGCAAGAACGGCGCGACGATCCGGTCCCCTTCACAGTTGCGCTGGTGGATATTGATGGTTTCAAACCGATCAACGATTTGTTCGGCAAATCGGCGGGTGATGCCATTTTAAAGCAAATCGGCTTGCGCCTTGGCGCGCTGGTCGGGGAAAACGCTACCGTTGCCCGCGTCGGCGGCGACGAATTCGGCTTGATCCTTCCGTTGATGTTTCATGAGAGCGCCGCCTCTGAATTTGGCCGTACGCTCACAGAAGTCCTGTCGGCACCATTTGATGTTGGTGAACGCACAGCCCGTCTGGCTTGCTCCGTCGGCCTTTCCATTTTCAGCGACCCTGAAGACACGACTGAAACACTAACCGACAAGGCAGAGGCAGCGCTCTACACTTCCAAGAAAAACGGCCGCGGCAGCTTCGTTGTCTACACCTATGAAATGGAAGAGGCGGCACGAAAAAACGCCGTTATTGAGCAAGCATTGCGCCGCGCCGTGTCGGCAGGCGAGATTGAACCGCATTTCCAACCCATCGTCGATTTGAAGACACGTGAAACGATCGGCTTTGAGTGCCTTTCGCGGTGGGTCGACCGTGACCTTGGATTTGTTTCTCCAGCGGTCTTCATTCCTATTGCCGAGGAACGCGGGATTATAACAGCAATGTCAAAACTCGTTCTTCGCAAGGCCGCTGAAGCGGCAGCACAATGGCCTGACGAGATGTTTCTGGCCTTCAACCTTTCACCTTCACAATTGGTGGATGCCAACACCGGGCTTCAGATCTTGTCCATCCTGGACAAAGCCGACCTTGCTCCCAACCGTTTGGAAGTGGAAATCACCGAAACCAGTGTGATGACAGACCCGGCGTCGGCGACCAAGATCATCGAGGATTTACGATCAGCAGGCATCCGTGTGTCGCTCGATGATTTCGGCACCGGTCAATCATCATTGGGTCGCCTGCGCGATATCAAGTTTGACAAGTTGAAAATCGACCGGGCCTTCATCGCCGAACTTCTAAGCGACCGCCCCTCGGAACACATTGTGAAGGCGATCCTTGCCATGTGCGAGGGACTTGGCATGGACGTTGTAGCCGAAGGCATCGAAGAGGAAGAAACCGTGAGCCGTCTTGTCGAGTTTGGCTGTGCAAACGGACAGGGCTATTATTTCGGCAAACCGGTCGATGAGATGGATACGCTTGGCTATCTGCGAGACGCCTACCGCGGGGCTTTACGCGTCAAAGCATCCTGATTTGCAGACAAAAGCCCCTCGCCTCCCCGCAAAGAGAATTGCCTTGAATGAGCATGGGTCAGTTGCCTGAAGCCAGACGCTTTTCGGCCGTGGGCCACCATTGCGCGAGCTTTTCAGCGAGCCTGTCGGGGCTAATCGGTTTGGGTAGATAGTCTGACATCCCGGATGACAAACACTTATCGCGGTCACCCTTCAAGGCATGGGCGGTGATACCGATGATCGGTAAATCAATTTCACCATTGTTTCGGATCGTCTCCGTTGCCTCAATCCCGTTCATAACCGGCATGGAAACGTCCATCAATACGATCTTGGGATTGAGCCGTTCCACGGCTTCGACAGCCTTCTTGCCATTGTCGACAATCTCATACGTATAATCAAGTTGGGCGAAAATCTGGGCGTAAACAAGCTGGTTCACTTCATTGTCTTCGGCAACAAGCAAGTCGACTTTGGCGTCTCTTTTGTCCGGCGAAGGTGGCGCTGCGTTTGGGTGCTGCGCAACTTCCTTGCTGGCAGGCACAACCGGCGAAGAAGTTTCATCGCTGAAAAGGGGAGGCGATTTTTTGTTGGAGTGTTCACCTGTAGCCTCGACTGGCTGGCTTGACTTTGTTTTGGTGGCTCCACCGGAGAGCCAGTTCAGCGCTGCCTCATCTTCGATGGATGCCAGCGCGGAATCGCCCAGATCACCACCGCCCAACCGAGACTGCAGCGCCCCAACAATGCACTCCAGCAGATGGGAAGAGCGGGCCGGTTTGAGCAAGTGATGGTCAACTTCCAGCTCGCGCAGCATCGCCGGTTGAAGCGCCTGATCCACCGACGTCAGCAGCACGACCGGTATGTCACCAATGTCTTCATGAGTTCGTATCTGCCGGATCACCTCGTCGCCGGTCATGTCAGGCATTTGATAGTCAACGATCACAATATCCGCGCGGTTCCCTGCCCGAGCGGCTTGCTTGAGCATGGCCAGGCCTTTGGGGCCACTTTCCACGGCAAAAGCGTCAAACGCCCATGCGGTCATTTGTTCCATCAAAATGTCACGGTTGACCGGATTGTCATCGATTATCAACACGCGTGCCCCTGAAACATCCACCGGCACGGTTTTGATCTTGCGGAATGCGCCCTCCTCGACAGGCAGTTCGATGGAAAACCAGAAGGTTGAACCTTTGCCAACCGTGCTTTCCACACCAACATTGCCGCCCATCATATCAACGAGTTTCGCGGTGATCGCCAAGCCAAGCCCGGTGCCCTCATGGCGGCGGCTGGCCGAAGTGTCTACCTGTGAGAATTTTTCGAAAATGGTCTCAAGCTTGTCCTGCGGGATGCCAATTCCGGTGTCTGTGACCTTACATTTTAAGAGGAAGCCGTTTTCGGTCAGTTCCCCGGATACATCGACCAGAACATAGCCTTCCTCGGTGAACTTTACAGCGTTACCCATCAGGTTGGTGATGATCTGGCGGAAGCGACCCACGTCACCAACAAAACGATCAGGTAGGTCCGGGGCCACCCTCGCGATCATCTCGAGCTGTTTTTCCTTGGCCTTGGCTGAGACCAGTGTTGCCACGTCTTCGATCGACTCGCGCAGGTTAAACGGTGCGGGGTCGAGCACAAGCTGGCCGGCATCGATCTTGGAAAAGTCGAGAATGTCATTGATGATCGTCAACAATGCATTGCCTGATTTTACAATGATGTCGGTGAACGTCTTTTGCTTTTGATCAAGTTCTGACTTGGCCAGCAGCTCCGCCATACCCAGCACACCATTCATCGGCGTGCGGATCTCATGGCTCATATTGGCCAAAAACTCCGATTTTGCGCGGTCCGAAAGCTGCGCCTTGTGCTCGGCGACTTCAAGGGCACGCTCGCGATTGCGAATTTCAGTGACATCTGTGAGCGTGATCGCAACATAGGGATTGCCGCTGTCTGTTTCGACACGGGACTTGTGAACGAGGCGGCTGCGCTGCTCACCGTCCTCCTCATAGTCTTCCTGGATTTCAATCACGTCGCCGCTCTTTAACGTACCGCGTTCGGATGCTTCGAACCCAGCCGCATCGGGGCCGAAAAACTCAGCTGCCCGCTTGCCGACGAAATCGCTGACTTCCGCTTTGTGCAACTCGGCGAATTTGCGGTTGGCAAAGATAATTTCAAGCGTCTCATCTTTCACCAAGATGCCCTGGTCGAGCGAATTGAGCACCTCTTCGGCCAAACGCGTTTTTTCCACCGCCTGCGCCAACGCATTCTCGCGTTCCTTGCGGTTGGTAATGTCGAAATAGGTTATCAGTCTTTTGCCGGAGCTCAGTGCGGCGACCGCGTAGATGAAGGTCTTCCCGTTCTTCGTCTCGCGTTCAACCGGAGCGCCGGTGCCCGCTTTGATAACGCTCAGTCTTTCATCAACATACGTATCCCAACTATCATCAGGTACGTTGTAGAAACCGCGGTTCTTGTTGAACTCAATGACGGATCGAAAATGCGGGCTTTCCTCAAAGTCCTCGGGCTTTGTTTCATGCAAACGGTGAAACGCGTCGTTGATCACCAAACAGTGTAAATTCTCATCGACAAGAACCACACCCATCTCCATGTGCGAGATGATCGCTTCCATGTCGGCGCGCAGCTCATGGATGCTTGTAACGTCGGTCGTCGATCCGATGAGGTGTTTTCGCCCGTCCTTACCTTCGAGCAGGCTTTTTCGGGCAAAGCAGTGGCGGACTTTGCCGTCGCTGGATGTGATGGCCTCGTCCCGGTGAACTGCGTGCCCCGTCGTCAGGACCGTCCGGTCATCTTCCATCATCGACTGGCCCTCAGGGCCGAATATTTCAACATCGGTTTTGCCAAGGGCATCATGAAGCGAAACACCGGATAAACGCGCCCATGACGTGTTGGCATAGGATAGTTTCAGATCCGGGTCTTTTGCGTAAATCGCTACTTCGACATTGTCCAAAATCTCGCGGAACAACGCGTTTTCGGTTTCGGACCAAGCCAGTTCAGTGCGGCTTTGTTTAATCTCGGTGACATCGCGGCGGATCCCGATGAAATAGCCGTTGTCCATGCGTTGGTTACGCATCTCGATCACACGACCATCATTGAGCTGCGCTTCAAAGCTCAAGCTGGAATGCAAGAAGCTTTCTTGCCATTGGTCAATTTGAGCGGACCGGTTGGCTTCATCGTCGCCGTCACGGTGACCGCTATCATATAGACGCTCCAAATAGGTGCGAAGCGGAGTACCGGGTGGCACCTGGTCTTCGGTCATGCCAAAAATTTCGCATTGCCTTGAGTTGGCGATAACCAGCTTGTCGTTGTTGTCGAACACCAAGATACCGGTATCAACCTGCTCGCAGATCGAGCGGATGATTGCGTTTTTCTCTTCCAGTTCGCTTTGGATCGCTTCCAGGCTTTTGCGCACCTCGAACATGTCAGTGACATCGCGGCCGACACCGACATAGCCCAGAAAATTTTTCGCGCTGTCAAAACGCGGATCGCCGCTGACAACCAGCCAGCGGGAGTGACCATGCTCGCCATTGAAATGATAGAGGAAGTTCCTGAAGGGCTTATGGGCTTTCAGATCATGGATATGCGACACGATACGCAAGTCATCGCGATGCGCGGCATTGAGAATCTCAATGCGGCTTTTTCCCAAAAGTTCGTACCGTGAAAAGCCGGTGACCGTTTCAAAGTTCTCTGAGAACCAAGTCATGCAGTGATCGGCATCGCTCTCCCAGACCCAACCGGTATCCGCGAACCCCAGACTTTGAGCCATTTCGCGACCAAACCTTTCGGTTACCTCGCCAAATAGGTTTTGAGTGGCGGTGTCATGACTGTTTTCAGAAAACATGGCTAGTGATCCGTAGTATTTGTTTGACTGGATTCACCAGCCGTAAACCATGTCGCGAATGTGCCTTGCGCGCGTTGACAAGAGTTTAACGCAGCAAACCATTTGGCGTTTTTCTGAAACAGTGAAGTATTTTTAGGTGAAAAATCGCGGCTACCGGGCGCACCAGACTATAGTTCCCGCAGCGCTACGGGTCAGCGATGGCTATCGGCAATGACCGCCATGGCGCGATCAGCAAGCAAAAAAGTCACCAGGAAACGCACGGGTATGGTCAGCATCGCGATCCAGAAGTCGGGCAGCGGAACTGCCAACATTTTGCAGCCGGCGATCAGGCAAAAACCTACAGCAAAACCAATGGCATAGCTGCCAATAAAACGCCGATAGAGCGACCAGGACACAGGCGCTCTGTAGTTATAGTGCGTATTGAGAAGATAAGAAAATGTCACCGACGCGAAAAACACGATGATGTAGGCGACGAAGAGGTTCACCCCCAACACCGCCAGAAACAGCGCGTACAAAAGCACGCCAAAAACCGTGGTTAGACCCCCGACGGTCGCAAATTTGAGAAGGCGGGTGCCCAACCTATTTCTTTCTGAGAACCGCATTGAGGCTTAAGCCAATCGGCGGGCGAACGAATTTTTCGATGCGCTCTTGGATCGGGATCAGGTAGCGGTCGTATATCTTGCCTTCACGCTGGATGGCACCGACACCTTGTTGGCTTTTCAGTTTCACCTTCCGGAATTTGAAGAAGTAAAGTGAGCCGAGAACGCCGACAAAATCATTGTACCACATATCTTCGATCTCATAGAGATCTGGATCAATTGCCTTGCGCAACATGGCCTTGTTGTAGCGTCGATAGTGTCCGAGCATTTCGTCATGGACGGAAAACAGAAATGGCAATGCGGGCACTTCGATCAGCACCCTGCCGCCATCTTCCAACAGCGTATGCGTGTGATTGATCGCGTCTCGGTCTTTTTCAATGTGTTCAAGAACGTGGATGAACAGAACCGTGTCAAAAGGTTTTGTCTCTGACACGTCCAGATCAAACAGGTCTTTGCTATCGAACGTGACATTGTCGGGGAACCCATGATTCCCCAATTTGCTGTAGCGATCCCAGAGCACTTGTGAGGGCTCGATGGACAACATCCGCTCAAGTTCGGGCATATTGTCCACCACAAGCCGGGTGAATGAACGCGAGGCGCCGCTCCCGACTTCCAGAACATTGCGGCCAATATGCTTTGCCACCAAATTATACTGGTACTTGCGGTAGTTGGTCAGCGAGCCAATGGAGACCTCATCGCCGCCCCAATCCATGCCAAAAGCGTAATTGTCCTGGGATGCCGCTTTGTCAGGTATCGCTGTCATGACCTACTCCTGCACGTCTGTCCAAAATTGTATCGACGAAGAACAAGGGCCGCTGCTTCGTCTCATAATATATGCGCCAGATATACTCACCCATAAGGCTGATCATCAGGCTGTTGATGCCTCCTACCAGCAGGATAATAACAATCACTGAAGTCCAGCCAGGCTGGGCGGTATCGCGGAAAAAAAAGCTTACGACCAAAAACAGCGCGTACAAAAAACCGGATATCGTGAACAGAAATCCAAAGAATGCCGCCAGTCGCATAGGCCAGGTCGCGGTCGAAAATATCTGACTGAACGAGATATCAAGGCGTTTGAGAAAGTTGTACTGGGATTTGCCGTGCTTGCGCTTGCGTTTCTCATAGGAGATTTCAGCAACTTTGAAGCCAATGGACAAAAGATCAATTTGGTTGCGCCGATTGATGTCGGTGAACGACCTGAACGCCTTGAAGGCGCGTTGATTGACCGCCCAAAAGTCGAAGCCGCCCGTCGGATAAGTCGGCAAGGAAATTCGTACCAGTCGGTAATGTAGCCAAGAGGTCAAGCTACGGAGCGCGGTTTCATCGGTTTTTTGGCGGGTTGCCAGAACAATGTCATTGCCTTCGACAATCCTGGCGATCAACTCGGAAATGACTTCGGGCGGGTCCTGCAAATCGGCGGACATGTTGACGACGATGTCACCGCGCACATGCTCAAAAGCTGCCGCATTGGCGGAGTGCTGGCCGAAATTTTTGGAAAGCTTGACGACAACCGTGTTGGGATCCTTGTCATGAATGCTTTTCAGGACACTGTGAGAATGATCGTCGGACCCGTCATCACAATATATCACCTCATAGGCAGCACCGGGAACCTTGCCGATAGCATCCACAATACGTTGATGCAGTTCTTCAAGGGACTGCGCATTGCGAAAGACGGGAATAACAACAGAAACGAGCAAATCGACGTCCTTTAAATATAGCCGTAGATAGACAGCGGTTCGTTGGCGATGTCGTTGAATTTGGAGATTGCCGCCGCGCCCAATTCGCGGTGGCGCCCAATGGCGCTATCATCAATGGCTTGGAACGTGCGCTGCTTCCAGGCTCCGAACTCTTTGGGCTCAAGATTGTGCCGACGGTTTTGCTCGTGATAGTTCAACATTTGTGGATCGAAGGCGACGCCAAGAAACGCGCATACCCGCTCCATTGTCGAAACTGTCGAGCGTACAATGTCTTCATATCGCACTTCGATCCAACGCGCATGCGGCAACAACGCCAGCGACTGGCGCGCCTGCATCACATTGTTTGCCCATTCATCGGCTGCCTGCCCCACCGTGCCGGCCAACTTTGGATAATATGGAGATGAAGTAGTTTGCGATGCTTGGTTCAGAGCCAGGTAGGAAGCGGCAACATCACGCCCATCACGCACAATATGGATGAATTTGCTGCCGGGCTGCAATGCATCGATCAACGGCACGTTGTTGATATGGAAATTATTCTTGTCACCCAGGATTGCCTGCGGTTTGCTAGCTTTTTGCGCGTGCCTTGCATAAAGCGCGCGGCAAAATGTGGCGTAGTCAACAATGTCGGGACGATGGGCGACCTCACAGATCTCATCACCTTTCAAATCCCAAAATTCAATTTTTTTGGATGTGCCAATATCCGCGGTCAGTTCATCACGCAAAGCCGGTTGGTCACCCAGCGTAACATCTCGATATTTCGATGCCCACCATACCATGAAGCCGCACTCCGGCGGCACGTGAATGTGCGGGTGAGACGTCAGGAGCAGTCTGAGCAACGATGTGCCGCTACGCGGGTTTCCAATGATGAAGAACATTTTTGGAATGTTCCTTTTGCTTGGCATCGGTCTTTGGCCGATCATGCCATTTGTTTTGAGATAGGGGCATATCCCGCCAGGTGCCGGATCACATCGCCAATGTATGCGGCTGTTTTGACCGACAAGTCGCCATAGACCGGCAGGCACAGAACCTCGCGCTCGAACCGGTGCGCAACCGGCAAATGCTCCGCCGAAGCGGTCGGCAGGTGCGCATAGGTCGGCGTTCGCGACGTCAACGGGTGAAAGTATTTGCGGCAATGAATGTTGAGCGCGGCCAGCGCGCCAAATAGCGCATCGCGGGAAATGCCGACGCGCGCCTCATCCACGCAGATTGCAAAATAGGACCAGTTTGGCTCAAACCCGATGCCCGTTGTCACGGCGCGAATACCATCCACGCCCGCCAGGCGCGCCATGTAGGTTGTGGCAATCGCCTGCCGCAGTGCGATCTCCCGGTTAACACCGTCGAGGCCCAGAAGGCCAAAGGCCGCATGAAACTCGCTCATCTTCATGTTCAAGCCAGAGCGCTCAATGGTATCCTGATTGGCGATCCCAAAATTCTTGAAACGGTCGCACCTCAGTTTGTCATCGGCATCGCGCACAAACACCGCGCCGCCTTCAGCGGTAGAAAAAAGCTTGGTGGCATGAAAGCTGGTTGCCGAAGCGGTGCCCATCGCAAAAACCGAACGCCCCCCCACGCTGGTTCCGAAGGAATGGGCCGCATCATAAACAAGCGGAATGTCGGCTTCTTTACAAATCGTCTGCAGGGCCTCGTCATCGCAAGGGGTGCCGAAAACATGAACTGCCAAGACCGCCGCAACGTCATCATCCATCAAATTGGCGACGCTTACCGGGTCAATATTGCCGGTCACGGGGTCGATATCGGCAAAAACAGGCTCGCAACCCACCCAGTCCACCGCATGGGTCGTCGCGGCAAACGTAAAGGGCGTGGTTATGACTTTTTTGCCGGTCTCGACACCTGCGACTTTGAGCGCGAGCAGCAATGCCAGCGTGCCGTTTGCGGTTAGCGCGACCTCGCCCTCACCCACCAATAGCTGAAGGCGCGCCTCCAACTCGCGGTGAAAAGCGCCATTGTTGGTGAGCCATTTGCTCTTCCACAAAATGTCGACGGCCTCGATAAAAGCCTGCTTTTGCGGCATGCGCGGGCGCGTCACGAAAATCGGCTCTTCAAGCGCCTTGGGAACCCAATCGGTTGCACCCTGCTTTTGGTTGGCAAAATCAGCCAATGTCACGCTACTCCATACCCTGCGAAAATTTAGCATGACGTGGAGCGGTAAAAACTTCGTTGTGAGCCACAAAGAAAGCCCATGCCGTCGATGGATCAGCTTTTTACCAAATGCACATGGCGCACCTTGCAGCGGGATCAGGCCCCTATAGTAATGATGCAATTTAGTTGTACTTAATTATTTTACTATTATTAGTTGTATTTCTATTAAATTTAAATAAAATATAACTTTTATTGACATCCCGAATCACGGCGCTAGCCTTTTATTTTGAGCGTGGGTTAAATAATATCTCTACCATAATACCTTCCATCTATTTGGTGGGCCAATTTTTTTATAATCTGCGCTCTTAATTAGAAAAAAGGAGACTAGATTTGAGAAACCAACTTGGAAAATTGTTAGTGACATCTATTTTTGCATTGTCAGTTATTTCGACATCGGCGATAGCTAACCCTATCAACAATACACCCAATGTCACACTGATGCCCGTGCCAGTAATTGCTCCACAACTTAAAATGAGTACGCCGGTGGATTCAGCTCAACTTGGTGACACGTGCACTGAGTGTATCCAAGGCAGATGGGGAAAAGCCCTATGCGAATTTTTGGGGTGCCCTTGGTATAACACTGGTTAAAACTCGCTTATATTTGAATGAAATTCCTCCAGCTCCTGTGACTGCGGGGGCTGGCTGGGTGGTTAGCGGTCAAATTTGAATGAGTTTGTATTTTCGAATTTGTGAAATTTGCACCCGGTAGCATCTGCGGTTTGGCAAATATTAATTTCCCAACAGACGATAGTTGAACTGCACGTTGAACGCACAAAACAAAAGTGCAAATTTTGATCGCTGCAGCGGCCCGATCTCGATGTTTGCTGCCCAATTTCTGTCTTGGTTATATTAGTTGCTCGACGCAAAATATGGTGCCCGGGGGCGGATTTGAACCACCGACACGCGGATTTTCAAAACTAATCATGGCTGCTTCATAGCACATCATAGTAGCTATTATCCTATTGTTTTCATTAATTTATTTACTTTCAGGCGCATCATTGCTAGTCATAGAAAAGCACCCTTAGTTGCCAGATTTTGAGCCTAAGATGAGCCTAAAGCTACTGACCGACATCGCGATCCAACGGCTTCCGGTACCGGAAAAAGGCCAGCAGGTTTACTACGAACCGACAGGACTAGGCCTTCGGGTTTCGCAAGGTGGAACCAAGTCTTTCGTTGTCCAACTGGGCGGTGAACGCAGGCGAAAAACGCTGGGGCGTTATCCGCAAATGTCACTGAAGGAAGCGCGGGTCGCCGCAGTTAGCGCGATCACCGACTATAACCCCGACGAAGAAAACCCGCCATCTGAAGACGTCATCAGTGTTTATCTTTCTCATTGTGAGAGAAAGAACAAAGCGTCGACCGTTGACGGTTACCGAAAAATACTACGCAGATATTTCCCCATCGCCCCGATCCGCTCGATTGATCGAGCGACGATCATCAAAGTGTTTCGTTCGCTTGGTGATCGACCCGGACAACTCCATCACGTAACGGCGTCGTTTCAAGCATTCCTGAATTGGTGTGTGAACAACGGCTACCTCGACTTCAACCCCATTGCTGGATTGAAGAACCAAGGTCATACAAAACCTAGAGAACGAGTACTGGATGATTTCGAATTAATCGCGATCTGGAAAAACCTTCCGCACGACCGGTATGGCACCTACGTGAAGCTGTTGATCCTCACCGGCCAGCGACGGAGCGAGATTCCAAATATTCGGATTGTCGATGATACTGCATTCATCGCAGCGGCGTATACGAAAAACCGGCGTAGCCATGCGTTTCCGGTCGGGCCCATAACGAAAGAAACCTTCGAACCCGTGACTTGGAACGGTTGGGGCAAATCCAAGAGACGTTTGGAGCACGACACAGGCGTTACCGGTTGGACCTATCATGATCTTCGAAGGACATTTGCTTCGAACCATGCGCGTCTGGGCACACCAATTCACGTCATTGAGAAAATGCTCAACCACGTGTCTGGGACCTTCGCAGGAGTGGCAGGTGTCTACAATCGCTACTCCTACATGGACGAAATGCGTGAGGCTTGCTTGCGCTATGAAGACTGGATAGCCTCAAATTGCTCATGAGCTTCCACTCACGAGCATCAGCTGATGCTCCTTTTCGAAGGAGACAGCTGATGAGCTTATTGTCGAAGAAACAGGTTTTGAAACTCGTTCCGGTTAGTCCGGCAACACTTCAACGCTGGGAGGATCAGGGCATATTTCCAAAACGATTTCACATCGGTGGGAATGGTGCTTGGAAGAAAGCCTTTTGGCGAGAAGAGGCCGTGCTTGACTGGATTGAGCGACATGCCAACTCTGAAACATAACTCGCGACTGCTCCGGTGACGGAGCGACTAAGGGCGGCCAGAAATGGTCGCCCTTTTTTATGATTGGATCACATTCAGCGGCGAAGCGGACCGCCTTCTTTTATCCGAAGCGAGTTACGTGCGGCGATGTGCTTTAACGGACTGTGACGGTGGATCGCGAACCATCGCTTCCGCGAAAGGTGCCGCGATATCCCGATCCCACCTTGGTGAAGGTGAATTTATTGCGACCCCAGTTAAAGTCGACTTTGCTCGCAGCGCTGCCCGAATAAGGACGAGTGGTGCACTCATTACGGAAGCAGTATCGCACCTGGCTAGCGCTCAGGAATTGTAGCGAGGTGGGTGCAACGCCGTCCCACTGACCGGTGTAGGTCTTGGTGGGGTATGTGAGCGTGGCGACACTTTCGGTGCCGGTGGTTGAGCAGGCTGCAACCAATCCCAAAGTTGCAAATGCGATCAGCGTTTTTTTCATCTTTAGCTCCCCAAGCCACAGGTTCCAATTGATTATAACTGTTTGGAATATATAACGATTGGAATTTAGTCAATCTGCTTTGTTAGAAAAATGGCACGGCAGATGCGCGAAGGCCTGTACTCACCGATCAACCTGCGGCTTTGTGCGATCATGAAGCAAGCGCGATTACAAGCCGGAATGACACAAGCGGAACTGGCGAAGAAGACCAATCGCACACAGGCCTACATTTCAAAGTTTGAAGCCAACCAACTTCGCCTGGATGTTGCCGACTTCATCTCATTTTGCGCGGCGCTTCAGATTGATCCGAGCGCGACGATCAAGGGGCTGTCAGACATCGACTAACGTGATTGCATTGGTCAACGTTGGCCGACATTCCGTATAGGGCTAGCATTCACACTTACCACACACACCACCACACCCCGTATGTGTACGCGGTGTGTGGACTGATACGGCTCCATACTTACCCATTCCGCATCAACTGTCGTCAGGCTCACGCCATGACTCCATCGGCTTGACCTTGCCTTAGGCACCAAGGGCAAGGCTCAAGGACACATGTTCACTCATGATGTCTCAACCCAATGGAGTCATGGCGCAACGCTGCGCCAGACGACAGTGAGCGGTACGCGTACAGCCCACCATCCCACCCCTTCCTCCACCCCTCATGAATGCTGATGCATTCATGAGGGGTGTCAGCGTATACTGGTGGCAGACATAGTTCCTTCATGTCAGCGCCCTGGGTTCCCGCCCGCTCCAGGCAACGAGCACGGCGTCTGCTTTAGGCGCTGACCTGTTCGCACTATGGCCTTCTTCAATCCCCACTCACTTTTACAAAGCCGGATGCAGCACACAGCCGTGTGCGGCGCACCGGGCACCGCCAAAGCTGATGCGCTGGCAACACTGGTACAAGCCGACATCGCCGCCGGTTGCGGACTGCTGCAGGTCGATTTCGACGGCGACGCCACGAAGCTGCTTTTGGCGTCGACACCGGCGTCACGCACAAATGATGTGGTGCTGATCGATCTGGCGGATGTGGACTATCCCGCCGCCATCAACCCGCTCGCCATTGGCGACGACAGTCTCAAAGCTATGGCGGCAGACAATCTGGTGGATACCATCCGCGCCATTGCCGGTTATGACACCATGGCGACGCCGGACATGGATCGCACGATCTACAACAGCGCTCGCGCCGTGTTTGATCTGCGCGGCGGCACAATCCTCGACTTGTACAAGATGCTAGTCGACGATGAGACGCGAGAACGAGTTGTACAAGCGACCAGCGATCCGATCATCGCGGGCTATTGGCGCGAGCAGTTTGCACGGCTTGATCCACGCGACCAGGCCTTTGTCACCAAATCTACCATCAACAAGTTGGAGCCGTTTGTGGCCGATGCGCGCGTGCGCAATGTCCTCTGCCAACACAAACCGCTGATCGATCTCGGTGCCGCCCTCGCGCAGCGCAAGATCATTTGTATCTCAATCCCACTGTCGATCTTTGGCGTAACCAAAGCCCGACTGCTGGGCGGCTTGCTGCTGTCGCCAGTGATCGCAACGCTGCAGCGACGACGCGGCTTGCTGCCGTTGCACGTCCATTTGCCCAATGCCCGATATATCCCGCCCGCCATGCTGCAATCGATGTTGGCGACGCTTGGAGCAAGGAACGTCTCGCTCAACTTGGGCTTTCAATATCTGAACGAACTCGGCTCATCGAGAGACCCAATTATCGGCGGTGTCGGCAATTGGCTGATCGGCCGCATGGGCCTGCAAGACGCCGAAACGCTCGAAATGATGTTCCCATGGGACAATACAACAGCCAAAATACATGAGCTCAACGCAGCAGAATTACATTTGATTAGACCGGGAGTAAGGCCGCTTAAGTCAGTAACGGTAATCGGTAACCTGAATAATCAAAATCATTCAGCCACGATTGTGAAAAGATGTCGTCATTTTTACTGTCGACCCCGTGATGAAGTGGAAGCGGCGCTTGCCGCAAAATTGCGAGGGACACATGAAAGTCGACATCAAACCGGTTGAGAAGAAACAAGGCATGATCCGCAAGACAACGCTGCATGGCGTTGAGCTGACGGTCATCTTCTCCGAGGAAGAAAAAGCCATCATCAAGGAACGCGATCTTGCATCGGTTACGCTTTTAGAACGAGACGTTCCAGCAGACGTAGACCCAGAAAAAGTGGCAAACCGTGGGCTGGTAAAGAAGCTTGCAATCGCCGCTACGTCTGGCATCGACGCCCTGAACTACGATCTGACGTTTGCAACCCTACTAAAGGGGCCTGACACCTATTTCTTTTTCACTCCGCTAGACGCCAAAGCGTATATTGCGGAGTTGAAAGAAGACATCCTGCCCAAAGCAAAAGAGTATCTCGAATACAATGCTGAGGCGGCTAGCGCGGACAGTTTTGAACTGTAAACGATGATGAAAGACGGCCTTGAAGTCGTTTATGCGGCCATATTGATCAGCCTGATCATCGTGGCTTTGGTAGCGGGTATATTCTTTGCCATACCCGCTGCCATCGCAGCCGCGATCCTTTATGGTGTTTACCAAAAGCATCACGGCCCTGCCGCTATCGCAGCGCGCGCCGAAGCCGAGATGCAAGCCCTCTACCAGAAAGCGTTGAATATCAGCCCTTTTGGTTTTGAGCGATTTGAAGAAGTGGTCGATGATGCCATCGACGACGAGGACGTCCGCGAGCTCGGCCATTGGCTTTACAAATCAGAAGGCCTTCTAGCGCCAGACCCACCACCACCGATCCCGAACACTATTGAAGGCGGACGCTATCGTGACGGGCTGAACCGGTACATTGCCAGTTCATACGACAGCGAGAAAGCCGAACGATTTGTCGAAACAACGTTGAGCATTTTGCAAACGCTCGACCGCAACGATCAGCCCGGTCTCTTTGAAGCGTCACGACAGCGGACGCCTGAGGAAATCGGCGATCTCATTATGGCGTTTTTTGTCGACGACGACTTTTATAGGCAATTACGCACCAAGCTCGATCAGAACTTGGTTCAGCAGAACGGTGTGTTCCCAAGCGAATACAGCGGCACCAACTGCGCTTGGGACTATCTCAAAGACACACCGCTACTGAAGTTTGAGTACGCATCTACGTCTGCCAATTGGCACAACCCCGAAAATCATACGTTGGTTTTAGCGGGCTCCGGCGCGGGTAAGACGACGCTGTTCAAACACTTGATCGGCCATCTTTTGAATGACGATGTTTGCGTCATCGTGATGGACAGCCAGTCACAGGTGATTGAAGAGCTCGCGGCCATCGACCTACCGGACGACGAAATCGCTTGGATAACACCAGATCACCCGCTTGCACTAAACCCCTTTTTCGCAAAGCCTGAGGACGTTGCGGATGAAACGTTCGTCAACAATGCGGTGAGCGACTTAGAGTTTGTGATCGACAAACTCATCGACGCGCCGATGACGCCGCGCCAACGCACGCTGTTTTTCCATGCAACTAATCTAGTCCTGACGATACCGGAAGGTACTATCGGCACGCTACTGGCCGTCCTGAGCGATCCACTGGCATTTAGCGAACATATCAGCGCGATGGATGAAACCACGCAAAGGTTCTTTTTTGAGGAGATGAAAGGCGAAGGCAAGAAGCCATCACCTTATGAAAGCACCAAAACCGAGTTGCGCTATCGGCTGGACGCCCTGTTACGCAACCCAACGTTACGCCGGGCGCTCACTGCAAAAGAAAACACTTTTGATGTTGTCACAGAGATGGACGAGCGAAAGCTGATCTTGATCGATACCAGCATCGCCCGCCTTGCCGACCAAAGCGCAACCTTTGGCCGCTTCATGATCGCGCAAACACTCAAAGCCTGCTACCAGCGTGTCAAAGCAAAGAATACGGATCGACCGGTCGTGTTTTTCATCGACGAGGCGCATGAGTATTTCGACGACAAGCTAGAGACCATGCTGTTGCAAGCCCGTAAAGCGAATGTGGGTCTTGTCGTCGCCACCCAAGACTTGGCGCGTGCATCACGCGCTGGCATTGCTGATACATTGATTGGTTCCACCACAACAAAAATAGTCAGCCGCATCGTTACCGGCGACGCCAGACGTCTGGCACCGCCAATGAAAACCACTCACGAACAACTACTTGATCTCCCAGATCACACTTTTGCGTTTTCAAGCGGTGGCGAAGAGGCGGTTTCTATCACTGCCGACCCCAAGGCACTCGATGATTACGAGGCACGCGAAGATTTAACCGCGCTGCGCAATCTGATGATCAAACGCTACGGGCCTGTGACTGATCCAGCTGCGCCGAATGATCCTGAAGGATCAAATGACGAGCCTGATCCCTCGCCAGACGATGGCGGCGGCGACGATCCGAACGGAGCCGCGCCAGTGGCAACACGACCAACTGAGCGAGAAAGTGACAAACCACGTGCGCCAAAACAGCCGCCACGACCCAAATCAGATGAGGTGGCCGCCCAAAAGCACACTATGAACGACAATGGTGATCACGACATAAAGCCCAGCGCCAAGTTATAATGGGTGCATGAAAACACATGACCGTCTTGGCCGTCGATTGTTCACGACCCATACGAAAAACCCGATTAAGAACTATCAGCCTGATGCGCGCCAATTGCGATGGATGAAGTTCCTGAATGTCCATGGCATGGCATCGTCGTATTATCTGCATGAACAGACTTCCAACACCCACGCGTGTCGGCAAACCAGCCTGAGGCGATTGCGTGATCTGTTCGACGGCCAGATGATTTACCGTCCGCGCCAACAACGCGAGACCGAAGGGGCCGATGCCCACCATCACGTCTACGCGCTGACCGAGCGTGGCTTTCGCTATCTGAAACACGAAGGCCTTTGGGTTGATGCCATCAAGCCCTCTGGCCCGTGGGTTCATCAGTTCATGATCACCTGCATCACAAGCTCTATTGATATCCTTGCGCGACGTGAGGGCCATCGCTTCATACCGGGGCACGAAATCACCAATGACCTTGCCGTTGAAGTTCCCTTCACTTGGGGCAAAGGCAAACACTCCTGCCTTCTCATCCCGGACAGTCTGTTTGCGATCCAGTATGGCACCGGCTTCATCGCCTACCTTGTCGAAGCAGACCGCAATACCGAACCCAACGATCCGAAAACACCGCACCGGAAATCTGCGCGCCGGATGATCAAGCAATACGCAGGCTTCATTGGCGGCAAGGCTTACAAGCAAGCCTACGGCCTCAACTGCCCGTTGGTGGTGCTGAACGTCTCAGTGTCGAACACACATATCGATCACGTGATGAAAATCGTCGGAGAGGAAGTCGGTGCCTGCAAATATTTGACGTTCACAACCGCGCCCGAATTCCGGACACCGTTTAAGGTGCCGAGACGATTACTGACCAGCACAACGAAGGGAAAACGGTGCGGGTTTGGTGAGTTTGAAATCATCAAAAAGCACGCGGATTGAAGCGTGCTTCAGTGCCTGCCAATGATAATATGTGGCTAAATCAGCCCGTATTTTGCATCCTGGATTTTACGGAAATTACGCCCTTCGCGAACCTCGCGATACAGCACTCCCCTGATACCGGCCTTCCAACTTTCCGACGCTTCGATATCTCGCTTGTACTGCTTTGCGTTCTTGTAAATCTCAGAAAGCGTAGCGCTTCCCCCGTTTGCCTCCATCACCTTGCGGATCGCATCGATCTTGGTCATAAATCATTGAATTATCTCGTATATTTCAATGATATCAAATGTCACAAAAGTGACAACTGGGCTGGCATGATAGGACATTCAATGCGGAGATTGTCAAATCATGAAGTGTAGGCACAACTGCGGGTGAGTAACGGCCCATACCCGTCATTCATTTCAATCTCGGATATCCATTCATGTTTCACCAAAGCTGACATTCCTCAAGAGTTGCTATTATACTTCATATACCGCAAGCTGCGATCAGAGTTTTTGATATTGCTGGCGAGCAAATGACGAGTTTTGTTTTTTATGATTTTGAAACTACTGGAACATCGCCAGCATTTGATCAAGCATTACAATTTGCTGCAATAAAAACAGATGATCAACTCAATCCAATTGAGAAGATCGATATACGTTGCAGACTTTCAGATCATATTCTCCCGTCGCCGATTGCTCTGTCAGTCACTGGTGTAACGCCTGACATGCTCCTCAATCAGAATCTGTCTCATTATGAATTTACTCTGCGGCTATATAACCTGATACAGAGATGGTCTCCGGCGATATGGACTGGGTATAATACGATCAGTTTCGATGAAAACGTCTTTAGGCAGATGTTCTACCAGAACCTGTTCCCTGAATTGTATCGCACCCAAACAAACGGAAATATGCGCCTTGATTTATTGAAAGCTGTCTATGCATGTTGGGGTTACGGCAGAGCAAACCCGTCAATTCCAGAAGTTGACGGGAAGCTAACCTCTAAACTGGACACACTCGCTCCCCATAATGGCTTCAATGAACACAATGCCCATGATGCACTCGGAGACGTAAGAGCCACCATCTTCATCGCCAAACTAATTCGAGACCGAGAGCCGGAAGTTTGGAATGTGCTGATGCACAATCTGAATAAGGTAAATGTCAAAGCTGCATTCGAAACTGGCAATATTTTAGAAATCGTAGAACGGTTTGGTGCTAGTCCCCCCAAGATTTATCGCGGCGTATTTTGCGGTTACAATAATGGAAATCAAAATCAACTCGGTTTCTTCGATTTGGAAAATGCCAATGCTGAGGACTTTGTTACGCCAATATTAGATCAAGTCAAAGCCGCCGTTGAAAAATCACCAAAGCAGATACGTACGATTGACTTAAACAAAATGCCATTGGTGTTTGGACATCAAAACCCGACACAGGAAATGCAATACGCAGCGCAGCAGATTGTCGCCAATCAAACACTGCGTCAGCTTGTAGGCCAGGCTTTATCTGAGCGATACGATGATCAAGAAGAGCCAGAGCTTGTTGAACAACAGATATATAGCGGGTTTTATTCTAATTCCGACAAGGCACTCTTGGATCAATTTCATCGAGCGGCTTGGGATCAACGCATGCCCATCATTGATCAACTAGGTGATATTCGTCTTAAAGAATTGGGTATGCGTTTGATGAACCTCTATGCACCTCAATTTGTAAGCGAGGCTCACCGTCACGAGTTCTGGGAACTTATTCGTCAGCGTTGGTCAGGTGAACGGTTTTATGGAGATAGTGAACGTAATCCAGGAAATACCTACTCTTCAGTGACAGAAGATATGGAGCAGCTTAAGCCGGACGGTAAGTTTGAAGTTTCAGCCGAGCATCTTGCCGCTTATGCGGAATTCTATGAGCAAAGAAAAGTCTAAGTTCAGATAGCTGTTTCAGGAAAAATACATTGGAGGAAAATTTAAGATATTTTACTGATCTAAGTCGAGAAGAAGAGAAAGAGCAGCTTCTGAAGAGCGCTTCATACTTTGATATGGAGTTGCCAAAATATTTCAACTTTGAGCACTTGCTGGGATTTGCTCTCGATCAAGCATCTGAAATTTCATTCCAAGACATAACTGGCTGGAAACCCGAGCACCACGAAAGTCTCCTTCCCGCCCATAGTCGCCGACCACGTTAGTCGGCTTCCCGTTCGAAGATTACCCTGGCCTTGTGTCGACCCAAGATGTGCTGATTGGGATGCTTCTGAGCATAGTGCTCAAACACCAGCTTTGTGGCGTGGAAGCTCTCAAGCTTGGCGAAGCACTCGATGACGTTGTCGTTCGCGTCGCGCATTTCGACGACATAGTCCAAAGCGTTTGCCATCAGCATCTCCATAGATAGGAATTTTATCCTTTATCGAGATTCGCTTTGTGCTACAATGGCACCAGCATATTTTGGCTCAGGAGTTCCGCCCATGTCCTTCATCGACTTTCAAGTCGTGAAGCAAGAGGCGGACATCGAAGCCGCCTGTTCCTTCTTACAACTCGATCTCAAATCCAACGGCAGGCAATTGCGGGGCCGGTGCCCCGCTTGCCAATCCAGCACCGAGCGATCCTTGGTGGTCACACCCGATAAAGGTGCAGCCTACTGCTTCTCTGCCAAACAAGGCGGCGATGTCATCTGGCTTGTCTCGCATATCAAAGGCACCTCGCAAAAAGAGGCCGCCCATCTGTTGCATGCGCAATTTGGTGGAGCAGAGGCAGAAATGGATGAACCATCCGCTGAAGCCACCGTTCCTGCCAACAGTGCCCGGGAAAGGGAGATCAACCCTCTTCCCTACCTCCGGGCCGATCATGAAAACCTGATCGGCCTGGGGGTGCCAACAGAAACCGCCGAGCATTTCCAATGCGGTCATGCGCCCAAAGGCATCATGCGCGGCAAGCTGGCGATCCCGATCCATGATCCGGCTGGCCGTCTCGTTGCTTATTGCGGGCGGGACTATGAGACCGGAAGCCTCACCTTCCCCACCGGCTTTGATCCATCCGCGCACGTCTTCAATGCGCACCGGATCGAAGAGGGCGAGCTCTATCTCACCCGAGACCCGCTGGAGGTGTTGCTGGCGTTTGATAATGGCGTCGAAAATGTCGTCGCCATTCTCTCAGAAACCATCACCGCAACGCAGCTCAAAAAGCTTGCAGCGGTGATGGAGGCCAAAGGCTGCGCATCTGTCGATTGGATCGCCTGAAAAGCAAAAAGTGATCGATCCCCATAGGCACTCATACCCCCCGGTGTGAGTGCCTTTTTGCATCATAGGGAACGGTGACAAAGGTTTTGTCGGGCGGCTTTGATGGGTGTGTTCAACGCCCAAAAGAGGAGTGCCCACACCCATGAAAAAACTTCGAAACCTTATCCCAAAACGCGCTGCGCTTGCTGCGCAGAAACATCTGACGCCCGACAGAGGAGGCAGGCAGCGGGTCCAAGAGGTCGCTTATGTCTATGAGCGGTTGCGCCAAAAACTGATCACTTACGCGACTGGCCACCAACAGCCATCCCGCAAACGGCGAGGTTGATCATGTTCCTCTCCGTCTCAGCCACCGTTGGCACATCACCGTCGCGCAGGCGTCGACGCACCCGTACCTATCGCACACGCCGCAAGACCAAACGCGCGTCCAGCGCCCGTCGCAAAACCACCACACGGCGCAGGCGCACGACCAAAAAACGGCGCGGGTTGCTCTGGTAAGCGATGACTAACCCACACCATTGATCGGGGCGCGTGTCCAGACGACCGCGCCCCGTTCCTTTGTTACGATAGCGCCAGAGTATGGGCTCGCGCCCAAACTGTTCCCTTCCCCAAAAATCAAAAGCAAAGGAGGTCATCATGCCCGCCATCGGCTACGTCACCAAACAAACGGACGGCTCGTACAAGGGACGCCTTGCGACCCTTTCGATTCGGCGCAATATCGAGTTTGTGCTCAATAAAAAGAAGAATGAAACCCAGCCAGACTTCAGGGTCATGTCCGGTGACGTCGAACTAGGCGCTGCCTGGCACCGCAAGGCGATTTCGTCCGGCAATGACTTTGTTTCGGTATCGCTGGCCGCGCCAGAGTTTGGCGATCGAACGCTTTACGCTAATCTCGGTCGCGTCGCCGGTTCCGATGATGAAAACGAATTTGCCATCATTTGGAACCCAAACGGGTAATTGAAAAAAATAGCTCGCCTACCAACGGGGGGCTTTTCATAATAAATGATGGCCATTCATTCGATTTCGGATAGACTAAAGCAGGCATTGAGGGGCGGTAGAACTTCATGGGCGGACTAACGGATTTCAGCGACTTTTTTCGCTCATTTCTAGCCTTGGTGGCTGCGGGCGTCGCCTCAACCGCACTTGTTTTGGTAACCGCGGTCGCTGGCTTGGCACCGCCATGGCCTCCACTAATCATACAGATTACGGCAATAGCACAGTTACTTGTACTGGTTATAATTTATCAAAACTTCCATAGAGCCGGTAGAAACCGCGTAAATATGCTAATGAAGCGAGGCGTGATTGCACTTATATCATTCTTCTTGGTTTATCTGGCAGCTCATTCGCTGTTGACATTTAGTTTGCCGAACGGCGAGCTTGGTTTGCGCGGCCTCTTTTGCTCAGAGGCAGCAATTGGCGAGTACGCTTCGAGTTGTCCATTTTTGGAAGAACGACAAATTGCTGATGCAACTTTTGATGATGATAGGCTCTGGACTCCACTAGGAATATTAGGATCACGACTGATTTTACTCATTGCTTGGGTTGGATCATTTTCGAGCTTAGTATTTATAATTGCGACTTTTGTCGTTTATCAAAGGCGGCAGAACACATAGCTTCAAGACATGGGGATGCGATATGAGTATTAGCCGCGCACTCAAACACACTTTGAGCGGAGCACTAGACGCCTGCTTTATGTCATCTATTCCAGCCTTGGCTGACCCGTCATTTAAAAACATCTATTCCGTTGTTGGCGAAATGTTCAAAGAGGGTGTGTTCCAACCCTATGGCGAGCTGACATCATGCGCTAGATACAGCCTGCCAATGAGTCCCGCGATAATGGACGATTGGGATAATGGGGAGTTCAGCAGCCGAGAAAATAAGCTCGAGAGTATGTATGTGTCGCTTGCGATGGATTTGCAATTGATGGAACGTGTCCTTCGGGCCGCAAACGTCGACGAGAAAGTTTGGCTTGATGACGTTATTGCTTACTCAAAGCTTGGCCGGTCGTGGGCAATTTATCGATCCGGTCAAGACCTTAGCATTGAGACAACGCAAGCACAGCAGTATAAGGGAGAAGGTTATGAGATTGTGAAACGCCTCTCCGAGAAAACTGGAATACCCATTGGCGGAGGATGTGGCGACGGAGAGATCTTCACACGTGTTGCGTCAAACCCACCTGGGGCAAGGATCTTCTTAATTTCGGAGTTCGATTTTCGAATCTGCAAAAAACAAGGCTATGATCCACTTGCTAATTTAAAAGACTGTCGATGGAACGAGGAAACCGGCAACTCCATAACGCCTGTTGCTGGAAACTACCAAATACAAGCCCGTTGGGCGGATGGCCACACTTCCATTTCTCGTCGCTCCTTTCTTCAGGAGCATACGGGTGAAGGCACACAGTCCATCGTAGTAAGTCGATGAAAGCACTGCTTGGCAGGCTTAAAAGGCCAACACTAAGCCCTCCGCACCGTGTTAGCGCCAACTTTGAACAACCGCGCGATTTCCGATGGTCGTCTCCCCTCTTCATCGCGCATGCGACGGACTTCGATTTTTTGATCCGCCGAGAGCGCAGATGGCCTTCCGCCGACGCGACCGCGCTTGCGAGCAGCAGCCAAACCTTCACGGGTGCGTTCCGCGATCCGCTCGCGCTCGAACTCAGCAATTGACGCAAACACATGAAACACCAACTTCCCCGCTGGTGTGGTGGTATCGATGTCTTCCGCCAGTGACCGAAACCCCGCTCCCCTGCTTTTGATGTCTTCCACAATGTCGAGAAGATCACGGAGGGATCGAGCCAGCCGGTCATACTTGGTGACGACGAGCACATCGCCCTGGCGCAGTTGATCCAGCGCGCGATCCAACTGAGGTCGGTCGCGCTTCGCACCGCTGATCTTGTCCGCGAAGATTTTCTCGACACCGGCAGCCTTCAGCGCATCGCGTTGTGCCGCGAGCTTCTGATCCTCGGTCGAAACCCGAACATATCCGATGAGCATGACCTGATCATACCAAAACCCTCCCAAAACCGCTTGAGTATTGGGAGGGGTTTGTGGATAGCGGAAGCGTTTGATTTATCGACAGCGGGCAGAGCGTGCCAGAAACGACCCTTTATGGCGTCAAGGGTTCCCCAAGGCAGCGTCGAGAAAGGGCCAAACACCAACATCCGCGTCCTCGCACGAACTCGCTTACTTGGATCACACCCATCCTTCTGAAAGTTGCAGCACCAATGTTTCAACAAGCAAGGGATCGAAGGCGATACATCGAGGCGAGAATGTCTGAATTCAACTCCGACGTGTTGTAGTATTTGGCCACCAATTTTTCGTTTTCAGCAACGAAGCCTAAACTCATGGCGTTCCAGTGCTTTGGTGAAAATTTAGTGTCGATTTCCACTTCGCGTAGCCCAATTTTTGGTCGTGATACCGGAATCAACCTCTGTCAAGAAGACCGGTCTATTATTCTTTGCTAGGATGGTGTTTGGGAAACTACTTTGCCCCAGAGATTTAGCGGGACGAAAACCTGAAACCGCAATAAAGGAGGCCGACATGCCCACAATTGGTTACGTTACAAGGCTACCGAATGGTTCTTACAAAGGGCGCCTAGCCACCCTTTTGATCCGACGCACCATTGAGTTTGTGCCCAATGATAAATATAGCGAGGCGCGTGGTGATTACAGAATTATGTCCGGCGAAGTCGAAATTGGTACAGCATGGCACGCAGCTGTAAAATCACGTTACGACGGGCGAATATCGTTAAGATTAGCCGCACCGGAGTTTGGTGATAGAGCGCTGAGCGCAGAACTAACGCGCTTACCAAGTACGGGCGAGGAAATGGAATATGCGATTACTTGGAACCCGAGTGCTCAATAAAATAATACACGCTCGCACTACTACTAGTGGTCTTTCATGGGATTACAGTTATAGAAAGTAAACGCAATCTGGCGAATTGCAGGTTAAGGGACAATGGTCCCGTAGTCTCTGTTATGCGACTCTTGCCTACTCCGGATATATATCCTGACCAAGTCCGTGTTACTCGGAGCGAACTTCATTCTCTGGCCAGCAAGCCGTATCCACATTCGTTAGGCCTTTGATTAGCTCCATTTCACCGGAAGCAACATCGTAGATGTTTCGCCCAAAAATCTTCGTAACGGGTGGGATTGCGATACGCCATGTTCATTCTCCTGTTGAAGTCACGGGCGACCGGATGCAAACTATGTACATCGGCAACCTGATTTGTTGGGATGGCCCGAAAAATGGTAGACGGGCGTCTCCTATTAATCCCTCAACAGAACTCCAACGATCAACTCGCGACATCGACAACCGAGAAAGTTCGCAAAATTTCAAAGCAAATTATCCGATTTGCAAATGGACAGACTTCCGACGACCAGGCACGCGATGATAAGGCTAAGCGTGCCAAAGAGTTGAATTCGATATTGGGCAAAATTGACGATCTTGTATTATCAAGTATTTCGATCGACAGCGCAATTTATGTGAAGACTGTCGCAATTTTTTCATCTCAGCCTTTAAAAAACGAGGCAGAAAACCAATAATCGAAATCGTTCTACTACGCGAACAGATTGAGCAATAAGGAATTGGGGCGAATTAAGGATTGCCGAAATCAATTGCACTTCTTTGATATAGGAAATACACCACTTCCTATGAAACCGAAGTAAGGCGATAGCAAATATCTCTTAATAGGCGCAGATCTATTTCTGGAAACTTCTCAATTTCATAAACGAATTCTCGATTGCTTTGACTTCGCATTTCTAAGTTCCGATCAAAAAAATACTGAATGGCATCTTGTGTTTCAATCATCTCTTGCAAGGGTTCCTGAAGCATCTCAGATACAAAGGTAGCAAGATACCTCATATTCTTCCTATTTCGTTTGCTCGAACCCGATTCACGAACGGATGCTATCCGGTGATTGGCCAGTTGATCGCAGAACGCCGATAATACCCATATAACGGTGGAGACGTTGCCACAGAACCTATTCAATTGAATTTCGTCACGAAATGATGATGTGAGAGAGGCACGATATCTCCTTCCTCGCGAGAACTCGGGATCCCCTTCGTTTCTGACCAGACCAGTATAGTGCATACGAGTAATTGAAAGTGAACGGTACAAAGGCTCCACCGATTGGCGGATTAAATCTGCACGATCATCGTCGAGGACACTGAGAGGCTTATAGAAATCTTGCTCAAATGAGCTGTGGGGCGAATCGACGACCGTCCTTCGATTGCCACCCTCGACCTCCAAGCTAGTTATTTTTCGCTCTAAACGACGAAGTGAAAACTCGACTATCTCGTTGGCCTGACGAATGTGACGGCTTACCCCTTCCATGTCTGCAGCATTACGTTCACGCCTTACGGTATCCACGTAGTTCTCAAAAGCGTCAGCGAAGTCATCTTCAAAAAATGACGGCCGCACGTATATCAGCTTGTTGCTCGATGATGCCTTCAACGCGTTTTTACTTGCTGGACTAATATATCCGTTCACTACAAATACATTTATTCTGCTTTTGTCTACGTCATCGACCACCTTAATATATTTATTTACATCTCTCTTTTCAAGAAGACTACTGGTTATGACAACTCTTATCTCAATACCCGTCTCTGGCTCCACGATGAAGTCAAATACAAATTTGTGATTCGTGCGATCGGCTTGAAGGATATCTATCTCTTGGTCGGTAGTAAAACTAACCTTCTCCCTCTCAAGACAACTTTCAATATCTCTTTTGATACTGTCAATCGACCGCACTTCAAATGTGCCTCGGGTCACACGACGAACATCTTCAATTCGGACTGTGCTGCTTTTCTTGGACAGAACAACATCAGCGTATATCTGGAAAAGGTTTTTGATAACCAGCCTCGGAGACCCACCCGCGACATTAATAATTGCTTTAATCGCGTCCGCAGTGAAGTGTACTTCCTTGCCAGACTGCGTTGCAACAATCGCTATAAAGTCCTTTAACGTTTCTGACTCCCAATTTGCCGGATTCATAGTCTCATTGAAGCGGTCGTAAACTTCCGTTTTTATGCTCTCGAGGAAATCGTTTAGTCCGGCAAAGAAAAGAAAATGGCCATAAGCACTGCAAGTTTCTAATAGATCTTTAAGTGCTTTGTTCAACTTCGCTGTTTCGTTTTGGCTATAACTTGTAATAATTTTCTCTACTTCATCAGAGAAAATGGAAACTCTTTTGTCATCGATCAAAGACAACTCTGAGCAGCAACGAAAAAACGAAACAATCTCTAACTCATTCCCTGAGTTTATTAGGCGCTCATCACAATATTGATTCCAATCGAATAAATTACCATCGTACAGATGAAAGCGTTTAAACGCACTCCGCGTGTACTGATTAACTGATGGAGCGAAATCCGCCCAGAATTCTTCCTTCAGCTGAGCTACATCATGATCGATATTTGATAGAAACTGATCAATCAGAAAACCTGATTTCTTTTCCTCTTTTTTTAATACGTCAATCTGTATGTCATTTAACACTGACGAAATGGCGTACGCCTTGAAGTTTTTGTCCAATAGTTCGATTATTACATCGTCTTGAAACTCGCTGCGCAGCCTTACTGCAAGAGACGTAAAAAACTCTGGGGAGCTTTCAACGATGATTGGTGTAGCAAACTCATTGTTTCTAACGTGCTGGACCATTTCTCGCAGCAAGTGGGTTTTTCCTGCGCCTGCTTCGCCAGTGATCATTACAGAGAAACCCTTCCGGGGCTCCGCAGTCAGCCTCTCTTTTAACCTTTCTTTAAGGAGACGAATCTCTTTCGTCTCAACCGTAACGTACTCGTCTTCAAGTCTAATCAGGTTAGCAATTGCATTATTCGGGAACGGATTTGATTCAACCAGTTTATCGCTCATGACTGTTGCTCCGAGTAAGCCTGAAACATTGCCTGGTGTGCTATATCCTTAGTTAGTTTGGTTGAGTCGCTAATAATTGCGGCTTCGCAAATAGCGTTCATCAACCTACACAAATGGTGCATACTCAAATGTGGTTTATTATTTACTAAATTGTCTGCCAGATAGTCACTCAAACCGTGCTCCAACGTAAAATACGTTTCTTGGGAATTCTCCTTTGGATTTGCGACTACGAATTCAATAAATGCCTTTACGCTATTTCGGCATACGTAACCAAGCTTGCACGTTGACACGGGATGCCTCTTTCTATGAACTCCTGCTGTAACCACACGGACATCAAACTTGTCGCTGACTGTGACCAAAATATGCACGCCTACAAGCGAGAGTCTATTGAGAAAGTGGGCCGCGAATGCCGGTGAAGAGTCGCTGATTACAATGACTAGTCGACAGTCGGCATTCCATAATCGAGAGACGTCATCCAAAGAGTTCAGTTTATCGCGCTGCAGCAAGTTTAGCTTGTCAAGGAGCACTTTTTCCCAGAGCTGCTCGTCATCTATGTTCGGCTCCTGCAGGTAGGTAACCTGCGTTCCCGGCTGCTTTTCTCTCAGATGACGCAAGCACAAGGCCAGCAATGTTTTCTTTCCACTGCCGGGTTCCCCGGCAAACAATACGCGACAAAAATCTGGTCGTAGTCTAAGAAAAGACTGAAACTCGGTGTACTGTCCAAGGGTGTCATCAATATCATGACAAACGAAGTCACTGTCGACGATCGCACGTTGGACCTCCAGATCGTTATTGCTACCTGCAATATATTTAAGAAATGGAGATGTCATGGATTTACGAAGTCAATTTCACCGGAAAAGAAAGCTTTCAACATTTCTTTGGGAATACTGTCGAAATAAGGTGCTAAGGATGTCATTTTGATAAGGTTTTTGTCGTCCCCAAACATGTTTAAGTGGCTCGCCAACGGTTCACCTTTCGCATGCTTCTCGACCTCAAATAAGTCTCTCCAGTTATCATTTGATATGTGATCGAAAAATTTTGGAAAGCAGAGGCGAATAAGTACGCTTTTGCACAAGTAACGATTAGAATCTTCCTCGCTGATTTTAAAGGCAACTCGGAACTCATCCAGAAAGCTCTTTTTTAATCTCCGTTCTATAAGATAAGTATTTATCGATTTCTTTAACGAGCGCGGATTATTAGGCACTGCGGTTGAAACCAAATCAGACACCATTTTTACACACGGCTCCTTAAGCAGCGTCTCATCTTCAAGAAACGTAAGCACCTGGCTTTGCGATAGAAGGGGAAGCTCGATCTGTAGATGAATAATCTTATCTAGATAAGACCCATAGTTTTCTTCATTCGTGGCTGCTTCCCCATATTTTTTAAGTAGACCCCTTGATACAAGTTTTTCGTCCATTCCAAACACAAAAACCACACCCGGGAGGTCTAAAAACAACTTGATAGCCTCCAAAGTGTTTATGGCGTCTTCAGGTTGGCACCGATCCAAGTCGTCAACAAAAATCGCAAGTCGACGACCACCATCACCGTCAGATATGCCTGACAGTCTGAGCACTTTCTCTATCGCATCGCGAAACTGCTCAACCGATCTTACCTCCCCTACGAATGTCTCGTGTGTTTCTCGCTCAATTAGACTAATTGCCTCTCTGGCATCGTCGCCCGTTAGTACCTGGGCAAAACGAGAAAACATTCCGGTCTTCTCGCCCTTTTTGTCGGTCATGTCGAATACACCACCCGACACGGCCCTTAAAGCAAAGTCAGCCATCAACGGGATGCCACCTGACCAATTCACTTGATAATCGCCATGCGCTGTGAGCGTCAGCGACCGATATAGACTTTCCACTATGTTGTTATAGGCATCTTTCAGATCGGTCGCGGAGTCACCTGGTTCTGCGGCGCCGCATTGCTCCGCAAGCGCGGCAACCACAAGTAGAATCAAAGAGCGCCAAATCCCTTCGCGATGACTGGAAAACAACCACGCAGAAAACCAGATTGTGATCGGCTTTGGATCAGCGGAATGATCAACAGTATGCTTTGCGCACTGTAGAATACTGCTTTTACCAGATCCCCAGTCTCCAAATACGCCGATGTTTAACGGTGTTTGCGTCCCTGAGTCTCGTATCACATCCGCGAGAACATCAGAATATGCGCGCCGAGCGAGACGGTCGTCTTCAGGCGCCGTGATCGGTTGATCGTAAAACAACATTGGCGAAAGCCCCTACAGTATCCCTTGCCGGATCGCTTACGGTGTTAATGAAACCGACACACGAAATCAAGCGCTTCACTTATGTAACTGAAAAAATGTAGTAAAATAGCTGGAACCAACAATAAACTAAGCACTGATCATTTGATCATACAGACAAACAAAAAATTTTTCGCTTTACTTCACACTTAAACAATCGCCCATACTGACTCGACATTATTCATCCGAATGATTTTATATTTTCTCAATTCTTTCGACATTATCCATCAACCGCAGGACATAAAGTTCTGACACGGTCAATTTCGGCGTAAAGTAAACATTTTTTATGCTCTCGCTAAAATCTAAATTGATCACGAAACGATCTTTTCGAGAATTTTCATTCGCTTTCGACATTCGCTTGATATGAAGATCAGCCAAATTCCGTAGGTGTACTTTCGGTATATTTTTTCTGTACCCCATCCAACGCCCAGCCGCGTCTTTCGCAAAAGTGTCGAAAAAGCTTAGCGCCGCTATAGAGGTGGGAATATAATCTTCGGTATTCATGATCACTAGCCCATCTTCAATTGTCTATATATGAGCTGCAAACAGAGGCCTCAATAGTGCCTTAAACATGTTTTCACTCTAAGGGCTTGTCCTGACTGTCGCTATTTGCTCCGCCGGCAATTTAGTCACCTGCGGGTTTTCTTGGACCAACCCACGTGAACGACCACGACGATATTAAATGTCAGCAGAGCGTCGGCCGGTTGGCAGAACTTACAAGGCTCGCGTTCCGATTGGCGCAAAAAGGGGGCTGTCTCCAGCTATCCGAACCGCTTGCCGCTAACGGCTGCTTTTGCCCGAGACTAGCAGCTGCCGCGCCGATACGTGATACAATTTTAGCGATGCACAATACCCGACTAAAGCCGGAGCCTATTCCCTCTCTTCTCACCGTCGGCCAAGCCTCAACGCTTATGCGGTCACACCGCTGCCGCCACACGTCCAACCGCAAGGTCCAACGCATGTGCCGGGATGGTGTTATTGAATGCCAGAAAATTACTACCACCCGCGACGGCAACCCGATCACTGAGTGGCTGGTCGATGAGGCTTCTCTTCTAAAGCATATCCGGGAAAACGAACCCAAATGGAGCGGGACGCCACGAGAGATGAATGTCGCCGCCACTGGCGACGGCAGGGCTCATTTAGGTCCCTCTGGCGACGCCGATGAAAGGATTGAAACGTCGTTTTCCAAGGATAACCAACGCAACGGCGTGACGCCGCCAACGTTGGAGCGCGCCGCCAGTGGCGACGCAAGGATTAACGAAGCGTCGGAAAATCAGGGTGTAACAGCGGGCGATGCCATGGCGACGCCTGATAGCGATGGCGACGCCGCTGACATAGTTGGCGAGACACGACGGCTGGCCGATGTGCTGATCGACAATGCCAAACTGACGGCAGAGTTGGCTGGAGCCAATGTTCTGATCGAAGCGATCACGGATGAGAAATCGTTCCTGCGCGAAGAGCTGCGGGAAGCGCGCGCGGGTCGGAAAGATGTGACAGCCATCGCGCAGCGCATGCTGGAAACGCTAGAGACAATTGCCATTGGCGGAAAGCTGATGCCCGTCGAGAGAGAAAGCCATGAACGGAGCAACCCGCCGGGTGCGGATACGGCAGACGATCGTTCAAGACTTGGCGACGTAGCCCATGACAATACCGTTGAAGATGCCGAGCAGGTGCAATCAGCAAAGCCATCGCAATCATGGGCACCGGTTCAACATTCTCCGCCGCGCTATGGTGATAACGCAAGCGACCCGAACGCCGATCTTCGGATATAATGTTCCTGTATGAAATCCATGGGCGATCTAGTGGATCGCAACATTCGCATCATTGGTGCTGACCCGCTGACACAGCGCGGTTTTACACAAATCCCCAACGCCATACTTAAGGCCAAATGTATTGGTGGCGGCGCGAAGCTCGCCTACGCGATGCTGCTATCCTATGCGATGGGCGATGATGAGTGCTTTCCCGGGCAAGACCGTCTCGGCATCGACATGGGCATCTCGCGTCAAACCGCTAACCAGTACATCAAGGAATTGGCTGACAAGGGCTACATCAACATCAAGCGACGCGGCCAGGGGCGCTCGAACCTTTATGAGATCAATCTGAAGGCAAAGGTGCTCAAGGCGGCCAGATAGTCAGGGTGCCCGATCCCAGATGTCGGGAATTCCGACATCTAGAAGTCGGCTATCCCGACATCCAGTTGTCAAAAATCACGACACTAAGAATATGAAGTTACAAACAAACAAGAACAATAAGAAGCTTACAGTTATGAAAAAGAAAAGCGCGCCCGTTTGGACGCTGCGTTTTGAGTGCGAGGTGTCGACAGACCATTTTCCGACTAACGCTGATCCGTCGCTACCTGTTATCCAGTTCTAAGAGGCACGACCCATTCGTCTCGCACTTCGTGAACACACAGGGATCGGACTGAGACGAACACCACACACCCTCTGAGACGCCAAAAACGCGGCTCTAACGCCACCAAATCGCAAAAATCGACCTCACCCCTTGCTGATAACAAAAAGCCCCATCACGGGGCATTTCTGGCTTCTGACACGATGCTTATGTGTACGCCCGCAGTAGCAGCGCCATGATCGCAGACATAACGCCGATCTGCCCGAGCGCGACCGCGATGAATGTGCTAACGATCCACTTCGTTTGTCGGTGCATGTCTTCCTTGGTCGCAAGCACCTGAAACGCTTCATCCCTGGTCAAGATCGGCTCCAACGCAGCTTCCGCCGCCTGCCGGTCGACATCAAGGCCGATCAGTACGTCATAGAGTTTGATGATTTTGGTAGACATAAGGTTTGATGGTTATGCGGCCAGATTAGCACAACAACGCCATACGCGCGAATGCCCTAGCTTCTCCACAGGTGTAAGCCCCAGAAATCCTGAGCCTAAAGTGAGCCTAAGGGCGTGGGAAAATGCGCTAAGTTATTGATTTTATGGTGCCCGGGGGCGGATTTGAACCACCGACACGCGGATTTTCAATCCGCTGCTCTACCCCTGAGCTACCCGGGCACTTATAACAGCTTTTGATGGGCTGTGGGGGCGGCATCGCCGCTCAGAGTGCGCGGGTTATATCACCAACAAAGCAACTGTCCAGCCGCCGTGTAACTGTTTTTTTCATTGAATTTGCCTTCGATGACACTCTAGGAGCAGTTGTGGCTTCGAGGGACAGTTATCGTGCAAGACAAACAACCTGTTCGGTGGGGCATATGGAGCACCGGAAACATAGCCGGTAAATTCGCGCGCGACTTGAAGTCTGTCTCCGATGCCGTTTTGCACAGTGTGCGTTCGCGCAGTCTCTCAGAGGCCGTTGCGTTTGGAAAAGCACATGGCCTCAATGTTGCCGCCTATGATAATGCCACGTTTCTGAATGATCCGGATTTGGACGTGATCTACATCGCCAGTCCGCACAAATTTCACTGCGAACAGGCGCTTGAAGCAATCGCGGCGGGCAAACCGGTCTTGATTGAAAAACCTATTGCCATGAACTCAAACGAAGTCGCGCGGATTGAAGCGGCGTCAACCAAACATGGCATATTTGCCATGGAAGCAACGTGGACACGCTTTTTGCCCACAACTCAGCGTGCGCGCGAGATGCTCAACTCAGGCGTTTTGGGCAAACCCGTACGGGCGGAAGCAACGCTGCATTTTTTCTGTCGTTATGATCCCAATCACCGGCTTTTCAACCCCTCGCTCGGGGGTGGCGCGATGCTGGATTTGGGGATCTATCCGCTTTCGATCGCCCAGTTTCTCCTTGGCGATTTGAAGCTGAAAGATGCGCGGTGGGCCGCCGCACCTTCAGGCGTTGATCATAATGCGAGATTTGAATTCACAGCGGGCCAAACACCCGTGGAAGCGGCGGTCGGGTTTTGGGAAACAAGGCAAGAACAGGGTGACAACCGTTTTATCATCTATTGCGAAAAAGGCGCCCTTGCCCTCGACCGCCCATTTGTCGCGGCACCGCGATTGATGGTTTGGAACAAGCCGATCAAACAATTACCGCTCGTGGAGGGCAACAAACTACAGCGCGAATGGGCAAAATACCGCGCCCGGAATGCGACCATATTTGCGCCGGAGAGACAAACCACGGGCCTGAATTTCCAGGTGGAGGCCGTTCATGCGGCACTTAGGGCAGGTAAAACCCAAATCGATGATATGCCGCGGACCGCATCTGCCAGTGTCCTGAAGATTATCGAAGAGGTCGTTAGCCGACCGCCATCTGCCGGACCCTATCGCTAGGCCAACAATTTACCCGTTGAGGGATAACAACGCTTGAAGAAACGCTGCGACGCCAAGTCAGCAGCTACTGAGCTTCACCAGAAGGGACGGGGCTTTGATAGCAAATGACTTCGCCCTTTTCCTCCACACATCCTTTCTTCTCAACCACGTCTTCGCGATCAACGTCCCGATTTGCAGGTGTGCCGTCGCCTGAAACCGCCATAACCGCTATCATGGCGCATGCTGCGACAGCGGCAGCCAAGCCTAGCAATTTCATTAGGAACTCCAATATTTTCGTTCTTAAAATGAAAAGAATATGGAATTCCCATACGCGTAATCTGTGGCAGAAAATGTACCCCACTTGTCCCCCGTCGCCATTGCGATAAGGACAGCCCCATGGACAGATACATTTATAAGATTGCGACCAGGGCCCAATGGGAAGAAGCGAAGGCCGACGGGTTGTTCCGCGGTGCGCCGATCGATTTGGCAGACGGTTTCATTCATTTCTCTACGGCCGGTCAATTGCTGGAAACCGCGTCCAAACACTTCGCCGGTCAAGATGACCTCCTTTTGCTGACCGCTGAGGCGCAAGCGCTGGGGACAGGGCTTCGATACGAACCATCACGGCGTGGGGATCTGTTTCCACACCTTTACGGCCAGCTTGCGCTCGAAGCGATTAGCAAAATTGATGCAATATCGCTTGACGAAGACGGAATGCATATCCTCCCAGAAGATTTGGATCACCCATGACCGCAAATCTCTGGGACCGTGCGGGGCGCTGGCTTGCCTTTCGGATCGAGGCCGAAAAAGCACATGGACTGGCCATTGCCGCATTGAAGACCGGCAGTCTCAAGCCGCGCCACCCAATAGAAGATGATCGCTTACGTGCGACCGTCGCTGGTTTGGAGTTTCCAAACCCAATCGGCGTTGCCGCCGGATTTGACAAGAACGCCGAGGTGTATGGACCGCTCCTGAAGCTTGGTTTTGGTTTTACCGAAGTTGGCACGCTCACACCCCAACCCCAGCAAGGAAACCCGAAGCCACGCGTATTCCGGCTTCCCACCGATTATGGCGTGATCAACCGTTTGGGCTTTAACAATGACGGCCATGACGCCGCCATTGAACGCATGATGCAAACGCCAAGTGCGGGTATAGTCGGCGTCAATATCGGCGCCAACAAGGACAGCGACGATCGCATTGCAGACTATGCGCGCGGCGTTGAAAAGTTTGCTTCGCTTGCGTCTTACCTTACCGTCAATATCTCGTCGCCGAACACGCCGGGTTTGCGGGATTTGCAAACACGTCACCAACTCGCAGAATTGCTGGATCGGGTCGTTCAAGCCATGCAGCAACAGCCAAGGCAAGTGCCGATATTCTTGAAAATTGCTCCCGACGTCACCGAGGACGATCTGGATGATATTTGTGCCGAGGTGTTGGCTCAAAAGATTGATGGCATGATCGTGTCGAACACCACGCTGAGCCGGTCAGGTCTTGCAGCGGATATCGGTGAAGCCGGCGGGCTATCGGGCCGCCCTGTGTTTGACCGGTCGACCATTATGCTTGCCAAAGTACGTCAGCGTGTTGGCGCCACGCTGGCTCTCATCGGCGTCGGTGGCGTCGATGACACATCAACGGCGTTGACAAAACTTCAAGCTGGTGCCGATCTCGTCCAACTTTACACTGGCATGATTTACCAGGGACCGCATGTGGCTCAATCGATCAATCGTGGCCTTGTAAAAGCGCTTGATACGCTAGGGCTTGCATCAATTGCGGCGCTGCGCGACCGCGCTGTTGATGAATGGGCAAACCGCGTACTGCCCGACTAGGCGCTTGTCGAAAAGACCTGACGGGCTTTGCGCGGCAGCACCGCCAGCATCGTAATGCCTCTGACGAGCAGCCATAGATTGAGCGCGAGCCAGAGCCCATGGTTGGAAAATGGCGGCACCAAAAGAGATGCAAAAACAACAAAACTGACCAATGCCAATAGCATCAGGTTTCGCATTTCCCGCGACCAAGTGGCACCGATGAATATCCCGTCCATCTGAAACGCCAACACGCCGATCACGGCCGTCATGGCTGCCCAGCTCAAATATGTGCGCGCCACGCTTCTCACTTCCTCAGACGTTGTCATAAAAGCGATGAACCCGTCACCGAAAACCATGAGTACAGTCGCGGCGACTGCCGACACGATGAAGCCGAACCCTACCGTCCGTTTCACAATAGCCCAGAAAGACGCGCGGGCACCCGCGCCTACGGCCCTGCCCGCCAATTGTTCCGAGGCAGCAGCCAGCCCATCCAAAAAGTAGGCTGACAGAAGAAAGAAATTCATCAGAATAGCATTGGCGGCCAAGGTAACTTCATCAAACTGCGCGCTAAAACGCGTGAATAGAAAAAACGCAGCAACCAAAGCAAATGATCGTATCATGATGTCGATGTTGACGCTCATGAGTTTTGCAAAGTCTGACCGGTGCAAAATGTCTGGCCAGCTTGGCATCGTTTCCTTGTCGAATTGACCATGTATCCAGATCAGCGCGCCGACCGCGACGATGGCTTCACCGATCACCGTCGCCCATGCAACGCCGGCGACCCCCCACCCCATCCAAAGACCCAGCAAAACAGAAAGCGAAATGTTCAGACCATTGATCAGTGACTGAAGTCCAAGTGTGAGAAAAGATCGACCCTGCCCCAACAAAAGCCCCAACATGGCATAATTGGCCAGCGAAAACGGCGCGCCGAAAAAGCGGATTGTTATATATGTCAGCGCTGATGCGTAAACATCCTCGGAAGGGTCCATCACCCAAAGTGCGAACTGGTTGAGAAATGGCGACAGCAACAGCGCCGCGATACCAATGACACCCGCCAAAATGAGCGCCCGCCAAAAAACTGCCTGTTGTTCGGCAAGGTCGCCGCGGCCCATAGCTTGGGCCACAAAAGCTGTCGTGCCGGTGCGAAGAAAATTGAATGTGGTGAAGAGGATTTCAAAGATCACCGCGCCTACCGCCAAGCCGCCCAGCATAGCAGGATTGCCAAACTGGCCGACGACAGCGGTGTCGACCAGCCCCAAAAGGGGGACAGTCATGAACGACAACGTCATCGGCACTGCAATACGCAACACTATGCGGTTTGTGACATGGAATTCATGAGTGGAGGCTGAGCTTTGCATGGGTGCAAGGTTTCACATAAACGATCTTTTACAAGTCACTTGCGCTTTTGATTGTGTCGCATAATTGGCATTCCATGGTTTTACCGATCATTCATAGCCCTGCCTATGACGCGGACTTTGATCCCGCACATCGCTTTCCGATGGGCAAATATTCCGAATTGGCGCGTGTGTTGGTGGAGGACGGCCTGGCAGCGCCGGGCACATTTACTGTGCCGGAACCTGCTTGTCCGGCGCTGGTGAAACGCGCACATTCACATACTTACGTTGATCAGGTTTATGCTTTTGATGTGCCAAACGACATTCAAAAGGCCATTGGATTTCAACTGACGAAAAAAGCCATTTTGCGTGCGCAATGCGCCACAACCGGCACCATTCTTGCGGCGCAGGCCGCCATTGAACATGGCGTTGCGTGCAACAGTGCCGGTGGCAGCCACCATGCACATCGGCTGCATGGCGCGGGGTTTTGTACATTTAATGACGTGGCTGTGGCCGCGCACCATCTGCTGGAAGAGGACGCCGTTCAACAAATCCTGGTTGTCGACTTGGACGTGCACCAGGGTGACGGGACCGCTGATATATTTGCCAACGATCCCCGTGTTTTCACGGCGTCGATACACGCTGAAAATAATTATCCGCATACAAAACGAAACTCTGATTTCGATCTAGGTCTCGCCGATGGCCTGGAGGATTTGGCCTATCTGAAAATGCTGCTTCTCACCTTGGAGCAACTGCGCGATCTCATGCCAGCACCCGATCTGGTTTTTTTCAATGCCGGCGTCGACGTCCATGCAGAGGATCGACTTGGAAAGCTCTCTCTTACAGATAGCGGTATCGAGAAGCGCGAACGGCTTGTCCTGTCGCACTTTCACAAGCGTGGGATACCTGTCTGCGGGGTAATCGGTGGCGGATATTCGCGCGATGTGCGTGCGCTGGCAAAGCGCCACGCGATCCTGTTTCACATTGCCAGTGAATTCGCCTGATTAACTGCGCCGATAGTTCATCAGACGCATGATGATAAAGACCGGTATCACCACACTGGCACCCAAGATCAACCAGTCCCCGAAACGGCCGAGGGCGGCAAAACCTTGAGCCCACAGTTTGGCGAAAAAATCGACAAAACCCTGCAATATGCCCGCAGGCGTCCAGCCAAATACGCTCATGACCATACCAACGAGAATGGAAATCACCACCAGCTTGATGATGGTCCGTGTTACGGTATCACCCAGTATATTTTGCATGTCTTTGTCTCCGCGATAGCCCGGGAGTTAAGTTTAGCGGGCGACAAACACAAGTCAAAACGATGCGTCAGACAATTTCGGCCGCGTCCTCGATATCTTTCTTGATCGGCCTGAAATCGAACTCCGCCATCACGATTCCATGGTCTGTGGTCGTATGGCTGTTGTCATGGTCTTCCAAATGATCGTTCCAGTATTTGGCGTCGCGGAACGCCCATTCGCGCTTTAAGGAGTGATCGTAGAACTGCTCCGACACGAGAATATGGTCGAGTACCTCAATCCGGTTTTTGTAGACATGGGTGTAGTGAACATTGCGCAGACTGCGGTACTGCTTGAGCATCTGAACCGAATAAAGCCCGAGGTCAGCGCTTTTTGATGCACGTGAACCGACACGGCTGGCTTCAAATAGTTTGTACGACGGATCACCGGTAACAATGGTCGTCGACACCGACAAATAATCATCATTGAGGTCACCCAGCACAACGACAGGATCATCATTTTCGATCATGCGCGCATTGAGCACGACACGCAGGGCTGCGGCCTCTGCCGAACGTCTGATGTTGGACAATGCGGAACCGATCGCCACTTCATCTTCGCTGGGCAGCTTGTCCCGTTCTGCGCGGTCCAGATCAATCGGACGTTTGGATTTCAGGTGTGAATTGAAAAACGTAACCTCGCTCGAACCGCGGCGCTTTGGTTTGACGCGCAACTCTAGAACGGGGCGCGAGAAATTGTCGATCAAGACATCCATATGGTAGGTCGACTGATCCGTCCTACGCTTGATAAAGCGCGCATTTTCGGGAAACTGCGTGTGCCACACAGCTTCGGACCGCGCCGTCCCCTTTCGAACCATCGTCGCCACCTGAACCGAGAAATTGTCCGGTGCGTCGCGACCGATGACGTCATATTCGTCTTCAAGGCCAACCTCTTTGAGGCAGTCAACAAGAGCGTCAATTTTCCAAATTTCCTGAAAGCCGATCACGTCGGCGTCCATCTCCAAAAGACGCTGCCCAATCCACCAAGTTTTTTCGGCATACTCACCCTCGGTATAGAGGGGGTCACGGCCAAAATAGATCCGTTCTCCCGGTTTAGTCAGGTTCTTGGCATTAAATGTCGCGACACGCATCACTGCTCCCCCTTATCACCGGCAAAGCTTAGCAGCGAAAGTGCCGCACACGTGTGAAACAAGTGTGATTTATGACAAGAGCATATCTTCGAGCGCTTCGAGCCGGTCGGCATCACGCGCGGGCTTGTCCCAGCGCAAGCGGCTGATACGGGGAAATCGCATGGCGACGCCAGATTTGTGACGTGTTGATCGGTTCAGTCCTTCAAAGGCGATTTCCAAAACAAGCCCGTGATCGGGTTCTGCACGCACCGAGCGAACCGGGCCAAAGCGCTCTGTCGTGTTGTCGCGCACATATTTGTCGAGCTGCTTTAACTCCTCATCGGTAAACCCGAAATAGGCTTTGCCCACCGGTACGATTTGCGGATCATCCTCCGGTCCAGTCCAGACGCCGAAAGTAAAATCAGAATAGAAAGAGGAACGTTTTCCGTGGCCGCGCTGGGCGTACATCAGCACCGCGTCCACCAAGAATGGATCACGCTTCCATTTGAACCAAGGGCCCTTGGGACGGCCTGGCACATAGGCCGAGTCCCACCGCTTGAGCATCAACCCCTCGATGATGGGATCAGGCGGATCGTTACGCAACTCGGCGATTTCATCCCAGCTTTCAAAGTTGACCAGCGGAGAGAGGTCGAACCGCGATGGGTCAAGTTGCGGTACGAATTGCACGAGCTGTTTTCGGCGCTCGCCAAATGGCAACGACCGCAGATCCGCTTCAGAATTTTGAAGAAGATCGTAAGCACGCACGAACACAGGGAACTCCGTTTGCTTCTTGGCACTCACCGTTTTCCGGTTCAATCGTTGTTGCAAGTCCCCAAACGTCCCGACTTCGATGCCATCGTCAGAAGATCGTCCAACCAGAAGCTCGCCATCAAGCGAACCTTCGAAGTCCATGGCGGCAAGCAAGTCTGGAAACGAGCGGGAAATGTCATCGCCGGTCCGTGAATAGATGCGCGGCACACCGCGCTCGCAGGTGACTTGCACGCGGATGCCGTCCCACTTCCATTCAGCAGCATAGTCTGACGGCGCATATTTTTGCAGTTCATCGGCGTCGGTCGGGGTCGCCAACATGGCAGGGCGAAAGGGTGACGCGGCTGCGCTTTCCGGCTTTTCCGCTTTTCCATCAAGCCACGCGAATAACTCCAGGAACGGCACCCCCAAGCCGTGCCAAAGTTCTTCAATCTCGTTGACATCCTTGTCGCCAAAGTCGGCAAGTGCCTGCTTGATGAGGCGCGACGACACACCGATGCGCAAGCCACCGGTGATCAGTTTGATCAAGGCATAGCGGCCTTGGTCGTCGAGCTGATCGAGCCACCCCTCGACAAGCTTGGGGCCTTCAGAACGGGAGGCTGCCTGGAGCGTTTCAATGATCGCCGACAAGCGAAGTGTCGCCGTTTCTTCGCTACCATTCTTGCCGGGCCAAATCAGCGATATTGTCTCGGCCATGTCGCCAACGAAGTCATAGGAATAGCCGAACAGTTCCGGGTCGACACGCTCTTCCACTAGCCCACGGATCATGGCTTGCTTGACCGACGGGATATCCAGATCGCGCGTTATCGCGGCAATGGCATAACCCCGATCCGGGTCCGGTGTTGAACGCACATAGTCAACCAACAGCCGCAGTTTGCCATTGCGCGAAGGTGTAAGGACGAGACGGTCTAAAAGTTCGGCGAAGGGTTTCATATCACTCCGCCTCATCCTCATAACCCACCAAATTTAGCGGCTTGGCCTTGATCTGATGGAGTTCGCACCAGCGCACGAGCGCCTCCTCGCGGCCGTGGGTGACCCATATTTCTGATGCGCCGGTTTCACGGATCGTTTGGGTCAGTTCGTCCCAATCGGCGTGGTCGCTGAGGATGAGCGGCAGCTCAACGCCGCGCTGCTTGGCGCGTTGGCGCACCCGCATCCAGCCGGACGCGAAACAGGAAACGGGATCGGGAAAACGTCGCGCCCATTTGTCCGCAAAGGCCGACGGCGGGCCAACGATAATTTTACCCGCGAACTTGTCTTTCTCGCCCTTGTCGATTGTGGCAGGGGCCAGCGGCCCGAGTTCAACACCTTGGCTCTCATAATAGTCGCAGAGCTTCTGCATGGCCCCGTGGATGTATATCGTTTCGTTATAGCCCGCATTGCGGATCAGCTTGATAACGCGCTGCGCTTTGCCCAGCGCATAAGCACCCACCAGATGCGCGCGCTGGGGGAAACGTTTGGCGCTTTGCAGGAGGCGGGCAATTTCGTCGGCATCGTCCGGATGGCGAAAAACCGGTAGGCCGAATGTGGCCTCGGTGATGAAGACGTCGCACGGCACGACCTCAAAGTCAGCGCAGGTGGGATCGAGCCGCCGTTTGTAATCGCCCGATGCCACAATACGTATACCATCGAGTTCCACCGCTATTTGTGCCGAACCGAGCACATGGCCTGCGGGATGCCAGGAAACGGTCACGCCATTGATCTCCACCAAGTCACCCAGCGCGGCTTTCTGCGTGGCGCCCGCAAAGTTGGCGCCATAGCGGATGCCCATAATGTCGAGCGTTTCGCGCGTGGCCATCACATGGGCATGGCCGGAACGCGCATGGTCGGCATGGCCGTGGGTGATCAGCGCGCGTTCAACTGGTCGCACCGGGTCGATGTAAAAGTCGCCAGGTGGGCAATAAAGACCTTTTTGCGTGGGATGGAGGAGTTGGTCTGGGCGCATGGTTTGCAACATAGCGGCATCGCGCCGCTCAACAAGATACTTTCCAGAACAAGTCATGAACGCTACATCTGTGGTCTATGACCGAAACACTGCCGCTTTTTGCTGACCTATCTGCCCCGCCGGCGCCCCTGCCCGCGCGGTTTTTGCGATGGTTTGCCGACAAGGGCTGGCAGCCACGTGCACATCAGTTGGAGCTGCTGGGCAAGGCCGAGGCCGGTCTTTCAACGTTGCTCATTGCGCCCACTGGTGCGGGTAAAACGCTGGCCGGGTTCCTGCCCGCGCTGGTGGATCTGGAAAGGCGCGAAGGACCCAAGCCGGGGATGATCAAGCCCGGTATCCACACGCTCTACATTTCGCCGCTCAAGGCGCTCGCCGTCGACATCGAGCGCAATCTGACCAAACCGGTAGACGAGATGGACTTGTCTGTTAGGATCGAGACTCGAACGGGCGACACGCCGCAGGCCAAGCGTCAGCGGCAGAAAACACACCCGCCTGACATTCTGTTGACTACACCAGAGCAGGTCTCTCTCCTGCTATCACACAAGGATGCGCCAAGTTTCTTTGGCGATTTGCGCTATGTTGTGCTCGATGAATTGCACTCACTCGTCACCTCAAAGCGCGGTCACATGCTCGCTTTGGCATTGGCGCGCCTGCGTCGCTATGTGCCAGACCTGCAATTTATCGGGCTGTCAGCCACAGTAGCAGAGCCGGACGATTTGCGCCGCTGGCTGGTCGCGCAAGCACCGCATGAGGAGCAGTTGTCCGAACTGATCGAAGTCGGCGGCGGTGCGAAACCAAACATCACCATCCTCAAGGGCGAGAACCGCATTCCCTGGTCCGGGCATTTTGCGCGCTATGCGATGCCGGACGTCTATGAAGCGATCAAGGCACATCAAACCACGCTGATCTTTGTCAACACACGCAGTCAGGCCGAACTGCTGTTTCAAGAACTGTGGGCGATCAATGAGGATTCGCTTCCCATCGCGCTTCACCATGGTTCGCTCGACGTCAGCCAACGCCGCAAGGTCGAGCAGGCGATGGGCCAGAACGAATTGCGCGCCGTTGTTGCCACCTCGACGCTCGATTTGGGGATCGACTGGGGCGATGTTGATCTGGTGGTGCATGTGGGCTCACCCAAAGGCGCGTCGCGTCTGGCGCAGCGTATCGGACGGGCCAATCACCGTATGGACGAAGCATCAAAGGCGATCCTGGTTCCCGCCAACCGGTTTGAGGTTTTGGAGTGCCAAGCCGCGCTAGACGCCAACTATCTCGGTTTTCAGGACACGCCACCCGTCGGCCAAGGCACGCTGGATGTGTTGTGCCAGCACATTCTTGGCATGGCGTGTTCGGAACCGTTTCATGCCGATGATCTCTACGCTGAAATCCGGTCTGCCAGCATCTACGCCGATCTGCCGCGCGAGACGTTTGACCGTGCCGTGATGTTTGTCTCCAATGGCGGCTATGCACTTCAATCATATGAACGGTACGCCAAAATACGGCAGGGCAAGGACGGGCTGTGGCGTCTCACCCACCCCTCCGTTGCGCAGCAGTACCGGCTCAACGCCGGTACCATCATCGAAGCACCAGTGTTGGCGATCCGCGCCGTGCGCAAAGGTGCGGGCCGTATGAAACGAGGGGAGCCGGCCCAAGCAGCCTCGATACGCGGTGGCAGGGTACTGGGGAAGATAGAGGAGCTTTTTCTGGAGACGCTGACACCGGGCGATACGTTTCTTTTTGCGGGAAAGGTGCTCCGCTTTGAGGGCATTCGCGAAAATGAGTGCTACGTCTCCTATGCCGAGGGAAGCGAAGCGAAGATCCCCTACTATGCCGGCGGCAAATTTCCGACGACGACGTTTCTTTCGGGCGAGGTGCGCAAGATGCTCGCCGATGAAACGCAATGGGATCGCCTGCCCAAACAGGTGTCCGATTGGCTGGGCTATCAAAAATGGAAGTCGGTGATGCCCGGCGGCGACAAGCTGCTGGTTGAAACGTTCCCTCGTGGTGAGCGCTTTTACATGGTGGCCTATCCGTTTGAAGGACGGCTTGCGCACCAAACGCTGTGTATGCTGCTGACACGCCGGCTGGAGCGCGCCGGTGCGCAGCCCATCGGCTATGTAGCCTCTGACTACGCGGTCTCGATCTGGTCACGCAAAGACATGGGTGCGATGCTTGATAGAGGGCAGTTGTCGCTTGACAATCTCTTTTCGCAAGACATGCTCGGCGATGATTTGGAGGCTTGGCTCGACGAGAGTTTCGTCTTCAAACGCACTTTCCGCTATTGCGCCCTAATCGCCGGACTGATCGAGAAACGGCATCCGGGCAAGGAGAAGTCAGGGCGTCAGGTGACCGTTTCTACTGACCTGATTTATGATGTCCTGCGCTCGCACGAGCCGGACCATATCATCATGCAGGCAACACGTCATGATGCGCGATCCGGCTTGTTGGATGTCGAACGGCTCAATGATCTGCTGGCTCGCATCGCGGGGCGAATCGTGCATAAGAATTTGGAACGCATTTCGCCCATGGCGGTGCCCGTGATGTTGGAGATTGGCAAAGAGCCGGTACTCTCATCCCATACGGGCGATGACATGATGGCGGAACATGCGATGAATGTGGACGACCTCGTTCGCGAGGCGATGGGAGAGGATGCAGTCGAAACATCATGAGGCCAGCCCTTAAAAGCGTTGATGACATGGAAAGCGGTTCGGCTTTGGCATCTGTCTTTGCGGGCGAACAGCTTCTCCTCGATCCGGCGGGTATCTTGTTCTTTCCCGCGCTGCGTCTTCTGGTCGTCTCGGACTTGCATCTGGAAAAATCATCGTCGTTTGCGCGCAAGCGGATTTTCCTACCGCCCTATGACACCGGCGCGACGCTCGTGCGGCTGGCGGCTTTGGTGGCCAAATATGATCCGGCGACCATCATCAGCTTGGGAGACAGCTTCCATGATGAGCAAGCGGCGCTGCGCCTTTCTGATGAAACACGTCAAACCATTGAAGCGCTCGTTGCAGGCCGTGAAATGGTTTGGGTGACGGGCAATCATGATCCACACCCACCTACCGGATGCCCGGGCGAAACGGTCGATGAATTGGCCGTTAGCGGCATAACTTTCCGACATATCGCGGAAAGATCATTTTCAGGCGCTGAGATATCCGGTCACTACCATCCGGCAGCGGTGCTGCGTGCGCGTGGGAAGAAAATACGGCGCAACTGCTTTGCTTCAGATGGCGAGCGGCTGATCATGCCAGCGTTTGGCGTATTGACGGGTGGGCTGGCTATTAGCCATCCGGAGGTTTGCGCCTTGTTTGATCGCTCGCGCCTGTGCGCGTTTATGCTGGGCACCGATCAAGTCTACCCCATCAGTGCAAGGGACCTCGTGGGCATGCCCTCAAAGCGCGGCGAAACTGGCCGCTAGCATCGTTAGCGTCACCAATCCGGTCAGCATCAAACGTAGGGAACCGAACCAAATCGGTGCACCGCCATCGACCACCAATTTGTTGTCCCACCAACCCATTGCGATGAAACCGACGGCGAACATGAGGAACGCCACATTGCCGCCGATGAATGCCGCCACCCAAGCCCAAAGAGAGGGGACGATGGAAAGCGCCAAAGTGAGCGCTTGGCGTTCACCGTCCTGGGCGACCAATCCAATGCCCCAGCGAATACCCCCGAGGAACGACAGGATGACAGCGGCATAGCCGATCAAGAGTGTTTGTGCTGTCGATGCATGGTCGCCACCGACCACCATCCCCAACGCCAAAAAGCCAAACGGTATGTAACCTGTCAGCCCGAGCCAAAACGCGGCTTTTCTCAAGCTCATTTCATTCAACTCCCCGTCGCTCTAATCGCGCCTGAAAACAATCCGGCCAAGCCAGCCGATGACCAGAGCCGCCAACACTGACAATAGGCCGTAGGCCGCGGATTGATCGCGCGAAAACTCAAACACGGCAAACTCAAGCCCCGCTTTTCTGATGTTCAAGGTGGCGTTTGTTTGGCCGACCAGTCCACCTTGCTTGAACAGATACGCGCGTGCGACATGTTGGCCGAGCGGTACGTTTGCCGGCAACTCAAGCCGCGCACGGAACAGACTTTGAGAGATGAACTGTACCCCACCCGGAAAGGACCGATAAAGCGCCTCGTCCACTTTGAGGCGGCGGACTTCTTCCAAAAATACCTCATTGTTGCGGCGTATATCTTCATCGCGCACGAGATTGAGGCTGGCAATGTCGAGAGCAAGCCGTTCGATCGTTGGCCGTTCGGCCATATCCCGAACAAAGCGCGTGGAAGTAATCAGGTAAGACAACGGTACATTAGGCAATGCCAACTCGTCCACATTCATCCAAACGCCCAGGACGCGATCCTTGCGCCGTGCCGTCAAGTCAGCCACCGGCCCGGAAAGAACAACCACAACATCATAACGACCCTGCCGCTGTACCAGCGGGTCAATATTGTCCACCGAACCGAAGATTGTCAGCGTTTCGCCCGCAAAATTCGATGTGATTTCGATTACTTCCGTCGACAGACCGATCTCGATACGCTCGGTGCTTTCTTGCTGTGCGAGGGCACGAACGCCCAATGCGAAGAAAAAGCATAGGATGATGAGTGCCGCCGGACGTCTCATGCTGCACCCGATGCAATGGTATAAATTTCACCGGGTGCAACAAACAGCTGATAGGCCAGCCGGAAAGCAACCGCGAGCACCAACAGCGCGAGCATGGCCCGCAGCTGCTCGCCGCGCAAACGTTGTCCCGCGTAGGCGCCATATTGGGCGCCGGCGACACCGCCAAGCATCAGCAACACGGCCAATACGATATCGACGGTATGGTTCGCGATGGCCTGCACGATCGTCGTGTAGGCCGCAACAAAGATGATCTGGAACAATGATGTGCCAATCACAACATTGGTTGGCACCCGCAACAGATAGATCATCGCTGGAACCAGAATGAAGCCTCCTCCAACACCCATGATCGCCGCGAGCATACCAATGATGGCGCCAAGCAGGACAACCGGGATAACACTGATGTAGAGCCTTGAGCGCTTGAAGCGTATTTTGAAAGGAAGCCGATGGATCCAATTGTGTTGGCCCGACTTGCGCATTGCCACCGGTGTCCCGGCACGCGATTTGCGCCACGCGCTCAAGCTCTCCTTGAGCATGAGCGAACCGACAATGCCGAGCATGAGCACGTAGAGTATCGAAATGATCAGGTCCAGCTGCCCGACCTGCAGCAAATAGGTGTAGATCACCACGCCAAGCGAGGAACCGGCAAGACCGCCAACGAGCAAAACGACACCGAGCTTGACGTCCACCCCCTTGCGCCGAAGGTGTGACAGCACGCCGGAGACGGATGAGGCGACAATTTGGTTTGCGCCGGTGGCCACCGCTACAGCCGGTGGAATGTTATAGAAAATCAGCAGTGGAGTGATGAGAAAGCCGCCGCCAACGCCAAACATACCGGAAAGAAAACCGACAGCCGCCCCCATGCTCAAGAGAACGAGCGCGTTGACCGACAGTTCGGCGATGGGCAGATAAATTGCCACGCCCTTCTCCAGATGGGTTAAACGGTGGTTGCCTGCCGCCCCTCATGCGCCCAGCTTGAGAACCTGTCAAATGCACTTAAGGCCAATCAGGCGGTCAATTCGAGGAGTTTCCGTACAAGCTCCTCGTTCACCTCACCGGTCGCCGCCATCCCGTTGTCAGATTGGAACGCTTTGATCGCTTGTCTGGTCTTTTCACCCATGACGCCATCAACCGACCCGGCATCATAGCCATTGTTGTTCAAAATGGCTTGAATGTTGCCGACCGCCTTTTTCATGTCGATCGGATCGTCGGCGGGTGCTGAGGCTGTGCGCATTTGATCGGTCTGCCAAGCATCGGGCACTGAGACAGTGTTGGCTGCCTGGTCAAGCTGACGTGGACGCCAAAGGGCCACTTCATCCTTCGCCAGCTTAAGTGTTGCCGGGTCCATGCGTTCGGCCACCGTGTCGCGTTTGGCAGCGGCGTCGGTGTCACCACTTTGGGCAGCCAACGCGAACCATTTATACGACTCTTTCAGGCTTGGCTCCATGCCGTCTCCGCGTACAGCCATGACACCCAAATTGTACTGACTGTCCGGCACACCATAGAGCGCGGCCTGTTCGAACCAGCGTACCGCCTGGACCAGATCAGGTTCGCCCTGAACGCCATTGGCAAGTAGAACACCCAGATTATGCATCGCCGCTGAATTTCCCTGATCGGCGGCCAATTGGTACCATGATTTTGCAATGGAAAGGTCCTTTTCGGCGCCTATGCCTTTTTCGTAGAGGCTGCCCAGTCTTTGCTGTGCAGGCGCATATCCTGCTTCGGCGCTCTTGGTATACCAAGCCAAGGCATCGCGGTTGTTTTGTGCCGCGCTCGCGGGACCATCGGTCTGGGCTTTGGCGGCAAAATAGTCACCGACAAGGAACATCGCCGTTGTCTCGCCTGACTTTGCCGCATCCTGCATGGCCGGCGTGCCCGCGTCGGTCGGGATCGCCGCCACAGGCAACGGATCCACCAACTGCGTTGGTTCCCCAACCGACAAATCATTGGCCAAATCGCTTGGCAAAGCGGCGGCGACATCGATATCACCGTCGGTGTCAATGGGAACGATCCTTGGCTGATCAACAATCTCGGCAGGTTCGGCAACCGCAACTTCGGCAGGCTCTTCCGCTTCAGGCTGGTCCACCGCCTGGACAGTTTGCTCAATCGTCGGCGGCTCCGTGGGCGCAGTGGCAACTTCCTGGCCGCCACCCAGCAATCCGCGCACGAGCGGAAGCGCCAGCATCGCTACCAAAATAGCGGCCGCCCCGATCAGGATCGGCCGTCTCCTTTGCGATATCAAACTGCTGACCGTTGATTTCAGTCCATCTGTTTTGGACGATGTACGTGTTTCAGCGGCTTGCGCATCACTTGCAGCAGCTTGGGCGGCCCGACGGGCAGCTGCGATGAAATCAGATTTGGATGATGAGGTTTCCACCCTCGCCTGGGCAGGCACCTCCACTGCGGGCGCTGCTGTCGTCGGTGTTTGCCCACCTTCCCGCTCGCGGCGCACACGGGCAATAATCTCGGCGACTTCGGCCTGCGCCGTGTCGGGTTCCAACGGCGTGTCGCTACCGCTTTCAATATGTGCGATCGAAGAAGTCGCTTCCTCTTTGTCGCCACCGCGCAAGCGGCTGGTTACCGCCTGGAAAATCGATTTTTTGCCCGCAGGGGCCGGTTCGTCACGAACCGCATCTCCACCCGATTGTGACATGGCAGCGATCGCAGCACTGGCCGCTGCTTGTGCCGGCGTCAACTCTTGGGTGACGGAGCCCTGTGACATCGGTTCTGGGACGGATGTATCCATGGATGGCGCATCGTCGACCGGCATGCGCGCTGTGGGTGGTGCAGCATCCAGACCGCCCTGACTTGGAATTGCGGGCGCGGCTGTCACGGGCTCCAAAGGCTCTTGGTAACCAATGAAACCATCATCGGCTGTCTCCAAATCGCTTTGCGCGAGTGGTTGCTGTGTCAACCCGGCCGGGTTTGACACCCCATTATTTGCTTCCTTGTGTTCAATGTCAGCCAGATGGTCGACGATCTTCAGGAGCGTGTCATGGATAGCCTCAAATGTTCGTTCATTGCGGCCATCGGTTTCGCGCGCCAAAGCTTCCAGGGATTTCAAATCGTCGGAGAGGCGTTCAACATCAGGCGCGGAAAAGCCGTTCATTTTGGCTTGTGCCAACACTTCTTCAGCGGCTGATCGCGCCGCATGCATCACATCCACACCAGCGGCCCCTTCGGACTCAAAGGCCGGCGCTGTGGCCATGTTGGTCCCGGTTTCGGCCAGCCGCGCAGACAATTCTGCGATCTGCATCTCAAGCGCCTGCGTGTCGAAGGCGGCGTTGGCTGGCGTGCCAGCCGGGCTTTCCGCATTTTGTGTCAGGAAGCGTGCAATATCGTCTAGACGCTCCTCAACCGACTCAAGCGGACCGACCGATTGCAGGGGATCTTGGCGCTCATCGAGCGTGCGTGCCAAATCGCCAATGCGATTTTCCAGCGCAGCCACAGCTTGATCAACCGATCTACCCGTGTTTTCAGCCGACAAGGAGAGCTGCTCGGTCAAGCTATCCAATCGGCTTTCAATTTCATTGATTGCCGGCTCTGCCAAAGGCATGCCTTGATTGGCTTGAGATGCATGCAGCAGATCAACAATTTGATCGAGACGCCCTGAAAGCGCTTCGATCTCGCGATCTGTGATAGCCTCACCGTGGCTTGGCGCCATCTGAAGATCGGCAACGCGCTCTGCGATCAGGGTAAGCGCTTCATGCACTGCAGGATCGCTTCCGCCGGTCGCCTGAAGCGTCTCCAAGCGTCCGATCATGTCGTTGAAATGAGGCGTGTAGTCGTGGCTTGGCGCCGATTGCATATCTTCAATTTGGCGGGTGAAGCTGGTAATGCGCGCTTCGATGCGATCCAATGCGTCGGTATCGGCGCCACTGCTCTGCAAAGCAACACCTTCGATCGCGCGATCTATGGCGGAAAACCGATCATGCATCCCATCAAACAGATTCTTCTCAAGACCTGCCTGCTGAGCCCCAAACGCTTCCATGGCTGCTGCAAGCGTCTGGATCCGCTCTTCCAAGGCACGCGTTTCAAAATCCTGTGGCATCGCGCCAATCGATTGGCTGAGAACATCAAGTCGGGCCACCATGTCGGCAACATCTTCGCGGGAAGCCAACGTCTCGGGCATGCGGGCAATCTCGCGCTCCACAACGCCCCATCGGTCAGACAGGTCGTTCAGGGCGTCTTGGCGCGCCAGTTGCGTGACGGCCGCCTTCAATCCGTCGATGTCTTGACGCAGTTCACGTACGCCTGCGCCGGCGTCAACTGACGCGCTGCCCATCGCACGGATTTCATCACGCAACATATCAAACTCAGCGGACGGTTTTTTTGAAGGCTGAGTAGATTGTGCCGCCGCTTGGGCAGGTTGCACTTGGACATTACGGGCACGCAACGCTGCTTCGCGCTCACGGATGCTGGCTATGTCACCGATATCGTCACGCACACTTCGCGTTTCCGGAGGGCGGGAAGCACCGGCAATACGAGTTTCCAATGCACTCAACGCATCATTGAGCCGGTCTAACGTCCCATCCCGTCCAACATTTTGGTTTCTGCGGTGCGTCATTACCGTTTTTTCCTCTGTCCTGCGAAAAAAGCCCTGTTGCCGGTAACCGCCGAAGCAGGCAGAGCCTTCCGTTAACTTTTCTTTCTCAAACGTGGTAAACATCGCGTTAACCAAGCCGAATTGATTTCCGACAACTGGGCACAACTTCGCGTTGAAACTCAGTTAATTGGCCCCTGTAACCATGCGTAACGTTTCGAAACCTTTGCTAAATTTGGCGATTGTGGTGATTTAAGTGTGATGGGACAGTGGAATCCAAAGTATTTCCAAAGCGCTTCGAATGCGTTTATTGGTTTCCGCACAAAGGGATAGAGGACTATGACTATGACAAACCACGCGCCCGTTCCGGGCGGAAGTGCTGTCGAGGAAACATTTCGTATTGGCGAGCTCGCCCGCGAGTTCGATGTAACGCTAAGAACCTTGCGGTTTTACGAGGATAAGGGGCTTTTAAGCCCGCGCCGTGTCGGCAATTTACGCCTGTACTCACGCGGCGATCGCGCCCGGCTTCGCATCATATTACTTGGTAAGCGTGTCGGTTTTTCTCTCAAAGACATTCGAGAAATACTTGAGCTTTATGATCCCGAGGGTGACAACCGCCGCCAATTGGAGGTTTCCATCGAAAAGGGTGAGGCGCAATTGCAGAAACTCAATGCCGACCGCGAAGAAATCGAAAATGCCATAAAGGAACTTGATGCAACCCTCGCCAACCTCCGGTTGCTGTTGAACGACTAAAGGGGATGGAGCTGACCTGATTGAAGGAAATTTTTGTCAGCGCCCCATTATTTCCATTTGAACTCTTAAGGTGCCCGCGCTGCGTTGCGCGGGCTTTTTTGTGCGCGGAATAAATTTTGACGTTTACGCAAACGTCAAAATTTGCTAGGCACAGAAGAATAATGGCGCACGCACAATGCGACGTGAGTGTTTGGAGGAAAAAATGCCAGCTTACTCAGCCCCGGTTGAAGACACGCTCTTCATTCTCAACGATGTTCTCAAGTATGAGAAGTACAATAATCTACCCGGCTTTGCTGACGCTTCACCCGACATCGTCGAAGCGGTGCTTCGTGAAGGCGCCCGCGTTGCCGAAGAGGTTTTCTTTCCGCTGAACCAGGTGGGTGATCAGCAGGGCTGTGTTCGGCATGATGATGGTTCCGTAACGACGCCGGAAGGCTTCAAGGCAGCCTATGAGCAGTACAAGGAAGGTGGCTGGATGGGTCTGGCCTTCGACCCTGAGTATGGCGGTCAGGGTCTGCCTTACACTCTACATACAGCCGTCGGCGAATATTTCTCATCGGCCAACATGGCATTGATGATGTATCCCGGCCTTACTCAAGGTGCGATGGCCGCCATTTACGTCCACGGATCAGATGAACAAAAAGCAAAGTTCCTGCCCAAAATGTGCGAAGGCACATGGACGGGCACGATGAACCTTACCGAGCCACATTGTGGCACGGACCTTGGTCTGCTGCGCACGAAAGCCGTCCCGCAGGAAGACGGCTCATACAAAATCTCCGGCCAAAAGATTTTCATCTCAGCTGGCGAACATGACATGAGTGAAAACATCATTCACCTTGTCCTGGCTCGTATCGAAGGTGCGCCGGAAGGTGTCAAAGGTATTTCCCTGTTCATCGTGCCGAAATTCAACGTCGACGAAGATGGTGCGGTTGGCGAGCGCAATGGCGCAACCTGTGGTTCAATAGAACACAAGATGGGTATCCACGGCAACTCAACGTGCGTGATGAACTATGATGACGCGACCGGCTATTTGGTGGGTCAAGAGCATAAAGGGCTCAAAGCCATGTTCATCATGATGAACGAAGCGCGCCTTGGCGTGGGCTTGCAAGGCCTTTCCGTAGCAGAAGTTGCCTACCAAAACGCGGTCACCTACGCCAAAGAACGCATTCAGGGACGTGCACTTACCGGTGCCAAGCACGAGGACAAGAAAGCCGACCCGATCATCGTACATCCAGATGTGCGCCGCAATCTCATGACAATCCGCGCTTTCAATGAAGCCGGCCGGGCATTCATCTTGTGGGCCGCGTTAAAGTCTGATGTCGCACACCGTTCCGAGGACGCAACCGATGCGGAATTGAACGAGGAAATGATGGGCTTGCTGACGCCTGTCATCAAAGGCGTTCTGACCGACAAAGGCTTTGACCATGCGGTTATGGCGCAGCAAATGTATGGCGGCCATGGTTATGTTGAGGAATGGGGCATGAGCCAATATGTGCGCGATGCCCGCATTGCCATGATCTATGAAGGCGCCAACGGTATCCAGGCGCTTGATCTGGTTGGCCGCAAACTTGGCGCCAATGGTGGCCGCGGCATTCAGGCCTTCTTCAAGGAAGTGGGCGACTTTTGCGAAGAAAACCGCGACAATGAAAAAATGGCTTTCTTCACCAAACATCTGAAGAAGGGCCTCAATGATCTGCAGCAGGCGACCATGTGGTTTGTCCAAAACGCCATGGCCAAGCCAGACAATGCCGGTGCGGGATCGCATGATTACATGCACCTTTTCGGCTTGGTAGCGCTCGGCTACATGTGGGGCTTGCAGGTCAAGGCAGCACAAGAGAAGCTGTCGGCCGGTGCCAATGGCGACGCGCGTTATTTGGAGAATAAGCTGGCAACAGCCACATTCTTTTTTGACCGCATCATGCCGGAGAGTTCTGCACATCTTGCCCGGATTTCAACTGGCGCTGACAGCATCATGGCGATCCCGGAAGAGGCGTTTTAGCGCCATTGAGCAACAGGAAGCTTCGCATGGCGGCCAGGCGTTACCCATTGGACAAGCGGTTCTCCGTTGCCATTTCGACGACGGCCTATGCGAAGCTTCGTGCGCTCAATGAGCGACATCATCTGTCCAACAATTACTTGCTCACCGTGCTCTTGAAAAATATCGATGAAATTGCCGATGATGCAAAACTGGACGGCGCTCTTCAGCGTTTTATCGCAAAGTTCGGAGCACCCGGCGGCGGCATGGCCAGCATGGAGAAGCGGTCATCATGACTGATTTTACCCTCTACGGGTTCTGGGAATCGGGTAATGCCTATAAAGTCGCGTTGATGCTCGAGTTGAACGGGGCAGACTGGCAGTGCAAGCGCATCCCGTTCTTCACGGGTGGCACAAAGACCGATGACTACCGCAAGATGAATGTGATGGCAGAGGCACCCGTGCTGATCCATCATCGCACTGGCGGCGATTTCACGCTTTCGCAATCGGGTGCCTGCCTGACCTATTTGAGCAGGCTCTTTGGCACTTACAGCCCCAAGACCGAAGCGGAAGAATATGACGTTTTGCGCTGGCTGCTTTTTGATAGCCAAAAGGTCTCTGGCTATGCTGGTCCGCTCAGGTTCTATCGCCGCTTTGCAAAAGTCGCTGAAGGCGAGCTAACCCGATCATTTGAGCAACGTTTGGGAGCCGCCTTGAAAGCCATGAACTTGGCGTTGGCAGACAAGCCGTTTTTGACAGGCGAGCGTTACACCATCGCGGATCTGGCCTGTCAGGGTTATCTTCATTGGCCGGAACAGATCGGCGTCTCATATGATAACCGGCCGAATATCGAACCATGGCTGGAGCGCATTCGCGCCCTACCCGGCTATAAGAAATCAGAAGACTTGATGCCATCGGGACGCGATCCTCAGGTCATGACAGCATAATCTGTGCGCAAACAAAGACATTAAACGCGCACGTTGAAGGGAGAATGGAATATGGCTGACGCATTTATTTATGACGCGGTGCGCACGCCGCGCGGTCGTGGCAAGAAAGACGGCTCGTTGCACGAAGTGCCAACCCCACGTTTGGCAGCCAAAGTGCTAGAAGCTTTGCGTGACAGAAACGAAGTGGACACGTCCACGGTGGATGACGTCATTCTCGGCAATGTGGATCCAGTCTACGAAGCCGGTGGCGACATCGCGCGCGCGGCTGTTTTTGAAGCTGGCTACGCCACAGAGGCGCCCGGCATGCAGATCAACCGTTTTTGTGCTTCCGGTCTTGATGCGGTGAACTTCGGCGCGGCGAAAATCGCACAGGGTGCCGATGACATCGTGATTGCAGGCGGCGTGGAAAGCATGTCACGCGTTGGCATGGGTGCTTCAGGCGGTGCCTGGTACATGGACCCTTCTGTAAACATCCCGGCCTTCTTCATGCCGCAAGGCGTATCAGCCGATTTGATCGCTACAAAATACGGTTTTTCGCGTGATGATTGCGACGCCTATGCGGTCGAGAGCCAAAAGCGTTCTGCCGAAAGCTGGGATAAAGGCCATTTCAAAAACTCAATTATCGAGGTCAAAGACCAAAACGGCCTGACCATCTTGGGCCATGATGAACATATGCGTCCGGGGACGGACATGCAGTCACTCGGTTCGCTAAATCCATCTTTCGTCATGCCCGGCCAGATGGGCGGCTTCGAAGCTGTCGGCATCGCCGGTCATCCCGAAGTTGAGGAAATCAACTATGTTCACCATGCCGGCAACTCATCGGGTATCGTAGACGGTGCAGCGGGCGTTTTGCTGGGATCGAAAAAAGCGGCCAAGATGATCGGCAAAGCGCCACGTGCCAAGATCAAAGCCTTCGCCAATATCGGCTCTGATCCGACCCTCATGCTGACCGGCCCGGTCGATGTGACCGAAAAGCTTTTGAAGAAGGCCAAAATGGAGATCAGCGATATCGATCTCTTCGAGCTCAATGAGGCTTTTGCGGCCGTTGTTTTGCGCCATATGCAGGCGTTCGACATTCCCCACGATAAGATGAACGTGGCAGGAGGCGCGATTGCCATGGGTCACCCGCTCGGTGCCACCGGCGCGATGATCCTCGGCACAGTGCTAGATGAACTGGAGCGCCGCGACCTGAATACTGCGCTTGTCACTTTGTGTATCGGCGCAGGCATGGGCACCGCAACCATCATTGAGCGCGTTTAGGAAAACGCGATAAAATGAAACTCAACTTCTGCATCGCCGGGGTACAAAAGTGCGGAACAACCGCGCTTCACTCCTTTTTGAGCGAACATCCGAAGGTGAGTTTCGGTACAGGTAAAGAAACCCACTTTTTCGACAATGAACGGATCAACTGGGCAAAGCCGAATTACAAGTTGTTGCAGGCTCATTTTAAAAATGAGCCGGAGGAAAACATGTATGGTGACGCAACGCCGGTCTACACATTTTGGCCGAACAGCATGGCCCGGCTTTTCAACTGCAATCCGGACATGAAAATCATCATCTGCCTTCGTGACCCCGTCATCCGCGCATTTTCCCATTGGAAAATGAGCCGAGAGCAAGGCCACGAAAAATTGGACTTCAGCACAGCCATCCGGGACGGACGAGACCGCCTCGTCAATACGCCGCGCACATCAAGGGCTTGGCGCAAATTCAGCTATGTTGAGCGAGGCTTTTACGAGGCGCAGTTGCAAGAGGTTTTTCGTTGGTTTTCACGCAATCAGGTTTTGGTGATTCAGACAAAAGAACTTAAAAGTGAGCACGCAAAGACGCTTGACCGTGTTTGTGATTTTTTGGGTTTGAACCGCTTTGTGTCCTACCCGGCCTCGCAAGACATTCGCTATAGGGAGAGTACCGATCCTACACAATTGGGTCAGAGCGATCGCGCGTACCTGACAGAGCTTTACCGCGAAGACCAACTGAAGACAAAACAACTGCTCACCTCTCATCGCGACGATGATCAGAACGATCAGAAACTCCGGGTATCGGCATGACAATTGCGCAGCATATTTTCACCGATAGGTCGGCCTTGATACTGGTCGACGTGCAGCGCGCGTTTCTTGAGTGGGAAAACGCGGGGAAACGTCGCAACAATCCGAATGCGCTCGCCAATGTCACCGCCTTGTTGGACGCGTATCGCCGCGCTGGCCTGCCGATCTATCATATTCGCCACTCCGCACAGGAAGTTGGTTCTGCCCTGCGCGCTGAGCTGCCCGGCTTTTCGCCTATTGAGGGTGTCGAAGAGCGGGATGGTGAGCCGGTCCTGATCAAACACGTCAATTCATCGTTTATCGGCACCGATTTGGAAGTGCGCCTGCGCGATATGGGGACAACCAAATTGGTGATTGCAGGTATCACGACGAACCATTGCGTCGAAACAACAACCCGCATGGCAGGCAATCTGGGCTTTGACGCGTTTTTGGTGGGAGATGCTTGCTACACGTTCGATCGCACCGGCTATGACGGACAAATCGAGCGCGCCGAAGACATTCACGCGATAACGCTTTCCAATCTCAATGGCGAATTCGCCACCATCACAACAACAGAAAAAGTGCTGTCAGGGCTCAATCGCGCAGACGCAGCTTAGGGAGGTAAAACATGACCTATAACAACTACACCATCGAAACGGACGCCGATGGCATCGCGCTCATTACATGGGACATGCCCGAGCGCTCCATGAATGTTTTCACCGTTGAGGCGCTGACAGAATTGGATGCGATTTGCGATCAGCTAACTGCTGATCAGGCCGTCAAAGGCGTTGTGTTCACATCGGGCAAAAAGGACTCATTTTCCGGGGGCGCTGACATCACCATGATCAAGGCGATGTTTGATGCGTATGAGGCCGAAAAGGTCAGCAACCCCGACGGCGCAACCCAGCTCCTTTTCGACAACGCTGGCAAGATGAGCCAAGTTTATCGCAAGATCGAAACCTCAGGCAAACCGTGGGTCTCTGCGATCAATGGTGTGTGCATGGGCGGCGCGACCGAATTGTCACTGGCCTGCCACGGCCGTGTTGCCGCTGACAGCGATGCGGTGAAAATAGCGCTTCCAGAAGTCAAGATCGGGATTTTCCCCGGTGCTGGCGGCACCCAGCGCGTGCCGCGTTTGGCCAATCCGCAAGACGCTCTGCAAATGATGACCACCGGTCAAAATCTCAAACCCGCGCGAGCCAAGGCGATGGGGCTGATCCACGATGTGGTGTCACCGAAGAACCTCGTCAAAGCCGCCAAAAAAATGATCCTCGATGGTCTGTCACCGGTGCAGCCCTGGGACGAGAAAGGCTTCAAACTCCCCGGCGGCAAGGTCTATTCACCGCAGGGTGCCAATGTCTGGCCTGCAGCGTCGGCGATCCTTCGCCGTGAAACCCACATGAACTATCCGGGCGCGGCTGCGATTCTAAAATGCGTCTATGAGGGCCTGCTGGTACCATTCGACACAGCGCTGAAAATTGAACAACGCTACTTCACACAAGTCCTCCAAACCAAAGAAGCCGGCGCTATGATCCGCTCGCTCTTTGTCTCGATGCAGGAGTTGAACAAGGGCGCGCGACGCCCCACCGACGTCAAGCCCACCAAGTTCAAGAAAATCGGTGTCCTCGGTGCTGGGTTCATGGGCGCTGGTATCGCCTATGTGACAGCCAAAGCCGGTATCCCCGTTGTCCTGCTCGATCGTGATCAGGAAGCCGCGGAGCGCGGCAAGGCCCATTCCGCTGACCTACTGAAGAAGGCGATGCAAAAGGGCCGCACGACGCAAGAAGATGCCGACAAGCTGCTTTCCCTGATCACGCCCACCACCGACTATGCCGAGTTTGACAGTTGCGATCTGGTAATCGAAGCGGTCTTCGAAGATTCAGGGGTCAAGAAAGCAGCCACGGAGCAAGCCGAAGCAACGATGAAACGTACGGCGGTCTTTGCCTCAAACACATCGACCATTCCGATCTCGGATCTGGCGAAGAACTCTGTCCGTCCGAAGAACTTCATCGGCATCCACTTCTTCTCGCCTGTCGACAAGATGATGTTGGTAGAAGTCATTCTCGGCAAGAAAACATCCGACAGGGCGCTTGCCGCGGCGCTCGACTATGTGCGGGCGATCAAGAAAACGCCGATCGTTGTCAAGGATACGCGCGGTTTCTACGTGAACCGGTGCGTCCTTCAGTACATGTCGGAAGCTTACAATATGCTTACCGAAGGCGTGCCGCCGGTGATGATCGAAAACGCAGCGAAGATGGCCGGCATGCCCGTTGGGCCGCTGGCGCTCAATGACGAAACCGCCATCGACCTGTCGCAGAAGATCCTGGCGCAAACCGTTCGCGACCTTGGCGAAGGCATCGTCAAGCAGGAGCATCTCGAACTCGTCAACACGATGGTCGATACGCATGACCGCAAAGGCCGCAAGAACGGCAAGGGCTTCTACGACTATCCGGCAAAACCGGCCAAGAAACATATCTGGCCCGGCCTGAAGGACATGTATCCGCAACAGGATGCTGACTCGATTGACTTTGAGGAACTCAAGCAGCGTTTCCTCGTTGTCATTGCACTGGAAGCGGCACGTGTGATGGGCGAAGGCCATGTGACTGATCCACGCGAGGCCGATGTTGGCTCCATCCTCGCCTTTGGCTTTGCGCCCTATACGGGCGGAACCCTCTCGTACATCGATAATATGGGCGTGGCCGAATTCGTAGCTGTCGCCAAGAAGCTGCAACGCAAGTATGGCTCACAGTACAAAGTGCCGCGCATCCTCACCGACATGGCCAAGACCGGCGAGACCTTTTATGAGCGCTTTAACCCTTATGCCGAGTTGGAGAAAAAAGAGGCTGCTTGATCAAGGCTTGTTTGCCGCGCGAGCATGCGCCAAATATTTCCTCCGACCGGTCATCGGTTGGAGGGATCGAAAATGGAAAATCAGCGCTACGCGATTATCATCGGTGCCATGAAGTGCGGAACATCGTCGCTTTTTGCCCTGATGACTAAGCATCCGCAGATCATCGGGTCGATCATAAAGGAGCCTGAATTTTTTTCGCCCATTCTGCGCCCGAACAAGCGCATTCACAACTATGCGACCTACCGTGAACTTTGGCCGGAAAATTTGGGGGTCGCCGATCCGGTTCTGATGGAAGCGTCGACAGGTTACACCAAAATTCCCAAACAAACCGGCGTTGCACAAAGGATGCATGACTACGGCATCAGACCAAAGCTGATCTATTGTGTGCGAAATCCGATAGACCGGGTGGCTTCGCAGTATAATTTTTCGCTCGAAAAGCGTTTTTTTGCGGCTGGCTCGAAAATTACCGATGCCTTGTATTACAATTATTCCCGATATTTCACACAGTTGGAGCCATACCGGCAGACGTTTGGACTCCACAATATCCATATTGTGGATTTTGACGATATCAAAATAGATGCTCGCAGCGTCGCACAAGGGCTCACACGTTTTCTCGAAATTGACGGGACATTCTCTTTTCCCATCCCTGAGCGCCGAAACGAAACAAGAGCGGTCAGCCAAAGAGCCATGCGGGTTTACACCTCACCCCGTTTATCCAGATACTATTGGAACCTGCCGAGAGGGCCGCGCAACACGTTGCACAAGCTATACCTCAAGCGGGGTCGCAAGGCACCATTTGCCAAACTCACGCAGGATCAGCGAGAGTTTTTGTATGACGAATTGCGCGAAGACATATTGCGCTTCGGCGAAACCTTTAATTTCCCTGTCGAGAAATGGGGTTTTGTTTGATCTTGGCCGAGTTCAGACGGCAAATCTTGGATGTCAGCCGGCTGCCGTGCGCGCAATGGCTTCCAGGTCAGCTATCCCCGGATTTGCTACGACAACATAATTGGCCTGATCGCCGCCCCATGTCACCATTTCCAGGCCACCCACTTGCCGGGCGTTGACAGCGACATCAGGTTCAGCGTTCGCGATTAAGCACAGCGCGACCACCTCGCCTTGCCCGCCGGTAAACATGAGCTGCGCGACCGGCTTACCGGAAGCAACCAGCAAACGTCCGCCGCGAAATTCAAGACCGTGACCACTCAAATCGGGGATCACCACATTAGCGCCGACTGTGTTTGTCAGCCAGCTTTCAATGTGATCGGCCTCGCTCGCCGGAACTTCCACCAAATGGCGCACCTGCGTGGCATAAACACGGTGATAATCCGCAATATCAGAAAGCCAACCAGGAGCGGTTGCAACTTGTATCTGCGTATTTGACGCTGTCACGTATCCGCCTGCAGCGCCTACCACGAGCGCCAACATCGCAGCGACAGCCGTCCACCAAGATAAACTGTTGCGATTTGGCGGCGGTATATTTGCATTTGACGCCCTTAACCCACTACCGCCTTCCGGCGCATTTCGAACCGTTGCTGCCAGCGACAGTGGCACCGGTTCGGACAGCATCGCGTCAAATTCCTGCTGCGCGAATTTTTCTGCGGCCATCAACTGTTCAAGCTCGATGGCCAGCGATGGATCATTTTCAAGCGCAAGCTCCACCTGCCGTGTTTCGTCAGGGGACAGCTCGCCATCCAAAAAGCCACTGAGCTTTTCGCGATCAAAACTCATTGGGCTGCTCCAGATTGCTGTTCCAATTGCGCTGCCAGCAATTTGCGCGCCCGGTGAATGCGACTCATGACTGTACCAAGCGGAATCTCAAAGGTTTCGGCCGCCTCTGCGTATGTGTACCCCTCCACCGATACGGCAAGGAGCAAAACGGACAAATCACCGGGCAACTGGTCGATTTTGTTGCGCAACTGGGTGCCGCGCAATGTGTCTTCTGCCGTCTCGCGGTGAACCAACTCACTTGTCTCATCCGCCGGAACCTGCCCCTGCCCTATTCGAACCTGACGCTTTCTGATTTCGCTGATCCAATGGTTGCGCATAATGCGAGACACCCAACGATCGAGTGGTTGCGATCGATCCCAGCTGCCACTGCTGTTCAATGCCTTCAGGCATGCATCCTGAACCAGATCATCAGCATCATGGGCGGACTTCGTCAGGCTGCGAGCAAATCGACGAAGCCTTGGCAAAAGCACGATCAGGTCTTTTTTGAGGTCCGCAGACACCGTGCCCCCACACTTGCTATCGTCAGCTTTTTCAGTTGTTGCCGCTATGGATACGCGAACGGTTGGCCGTGCGCAATCAACCCAAACGGAATGCTGGTGGTGTGTTGTCTGCGGCAAATCCATCTCCGGGTCATGTGGCGCTAACCCAAGTTACGCACCACACACTCAAAATATTCCCGGCAACCGGCGTCACAGACGTTTGCATGCAACCCGACCACAGCCGATCCGTTCAACTTATTTTTCAGCGCGTATTTTCTCCCGTCATGCCGTGAGACTACAGCATATGTGGCAGCACGACGGCGTAGCATGTCTTATTTTTGCAACGATTTTATGGAAACTTTTGCACATCGATGGTTACGGCCAAGTATCATAGACTAAAGCGCTCATCGGTGGCGCGGACTACGGACTTTCCAAGACTTCGATGCAACGTTCGCCTCGCACTACCAACAGTCTTGAAAGGACAATATATATGGCTAGCGGCACCGTAAAATGGTTCAACACGACGAAGGGCTACGGTTTTATCCAGCCGGCTGAGGGTGGAAATGATGTTTTCGTCCACATTTCCGCAGTTCAGCGCTCCGGTATGGAAACCCTTACTGAAGGCCAATCCATCACCTACGAACTGGTGACCGACAAGCGCACCGGCAAGACCGCTGCCGGCAACCTCGTCGCCTCCTGATATCTCGCTGGATTTGGTGTAAAACCAAGGATTTTGCCTGTTAAGCCGCCAGCGCTTTTTGCAGGCGGCACGGCAGCCCGAACGAGACTTCGCAGTTCCGTTCCTTTGGCATCGCATTTGTGTATAGGGTCGTTCCTGGAACCTGAGGGAACGGGCCATGCACAAGCACATCGACTATTACTTCATCAGTATTTCCCCTTTTGCCTATCTTGGCCACGACGCCATTGTAGCGGTGGCAAAAAAACAAGGCGTTACGCTACAACCCAAACCCATTGATCTTGGTGCGGTTTGGCAGCAGTCAGGCAGCGTACCGCTCGGGCAACGTTCACCGGTGCGCCAACGCTACCGGCTCGTTGAGATGGAACGTGTCGGGAAATGGCGCGGTCTTCCGATCAATCTTCAACCGGCGCATTTTCCCACAAACCCAACCCTTGCAGATTTGAGCGTCGCTGCGCTCGTTTCGAAAGGTGAGAACGCACTGGCGGTTATGGGCGACCTGTTCCGCGCGGTATGGGTGGAAGACCTTGATGTCGCCGACCAAACAGTCGTCGCCTCGATCCTCACGCGGCACGGTTTTGATGCCGATGACATTCTTGAGATGGCAAATTCAGATGTTTGCGCGCAAATACGATTACGCAACACACAGGACGCCATCGAAGCCGACGTAACCGGTGCGCCCGCCTATGTGGTTAGTGGCGAGGTTTTTTGGGGCCAAGACCGGATCGAACTTGTGGATGATATGATTACAACCGGGCGTACAGCAATTATCCCGTCAAAGTAGAGTTGACCATAGCAACTAATGCGGGTAACCGATAGAGGTATTTATTCCTCTTGGTACCTCATGCTTTCACATGAACGCGTCTGGCAAGCCATAGACCGGCTCGCACAAGCCCATGATCTGACCCCTTCGGGCCTTGCCCGAAAGGCTGGGCTGGATTCGACGACGTTCAATAAATCAAAAAGAATAGCGGTTGACGGTCGGGAACGATGGCCGTCGACGGAGTCACTTTCAAAAGTCATCGAAGCCACCGGCGTATCTGTGAGCGAGTTTATGGCCATGATCGACGAGCCCATCTCCTCGATCCAAGACGGATTTGCTGCCATCGTTCCGGATATTAGTATTAAAGGTATTCCGCTTCTGGGTATGGCGCAGGCCGGAACAGGTGGTTTCTTTGATGATGCCGGATATCCGGCGGGAGACGGTTGGGAACTGGTTCCATTCCCGGGACCGGAACCTGAAGGCGGCGTCTATGCACTGGAGATAAGCGGCGACAGCATGCTACCGCTTTACCGCGACGGCGACGTCATCATCGTGTCGCCAAGCGCCTCGGTGCGACGGGGCGACCGTGTGGTGGTCAGAACCCAATCCGGCGAGGTCATGGCCAAGGTGCTCAAGCGCCAAACGGCTCTTTCAATTGATTTGCAATCGGTTAACCCTGACCATGAAGACCGGCATCTACCGCTGGTTGACGTGGCTTGGATGGCCCGCATACTGTGGGCGAGCCAGTAGCGCAGACAGCGTTAGTTTGCCAGTTCGCCGTTGATTGCCTTTTTGATCAGGGCGCGCATCTCCTCTACACCATAGAGCGCAATGAACGAGCCCAGGCGCGGCCCACGCTCCTGGCCCAACAAAATGCGGTAAAGTGCATTAAACCAGTCACTTTTGACGGTAGGATTACCGTCTGGCCCTTTTTTGTTGGGGTCCAGATAACGGTCAAAAGACTTCGCTGCCGCCAGTACTGCATTTTGTATGGCCGCTCCATCGGTATGCTCATGAACTGGAAGCGCTGCGAGTTTGCCATCCAACTGCGCAAGCGCTGCAAGTTCGGTTTCATCTGGTGCGGCAAACTTTTTGTGCGGCAGCACGAAATCTTCAAAATAGCGCAGTGCATACCCGGCAAGCGCGTCGATATGCGGATGGGTTTGAGGCGTTACGTCGGGTGCATAGCGGGAAATGAAACCCCAAAGCACATCCTTGTTTTCCGCATTGGAAGCGCTCACCAGATTGAGTAGCATCGCGTAGGAAACCGGAAGGGGCTCTGTCGGCGGATTGCCATTGTGAATGTGCCAAGCCGGATTGTTCAACTGACCTGCCATGTCCTGCCTGGCGAAAGCAGCGCAGTGGGCATAATATTCATCGACCGCTTTGGGAATCACGTCGAAGGAAAGGCGCTTTGCGGTTCGCGGTTTCTGGAACATGTAAAGCGCCAGGCTTTCGGTGGGTGCATAGGCCAGCCATTCATCGATGGACAGGCCGTTGCCTTTGGACTTTGAAATTTTTTCGCCATTTTGATCGAGAAACAATTCGTAGACATAGTGCTCCGGCGCCCGCCCCCCGAGCACGCGGCAAATGCGGTCATAGATCGGCGCATTGGCCTGATGATCCTTACCAAACATTTCAAAATCAACGCCAAGCGCAGCAAAACGCATCCCGAAATCGGGCTTCCACTGCAGTTTTACCAAGCCACCCGTCACCGGGATGGTTGTCTCGGCACCGTCTTCATCATCAAATGTGATTTCGTGTTTGGTCGCGTCGACATTTTTCATGGGGACATACAGAACACGACCGGATTTGGGAGAAATTGGCAAGAAAGGACTGTAAGTCGCTTGACGCTCTTCACCGAGGGTCGGAAGCATGACGGCCATGATGTCATCATATTTTTCGCATGCCAATTTCAGGAGCACATCAAAGCGGCCTGATTTGTAATACTCAGTTGCGCTGGCAAATTCATAGTTGAACCCAAACGCGTCCAGAAAACGGCGCAGCATGGCGTTGTTGTGTTGGCCGAAACTTGCCTCTTCCCCGCCAAAAGGGTTGGGCACGATGGTCAACGGCATCTGTAGATAGGGTTCGAGCGCGGTGCGGTCAGGCACGTTTTCGGGCACTTTGCGCATACCGTCCATATCGTCGGAAAAGCATATGAGCTTTGTTGCGACTTCATTGCTGGTCAGCACATGGAAAGCCTGACGCACCATGGTCGTGCGTACGACTTCGCCAAAGGTGCCGAGGTGGGGAAGGCCGGAGGGACCGTAGCCGGTTTCGAAAATCACCTCTTGCGGAAAGCCGGTTTTCTCATAGCGCTTCACGATCTTTCGTGCCTCTTCGAACGGCCAGGCCTTTGACTTCTTGCCGGCTTCTACGAGGTCATGATTTACGGTTGGCGCGGTGAACGCTTTGGGCATTTTATTGATCCAAGGTCTGGAAATTGCGGCGGGTGGTAGCGCAAGCAGCGCCCGTTGGGAAGTGCCAAGCCTACCTTAGTCCTTGCACTGTGCTAAACACATCCATATGTCCGCGCAGGCTAGGAGTGAAATAATGAACGAGCTCAATGAAGCAGGGGCACTTACCTATCTGATGGTTACCATGGCGGCCGCTGATGGTCAGCTTGGTGAAAGTGAGTTGGCGAGGGTGGCTGCTATTTGTGATACGCTCCCGGTTTTCGAAGGCCTCAGTCGCGATCAACTCATCGCTCATGCCAACGCCTGCGGCTTGTTGTTGGAAGATGAGGATGGCATCGACAATATCCTGACTTTGGTGCGCGAAGTGCTTCCCGAAAGACTGCACGAAACAGCATACGCGGTGGCGGTTGAAGTTGCGGCTGCGGACCTGCGTGCCCGGCAGGAAGAATTACGTCTCCTGGAGATGCTGCGGGACAAGCTTGATCTTGACAAATTGGTGGTCGCCGCGATCGAGCGCTCTGCCAAAGTACGTTTTCGGCTGGGTTCCGCGCCCAATTGACGCCCTTGGCACTCACCGGCTTGTGACTTGTCTGTCATTCAGCAAAATTCCATGTGAGGATCAGGAGTTTCGCGATGGAAAATGAGCCCACAATCCGCCTGATGGCCTTTGTCTCTATTTTTGCTGCCATGGCCGCCTATGAACTTTGGTCGCCGCGTTTGGAACGTGCGGAGATGCAAGGGGCCCTGAAATCAAAACGTTGGTTTACAAATCTTTCCATGGTGGTGATTTCGTCTGTTTGCTTGCGCGTCATTTTCCCAGCGGCGGCCGTGGGCACTGCGCTTTATGCGCAAAGTCAGGGCTGGGGCCTCTTTAATGTCTATGGTGTTCCAGGCCTCATGGCCGGGGTGATAGCTTTTGTTGTGCTGGACCTTGCCGTTTGGCTTGAGCATCTCCTCAGTCACAAATGGCCCCTTCTTTGGCGCATCCACCGCATGCACCACGCCGATCAGGGATTTGATATCACGACAGCGCTCAGATTTCACCCATTGGAGATTGTGCTGTCGATGTTGTGGAAGGCGGCCATCATAATTGCTCTGGGCGCCCCGCCAGTTGCGGTTTTGATCTTCGAAATCGTTTTGAACGGCATGGCTATGTTCAATCACGCCAATGCGAAAATCCCGCGCCCCATCGATCGCGTGCTTCGTTGGTTCGTCGTAACACCCGACATGCATCGCGTGCACCACTCTGCGGTTCAACGGGAAACCGATAGCAACTACGGGTTCAATTTTTCGTTCTGGGATCGCCTGTTTTCAACCTATGTCGATCAGCCCGCAGCGGGCCACGAAAAGATGACCATTGGGTTGGATGATTTGCGCGGGCCCAAAACCTCGAACCTTATTTGGACATTGGCACTTCCTTTTCGCGCCAAATGATCAATGGGCAAACGGGTTGATCGGAAAATATCGGACAAAAAGCGCCTCGGTTTCCCCGTCATTTTCCAACTCCTTGAGCGCGGCGTCGATGGCTTCACGCAGCGTATTCTCGCCGGTACGCACTGCCACCACCATTCCACGGCCAAAAAACCGCGGATCCAAAATCGGCTCAGCCACAAAATTACAGCAATCATCGGACGCCTCAGACGCCAACCAGAAGCTGAATGAAATGCCATCGCCAAACAAGTACTCGACTTCGCCGCTTGTCAGCGCGTTATAGAGCGGCGCGGTGTCGGGAAAACGGACAACATTGGCCTCCGGGAAATGCGCTGCCAGATAGGCAGCCTGCGCGCTTCCGTCCAAAACGCCAACACGGATCACCGATTTTAGGAGGTCGGACAGGTCGGGTTTGCTCTGCCCTTCCGATACGTTGGTTTGCCGCGCGACGAAACGGGCGGGAAAACGAAAATAGGGTTGGCTCAGTTCATAGCGTTCACGGAAGTCCGGCGTCACATCGTAACCGGCAATAACAGCTTCAGCGCGCCGCCCCTCAAGCGCCCCATCCAATTCATCCCAAGGGACCGCCTGTATTTCACAGCGGTTTTCTATTTCCAGGCGCTGACAAATCGCGCGAGCGAGATCGACATTAAAACCCGTCGGTTTCTTGTTTTCATCGGCGAAATTGAACGGTGGATAATCCAGCGTGGTTACAAAACGCAGGCGTACCAGCCCGTCGAGCGGCGCCTTGTTTGCGACCAAACCAGGATCAATGAAGCGAGGCAAACCATCAGCGCTTGTCGGCGCCGATAATGTTAATAGAGCCAGCAACAACAGATATTTGATGAGCGATAACCTCGTTCCCATGAGGCAAGGCCTCCCCAATTTTGGGCGATCCACCGGTGTTTGTGCCTGTGCTAACTGGTTGCGTCCGCTTGGGCAAGGCGGCAAAAGGGGCGAGATAATTGGTTGAACTGACACCCGTCGGTGCAAAGGGCGTGCTTTTGGGGGAAGCGCGCCCGAAGAAGACAAGCACCGAGTTTGATAGGTCGGTGCGCTTTTTACTGCGCCAGGGCTTTTCCATTCGCCATCTACGGGCGGCCTCATTGCAGGCCAAGCGGCGGGGAACCAACGCTGCCACCGAACTTTTGGCGACTGGTGCCATTACCCATGACGCTTACTACCGAAGCTTGGCCAAAGCGCTGGGCGTTCGATTTTGTGTAAGGCAAGATGTCACTGCCGTCCTTGATTTGCAGACACCAACAATGCGCGCAAGCCAGACATTTGCCCGGTTGGCAGACGGCACGCTCGTTGTCCTCGTCGTGCCGCGTACAAACGGTATAGCGAAACTGGCAACGCTCTTTTCGCGGGCTGGTCTCAAACGTCGCGTTGCCATTTGCTGCCCACAAACAATGCGCTCCTTGCTGGTGCGTCAGTATGAAAAGGCTGTCGTCGACAAAGTGTGCACCGAGCTGCGCACCGAACACGCCAGCCTGTCTTCGCACGCGGGACCGGCTTTTGCACACGGCTTTACGCTTTCTATCCTCATCGCCACCATGGCTGGGAGCCTCGTCCTTGCACCATCGCTATCGGCAACAATTCTGCACGCGTTTGTCGCCCTTTTCTTTTTTGCATGCGTCGTTTTACGGGCGGCGGCAGCTTTGTCCCACAAACCAAAGCCCTATACCAAAATCGAAAAGGTGACCCTGGCGCAACTTCCAACATATACGGTACTCGTCGCGCTGCGCGACGAGGCAAATATCGTACCGGGTCTGGTCAGAAATCTACGATCAATCCGATGGCCGCGCAGTAAACTGCAGATCATCCTGGCGTGCGAGGCCGATGATCGCGAAACGATCGTCGCGATCGAAAGCCAAAATCTCGATCCCTGCTTTGAGCTCATCACAGTACCCGTTCACGAACCCCGCACCAAACCCAAAGCGCTTAGCTATGCGCTTAAATTCGTCAATGGCGAACTGCTCACGATCTATGATGCCGAAGACCACCCACACCCGATGCAACTGGTGGAAGCCTATCAAAAATTCCAGCGCAGTGATGCTTGCGTCGCCTGTTTGCAGGCGCCGCTGGTGACCACAAATCCGACACGCTCTACGATCAGCGCGCTTTTTCATCTGGAGTATGCAGGGCTGTTTCGCGCGCTCATGCCTTGGTTGGAACGCGTTGGCGCGCCGCTGCTTTTGGGTGGCACATCTAACCATTTCAAGACCGATGCGGTACGTGCAGTTGGCTCTTGGGATCCCTACAATGTGACCGAGGACGCCGACATTGGGCTTCGCTTATGGCGGCAGGGTTACCGGACAGAGATGATCACACGCCCGACCTTGGAGCCAGCGCCGCATACGTTGGGCGTTTGGCTACGTCAGCGCACACGCTGGTTCAAAGGTTGGCTGCAAACAGCTTTTGTGCACACCAGACACCCCATGCTTCTGGTTTCAGAATTGGGCGGCAGAGCCGCGCTGATCACTCTCTTATTGCTTATCGGCACAATCGTATCAGCGATCTTTCACCCGGTTCTGCTCGCGTCAGCGATTATTTCGCTTTCACGCTTGCTGACAAGTGATGACCCGTCGCTGGCTGCCAAGGTCATCGCCTGGATCGACTGGTCCACGATTCTCCTGAGCTATACAGCATTTGCCGCGCTTTGTTGGTGTGGCACAAATCGCGCACAACGAAAACAGGTAGGTTGGCGGATTTTACTGATCCCTGCCTATTGGGTCGGCTTTTCCATCGCTGCTTGGCGAGCGGTTGTTCAAATGTTCAAAGACCCGTTTCTTTGGGAAAAAACACCGCACTGAACGGCTTGGGCAAACGGAACAATTGGCGCACGGCGCTAACGCGACTATATCCGCGCCAACGTAACGCCCCTCATCAAACGGAATGCGCCAATGGAACGGCTCAAAGCAATTGTCGAAAGCGCTCGATTTGAAAAAATCGTCGTCGCCATCATCGTCGTCAACGCGATCACGTTAGGGTTGGAAACAGTACCTGCGGTGATGGACAGCGTCGGGCCTTTCCTCCTGGCCCTGGATGCCGCCATCCTTGTGTTTTTTGTGGTCGAGTTGGCGGCCAAGATGGTGGTCTACCGAACGCGGTTCTTCCATTCGCCCTGGCGGACGTTTGACTTTGTCATTGTCGGCATAGCTCTGGTTCCGTCATCCGGCGCATTCTCGGTGCTACGGGCGTTGCGTATTTTACGGGTGTTGCGGCTGATCTCATCCCTGCCCTCGCTGCGCCGCGTTGTCGGAGGGCTCTTGAACGCATTGCCCGGCATGGGCTCCATCGTCATGCTTTTAGCGCTCGTGTTTTACGTCTTCTCTGTGATGGCCACAAAGCTCTTTGGCGAAGCATTTCCCGAATGGTTCGGTTCGCTTCCCGCGTCTGCCTACTCGCTTTTCCAGATCATGACACTCGAAAGCTGGTCAATGGGCATTGTCCGGCCCGTCATGGAGGCATTCCCTTGGGCGTGGGCATTCTTCATCCCATTCATAGCCTCGACGACCTTCACAGTCCTGAACCTGTTTATCGGTGTTGTGGTCTCTGCGATGCAGGCTGAGCATGACAGCCAAGCGGCCGACGAACGCGAGAGCCTGCACAATGACAATGAGCTGATCTTGGCGGAGTTGAAAGCGCTCAAAGCGGAGATCAAAGCATTAAGAGAGAGCTAGGCCATCAAGGTCAGCTTCGATCGACTGCGCCCTGTTCATACGGTTTTTGTCCTTGGATAGATCAAGGGCGCAATGAGCGGCGTTAGCCTAGGCATGACGACGTAGGTCATCAGCGCTACCTGTATAGTGACGGTCAGGAGCAAGCGAAGCGGCGAAGGCCAGTCAGGCGTCAGTGCGCCGACAATCGAGCTGAGGATCAATATCATGGTAAAGACGACAATGATCATGACAAGAGCCATGCGGTGCGGACTCGGCTGAGCAACTATTGTGCCTCGTGGCGGATCGAACCAGAACTCAAGGCCCGTCATACGCTCAAATGCAGGGTCAGCGGCAAAATTCACGGCGCCTTCTGCCAGCATGTTACTTCGATATGACGAACGCTCAAACTCCTCCAATTCCTCAACGCTGTCAAATCGGAAAATTTGACGATAATAACCGCCAGGTTCCTCCGGGCGGTGATAACCAACGCCAACATAGCCAGGAAAGTTGGCTCGTGCGCCGTCGGTCATCCGCTTTAGCCATGCCTCATACTCTGGTTCGCGGCCCGGCTTAACTCTTTGTCTAACGACGATAGTAACAGTTTCGCTCATGTTATAGACCCCGACCAATTAAGAGGGTTATGCCAACCTAAAATGCTTGGACAGTTTCAAACCCTGCGCCTGATAGTTTGATTTCAAGTCAATACCATAAAGTGTAGTGGGGCGTTCGAGCATGCGCTCATAGACAAGGCGACCCACAATCTGTCCATGCTCGAGAACGAATGGCACCTCATGCGAGCGCACTTCCAGGACAGCGCGCGAGCCTGTGCCACCTGCAGCAGAATGGCCGAAACCGGGATCGAAAAAACCCGCATAGTGCACGCGGAATTCTCCCACCAAGGGATCAAAGGGGGTCATCTCGGCGGCATAGTCCGGCGGGACATGGACTGCCTCACGTGAAACCAGAATGTAGAACTCATCAGGGTCGAGAATGAGTTCCTGCTTGCCGCGTGAGGGAATTGGTTCCCAAAAATCGAGCACGTCATGCCCGCCGGGCTTATCGACATCGACGACAGCAGTGTGGTGCTTGCCTCGATAGCCGATCAGATTATTGTCAAAGCCGGACAGGTCGACCGACAGGGCGATACCGGCTTGGGAAATGTTCACATGATCGTCGGCGACCAGCGTCTCGCTACCATGCAACGCCGTCAGTTGCGCCGCATCCAAAAGCGCGTGGCCGATGCGGAAACGGATTTGCGACAGGCGCGATCCCATGCGCACGACGATGGGGAATGTGCGGGGTGAAACTTCGAGGTAAAGCGGCCCGCTATAGCCCGCAGGTACCTTATCGAACTCGACCGCCTGATCGGTCAGCACACGGGTGAAAATATCAAGGCGTCCGGTGGAGCTTTTCGGGTTTGCCGACGCAGAGATGGTGTCGGGCAGATCAAGCGTTTCCAGCAGCGGGACGATATAGACGCAGCCCGTTTCCAACACCGCCCCATCGGCAAGATCAATCTCGTGTAGTTTCAGCCGATCCAGCTTATCGGCAACGGTGTTGCCGTTACCCGGCATGAAAGCTGCACGCACCCGGTAGGCTTTCTCACCCAAACGCAGATCAAGGCTGGCCGGTTGCACCTGGCCTTCCGCAAAGGGAAGCGGCGATTTCAACGCCCCTTCAGCGTTGAGCTGATTGATCATTGTGTCGGTCAGAATGCCGTGTTTTGCCATGTCCATATCCGTTTTTGGACAGGGGCGAGAATTGACGCAACCGGCGCACGGCGTTATGGACAGATTTCACGTGGTGATTTGGCCGGTCGGCTTGCAGCCACGAAAAACAACTCGCTAAAAGACCGCGCGCGAGAGGTATGATTTGCCTGCCCGACCGGTTTTGCAGCGATGCGAGGCCGGTTTTTTGTTGAGGTTTACAAATGAGCGACGGAACGAAAAAACAACATCGAATGGCAACTCAGCTGGTGCATGCAGGCACAGCGCGCTCCCCCTTTGGTGAGACTTCCGAAGCGCTCTTTCTGACACAGGGTTTTGTCTACGAAAGTGCAGAAGCAGCCGAAGCGCGGTTCAAGGGTGAAGAGCCCGGCTTTATCTATTCGCGCTATGCCAATCCCACCACGCAAATGTTTGAAGACCGCATGTGTGCGCTGGAAGGCGCGGAAGCCGCTCGTGCCACCACCTCCGGCATGGCGGCGGTCTCGGCAGCCATGCTCTGCCAAGTGCAGGCCGGCGATCACGTCATTGCGGCACGGGCACTGTTCGGTTCGTGCCGCTGGGTAGTTGAAAAGCTGTTGCCGCGTTTTGGCGTTGAAACGACGCTGATCGACGGCACTGACCCCAATGCATGGGAAGAAGCGGTCAAGCCCAATACCAAAATCCTTTTCTTTGAAAGCCCAACCAACCCGACACTTGAAGTGATCGATATTGCACATGTTGTCTCCGTCGCGCGCTCCTGCGGTGCGAAAGTTGTGATCGATAATGTGTTTGCCACACCGCTTTATCAAAAGCCTATGGAGTTGGGCGCAGACATCGTCGTTTACTCCACAACCAAGCATATTGACGGTCAGGGGCGGTGCCTGGGCGGCGTTGTCTTGGGCTCCAACGAGTGGGTGGATGACAATCTGCATGACTTTTTCCGCCATACTGGTCCGGGAATGAGCCCGTTCAACGCGTGGGTCATGCTCAAAGGGCTTGAAACACTGTCGGTGCGGATCGCACAACAGACCCAAAATGCTCGGCGCGTTGCCGACTTCCTCGCCGATCAACCCTTGGTTTCGAGGGTAGTTTATCCGGGGCGCCCCGATCATCCACAAGCGGACATCATCGCCCGGCAAATGAGCGCAGGATCAACGCTTGTTGCGTTTGACATCAAGGGCGACAAACAGGACGCTTTCACATTCGAAAATGCGCTTGAGGTCATCTCCATCTCGAACAATCTGGGAGATGCAAAAAGCCTCGTCACACATCCGGCCACGACAACACACAAAAACCTGTCAGATGAAGATCGCAAGGAGCTTTCCATCGGAGATGGCACATTGCGCCTATCGGTGGGACTTGAAGACGGCGATGATCTTCTGGAAGATCTGGGTCAGGCGCTGAGCCGTATGGCGTCAAGCTAATTTAGTGTTCTTCCCGTGATCACGATGCGTGAAATGGCGGTGTAGAAGACCAGAGCGGCGAAGATGTAGGCGATCACGGGGAACCAGGCCGGAAACAGGCAGAACAGCACAAAGACCACGATGGTCTCAGTCGCTTCGGTGAGCCCTGTCGAAAAGAAAAACGACTTTGGCCCGCGTTTATCAGTGGTCAGATCGTGCTTTTCGGCCATAATCGCAAAAGCAAGAAAGCTTGCGCCATTGAGATAAAAAGAAAAGATCAAAACAGCGCCTGCGACCGCGTTGGCCGACGGATCGGCCAAAACAAACCCGAGCGGTATTGCGCCGTAAAAGGCAAAGTCCAACACAATATCAAGATAGCCGCCATAGTCAGAACTGGACGTTGCGCGGGCAACAGCGCCGTCCAAACCGTCACAAATCCTGCTGACAAGCAAAAGCGCCAGCGCGAGCCCATAATATTGCGTCCAGATGGCACCGGCAGCAAGCAACCCGATGGCCAAGCCGACAATGGTCACAGTATTGGCCGTGATACCGGCACCGGCCAGCCGTTTGCCAACAACGGTGAGAAATGGATCCAGTTTTGGCTTGAGCGCGCCGTCCAGCATATGAGTTTTATCTTTCGTTTGGCGCTTCCTAGCGGTCAGCCTTCATTATGTCATGAAGAAGCTATTCACAGGCCGTCACATTCTTGTGGCGAGGTCATTGCGTAGTTTCGATACCGCGTTAGGATTTTAGACATGTACCGAGAACGTACACATGGCATTGAAGTAACGGTTCGACCCGAGTTCATCGACGAGGAGTCCGATCCTGGTGCTGCGCGTTGGTTTTGGGCTTACACGGTTATTGTCGCCAATCATTCCGACAAGACCGTTCAACTGGTCTCACGTTACTGGCAAATCACGAATGCGCTGGGTCAGATTGAGGAAGTTCGCGGTCCAGGTGTGATCGGCGAGCAACCGATCATGGAGCCCGGCGATAGTTTCCAGTACACATCTGGCTGCCCGCTTAACACGCCGTCCGGTACGATGATCGGGCATTATGTAATGCAAAATGAGGATGGAGATAAGCTGGAGGTTCACATCCCCGGCTTTTCCCTTGATCTACCCGATATGGCCAGAACGCTTAACTAGCGCTACTCACCTGGTATCAGGCGCGGCAAACGGCGCTCGCCATAAAGCGCAATGAACGCTGTTTTGACATCGCGTCCAATGCCGATAAAGACCGGCACGAGAAACAAGACCAAAATGGTCGCTGAGGCCAAGCCGAATACCATGGTTATCGCCATAGGCTTCAAAAACTGTGCCTGAAGACTGGTTTCAAACAGCAAGGGTATCAATCCACCAATCGTTGTCAGTGATGTTAACAGTACAGCACGGAAACGATCACGGCTTGCCCCTATGGCTGCGGTTTCAAGGTCCTCGCCGAGCTGCAATCGCTCCTGCAGGCGCGAGACGAGAATAATGGAATCATTGACCAGAATGCCGGACAACCCAAGCAAGCCGACCAACGAAAGCATTGTCAGCTGGAAGTCCATGACCCAATGGCCAAAGATCGCACCGACCGCACCGAGCGGTATGATCATCATCACGGCAAAAGGTGTGAAGTAGCTGCCGAAAACCCAAGCCAGAATAATGTAGATGACCGCCATTGCCACGAGGGTTCCGTACCATAAATCGGAAAAGGCCTCGGCCTGCTCGCGACTGCGTCCACCGAACCCGTATTCCAGATTATATTTGGCCGCGAGCGCATCCATCTCACCCGACTCGACGAGGAACTCAACCACCTCGTCCGTGGTTGTCACTTCAGTGTTGATGTCGGCGGTTACGGAAATGGTGGTCCGGCCATTGGAGCGCTGAATGGCGGAAAAGCCTTGGCGTTCGTCCAATGCGACAATTTCCATCAGCGGGACGTCATTCCCCTCGGGGCTGCGCAAATACATCTCACGCAATGCAGCGGTTCCGGCGCGACCCGTCTCCATGGTCAAGCGTACAGCGACCTCATCGTCACCGCGCACAAACCGGGTCGCGGTTGTCCCTTCGATGGCATTGCGGACCTGTCGACCTACGCTTTCCAAGTTGAACCCAAGGGACGATCCACGCGGCGTGAGTGTCATGACCATTTCAGGTTTGCCGTAGGGCAGATCATCTTCAACCCCGGACAGACCTTCGATTGACGAAATGATTTCTGTTGCCTCGACGGCTGCCTCTTTCAGGATAGCAATAGAGTCGCCACGCAATTCCAAATCAACATCGGCCCCGGGTGGTCCAGCGCGGCTTTGCCGGATCGCGAAACGACGGATCGACGTCAAAGTTGGCGCTTCCTGCTGCCAAGCTCTGACAATATCCGGTGTGCGTACTGATCGCCGCTCTGAAGTGGCGAGTTGGACTTTGATCCGTGCCAGATTGTCCCCTTGCGAGCGGCCGGAGGAACCAACGGTGACAAATGTTGCTTGTATCAGATCCTCACCGGTTTCCGCGGTCAACCTGGCCTCAGCGCGCCTCAAGGCCTGCTCATAGGCACGCACGGCAGCGTTTAACTCTTCCTGCGGCGTACCCGGATGCGCAATCACGCTGGCCGATATATTGTCCGACTCCGGCGATGGAAAGAACACAAAACCCACTTGGCGGCTCATCACCAAACCTACGGCCACCACCAAAACCAACCCGGTAGCGACCGAAAGGGTCACATAGCGCCAGCGCCATGCCATAGTGACCAAAAAATTAAACGGACCAGTACGAACCCAGTCGAAGCCCGCATCGAAATTGCGACGAAACGCGCTTTCTTCACTGGCGCCGCGCGCGGCCGCATTGCCGCTTATGAAACGGATGATGCCTTCAACACCAAGCCCTATAGCAAGGGCGAAAAGGGCAACGATGAGTCCGGTCTCATAATATAGAAACTGTGAACGCCAATCATCGAACCAAGTGATAATTGCCACGGAGGATAGAAGACCACCTTCGCCGGCCAGGCGTGTCAGGAAACCTGCGGCGAAAACAGCTACAGAAAGTGAGATGAAAAAGACGCGCCACCATGACCAACGCGGCGGACGCCGATTGCCCAGCGAATGCGCCAAGTGGCCCGGCAGTACAAAGAAACACTCAACGAGACTGGAAAGCGCTACCGCTGCAACCACAATCGGCAGAACCGATATAATCTGACCAATGGTCCCACCGATCATAAAGAGCGGCAGAAATGTCGCCAGCGTCGTCGTCAGGGCGGCCATTACCGGCACAAACATCGCGCCAACGCCGTTCTCGGCGGCGGTGACGGGATCATCGCCCATGGCTAGTCTTGTATCCGTATGCTCACCGACAACAATCGCATCATCAACAATGATGCCAAGCATCATGATCAGACCGAACAATGAGAACATGTTGATGGTTTCGCCAAAAACATACATCAGGCCGATGGTGGCCAGAACAGCGACGGGAATACCGGCCGCAACCCAGAACGCAATCCGTGCGTTCAGGAACAGAAAAAGGACCACCAGCACAATCGCAAGACCGGTCAAACCGTTTTCGACCAATAACATGATCCGATCGTAGAGAGCCGCTGCACGTACCTCATAGACTTGCATCGTCAAGTTGTTCGGCAATTGCGGGCGTATCTCCTCTACATAGTCTTGCAGGATGGAGTTGCTCGTCAGCGTGTCAGCCGTTGGCGTTGCCATAATATCGAGTTCGATCGCCAACCCGTTCCCGGAAACACCTTTAACTCCGCTGTCGTTAAACGTGTTGGTGATTGTAGCGATGTCACGCAGAAAGATTTTTTCGCCCGTTGGCAGTGATCGCACTTCCACGCCGCCAAGGCTGCGAACCGTTATTTCGTCTGCCACTGTGCGCAATTGGCGTTCGACAGCTCCATCAAGGTTGCCCGATGGAAGATCGCGGCTGGCTTGGGCAATGGCTTGGCTGACCTCGTCCATCGAAAGGCCCAAACGACGCAAATCATAGTCGGATATGGCGACGTGCATTTCGGCGGTGCGAAGACCGGTGAAAGTAACGCGGTCAATGCCGCGACTGGTCAGGTCATCGCGGATTTGCTTGGCCCAACGCCTGATCGTGGCTTCGGACACGTCACCGGAAATGGAGATGGAGGCGACGCGGTCGAAGAAATTACTGACCCCAACCGTCGGTTCTTCGGCATCTTCGGGCAAATTGGAGATCGCACGCGCGGCCTCTTCCACATCTGCAATGGCCTCGCGCATGTCATAGCCTTCTTCGAAGGTCAAAACAACCGAGCCATTACCTTCGCGGGCATAGGAGTCCATCTCATCAACGCCATCAACGAAGCGTACTTCAGGTTCGACGATGCTGAGAATGTTTGCTTCCACATCTTCAGGGCTGGCGCCTTCCCATACGACAGTCACGGTGACGGTATTGCGCTCGATGGTAGGGAAAAACTGCGTGTTGATACGTCCCAGCGTGAAGAGGCCGAAGATGATCATGAGGACCATCAAGAGGTTGGCCGCGTTGGGATGACGCAAAAAGGCGCTGACTAGAGAGCGTGGTGCTTCAGCTGAAGGGGTGATTTGCATGGCGCTGTTAGCCTTCGCCTCGCCGTTGGCCGCTTGGGCGACTTTGTGGCTCATCACCAGTGCGCACGGACGTGCCGTCCTCGGCGTTCGATAGTCTTGTTGCCAGCAATTCGGAGCCGTCGCTTACGCCGGAAATCACGGCCTGATCGCCATCATAGGCCAACACAATGACGTCTTGACGCACCAATTTTCCATCGACAACCAGGAAGACGCTCGGACCATCGAATACAGCCTGCTCAGGCACGCGTGCCGATTTCGGATACAGCCGATCGGGGACGCTCAGGGAAACAAATGCACCCGGCCGCAATTGAACCTCATTGGCGCTCGCATCTGAAATGCGGGCAAATACATCCACACCGCCGCGTTCGGATGCGACGTCGGCGCCCAAGCGCGTCACTTGCGCCGCATAGGCATAGTTGTTGCCTCCAACGCGCCAGGTGACCTCCACATCGCGGCCGATCAGCGGATCATTGTCTGTCGCGATCCTGCCATATTGTGCATCGGTCAACGTGAAACGCACATCAAGAGCGGCGTTGTCGTACATGGACACAGCAACATCATTGGCGCTGACCTGACGACCAACCTCTACACTACTGGTTCGAACAATGCCGGAGAAAGGCGCCAATATGCTTGCATCCGCCAGGTTTCGCTGCGCGCGCTCCACGCTCAATTCAAGACGTCGCTCAACCGCCAATTGTTGCTCAAGACGGGCTTCCTCAACGGTGATATTGTTCTGGCGCTGCAAGACAGATTGCCGTCGTTGCGAAACTATGAGTGCGCGGTCTTCCACCTGTTTTGCGGTGAGTGTGCCATTGTCGCGCAATGATAGCGCACGCTCGTAATCTGCTTGCGCAAATTCCAATTGCTCGCGGGCATTTCCCAGCTGTACATCCTCGGAAACAATTCGTGCGCGGTTCTCAATGATCGTCGCTCTTGTCTGTGCCAAATTGGCCTGCGCTTCGGCCAGTGCGATTTCAAGATCAAAGGGATCAATCGAGAACAACAAATCTCCTTCGGCGACACGGCTCCCAACGGCCAGGCTCTCATTGACGAACGTTACCTCGCCACCGGTTGGTGGGCGCACTTCGATGGTGCGGCCGGCAACGACCTCACCAAAAAGCCTCAGTGATGGACGTGTATCGGCCAGTGCTACCTTGATGGTATCGACGGGAATGGAGCGGTCGATCGGGGGGCGAGTTGCTGCCTGAGGCTGGTTGGCGATCATGCGCTGCATAAGCGTGAATGAACCGAACAGGACGGCGAACATCAAGACAATTTGGACGATGACGCGCAGCGCAGTCCTGACAGGCTGAAGCCGATGAGGCAGAGTTTTATTCTCTGCCTCCGGCATTTGGGTAATCTTGTCTTCGACAGACTTTAACATAGGCGGCTCACCCCTTCGGGCTGAAAAATAGGCCTCTGAGCGAAGATCGCAAATTAAAATGAAGTCATTTTTGCTACATCATGTTTCAAAGCGTTTCGGGTCATACTCCCGCACGGTCGAGCAAAACTCACACTTGACCGTTATCTTCCCGTCTTGCGTTGCCTCTTCAAGCTCCTCGGCGGTCATGGAAGACAAGATGTTGACGAGCTTTTCATCGTTGCATGAACAGACATCACGCACCTCCGTTGGCTCATAAACGCGCACGCCCCGCTGATTGAACAGGCGAAACAAGAGGCCATGCGTACCGAGCATTTCATCGACTAGCTCGTCGTCATCAATCGTGCCAACCAACGCTTCGGTTTCCAACCAGGCGTCATCATCGTCGGCACCTATATCAATTTCCACACCCTCCGGCGCATCGCCTGGATGAAGATCGCGTTGTCGAATCCGCTCTTCCGATTCTGGCAAGAACTGCGCCAGCAATCCACCCGCCCGCCAAGAACTGACCAGCTGGCCCTCGGCATTGCGTTCACGCAGTTGAGCGACCGCGAGCCGCACCTTTGTTGGCAATTGTTCTGACTGGCGGAAGTAATTCTGCGCAATCTCTTCAAGCGAGGCACCGTCCAAAGCTACAATGCCCTGATACCGGTTCATATATTGACCCTGATCGACCGTCAGCGCCAAAAGGCCTTTGCCGAGCAGGTCTTCGGGGCTGTCCCGGCCTTCATCGATTTGTTTTGCGACAGCCTTGGCGTCAAAGCGCGCGTAGGCGCGCATCGCATCGGGGGTCGTGAAATCCACCACAAGAAGAGAAACAGGCCCTTCAGTCTGCGCTTGAGCGATGAACTTGCCTTCAAACTTCAGCGATGTGCCGAGCAAGACCGTCAACACGGTCATCTCACCCAAGAGCCGCGCAACGGGTTCGGGATAGTCGTGGCGACCCAAAATTTTGTCCAAGGTATCGCCCAGCAATATCGCGCGACCGCGTGTGTCCAGCGCTTCAACGTGAAACGGGACTACAGCATCAATGCGGGACTGTGATGTTGCCATGTGCGACGTCATTTTAATGTCCAAATTTCCAGCGTGCTCTTGCATGTGCACATCTCCTTGGTGCAACCATGCATGACGCTACCTCGCCAGACACCACTCCATAATTGCTTTTTGCGCATGAAGACGATTTTCCGCTTCGTCGAACACCACGGATTGCGGTCCATCGATGACAGCATCCGTTACTTCCTCTCCACGGTGCGCAGGCAAACAATGCATGAAGATAGCGTCAGGGTCAGCCTGCGCCATGAGTTGCTCATTTACTTGATATGGAACGAATACATTGTGTCCCTGTGCACGGTCTTCAAGTCCCATGGAAACCCACGTATCGGTCACAACCGCGTGTGCGTCCGTGACCGCTGTCTTTGGCTCATGACCGAACTCTATGGCGGCACCATCCGATTTGGCTTTCTCAAGGTAGTGCATTTGTGGTTCGTTGCCCTTGGGGACAGCAATTGACATGGAAAACCCGAACTTGGGCGCCGCTTCAACAAAGGAGTGCAACACATTGTTGCCATCGCCTGTCCAGGCAATTTTAGCGCCTTCAATGCTGCCTTTGTGTTCCTCAAAGGTCATGATGTCCGCCATAATCTGACAGGGATGGGTATCGTTGGTCAGGCCGTTGATGACAGGCACTGTGGCCGCGTCGGCTAGCTCCAGGAGCCTTTCATGTTCCAGCGTTCGGATCATGATCAGGTCTACATAGCGAGACAAAACTTTTGCGGTGTCGGCAATCGTCTCATCACGGCCCAACTGCATTTCCTGTCCGGAAAGAATAACGGTCTCCCCACCCAGTTGCCGCATCCCGACGTCGAACGAGACACGCGTACGCGTGGACGGCTTTTCAAAAATCATCGCCAGCACCTTGCCGTTGAGCGGCTTGGTGGCAACGCCGCGCTTCAGCCGGGTTTTCGTTTCCTTGGCATTGTCGATGATGGCGCGCAGATCTCTTGGATCTAGCGCGGAAATATCCAAAAAGTGTTTCATATTCCCGTCCGGGGTTTTCACTCGTCTTGTGGGTTTTGGTGCGGTTACAAGTCTTTATTGCTCAGCTTCAAAGCTGCGCGCTCGAGACGATCAAGGGCTACTTTAATCTCTTCGTCAGTGACGTTGAGCGGTGGCAGAATACGAAGCACATTGTCGCCTGCCGGAACGGTCAGCATCTTTTCGCCGTAAAGTGCCGCCAACACATCGGTGTTGGGCAGGCGGCATTTTATGCCGGTCAGAAGCCCTTTGCCGCGAATTTCTTCGAACACCGATGGAAAACGGTCGACCAGCGACGCAAGACCTTGTTTCAGGCGCAGCGCCATATCGTTGACGTGTTGCAAAAAACCTTCTTTCAGCACGACATCCATCACGGCATTGCAGGCTGCCATCGCCAATGGATTGCCGCCATAGGTCGTGCCATGGACACCTGGTGTCATTGCCGAAGCCGCTTCTTGCGTTGCCAGGCATGCGCCAACCGGAAAACCACCCCCAAGCGCTTTGGCGACGGCCATAAGGTCGGGCGCCGCATCTTGTGCGTGTTCATGTGCAAAAAGCTTCCCTGTACGTCCCATACCACATTGCACTTCATCATAGATGAGCAAAATACCATGCTCGTCGCACAGCGCGCGCAGACCTGTCAGGCATGGAGCAGGCAATGCGCGCAAGCCACCTTCACCCTGCACAGGCTCCACGAGGATGGCTGCGACGGACGGGTCTGCCGCTGCGGCCTGCAGGGCATCATGGTCTCCAAAAGCCAACTGGTCGAAGCCTTCGACCTTGGGGCCAAAGCCTTCCAGATATTTTGGTTGCCCGCCGGCGGCGATTGTGGCGAGCGTGCGACCGTGAAAGGCCCCTTCAAAGGTAAGAATTTTGAACCGGTCGGCTTGACCCCGATCAAAGTGGTATCGGCGTGCAGTTTTGATCGCGCACTCCAAAGCCTCGGCGCCCGAATTGCAAAAGAACACCTTGTCGGCGAATGTGGCTTGCGTCAGCCGTTCAGCTGCCCGTTCCTGCCCCGGGACATGGTAAAGATTTGACGTATGCCATAACTGACCGGCTTGTTGCTGAACAGCGCCTACGAGATGCGGATGGGCGTGACCTAGCACATTGACCGCAATGCCAGATCCGAAATCGAGATATTGCTCGCCGTCACTGTCATAAAGCCACACACCTTCGCCACGCGCAGCGGCAATCGGCGCGCGATTATAGGTTTCAAACAAGCTGGCGGCGGCACTCATAGACCACTCCGAAGGATAAAAAACAAAAAGCCGCCCAGAATTGAACGGCGTTGAGAGCTAAGTCACTAGCAGCTTCGATGTCAATGTTTGGGGTAAAAACCTGTTTTTTTGCGGCGCGGGACTGCAAGTTGGGGAAAAAGGTTAAAAGAAATTTTGTCCACAAGCGGGACTCTTGAAAGCAGGAGTCGACGCATACTACCTTTAGCTTGCAGGCATTAAGCCAAGTAGAGTTTGACCTCTCTCGTATTGCGTAGTGAACGCCGGTTTTGGGACGAACCGAGCCACGGGGACGGATTCTGCCGACAAAAAGATGGAGACACAGGTGAGTTGGACAGATGAACGCGTCGAGACCCTCAAGAAGCTGTGGGCCGACGGACTAAGCGCAAGTCAAATAGCCGCCAAATTGGGGGGCGTAAGCCGGAATGCCGTAATCGGTAAAGTGCACAGGCTCAAGCTTGCCCCCAGGGCAAAGTCAACCAAGCAGGCCGCGCCAAAGGTCAAGCGGGTGCCATCGAGCGCAGGACGCGTCGGTACATCATCTTTCGGCGCAGGGGGTGGCTCCGGCTCGCGCATGAGAACCAACGCCTATTCAAGTGGGCGTACCAGCGGCGGGGCTGCAACACATTCTGTGGGTGCGACAGCGCTCAAACCCGGCACTGAGATCGTCTCATTTGCCGAGGCGGATCAGCGGCCTGTTGAGGATGTCGTCGTTCCTATTTCCAAAAATCTCAAACTCACTGAGTTGAGCGAAAATACATGCAAGTGGCCGCATGGCGATCCCATGTCCGATGACTTTCACTTTTGTGGGCACAACACCGATGAAAAGTCGCCATACTGCAAATACCACAGCAAGCTTGCGTTTCAGCAGCCTCAAGATCGCCGGCGCAATCGGTAGTATTGTTAGACCAATGCTGTCACGGGCCACCTTGGGGTGGCCTTTTTGTTTCAGCCAGTCTCCAGCGCATAGCCGGCACCGCGGACCGTGCGGATCGGGTCACGTAGACGTCCTACGTTGATCGATTTGCGAAGACGGCCAATATGGACGTCTACTGTGCGATCATCAACATAGATGTTTTCGCCCCAAACACCGTCCAACAATTGTGCCCGCGAAAAGACGCGGCCTGGCGCTTGCAAGAAAAACTCCAGAAGCCGGAATTCGGTGGGTCCCAAGCGGATTTCATGGCTGTTGCGATAAACGCGATGTGTTTCGCGATCCAATTCAATATCACCAACACGTAAAACATCGGCCACAATTTCCGGACGTGCACGACGTAGCATGGCTTTAACACGCGCCATCAGCTCCGGCGTTGAAAACGGTTTGACGACATAATCGTCAGCGCCGGTCGTCAAACCACGGATACGTTCGCTTTCCTCGCCACGTGCGGTCAACATGATAATCGGCACCTGCGTTGACGAGCTTCTTGCCCGTAACCGGCGGCACAATTCGATGCCGCTGACACCGGGCAACATCCAATCCAAAATCAATAGGTCAGGTGTTTTTTCCTGCAAAGCCACTTCAGCCTCATCACCACGCAGGATCGTGTCGACCGTATAGCCCTCGGCTTCCAAATTATATCGAAGCAGGACGCTCAGAGCCTCCTCATCTTCGACCACCATAATGTTTGGTGCAGCGGGCATTAAATTGTCTCCATCCGGCTAATCTTTAGCCGTCGTCTTCGGCGCTTATTTGATGACTGTTGTCATCTTTGGAACGTTCTGCGTCCATTTTTTCACCTTTGACCATGTAGAATACGCTTTCGGCGATGTTTGTCGCATGGTCACCGATCCGCTCGATATTCTTCGCGCAGAACAGAAGATGCGTACAGGTCGTGATGTTACGCGGGTCCTCCATCATGTAGGTGAGGAGTTCGCGAAAGAGTGACGTGTACATGGAATCGATTTCATCGTCGCGATCACGAATGAACTCAAGTTTTTCAGTAGAGCGGGTGCCGTACGCATCCAACACTTCCTTCAGCTGAGCCAGCGCCAACTCACACAAATGTTCAATGCCGCGCACGAGTTGTTGGCCTTGCGCACGCTCATTGATCGACTGAGTACGCTTTGCAATGTTCTTGGCCAGATCCCCGATCCGTTCCAAATCAGATGATATGCGCAATGCAGCAAAAACCTCGCGCAAATCACCGGCGACCGGTTGCCTTTGCGCGATAACCAACACTGATTTGTCGTCCACGATGCGTTGGCCTTCATCGAGCACCAGATCATCAAGAACCACGCGTTGCGCCAGACGAATATCGCCTTCCACCAGCGCTTTCGTCGCCAGCTCCAACATCCTCTCAGCATGCCCGCCCATTTCCGCGATCTTGTGCGCGAGGAAGTTCATATCCTCTTCAAAGGCGGTGATGGTGTGCTGCGATTGTACAATCATAGTTTGGGATCCGACTCACAAGTTGCAAGCCGATTGTACCACCGATCAGCCGTAGCGACCGGTGATATATTCTTGAGTTCGTTTCTCGGTAGGATTTGTGAAGATGGTTTCAGTTTCATCGACCTCAACCAAATCGCCCAGATGGAACATGGCTGTGCGTTGTGAAACACGGGCCGCCTGCTGCATGGAGTGTGTCACAATCGCGATTGTGTACTCTTGACGCAATTCGTCGATCAACTCCTCGACAATCGCCGTTGCAATCGGGTCAAGCGCCGAACAAGGCTCGTCCATCAGGATCACCTCAGGGGAAACTGCAATCGCACGCGCGATACAAAGACGCTGCTGTTGTCCGCCGGAAAGGCCGGTACCCGGCTCCTGCAAGCGATCCTTTACCTCTTCCCAAAGGCCAGCGCCGCGCAGGCTTTTCTCAACGATATTGTCCATATCTGCCTTGGTCTTCGCAATACCGTGAATACGTGGGCCATAGGCAATGTTGTCATAGATCGGTTTCGGGAACGGGTTCGGCTTTTGGAAGACCATGCCAACACGGGCGCGCAGTTCCACGACGTCAATATCCGGATCGTAAATGTCCTCACCATCCAACTCGATGGTGCCACCAACCCGGCAAATATCAATCGTGTCGTTCATGCGGTTCAGGCAGCGAAGGTACGTTGACTTTCCACAACCAGATGGTCCGATAAGGGCTGTGACCTGTCGCTCATAAAGATCCAGATCAACGCCAAAGATCGCTTGTTTTTCGCCGTAGAACACGTCGACATTTTTGCCGCGCATCTTGACCCTTTGGCCATCGGGCAGTTCGGCTTTGCTTTGCGCGGGATCCTGCGCGAGCGGATTTGTCGTATCGACTTTCATGTTCTCGTTCCTCATCAGGTTACCAACGACGCTCGAAGCGACGACGGAGGATAATCGCAAGAATGTTCATGGCCAGCAGGAACACCAACAGGATGATAATGCCGCCCCACGCTTTTTCATAGAAGCTTACATCAGCACGGGCGGCCCATGTGTAAATCTGTGCTGGCATGGCAGAGTTCGGGTCGGTAAAACCGGCAATCAGACCGTCTGGATAACCACGCGCCACAAAGCCCACCATACCAATCAACAACAATGGCGCTGTTTCGCCGAGCGCCTGTGCAAGGCCGATAATGGTGCCTGTCAGGATGCCGGGTGCCGCCAGAGGCAGCACGTGGTGGAAGACTGTTTGCATCTTGGACGCGCCGACGCCGAGAGCGGCATCGCGGATTGATGGCGGGACCGATTTCAATGATGCGCGCGTGGCGATAATGATCGTCGGCAACGTCATGAGCGTCAACACCAGTCCGCCAACAAGAGGCGCTGACTGAGGCAGGTGCATGAACTGAATAAAGACCGCCAAACCAAGGATACCGAACACAATCGATGGAACCGCGGCTAGGTTTGCAATATTCACCTCGATCATATCGGTCCAAAAATTCTTGGGCGCAAATTCCTCAAGATAGATCGACGCGGCCACCCCAATTGGCAGAGACAGGATTAAGACGACCAGCATCATGAACAACGAGCCGACAACCGACGCGCCGATACCCGCCCCGCCCGGGTTGTCGACACCTGAATCGGCGCCGGTCAAGAAGTTCCAGTTGAAGACGTTTTTCGACACACCTGCATCGCGCATAGCGTCCACAATGTCGAGATCGCTTGTCATCAGGAAGCGGCTGTCGACCATATTGTCCCGCGTCACCCGGCCTTTGAAGTAGCCATCTACGCGGGAAGATGCGGGCAGTTCAAATGCCACAGGCTGGCCCAGATCACCCTGATTTGCCTGGTAATACTCACGAATATTGCCGCCCGTTTTACCTAGGATTCGTTCGATGGCTTCGGGCGATACCTCAACGTCAAGACCCTTTGCCCGCATCGCGTCGGTCAACGCTTCATTGAAAAAATTCTGATAGGCAGCCGTTTTGAACAACTCGCTTTCCGCAGCTTCAAATTGCTCTTCGGTCAGCGTGAAGTCGATGGCGATAACGGCATTGGTGAACGCAGGCGCGCCATTGCGAACAATGGAAAATGCCAGCGTAAACAGGAAGAACAGACCAATCAGGATCGCGCCAATACCGTAGGCTTTAAAGCGCGCTTCTGCGCGATGGCGTTTCTTTGTGTGCTCATCGGCGACAAGCAGCGAGTTGGTCGGCTTAACCACATCCGTATTCAGGGTTGTGTCAGACATTATTCATACTGCTCCCGATATTTGCGGACGATGTACAGCGCCAGAATGTTCAGGCCAAGTGTAATGACAAACAGCGTCATGCCCAATGCGAAGGCGACTAGTGCTTCCGGCGACGCAAAGTCGGAATCGCCGGTCAGCTGAGAAACGATTTTGGCGGTGATCGTGGTCATGGCTTCAAAGGGGTTCAGCGAAAGGCGACCGGCGGCGCCGGCGCCGAGAACCACGATCATGGTCTCACCGATAGCCCGTGAGGCAGCCAACAAAATCGCACCCGCAATACCGGGAAGCGCTGCCGGCAGGATAACCTGCTTGACGGTTTCGGACTTGGTCGCGCCCAAGCCGTATGATCCGTCGCGCATGGCTTGGGGTACGGCGTTGATAATATCGTCAGACAGAGAGCTGACGAAAGGGATCAACATAATGCCCATAACAAGGCCTGCGGTAATCACCGCGCGGCCACCCCCTTGCCAGTCGACGCCGAGATAACCGCCGGAACCGAACACGTCCACGAGCAGAGGCCCCACAGTCAACAAGGCAAAAAGGCCGTAAACAATCGTCGGGATGCCCGCGAGCACCTCAAGCATCGGCTTGGCAAATGCGCGCACACCTGGCGATGCATATTCAGCGAGATAAATTGCCGCAAACAGGCCAACCGGAATGGCGACCGCGAGTGCGACGATTGAAATGTACAATGTGCCCCACAGTAATGGCAGGATACCGAGCTCTGATGCACCGCCACGCCCTGAGAAACTTGGTGCCCATTCGGTGCCGAAGAAGAAATCGATCATCGGATACAGGCTGAAAAATTCCACCGTATTGAAGATCAGGGAGGCAACGATGCCAACTGTTGTCAAAATGGCGATGGATGCAGCTGCAACAAGAAGAGCACCAACGCCTTGCTCAACGACATTGCGCGCCCGGAACCGGGCGCGGGTCTCGCGCCACGCCCAAGCCGCACCGGCCAGCGCGATCAGGATCGTTGCGATCGCCATCAGACTGTAGCCGGTCGAATTCAAAACCCGGTATTCCTGCGCTGCGCGCATGATAGGTTGCGTTATCTGTGAGGTCACGATGGCACCGGCTTCCTTAAGCCGTGCGGTGATGTCGGTAAAATCAGCGCGACCGTTGCGCGCGACTTCCTCAGTGATTGTGCCGCGCTCGACCGCGATGTCGAGACCTTCCGCCGCGCGCTGCACTTCGGCCAAAACGAGGCCACGTGATGATCCCTCCGCGATTTCGCTTGCAGGGATCATGTCGGAGATGACGCTGTTAACGTAAAAGGGTTGGGCGATCAGCCAGACAAAGGCAAAGAGAAAAGCCGGAACAATCGCTTTGAGCGCGACGTTCATCCCGTAATAATAAGGAAGCGAGTGAAGCTTGACGTTCTGGCTGTCAGCACTTGCGACAGCGCGCGATCTGCCGAGAACGTAACCTACGGCGGCGATGGCCAGCACGATCAAGAAAAGCCATAGCAGTGGCATATGTTCCCCCAGTTCCTAAGCCCTAAAAAGGCAAGATTGGAGCGGCGACCAGCGCCGCTCCGTAACAAACCAAATGGTTTGATTACATTGTTTTTTCAGCGTCGATCGCTGCTTGAGTATCAACCAGCTCAGGGTCAGAAACGAGGCCATAGTTGGCGAGTGGTCCAGTTGGGCCAGCCAGCTCGTCAGACACGAAGAAAGAAGCGTATTCTTTCAGGCCTGGGATAACGCCGATGTGCGCTTTCTTGACGTAGAAGAAAAGCGGACGGGAAACTGGGTACTCACCAGAAGCGATTGTTTCTGTTGACGGAGCAATACCAGACATTGTTGCCACTTTCAGCTTGTCAGTATTGTTCTCGTAGAAAGCAAGACCGAACACGCCGATTGCGTTTTCGTTGGCGTCGATAGAAGCCAGTGTTTCTGTGTAGTCACCGTCGATGTCAACAGAACGACCGTCTGTGCGGACTTCCAGGCAAGCATCTTCAGCATCGTCTTCTGACATGCCGCCAGCGATCATAGCTTCCATGGCACCAGTTGCTTCACAGCCAGCTGCAACAACTTTTTCTTCGAAAACTTCGCGTGTGCCGTGCTTTGTGCCTGGGATGAAGGCCAGGATTTCATCAGAAGGGAGGTCGGCGTTAAAGTCGGACCACATTGTGTGTGGGTTGTCGACCAGTTCACCGTTTACCATTACCTTTGGCGCAAGTGCGTTGAAGATGTCTGACGGCGTGAAAGCTGTGTATGCAGGGCCGTTGATTTGTGAAGCAAACACGATGCCATCATAGCCGATACGGACTTCGATGATGTCAGTTACGCCGTTTGCTGCACACTCTGCAATTTCACGCTCGCGGATCGCGCGAGAAGCGTTTGCAACGTCTGTGTGCTCTGTGCCCACGCCCTGGCAAAAACGCTTCAGGCCAGCTGAAGAGCCGCCAGACTCAACAACAGGTGTTGGGAAGTCTGTGTTCGCGCCGAATGCTTCAGCAACGATAGAAGCGTAAGGCAGAACGGTTGAAGAACCGGCGACCTGAACCTGGTCGCGTGCAGACGCAACAGTCGTCATCGCAGTTGCAGCAAGAGCTGCAACCATTGCGAGCTTGATGGATTTCATTTGAATACTCCCGTCGGGGTTAGAATCATTTGGCCAGATGGCCACCTCGAACGGCCGAGGCCGTGACGCCTGCTTAGAGCCGTCGCGCATGGCTTTTATGACAAAAAAGAAACAGTTTTGTGACATCTTAACCATATGAAATATATAGTTATTTTATATCAACTACGCTGATTACCCTTTGGAAGTAACACGCTGAATGTACTGCCCTGACCAAGGTCCGAATGAATCTGGAGCTTTCCTTCGTGGCGGGTAGCAACATGTTTTGCGATCGACAGTCCAAGGCCGGTGCCTTGCTTGCCACGACTTTCCTCCACGTCAACCCGGTAGAAGCGTTCTGTCAGTCTGGGTAAATGCTGTGGTGCAATTCCCGGGCCTTGGTCGACCACATCAATTTTCCAGCAAGGTGTGCGATCAAAAAAGGCAGACGTCGCCATGATTGATATTGGTTTTCCGGCGCCGCCATATTTGAGCGCGTTTTCAACCAAATTTTCAAAAAGCTGGATTAGTTCTTCGCGATCACCACGCACCGACATGCTGTGTGGATCTTCAGGGAATTGCAGCTCAATGGTTGATCCCTGCGCGTCGGCAATCGGTTTGACCGCATTTGACACATGCACAATCACATCGTGAACGTCGACGGGCTTATATTCCGCGATTCCGCGGGCGGTTTCATACTTGCTTAAATGCAGCAGGTCGTTCACCAGGCGCGACATCCGCTGTGTTTGCTCCAACATGATAGGCAGAAAACGCGCCTGAGCTTCCTTGTCGTCACGGGCAGGGCCGGCCAACGTCTCGATATACCCGGTCAGCGAAGCCAGCGGTGTACGCAGTTCGTGGCTGGCATTGGCGACGAAGTCAGAACGCATCCGCTCCATGAAGCGGGCCTGAGTTGCGTCGCTAAAGTAAAGGCAAACGCGGTACAATGGGCCAATGTCTGCCGGCAATCGCAAAGCTGACACTTGGAAATAACGTTCATTTTGCCCGCGGTCATGCAGCACCACGGGCCCCGGCGTTCCGCCAGCCAGCGCCTCTTGGATCAACTCCTGCAATTCGGGAGAACGGAAACGCAAAAGGGCCGAAGCGCCCACATTGACGTTCTGCACGCGATGGATGGCTTCGCGTGTTGCAAACTGGACGATGCCGCGACCATCAAGCATGATCAGCGGCTCACGCAGCGCATCCAATATGTTGTTGGCGATGGCATAATCATAGGTCGGCGCGCGCTCCACTTTTTCCAACAAGCGGGCCCGGGCGGTGCGCACCGGGCTCACCGCTGCGATTACCGCCATGGCGGCGCATAATTCAAAAGCCAAAAGCCACTCAATGCGTCCGAACAGCGCCAATGCCAAAAAAAAGAAAAAGCACGCGATCAAAACATAGCGCGTCGCCACAAGGCGACGACCGGCATTCTTCCACCAACCAGATCGTGATGGCAAACCAGTGGTTTGCGAAGGTTTGCCGACCGCATCGACCATCAGAACATCATTCCTTTTCCTTGTTTATGTGTGTGCTGGACGTGCACGACAGTAAATCTTACCGTTAGAAAGCACCTGCAACTAACATATGACAAGAAACGGGATAATCGTGGCCACCTACATTAAACATCCGCAAGCGTCTCCCATTAACATAGACGTTGATGGCAAAGACCGCATCTTTGATATCAATGACCCCGCGCTGCCGGATTGGGTGGATGACCGGGACTTGTCAGCTGGCGGCTATCCTTACGACAAAAAAATGGACCGCGATGACTATGAGGACACCCTTTTTGCACTCCAACAGCAAATCGTCCTTCTACAGCAGGACTTACTGGCCAACAAAAGACGCATCATTGTCGTTTTTGAGGGCAGAGACGCTGCCGGCAAGGGTGGCTCCATTCGCGTTCTTACCCAATTTCTCAACCCCAGACACGCAAGAGTTGTAGCGCTGCCCAAACCGTCCGATCGCGAACAGGGACAATGGTACTTTCAACGCTATGTGTCCCATTTCCCGACAGATGGGGAAATGGTGGTCTTTGACCGGTCCTGGTACAATCGGGGCGGCGTCGAGCCGGTCATGGGGTTCTGCACCCCCCAACAACACAAAAACTTTCTGGCTGACGTGCCGGACTTTGAGCGCATGATCACCGATGAAGGTATCCTATTCTTCAAATTTTGGCTTAATATTGGACGCGAAACGCAACTGAAACGTTTCCATGATCGCCGTCATTCAAGTGTGAAATTCTGGAAGCTCTCGGGCATTGACGTCAAAGGCATGGAAAAGTGGGACGATTACACACACGCGCGCGACGAAATGATTGAAGCAACGCACTCCCAGCACGCGCCCTGGACGTTGATACGTTACAATGACAAGCGCCGCGGGCGTATAGAAATGTTAAAACACATTCTTTCTAACGTCGATTTTGACGGGCGAAACAAGAAGCTGATCGGCAAGGCAAATCGGGAGATTATCGGCTACGGTCCCGTTTTTTTGGACTAGGTGCTCGCGTCATGCGGCCTCTTCGGCCCGAACACGCACAGAGATCAACTTGACCTCTTTACCATCGCCACTCATGTCGCTGTTGATGACAAGGCTTCCTTCGCCCTGCAGTCTTCGAACATTGGTCATGTCGATGCGGTAGGTAAACGCCTCCGGTGACTGCCCGACCACAAATCGGGTGCGCACGCAGTCAATATTTTGGCCAAGATTACACTGCACGGCCATCTGGGTTGTTTGACCATCTGAAGTTTTGGCTGTGATTTCCACCTGAGCGCGCTGCCCCAGCAAGCTTTGAAGCGGACCAGGCGGAATTGTAATGGTTGCGCTGGAACCCGGTGGCGTTGAAATCAGGACAAATGGTCCGAACGGGTCGGAGGCGGCTCCCGCCACTGCGCCGCCCTGAAGTCGAAGGTTGTCAACATCATCGGTTGAAAAGATGGTGATCCAATCACCTGCATCTTCTTGTTGCGAACGAAGGGCCGGCGCGGTCGACGTTCCCGGATCGCGCGGCTCAAAACTATCACTTCCCGTCTCCGGCGGTGGGTTGGGCACAGATGTGTCTCTGGCAGCGGGGTCTTGGAACGCACCTGAAACCATGACCCAAATCAGACCGAGCAAAAGCAGGCCGACCAACGCGATTGTTCCAAAACTCGCCGCAAACGGACCCCGCTTGAGCCGCAACGGGCCGGTACCACCGGGTTTTTCGACATCTGGCCTTTCCGCTTTCATCCTCGGCTTTTCTGCAGAGAAATTGGCTTCTGCGCGCAATACCGGCTCTATGGGACGCGGTTTCGCCCTTAACTGAGGGGCACGACTTGGCGGTTCAGGCTTAACACGGTCTTGTGTGGGCATAAGCCGGTCCGCACTTGGCGTGACAACGGGCGAAACTGGCGCTTGAAAACGCTGCTCAACCGAGCGGATCGCGTCTGCCAGCTTGTCTTTTTGTACCTGCGCGGAATCCACCGTCAGATTGGACTGCGCTTCCAGCGAACGCCGCAGCGCATTGGCTGCTGCGTTATAAACGCGTTTGCGAAATTCGGCGTCATTGGCATCGCCTTTTGCCAATGTCTGCAGCAATGTCTGCTCTATTCCGCTCACTAATCTACCCAATTATTGCCGATGTTGTATGGCAGATGACACACTTGCCGGTTTGAGAAAAGGGGTTGTCATGAAAGCTGCTCACAGGTTATAACTTTTACGTAAACGTCAATAAACGGGAGGTCGACGTGGCGCTACCTGATATCTTGAAAAACAACCTTCGGCTTCCGGCTATTGCCGCCCCCTTGTTTATCATCTCCCACCCGCCTCTTGTACTGGCCCAGTGCAAGGCCGGTGTCGTGGGCTCTTTTCCCGCGCTTAATGCCCGTCCTGAAGCACAGTTGGACGAATGGCTCGCGCAAATCACCGAAGAGCTTACCGAACACAATGCGAAAAATCCGGACCGGCCAGCGGCACCTTTCGCGGTCAACCAGATCGTCCATATGTCCAACAAGCGACTGGAACATGACCTAACCATGTGTGTGAAATACAAGGTCCCGATCGTGATTTCGTCGCTTGGCGCGGTGCCTGAAGTCAATCAGGCCATTCACTCTTACGGCGGTATTGTCCTTCACGATATCACCAACAATCGACACGCCCACTCAGCGATCCGCAAAGGCGCCGATGGATTGGTTGCCGTTGCTGCCGGCGCCGGCGGCCATGCTGGCACGCTCAGCCCGTTTGCCCTCATTCAGGAAATCCGAGAGTGGTTCGATGGCCCGCTACTGCTCAGCGGTTCGATCTCGACCGGCGGCGCAATACTGGCTGCGCAGGCCATGGGCGCCGACATGGCCTATATCGGCTCGCCCTTTATTGCGACACAAGAAGCCCGCGCGGTTGACGAGTACAAGCAAATGATTGTCGACAGTGAAGCCAAAGACATTGTCTATTCCAACTACTTCACCGGCATTCACGGCAACTACCTCAAGCCGTCGATCGCAAAAACGGGCATGGATCCTGACGCACTGCCCGAAGCAGACCCGACAAAGATGGACTTTGCCGAAGCAGCCAAAGAAGGCTCGAAAGCCTGGAAAGACATTTGGGGATGCGGCCAAGGGATCGGCGCTGTGAAACACGTGGCGCCAACGGCCGACTTGGTGGCGCGTTTGGAGAGCGAATATGTCGCTGCCAAGGCTCGGATTACCGACGGCTGATCATCGGTAGTTTGGTGTCGCAGATAAATTTTCCGTGAGATCGCAATTGGATGGCTGTTCGTTTATCGACCATTCAGACAATCGTGGATAACGTTCCGCCATCATTGGATGAGGAACGTCATGATCACACGCCGCACACTTGCCATCGGGCTGGGCACTGCTGTTGCCACGGCCATTGCTTCCCCAGTTTTTGCCCATCACACAGCAAAGTACAAAAATTTCAAGCTGCCTAAAAAATATGAACCGCAGCGAGTGCGCTTCACCGGCTATGAGCCGGGCACGATTGTCGTCGACCCGAGAAACCACTTTCTCTATCTGGTTGAGACCCGCACACGCGCCCGCCGCTACGGGGTCGGTGTCGGACGTGCCGGTTTGGCGTTCAAGGGCACAGCGACCATTGCCCGCAAGGCCAAGTGGCCCAGCTGGACGCCGACTGCCAACATGATCCGTCGCGAACCGCATAAATATGCCAAATATGCCAATGGGGTTCCCGGTGGCCCCGGCAACCCACTCGGCGCGCGCGCACTATACCTCTACAAGGGCAAGCGTGACACTTACTATCGCATTCACGGTACAACACAGCCCTGGAGCATCGGGCAATCCGTTTCAAACGGCTGCATCCGGATGATCAATGATCATGTCGAAGATCTCTATGATCGCACACCAGTTGGCACGCGGGTCGTTATCATCTGATTGGCAACGCTGTGGGGTACTGGCGGGCTCTTTCGAGCCCGCCGGTCAACCGCTTAGGGATTGCTGACTTCGATCTCGAACATGGAAGCCAAAGCGCCCGGACCACCGGACCCTGAACCGAGGACTACAAGAGGAAGCGGCGACGGCGCGACCGCGCTGATCGTGAGAGAAGCTCCACGCTCAATCACTGCAGTCAGCCCATCCGCCAATTCGTTGGCCAGTGTCGCATCATTGAGCTCCGACAAGATTACCGGTATCATTCCTTTCACGCGCAATTCCATCGCCCCATATTCGATACCCTCGTCTTCCGCGCCCATGGCGATTGCCCGCTCCACCAGACCTTCATCATCAAAACGCAGAGATATCGCGTTGAGCGTCGCGCCGGTCAGGGCAAAAAGCGATGTCCTATCGGGCTGATCAAAGACGATTGCCGGAATGTTGCCGACGATGCCCTCTGCGGACAATGTGCCAAGCTGTTCAACGGCAGCAAGAAAATCCAGATTTACATTTCCGGTTTCACGCTGCCACTGAACCAACATGTCAGATGTGACAACCAGCGATTCCAGGCCCAAGCCATCAAACGGCTCGCGCTCTTCGGGTTCGAGCGCACTCAGGTCAAAGCGAAAACCGTCAAGGCCAAGTCGAAGTCCGGTTGGAATTGGGCCGACATGATCAAACATTTCGAACACGCTTGAACCGATCGCAAAATCGACGTTCTCTTCCGGTAAACTGAAGACAACGTCGTTTTGCACAACACGTCCCAACGTCGGAATGGCCGCCAAAATGGCCGGGACATCCTCACTTTCGATCGCACTTTCCAAACCGATCAATGCCTCAAGGGACGGAAACGTCATGTCTTCGAGGGCATATTCGCCCAATTTGATCACTTCGCCGTCCGGCCCCAATGCATCAAAGCCATTCATACCGAAGGCGCCAAGCCCAGCAGCTGAAAGGTCAGATAGGAAAATCGAGCCCAACGCGACATTGGTACCGTCACCACCTTCTACCTGCAAGCCCGCCAACTCAAACCGCCCGAGAGAAAAGGCACCATATGCCGCTCCCATAAAGCCAATCAGTTCTTCCTGGCTCGGTTCATCTCCCGTGGACAAGTCATCGAGAACCATCCGGTCGATCATCGCAAACACATCGACGGAAGGCGGACGGACGCCGATCTCAGACAGTTCAATTTTGTCAAACGTGCCTGTAGACCCATCTTCCGGGGCAGAAAACGCCATGCCACTCATTTCTAGGTGACCGAGGCTGGTCTCATAGCCTGCTGCCGGATCTGTCGGCGCTAGAAAACGCTCGACTGTCGAACCGTAATTATATTCGCGCGCCGTTAGCGAGTCGGCGGTAAACTCAAAAAGGGGCTCGTCCGTATCAATAAGTTTTGCGGCCATATTGAAATTAGAGGCCGCCATCGCTGTAATATCGCCGCGAACAGTGGCGCCGATCATGAGAGGTCCGTAGGATTGGGTCAGCTCTATGTCGCCATCCGCGTTCGATACCGTTTCAATGGATTCAACCGTAATCGACGTGAAACTGACGTCCAACATGGCGCGAATCAGCGGTAAAAATTTTGAAATCGGCTTGTCGGGACTATCAGTAATTGCGGGCCACTTGGCCAGCTTTGAGTCCTTGACGACCGCGCCCTTCACGGTTTGGGTCGAGGAACCTTCATCGCCAAAAACGGAAACTACCTCAACCGTATCAGCTTCAAACGAACTATAGGAGTAGTGATCGCCTTCATCCATCAAGCCGTCGAAAGTCGCGTTCGGCACCGTGATCGTATAACTGACATCAACCTGTGAATCGCCTTCCAGTTCCGGGGTCTCAAACCCGATTTGCCGTGATACAAACATTAGCAGAGCAGTGCCTGATACTGATAGTTCAAGGTTCTCGACATCCAAAAGCGTCCCGCTTTCCGTTGCCAGACCATATGACAGGTCGAAGATTGGCGACACATCGGCAGCTTCGACCCAATCGTCCAGCACTGCCTTACCCTCAGCTGCTTGCGCCGCCATGGCCCAACCCATGACCCCACCAACAACCAGAAGTGTACCCAGATTTCTGTTTATGTTGCCTATCGCGCTCATATGAACCCTTTCTTTTGTCAGCATAGCAAGTGCGCAAAAAAATGTGACAAGGTCATGCCGCGTTCCACAGAACGCGCACTTGATCTGCCAATTACTTTTCAATAACCACCGCGCTCCTGCCGCCTTGGCGCGCCGCTTTAGCTCAGTTGGTAGAGCACATCATTCGTAATGATGGGGTCACGTGTTCGAGTCACGTAAGCGGCACCATTCTTGTTGATCAAAATCTTGCGCTTCGCTGCGCTCAACGTCTGATTTTGTTTCCATGTTTGGTTCGAGGTTGCTCCTCTCAAATACACCACTTTCATTGGTCGAAATTCAGGCAAACAATCCCTTCGCTGCAGCGACGATTGAGTCACGCGACGGCAAGGTCGTTCCATAGGCCGGGCCGGTCGCCACGAAACTGTCTTCGGCGGCAAGGCGCATAACGGGCTTGTCGATGGCCTCCGACAAAGCCGTCACGACGCCCTCCGAAACGCCGCCACTGCGACGCGTCTCATCGACAACCAGAACCTTTTTGCAAGGTGCGACCGCGTTCAACATGGCCTCAATTGGTAGCGGGCTGAGCCAACGCAGATCGATGATCCGGGCGTCGATGCCCGCCCGTTGCAAGACCGGTTGAGCCTGACGAGAAAGGTAAAAGCCATTGGCAAAGCTAATGATCGCCAAATCCGTTCCCTCACCACATTGACCAACACGGCCGAGCGGCAAACGCTCTTCGTTTGCGGGATAAGCCGTCATCCACGCTCCGTCGCCCGCTTCATGCAGATCGCGCATCGGGTAAAGGGCTATGGGTTCCAGGAAGCACACAACCCGCTGTTCCTCACGGGCCAATCGAACGCATTCGCGCACCATGCGCACTGCATCGGCGCCGTTGGACGGACTGGCCAGTATCAGCCCTGGAATATCACGCAGAACCGCGACTGAATTGTCATTGTGGAAATGCCCTCCAAAGCCCTTTTGATAACCCAAGCCGGCAATGCGCACGACCATCGGATTGGTGAATTGGCCGCTTGAAAAGAACGGAAGCGTCGCCGCTTCTCCGCGCAACTGATCCTCCGCATTGTGGAGATAAGCCAGAAACTGAATCTCCGGGATCGGCACAAACCCATTGTGTGCCATACCGATCGCGAGGCCGAGGATGGACTGCTCGTCAAGGAGCGTATCAATTACGCGATCACGGCCAAACCTTTTTCGAAGTTTCTGCGTGACGCCGTATACTCCGCCTTTCCGGCCAATGTCCTCGCCCATCATGATGATTTCCCTGTGAGCCATCATCAGGTCTGTCAGCGCCCAATTGATCAGCCGGTTCATCGGCTGCGGTTCGGCCTGCGCGCTCAACTCATTTTCAAAGGCAGCGGCGCGATCGGCACTTGAAGGTCCCTTGGTTGGCTGACAATGGCGTGGCAGCGGGATGAGGCTCGCCATCACGTCCGACGCTGTTTCTAAATGTGGGCACGTTACTATTTGCGCTGCGGTCAACGCAACCTGCTGGCGGATTTCATCATATATGTCGAGGGCGGCGGCAGGCTCCATTACTTCTGCAGCGTTCAGCAGGGCGGCAGAATGAACAAGCGGATCATTGGCCTCGTCTGCTTCGACTTCCTGTTTTGACAGGTAACTGGTCGCCACATCTGCGCCCGCATGTCCATACAGCCGCACCATGTTGAGATGCAGGAATACGGGCTTGCGGCGGGTGCGCACATATTGCGCTGCCATGGCGGCAACGCGATGAGTTTCGAAAAGATCGAGACCATTGGCTTGGAAATATTTCAGGCCGGAACGGGATGAAAAAGAAGCTTCGATCCAACCTGTGGGCGTCTTGGTGGAAATCCCAATGCCATTGTCCTCGCAGATAAAAAGGATCGGCATGGGCGCATCTTGAAAACTTGCCCATTGTGCCGTGTTGAACGCACCTTGGGCTGTGGAATGGTTGGCAGACGCGTCACCGAACGAGCAGACAATGATCGCTTCACGCGCGAAGGCTTCATGCTCCGGCTCGTGACGTCTGGCGGCAGCGATAGAGTATGCCGCGCCGACAGCTTTGGGCAGATGGCTGGCAATCGTCGATGTCTGTGGCGGGATGTTCAGCGCCTTTGAACCGAGCACCTTGTGCCTGCCGCCGGAGATCGGATCGTCCGACGAGCAGGCAAAGCTCAGCAGCATGTCGCGCACCATGTCTTGGCCAGACACCTGATGGGACCGGGCGATCTGAAAAGCTCCGTCGCGGTAGTGGAGAAATGCCGGATCCGTGGGCCGCAACGCATGCGCCACCGCCGCCATGCCCTCATGGCCCGATGAACCAATCGTATAAAAGCCCTGCCCGGCGGCCTGCATCACCCTGCTCTGCAAATCGAGCGCACGGCTCAGACATTGGGCGCGAAAGATGTCGATGGCATCGTTTGCTGTTAAAGCGCTTTGCGGTGGCCGTGTGGCCGGCAAATCGCCGGTCATCAGGCGATGACGCAGCTTTTCCTCGACGATTGCGGCGCGGTCCATTGCGCTAGAAAAAAGCCTGAAGGCCGGTTTGCGCACGGCCCAAGATCAACGCATGTACATCATGTGTGCCCTCATAGGTGTTGACCGTCTCCAGGTTCACCATGTGGCGCATGACGTGATATTCTTGGCTGATGCCATTGCCGCCGTGCATGTCGCGGGCCATGCGTGCTATGTCCACCGCCTTGCCGCAATTGTTGCGCTTGATCAGGCTGATCATCTCGGGCGCGGCTTGACCTACATCCAGCAATTGACCCACGCGCAAGGCAGCCTGCAAACCAAGCGTGATCTCGGTTTGCATGTCGGCCAGCTTCCTCTGGAAAAGCTGTGTTTGCGCCAAAGGCTTGCCGAATTGATGGCGATCCAACCCATAGGTCCGCGCCCGATGCCAACAGTCTTCCGCCGCGCCCATGACGCCCCAGGCGATGCCATAGCGGGCGCGGTTCAAACAACCGAACGGACCTTTCAATCCTTCAACATTGGGCAGCAGCGAATCCTCGCTGACTTCAACCCCGTCCATAACGATTTCACCAGTCACGGATGCGCGAAGTGACAGCTTGCCTTCGATATTTGGCGTGGAAAGGCCCTTGAGCCCTTTTTCCAAAATGAAGCCACGGATTTTGCCGTCATGGACATGCGACTTGGCCCAAACAATAAAGACATCGGCAATCGGGCTGTTTGATATCCACATTTTGGAGCCGGTGAGCCGATAGCCACCATCGATCTTTTCAGCTTTGGTTTTCATGCCCGCAGGATCGGATCCCGCGTCAGGTTCGGTCAGGCCAAAGCAACCAATCCATTCGCCGGTAGCCAACTTGGGAAGGTACTTCTTGCGCTGCGCATCGCTGCCATAGGCATCAATCGGGTACATCACCAGCGAGGATTGCACCGACATCATGGAGCGATAGCCGCTATCTACCCGCTCAATCTCGCGGGCTATCAACCCATAGGTGACATAATCGGCGCCAAGGCCACCATGATGTTCATCAATCGTGGCGCCAAGCAAACCCGCCGCGCCCATCTCGGAAAAGACCTCCGGTTCAACACGTTCCTCAGCATAGGCGGCTATCACGCGGGGCATCAGCCGGTCCTGTGCAAAGTTTCTGGCCGCCTCGGACAACATGCGCTGATCCTCGGTCAATTGATCAGCCAGCCGGAACGGATCAGCCCAATCAAATGTGCTGAGTTCAGGGCCGAAACCGGCATCATGCGTCGCTAACATTTCACCTCACAAGCGTGCCGCGTTCGGGGCACTGTTTTGCTCTAGCGCAGGTGCACAAGAGCATAAAGAGGGCCACCTAGGAAAGATCGACCAAGGCACCGGGCTGACTGATCACTTTGCATGCAAGAGTGGCGGCGGTTGTCGCTGCTTCACCAGTGTTCGAACCGGAAAAGTAGCTTGAACAGAATTGCGCGTTGAAACTGTCACCAGCCGCCGTGGTATCAACGATGCCCGACACAGGCTCGACATCGATGTGTGCCATTGAGCCTTGCTCAACAATCACAATTGGGTCGCGGCCGTTTTTGACCACCACGAGTATCGAACCATTTTGTTGGTAGCGGCTACCTGTGTCTTCCGGGGTGTTATCGCCGAAGAATGCGGCTTCATCTTCAAATGATGGCAGACAGATATCGGCGATTGATGCGCCCCTCATGACCCAATTCCGCATCTCATCGATATTGGCCCAAAGTCTTGGCCGCAGGTTCGGGTCAAATACAATTTTAGCGCCACGCGCCTTCGATGCACCAAGCGTATCCAGCAGCTTTTGACGGCTGGCTTGCGGTAAGATAGCCAAGGTGATGCCAGAAAAGTAGGCAACATCACCGGCCTGCAATGGCAGTTCACCCAAATCGTCAGCCAAGGTTCTGGCTGCTGAACAATCACGCCAGTACAGGAAACTGCGTTCGCCCGCATTCAGTACTATCATATAAAGGCCGACAGAAAGGTTCCTTCGCACGGTCACAAGCGGGGTTATGCCCGACGCCTGCATGAATTGTGTCATTTGCTTCGAGGGCAGATCATCACCGACTGCGGTTAGATAAAGTGTTTCAATGCCGGGCGCTGCAAGCTGCGCGACATACCAAGCTGTATTGAACGTGTCGCCCGCAAACCCTTGCGCAAACATCCCGTCACCACGTGGTGACAACTCCAACATACACTCCCCAATCGAAAGAAATTTCATGTGATTTATTAGTCCCAAAGCGTGGGCTGCAAGCGGCGCAATGGGTGCGTTTCTACGACCAGGCCGGTTTTGACACAAGCACCGGGCTGACCTATCAAAAGCGGATCATGTCTTTTCGGAGCGGCCCATGCCCCTGACCTGCCCCGACCGTCTTTTCCCCGCAGAACCTCGGATACGCGATCTTGCGCGGCGGCTTTACGAGGCGATCGCTGACCTCCCGATCATCAGCCCCCATGGTCATTGCGATCCGCAATGGTTTGCGGAAAATGAACGCTTTGCGGACCCGGCTAGGCTGTTTGTACAACCCGATCACTATATCTTTCGAATGCTCGTCAGCCAAGGTGTGTCACTGGCCGAATTGGGTATCGCACGCACAGATGACGAGCCTGTGGAGGCGGATCCCCGCGCAATCTGGAAGCGGTTTGCCAAAGGATTTCATCTGTTTGGCGGGACACCCTCCTCCCTTTGGCTCAATCATGTCTTTGAGCATGTTTTTGGCGTTGATGAGGCTCTCAACGCCGGGAGCGCCGACGCGATTTATGACCAGATCGAGACACAGTTATCGACCTTTGAATTTCGACCGCGCGCGCTCTTTGATCGGTTCAACATTGAACTGCTGGCGACGACCGAAGGCGCTTTGGATGATTTACGCTGGCACCGTCAAATTGCTGAAAGCGACTGGTCCGGTCGGGTCATTACCACCTACCGACCAGACTCCATCACCGACCCCGATCAAAAGGGGTTTGTTCAAGACATCGCCGAGCTAGGGACGCTGACTAACGAAGACACCCAAAGTTGGTTGGGTTATTTGAACGCCCATCGCAAACGCCGGGCCTATTTCAAGTCACATGGAGCCACAGCTACCGATCATGGCCATCCGAGCGCGCACACAGAAAATCTGCCCCAAGCCGATGCAGAAGCGCTCTATAATAAAATCCTTTCCAGTGACCACACGCCCGCCCAGGCTGAAACATTCCGCGGCCAGATGTTGACTGAAATGGCGAAAATGAGCTTGGAGGACGGGCTGACCATGCAAATCCATGCCGGGTCACGTCGCAATCATTCGCACAAGGTTTTGCAAGTCTTTGGCCCTGACAAGGGTTTTGATATTCCAGGACCAACCGATTACGTCAGCGCGCTCAAACCGCTTCTTGATGCGGTTGGTTTGGAACGCAATCTCACCATTATTCTGTTCACTCTGGATGAGACAGCCTATGGCCGGGAACTTGCGCCGCTGGCAGGCGTCTATCCAGCGCTGAAACTGGGCCCGCCTTGGTGGTTCTTCGACAGCTATGAGGGCATCAAGCGCTTTCGCGAAGCGACAACCGAGACCTGCGGTTTCTACAATACGGTTGGCTTTAACGATGACACGCGCGCCTTTTGTTCAATCCCCGCCCGTCATGATGTTTCGCGCCGATGCGACAGCGCCTATTTGGCGACACTGGTTGCGACAGGTCGATTGCGCGAAACCGAGGCCTCTAAATTAGCCGGAGACCTGACCTACGGCTTGGTGAAAGAGGCGTACAGACTGTGACCGGTTCAATACGTCTCAAACGGGTAAAGCCAGCGGCGAAGGTCGGTATTATCCACATCGGGCCGGGCGCATTTTTTCGCGCCTTCAATGCGGTGTACACGCATGAGGCGATGGCTCTTGCTGGCGGGGATTGGGGCATTCTTGCCGTTAGCCTGAAGAGCACCAAAGCCCGGGATCAATTGCTGCCGCAGGGGTATATGTATACGTCCGTTACACGGTCCCAATCGGGTAGCCGGCACGACATCATCGGGGCGATTGTCGATGTGAGGGCAGCGCCGGAAAATCCCCTTTCAATCGTCAAGGCCATGGCAGATCCCGCGGTAAAGATCGTGTCAATGACCATCACCGAAAAAGGCTATTGCCATGAACCGGCAACCGGGCGGCTGAACCTGAACCATCCGGATATTCAGCATGACCTTGCACATCTCGATACGCCCAAATCAGCAGTCGGATTCATCGTGGCTGCGTTGTCCAGGCGCAAGGATGCCGGCCTTTCCAGTTTTACAGTTCTTTCGTGCGACAATCTTCCGTCCAACGGGAAATTAGCGCGCAGCGTGGTTCTGGAGTTTGCCCGCCTGATCAGCGCAGATTTGTCCGACTGGATAGAAGAGAATGCAACGTTTCCGGCGACGATGGTAGACCGCATAACGCCGGCGACGACGACAGAAGACATTGCCCGGCTGGAGGCTGAGGCCGGTTACTATGACCCGGCATGCGTTGTCCATGAAGCTTTCAGGCAATGGGTCATTGAAGATGACTTTGTTGACGGGCGACCGGAATGGGAAAGTGTCGGCGCGCAGATGGTTGATTCGGTCGCAGCACATGAAACCATGAAACTGCGCTGCTTGAACGGAACCCACTCAACGCTTGCTTATCTCGGCTATCTGGCTGGTTTCGAAACGATCGCCGATTGTGTTGCCAATCCCGACTTTGCTGCACTTTGCGAAAAGCTCTGGCGCGAAGAAATCATGCCAACTTTGCAGCCACCGGATGGCGAGGACCTAGATTCCTATTGCGCCCGCTTGCTCGAGCGGTATCGCGATCCGACCATCCGCCACCTCACTTGGCAAATCGCCATGGATGGGAGCCAAAAATTGCCACAGCGCATTTTGGGAACCATTTCCGACAATCTGGCGAATGGAACAATCCCGCGTGGCCTTGTTCTCGCTGTTGCTGCCTGGATGCGATATGTGGGCGGTGCTGATGAAAATGGAGAGCCCATCGATGTGCGTGATCCCCTTGCCGATCGTCTCAAGCAGATCAGCGACGCATCAATCGATAAGGTCTCAGCACTGCTCAACATCGAAGAAGTCTTTTCGCGTGAGCTAGCGGACAATCCGCAATTTCGTGATGCTGTTGCCGCCGCGTACAATAGTATCAGCGAGAACGGCACGTTTGATGCCGTCCAAAGCTATGTCCGTGCTTGACGAAATAAAAGGTTCGAGTCCCTATTGCCATCACCAGTGCGGCTGGCGTCTGATTGGGGAGCGGTAAGACTTGGTTGGATACTTGACTATCGCCGGGTTTTTGCTCGCTTACTGCATGGTCGCCAATCGACTCTCTTCCAGCATCATCACCGCACCGATGCTTTTTCTCGGCTTTGGTTTTCTCATTGAACGTAGTGGCATGTTGCCGCCGACTGGAACAGAAGCCACTTTGCATCTGGTTGCCGAAATCACGCTGATCATCCTGCTTTTTCTTGACGCAGCACAAATCGACCAACGCGCGCTTTTGAAACGCAACGTGTGGCCAACACGGATGCTCGCTATTGGATTGCCACTCGGCTTTCTGATCGGCACCGCTTTTGGCTGGCTTCTTCTACCCGGTTGGCCGTTGGCAGCAGTTGCGCTGGTTGCGGCTATTCTGGTGCCGACCGACGCAGCGCTGGGTCAACCCGTCGTTTCCAACAAGAACGTACCGGAAAGATCAGTCCGCGCCATCACCGTGGAAAGCGGTCTCAATGATGGCTTAGCGTTGCCACTGGTGCTCTTGATGGCCGCGTTCGCGGCGCCTGCAGCCAGTGCCCCGCAGGAAGGATGGTTGGTGTTTGGTCTCAAGCAAATCACGCTCGGCCCGCTCGCCGGCGCGGCGATTGGTACGCTCGGCGCCGTCACACTATTGTGGGCAAAGCGCACTAACGCGACCGCAGACATCTATGAAGGTATTGGAGCGATCGCTTTGGCCATAAGCGCTTATCTGGCTGCCCTCGTGATTGGTGGCAACGGGTTCATCGCCGCGTTCGCTGCGGGAATAGGGTTTGGTGCCATCGTGCGAGGACAGTGTGCATTCGTTTACGAGTTCACAGAAAGTGAAGGCCAGTTCTTGTCGTGGGCCGCTTTCTTTCTGCTTGGTGCGACGCTCGTGCCCGAAGCGATCATGCATTTGACACCTGCCACCTTGGCGCTGATATTGGCGAGCCTTTTTATCGTGCGGCCTCTTGCCATCTGGCTCTCATTGATGGGAACCGACGCTGCTCCGGCAACGCGCTTTTTCTTCGGCTGGTTTGGCCCCCGCGGCTTGGCAACCGCGCTTTTTGCTCTACTGGTTGTCGACCAGCTCGATCACACGCTCGGTGAAGAGATCCTCTTCATCGCCGTCAACGCGGTGTGGATCAGCGCGCTTCTACATGGCTTGACGGCAGCGCCCGGTGCAAAACTCTACGCCCGGGCGGTTGAGCGTATGGGGGACGTTGCTGAAATGGAACCCGTTGAACACTCAACAGTAATCATGCGCGCACGTATGGGCGGTACCAAACCGGAGGAACCATGAACAAGATTGTTGTTACGAACTATGGCGAACTACGGGACCGAAAACCGCAATATGCGCTCGTCGCCGAGGTTGATCTGGTCGTTGTCCGGTTCGACGATGAGGTCTCGGTGTTTTATGGTCGTTGCCTTCACCGCGGTGCGCTGATGGCGGACGGCTTTGTGCGCGGGCGCAATCTGATTTGCGGGGTTCATGATTGGGATTACCGGCTTGATACCGGTGTTTCCGAATATGCCAATGAGGAAAAACTTCCGAAATTCTCAAGCTGGATCGAGGGCGATAACATCTTGGTGGATGAGGATGAAATCGCCGCTTGGGCCGCGGACAATCCGCAACCGTTTGATCGCGATGCGTACCTCGGCCTTTATGCCGACACATCACATGGCACGGCGGAAGAGCCCAACAACGGGGTAATACAGCAATATGCCAGCAACGGCCTGTCCAAGACCGGACACCATGGCATCATGGGGTCCATGGGCGTGCCGCGCGACGAGTTGCCCAAATGGGACGATCTGCAATTGTTGACCGCGCAGTTGCACAAGGCCCCGCTCCTGGAAGATGAACCAGTCGCGACCGATGTTGTTATTGGACCGAATGCGCAAAAGCCGCTGCATCTCGACATCCCGCTGTTTGTATCGGACATGTCTTTTGGCGCGCTTTCAGAACCGGCCAAAATTGCGATGGCACGCGGTGCCCAGATCGCAGGTACGGGTATCTGCTCAGGTGAAGGCGGTATGCTGCCGGAAGAGCAAGAGGCAAACTCACGCTATTTCTATGAGCTGGCCTCCGCCAGGTTTGGATTTGACTGGGACAAGCTGACCAATGTCCAAGCCTTTCATTTCAAAGGGGGCCAGGGCGCCAAAACCGGCACCGGCGGCCATTTGCCCGGACACAAGAACACCGGCAAGATCGCAGAGGTACGCGGCATTCCCGAAGGCGAAGACGCCATTTCGCCGCCACGCTTTCCCGACTGGACAGAACCGGCACAGGTTAAAGAATTTGCTGATGAAGTGCGTGACCGTACGGGTGGCATCCCCATTGGTTACAAGCTTTCAGCGCAACATATCGAAAAAGACATTGATGCGGCCTTGGAAGTGGGCGTCGACTACATCATCCTTGATGGTCGTGGCGGCGGCACCGGCGCGGCACCGCTTCTGTTTCGAGACAACATCTCGGTGCCCACCATCCCGGCACTGGCGCGGGCACGTTACCATCTGGATGCCACACGGCCTGATGTGACGCTTGTGATCACGGGTGGGCTGCGCAAACCCGCCGACTTCATCAAGGCCATGGCGTTGGGCGCTGATGCCATTGCAGTATCGAATGCGGCCATGCAGGCGATCGGCTGCATTGCCATGCGCGCCTGCCACACCAACAATTGCCCAGTCGGCATCGCGACGCAAAAGCCGCATCTGGTCAGCCGTATCGTGGTGGAAAAATCTGCTGAGCGGCTCGCGAACTTCTTTGAAGCCAGCGTTGAACTCATGCAGATCATGGCCCGCGCGTGCGGCCACGATCATCTGTCAAAATTCAACCAAAATGATCTAACGACGTGGAAGCGTGAGATGGCTGATCTTTCGGGCGTCACCTATGGGGGTATGGCATGAGCGATTTGGATTGGATCAGCGTCGGGCCCGCCGACCTGCCTGAGGGACGCGTAAAAACCGTATCGGCGCGCAACCTCTATATTTGCCTTTCGCATTTTGACGGCCAATGGGCCGCCATGGACAATCACTGTCCTCACCAAGGCGGCCCGCTGGGCGAAGGTTCGATCGAGCGCGGCATCGAAGACAAATGCTGGATCCGTTGCCCGTGGCACGGTTGGGACTTTGATCCGCTCACAGGCGCTCCCCCCGGCGGCCACGAAGACAGCGGCCAGACGACTTATCCAGTAGATGTGCGCGATGGCGAGGTTTTCATCGGGGTGGAAACTGAGCCGGACCACACGCGCACGGTTACTGACGCGATGGCTGAAACCATGGTCAATTGGGGCGTCAAACGCGTGTTCGGCATGGTTGGGCATTCAAACCTTGGTCTCGCCGATGCCATCCGTCGCCAGACTGCCATCGGCAACATGGCCTATGTGGGCATTCGCCATGAAGGCGCAGCTGCTTTTGCAGCCTCCGCCTATGGCAAACTGACGGGCAACCCGGCAGCGTGCCTCACGATTGCGGGACCCGGTGCCACCAATTTGCTCACGGGCATGTGGGACGCCAAAGTGGACCGCGCGCCGGTGCTGGCACTCACCGGTCAGGTGCAGACCCAAGTATTCGGCCCCGGTGCGTTTCAAGACATCGATCTGAAATCAGCATTTGAAGCGGTGAGCCGCTTTTCCCAACCTGTTCTGTCGACCTCGAACCACGCAGAGTTGGCGTCGCTCGCCATCAAAACTGCGCTCGTGGAGCGCGATGTTGCCAATCTGATTTTCCCAGACGATGTTCAAACCCAGCCAAGTGACGCCAAAGCAGGTTCGCCAGCAGGCCGTATCAGTGTGCCGGTCGTCAAACCCGCCGACAATGAATTGGAAAAAGCGATTGACCTGATCAAGCAATCCAAGCGCCCGATCATCATCATGGGCCATGGCGCATGGGAGGCACGGGATGGTATTGTCTCGCTTGCCGAAAAGATCGGGGCGCCGGTTGTGACCACATTCAAGGGCAAAGGCCTTATCGCGGACAGCCATCCCAACGCCGGTGGTGTATTGGGCCGATCCGGCACACCGATTGCCAGCTGGTTCATGAATGAATGCGACCTGCAAATAGTGCTCGGCGCGTCCTTCTCCAATCATACCGGGATCAACCCGACAAAGCCCACCATCCAGGTGGATTTCGAGCAGATGCAATTGGGCAAGTTCCACCCGGTGTCGTTGCCAATCTGGAGTGAACTTGGCGCGTTCTGTGCTGCGGTATCTGGCGCTGCAACGCGGAACCCGGATGCTGCAGACCAGATCAGTGAGCTGGCTGAGCGGTGGAAGATCTGGCGCGCGGAAAAGGCAAGCCGGTTGGGAGAGGAAGGCGACAATGGCGTTCACTCGGTCGCGATCTTCGAAGCGCTGTCTCGCGTGGCACCCGCTGATGCCTTGATCACGGTGGATGTGGGCAACAACACCTATTCCTTTGGCCGTTACTTTGAAACCAAAGGCCAGCGCGTGATGATGTCCGGCTATCTGGGCTCAATCGGGTTTGGCCTACCTGCCGCCATGGGCGCATGGGCTGCCACGCAAGACTTTGAGGAATTCAAAGGGCGAAAGGTTATCTCCATCTCTGGCGATGGCGGCTTTGGCCAGTATGCGATGGAGCTGACGACAGCGGTGAAGTACGGCATGAATATCACCCATGTGCTGCTGCACAATGACGAACTCGGCAAGATTTCCAAGGAGCAGCGCTCCGGCGAATGGCCGGTTTGGGAAACTTCGTTGGTCAATCCGTCGTTTTCGGCTTTTGCGCGGCTGTGCGGCGCGCATGGTTCAAAAGTCACTAAGGGTTCTGACGTCGAACAAGCGCTTGCTGATGCGCTGGCGGTGGACGGCCCTGCCCTCGTTGAAATCATGACGGATGCCGAACTGGTTTAGGAGCTTTTTCGATGAACAAAGAACGCCTTGGGAATCCGACACAATTGGGATCAGCGCGGGCGATGGCTCACGCCGCATCTCAACTGCTTTATCGCGCGGCGGCCGCCAACAACGACCCTTTGCCCGGGGACGAACACAGCAACCTCGGCTGGGATGTGGCATCCGGTTCTTTCCAGACCCGCCCGCTCAATGCGGCTGACGTGGTCATTGTGCTGGGTCTTTCGCCCTTCGTTTTGAAGATTGGCGTTGAAAAATTGGGGCTTGGCGGTATCAAAATAGCCGCGGCGCTTTCTTGGCTGGATGAAAAACTGGCAGCGAACGGTTTGAAGCCCGCCAGCGCGGTAGTAGCCACCTACGATTTGCCGTCGGAGGTCACCACGCTTGAAACCTTTGAAACGGTAGATGGTCTTGAGGCATTGGCTGCTTGGTACGATCTGGCGGCTTATGCGCTGACCCAACTTGCTTCGGACATGTCTGCCATCAAGCCCGGCCCAGGTGAAGTGCGCTGCTGGCCGCATCACTTTGATATCGCCACCTATGTGAGCCTCGAAGAAGGCGACGCCGAAGAAGCGCGCGGCATTGGCGCAGGCCTTTCACCGGGGGACAGCAGCTATGACGAACCGTATTTCTATGTGAACCCGTGGCCCACGGTCGCGCCGGAAAAGCTGCCAGAACCGATTACGCCCGGACATTGGCACACCGAAGGGTTTGTCGGGTCCGTTGCGACCGGCACAGAAATTCTCTCATTGGATGACATATCGAAGGGAGCCGGTGCGTTCGTCAGACGGAGTTTCGATACCGGACAGTCTTTGCTGAACATGTAGGGCGAACTGACTTCTGGCCCTTACTCAAACGGATTTCATACTGTTTCAATAATTTTTACGTTTACGTTAAAGTCATCGCCTTGTCTTGGCCCTGAATACCGCCTATGACTATCGTATAACGCACTATGGGAGTTGGTGCGACAACGCGGACAGGCGCACCCTTGACCGGGATCAAGGCACTGAACGCTATCGGGAGGAATAACCATGGCAACAGCCAGTGCCGCGAAGGCAAAACCATCAGTGGCCGCGTCCAAACCGTGGCTTCAAAGCTATCCGGAAGGTGTGCCCGCCGACATAGGGCCGCTTGAGCACGCCAATCTCGGCGAGTTTTTAGAATCTTGTTTCCAAAAATATGGTTCACGCACGGCGTTTTCTTGCATGGGCAAGGCGATCACATACAGCGAGCTTGACACCGCATCAGCCGCATTCGCCGCGCATTTGCATGGCCTTGGCCTGCAAAAGGGTGACCGCGTCGCGCTGATGATGCCTAATGTTTTGCAGTATCCGGTGGCGATGGCCGGTGTGTTGCGCGCTGGTTTGACCGTTGTGAACGTCAACCCGCTTTACACCGCCCGCGAACTGGAACACCAACTGAACGATAGTGGTGCCAAGGCAATCGTGATCCTGGAGAACTTTGCCCATACACTTGAAGAATTGGCCGGTAAAACAAGCGTTCAACACATGATCGTCACGGCCATGGGTGATATGATGGGCTTGAAAGGCCACATTGTTAACCTCGTCGTGCGCCGCGTGAAAAAGATGGTTCCTGCCTGGAACCTGCCAAACCACATCAAATTCAAGTCAACGCTCAGTGGCGGCGCTTACACGGCCCATGAAGCCGGATTGGAAGATGTCGCGTTCCTTCAATATACGGGCGGCACGACCGGTGTTTCCAAAGGCGCAACGCTCACACATAGCAACATATTGTCCAATATAGCTCAGTCCAAAGTTTGGCTGGAAGTTGGCTACCGGGCCAAAGGCAAGCCGACCGAACTCAACTTTGTGTGTGCGCTACCGCTCTACCATATTTTTGCGCTGACGGTGAACGCGTTTATGGGCATGGAAGTGGGCGGACATAATATGTTGATCCCAAACCCGCGTGACATTCCTGCATTTGTCAAAGAGTTGGAGAAGGGCCCCTTCCACTTCTTCCCGGGGCTCAACACCTTGTTTGTCGCTCTCATGAACAATGAGGATTTCCGCAAGCTCGACTTTTCCGAATTGCGCATGACATTTGGTGGCGGCATGGCCGTTCAAGGACCGGTGGCCGAGCGTTGGAAAGAATTGACCGGCGTTCCAATTTTTGAAGGCTATGGTCTTTCTGAAACATCGCCTGTTGCGACCGGCAACCGATTTGATGGTGATGAGTTCACTGGTACAATTGGCTTACCGATCCCATCTACCGATGTATCTATCAGGGATGACGACGGTGTTGAATTGCCTCTTGGTGAGGTAGGCGAGATCTGTATTAGAGGCCCTCAGGTTATGGCGGGCTACTGGAACCGACCGGACGAAACCGCCAAAGTGATGACCGATGATGGTTATTTCCGCTCCGGCGACATGGGCTTCATGGATAAAGGCGGCTACGTCAAAATCGTTGACCGCAAGAAGGACATGATCCTTGTCTCGGGCTTTAACGTCTATCCCAATGAAGTTGAGGAAGTTGCAGTCGGCTGTGAGGGTGTGGTCGAGGCCGCCGCCATCGGTGTGCCCGATGAGCATTCAGGTGAGATCGTCAAGCTCTTCGTTGTACGCACCGATGATTCCATCACTGAAGACATGATCAAGGCCCATTGCGCGGAAGGATTGACCAACTACAAGCGCCCGAAATTCATCGAATTCCGCGACGAGTTGCCTAAAACGAATGTGGGTAAAATCCTGCGGCGCGAATTGCGCTAATCCGCGACTGGCAAAAACGCACAACCTCTGGCAGACAATTGCTCTTCTGTCAGAGGTTTTTTAATGAGCTCAGCCACCTTCATTACCATCATCGTTGTCATGATCGGCGGCATGCTGCTGGCCATGCAGGGGCCTATCAACGCCAGCCTCGGTCGCACCGTTGATGACCCGGTTGCGGCGGCTACCATTTCCTTTGGTGTGGGCTTTATTCTCTTGATTGTGATCATGTTGGTCCGTAAGGGCCTGCCTTCCGGTGAGGCGATTGCAAGCGTGCCATGGTGGGCATGGAGCGGCGGTCTTCTGGGTGCCTATTATGTCTTTGCAATCCTTTGGGCCGCGCCGCGCGTGGGTGTCATTACTATCGCTTCTGCCACCGTTCTGGGTCAGTTGACGGCAGGTTTGATACTGGACTCAATCGGCGCGTTTGGCATTCCGGTACAGGCCATCACATGGCAACGTGTGGCCGGTATCGCAATGGTTTTCGGGGGCTTGCTGTTGTCGCGCGCCTGACCGATAAGCCGCTTGGGCGAACCCTTCCAAGGAGAGACAAGTGGCTGTTCCCAATAGTCTGATCGCGAAGCTGGCTAATCATCGAGAAAACGATGCGCCAAAGGACATGCGGGCGGCATTTTCTGCAGACCCAGCCCGCTTTGCCAACCATAGCCTTTTTGCAGATAACCTGCTGCTCGACTGGTCAAAGTGCTTGGTAACCAAGCAGACTATTGAATTGCTGATTGAGGCAGCCAGGGCGGCGGATCTGGAAGCCAGGCGCGATGCCATGTTTGCTGGCGAGAAAATCAACATTACGGAAGACAGGGCCGTTCTCCATACAGCGCTGCGCAATCGGTCCAATAAAGCAGTGACGGTTGACGGTGCGGATGTGATGCCGGACGTCAAGGATGTGTTGTCGCGCATGTCTACCTTTTGCGAAGCGGTGCGTGACGGCAGTTTGCCTGGTTCCACCGGCAAACCATTCACCGACATTGTGAACATCGGCATTGGCGGTTCAGACCTTGGCCCCGCAATGGCAGTTCGCGCTCTGGCACCTTATCATGACGGCCCGCGCTGCCACTTTGTTTCCAATGTGGACGGCGCCGACATTGCCGATACGCTCAATGCTCTTGAGGCCGACACAACCCTGTTCGTCGTCGCCTCAAAGACCTTCACAACGATCGAGACGATGACCAATGCAAAAACTGCACGTTCCTGGTTGGTCGAAAAACTGGGAGAAGATGCTGTCAATGCGCAATTTTGCGCCGTTTCCACAGCGCTCGACAAGGTTGCCGATTTCGGGATTGATGACGCGCGCGTCTTCGGATTCTGGGACTGGGTGGGTGGCCGCTACTCGCTCTGGGGCGCAATCGGACTCCCGATCATGCTGGCAGTTGGGCCGAACGATTTTATCCGGTTTTTGGACGGAGCGCATGCGGTCGACAGCCATTTTCAAGAAGCGCCGCTTTCTGAAAATATCCCAGTGATGCTAGGTCTCATTGGCTGGTGGCATCGCGTCATCTGCGGGCATGCATCTCGCGCGATCATTCCCTATGATCAGCGGCTGGCGCGCTTCCCAGCCTATCTACAACAGCTCGACATGGAATCGAACGGCAAAGGCGTGACCATCGACGGTCAGCAAGTTGCCGTAACGGGGCCTACTGTTTGGGGTGAGCCGGGTACAAATGGTCAACACGCCTTTTTCCAGCTGCTGCACCAGGGCACCGATGTGATCCCGGTCGAGTTTCTCGTTGCGGCACATGCCCACGAAGACGAGGCCCATAAAATTCATCACGAACTTCTGCTAGCCAATTGCCTTGCACAGTCCGAAGCGTTGATGAAAGGGCGGACGCTTCAGGAAGCCAAGGCGCAATTGTTGGCTAAAGGCATGGACGAAGAAAAGGCAGATGACATCGCCCCGCACCGCGTTTTTAGCGGCAACCGGCCGTCGGTCACCATCATATACGACAAGATGGACCCGTACACACTTGGGCGATTGATCGCGCTCTATGAGCATCGCGTTTTTGTGGAAGCACAACTGTTTGGCATCAACGCATTCGACCAATGGGGTGTGGAACTGGGCAAGGAACTGGCTACGGGCCTTCTTCCAGTCATCCAGGGTGTGGAGCCAGCCGACACGCGCGATGCGTCGACCGCTGGCCTCGTCAAACATATCCATGAGCTACGCGACTAACAGCGCTTAGTATCATCCAAATACTGCTGCGACCGCGCAACGGTCTTGCGAAGACCCCTTTTCCTTGTGACCACAAAAAATTCGTCGGCGGGATTGGTCTGCAGCCAAACCGTGAAGGAGCCCGGGCCAGACGGCAAGTCTTGAACCGCACAGCCGGAAGCAGTCACTAGGCTGCGGCCTTGGGTCGGGAAGGCGTTCGCCCGCGCATGGCTTTACGGGGCTTTGACCTTTTGGGTCGGTCATTTGCCGGGCGCTCGGGCTGACCGTCCCTGTTGGCATTGGGGCCTTTGCGATGGGGGCGGCGTCGCTTTGGCTTACCATTGTCATCGCCAACGGATTTTTTGCCTTGGAGTTTTGCTTTGGGCTGTGCAGGGCGATTGTCAGCAAACCAGTCTGTATTGGCAGTCGTTTCGCTTTCAGTTGGCAGTCCGACCTTATCGATCTTCATACCCAGAAGCTTTTGGATGGCATGGAGAAGCTTGCTTTCGTCAGGCGCGCAAAAGGCCATGGCAGCGCCATCGGCACCGGCACGGGCCGTACGGCCAATTCGGTGCACATAAACGTCGGCCACTTCCGGTAGGTCATAGTTGATCACGTGCGTGACGCCTGGAATGTCGATGCCCCGTGCTGCCACGTCCGTGGCGACCAACACGCGAATTTCGCTTTTCTTGAACGCGTCCAGCGCGCGATTGCGCTGGCCCTGGCTCTTGTTGCCATGGATGGCGGCGCTGGCAATGCCCGCCTTTTCCAAGCTGCGTTGCAGTTTGTCAGCGCCATGCTTGGTGCGTGCGAAAACGATTGCGTGCGGCTCATGAAGGCTCAGCAAGAAACGGCGCAGTGCTGCTGGCTTGTCGCGACGCTCTACCAGGCACAGCGACTGCTTGATCTTGTCTGCCGCCCGTCCGGGTGGTGCAACATCAACGCGCGCCGGATCCGTCAGGAATGCCTTCGACAGATCCGACATCAACTTGGGCATAGTAGCCGAGAACATGAGGGTTTGGCGCTCGTCGGGCACAATTTTGGCGATACGCCGCAGATCGTGGATAAAACCCAAGTCGAGCATTTGGTCAGCTTCATCGAGCACCAGATACTTCACTTGATCCAGCGAAACCGAATTGCGCTTGACGTGGTCTATCAGACGGCCAGGTGTTGCAATCAAAATGTCAGTGCCTTTCGCCAATCTGTGTGCCTGCGCATTGATCGACTGGCCACCAACAATCAGCCCAATTTTCAAAGGTGACCGCTTCGAAAAGAGCTTCAGGCTGTTGGCTATCTGTGCGGCGAGCTCACGCGTTGGCGCAAGGATAAGCGCGCTCACGCTGCCCGGCGCCGCAAGCATTGGCTCGCGCTGCAGCCGATCAATCAGCGGTAATCCGAATGCACCGGTTTTACCGGTGCCGGTCTGCGCCAAGCCCATTACGTCACGCCCCTCCAACAAAAGCGGGATGGCCTGCTCCTGTATGGGTGTCGGCGTGGTGAACTCCAGATTACGCAAAGTCTGGAGCAGCGACTGGGTCAGGCCCAGCATTTCAAATGTCGTCAAGTTCGTATCTTTCATAAAATAAATCACAACGGCCCGATCGTCGCTTTTCGACGTCAGGCGGTTTCACGCGTTAAACCCCCGCGTGAAATGGGATTGGATAAGATGGCTTGAATTCGCCAGCGCTTTTTTTACAGGCGCTTCTTGGGCGAGGTGCTGATCACGCGTCAGCCGAAACAAGTCCCCTCATCTCTTCTTTTTGCAGTGCAATGTCAATGGGCGAGCCAAATGCGCAAAATTGCTTGAACAGTTTCAATGTCCCGCTAAACCGGGCGAGGGAGAAGATTATGGCATCCAATCGCACTTTCAAGCTTCGAAGCCAGGCCTGGTTTGACAATCCGGGCAACCCCGGCATGACCGCGCTCTATCTGGAGCGGTATTTGAACTACGGCATCACGCGTGACGAATTGCAATCGGGGAAACCGATCATCGGGATCGCCCAGACCGGGTCGGACTTGTCGCCCTGCAACCGTCATCATGTTGAGTTGGCAAAAAGGGTGCGCGACGGCATTATTGCAAGCGGCGGCATTCCCATCGAGTTTCCGGTCCACCCGATACAGGAAACCGGCAAACGGCCCACCGCGGCACTTGACCGGAACCTGCAGTATCTGACCTGTGTCGAGGTTCTTTACGGCTATCCGCTAGACGGGGCGGTGCTCACCATCGGTTGCGATAAAACACCACCTGCCCTGTTGATGGCGGCAGCGACTGTCAACATTCCGGCGATTGCTCTTTCTGTGGGTCCGATGCTCAACGGATGGCATGACGGGGAGCGCGCGGGTTCCGGCACCATTGTGTGGAAGATGCGGCAAAAACTGTCTGCCGGTGAAATCGATTACGAACAATTCATGCAAGCAGTGTCCAACTCAGCGCCATCTGTCGGTTATTGCAACACGATGGGAACGGCGACCACGATGAACTCGCTCGCTGAGGCCTTGGGCATGCAACTACCGGGCGCTGCGGCAATCCCCGCCCCTTACCGCGAACGAGGGCAAATGGCCTATGAGACCGGCCGTCAAATCGTTGAGATGGTAACAGCTGATCGAAAGCCGTCCGACATTATGACCCGTGAGGCGTTCGAAAACGCCATTGTCGTTAACTCGGCGATTGGCGGTTCCACGAATGCACCGATCCACTTGAACGCCGTCGCGCGTCATTTGGGCGTTGAACTAACCAACGATGATTGGCAAGCGCTCGGTCACAAGATTCCGTTGTTGGTCAATCTCCAGCCCGCCGGCACATATCTGGGTGAGGACTACCATCGCGCCGGCGGTGTTCCGGCAGTGATCAAAAGGCTATTGGATGCCGACCTTTTACCACACCCCGATGCGCTGACATCCAATGGGAAAACGATTGCGCAGAACTGTTCCGGCGCTGAAGTGTCCAATGCCAATGTCATCAGGGCGCTGGACAATGTGATGGTCGAGCATGCCGGTTTCCTCAATTTGAAAGGCAATCTGTTCCGTTCCGCGATCATGAAAACCTCCGTGATCTCGGATGAATTCCGAGAGCGCTATTTGTCGGACCCGGACAATCCAGAAGCCTTTGTCGGCCGCGCCGTCGTTTTTGACGGACCGGAGGACTATCATGACCGCATCGATGATCCGGCAGAGGATATCGATGCACATTGTATCCTGGTGATGCGTGGCGCAGGTCCGGTCGGGTATCCCGGCGGTGCGGAAGTGACCAATATGCAGCCACCCGCCTACCTCATCAGACAGGGTATTACATCGCTTCCATGCATCGGAGACGGGCGGCAATCGGGCACCTCAGGCTCACCTTCAATCCTAAATGCGTCACCCGAGGCCGCCCATGGCGGCGGTCTTGCGCTGCTTAAAACTGGCGACAAGATCGAAGTCGACTTGAAAGCGGGCTCGGTCAACGCCCTTGTGGCCGAAGCTGAGTGGCAAGCCCGCGCTCACGTTTTGAAAGAAGTTGGCGGCTTTGATTTTCCCGAAGCCCAGACGCCGTGGCAAGAAATTCAGCGCGGTGTGGTGGACGAATTTGATGAGGGCATGGTGTTGAAGCCTGCGGTCAAACACCAGCGTATCGTGCAGACGAAGGGTCTGCCGCGGGACAATCACTAGGACAAGAGCAGCCGTTCAATCGGGCCGCATGGAACTGCCGTCCGCATCAAACAAGTGTAACGCTTCGGGCTGCGCGCTCAAGCTGATTTTGCTCCCGCGTTCCATTTGGTGGTAGCCGGGCAACTTGGCCAGCACGGGCTCCTCGTAACCGTCAACGGAGATGTAAACGAGCGTTACTTCGCCCAGTGCCTCCACGATATCGACAATACCGGTTATAATGGCTTCCTTGGTACTCGTTGTAACGACCAAATCCTCCGGTCGCGCGCCTAGTTTCACAGCATTGCCCTTTAGCGAGGTAGCGCCTGCAAACGGCACTTTGCATTTGCCTCCCGAAACAACATCTACCGAAATACCCTTTGCGCTGGCGGAGGTTACCGTCGCATCCAATATGTTCATCGCAGGTGATCCGATAAACTGCGCGACGAAAAGATTGGCTGGACGGTAGTAGAGCTGCATCGGTGAACCGACCTGCTCCACATACCCGGCGCGCAGCACCACAATACGGTCGGCCAGTGTCATAGCCTCGACCTGATCGTGCGTCACGTAGATCATCGTTGTGTCCGGCATGCTTTCGGACAGTTTGGCAATCTCGATGCGCGTCGCAACACGCAGCGCTGCATCAAGATTTGACAGTGGCTCATCAAACAAGAAGACCTTGGGCTGGCGACAGATGGCGCGGCCAATGGCTACCCTCTGACGTTGGCCACCGGAGAGCGCCTTGGGTAAGCGATCCAGATATTGGTCCAGTTGCAGGATTTGCGCGGCGTTCTTCACGCGCTCGTCAATCTCGCTCGGCGGTGTTTTGGCAAGGCGCATGCCAAAGGCCATATTGTCGTAAACAGTCATATGCGGATAAAGTGCGTAGGACTGAAATACCATCGCAATACCGCGTTGGGATGGCGGCACATTATTGACGACCATACTGTCGATTTCGAGCGTACCGTCGGTGATGCTCTCCAACCCCGCAATTGTGCGCAGGAGGGTCGACTTTCCGCAACCCGAAGGTCCGACAAAGACGATGAACTCACCGGCTGTGATATCGAGATCAATGCCGTGCAATATCTCGACTTCGCCGTAGGCCTTGACGACTTTGGTCAGTTTCAAGTCAGCCATGTTTTCCTCCCTTGCCCGTACTGCCGCTGTTGGCGATACGGCTACGCCTTTTTCCCGAACCAGGCCTGGTAAGGCCCTAGCGCAATTTTCCCATTTTGCGGCTTTGTTGCCGCATAAGGAGACCCGTTTGCCGCCATGATGTTTGCCGGCACTTCGGCCACCACATCGCGCTCTGCGGTATTGATAACAATCAGCATCGCATCGTCACCCTCGCCGCGTTCAAACTGCAGGATCGCATCATCGCTTCCAATGAAGACAATGGCGCCTTTTGCCATGATCGGATTGTCACGCCGGAATGCCAACATCGCCTTGTAGTGGGACAGAAGCGAACCCTCGCGCCCTTCTTGAATATTCACCGCTGATGTCATGTGTTCTGGTGGCACTGGCAACCAGGATTTTTCGGCCATGCTGAACCCGCCATTGGGTTCATTGTGCGTCCAAACCATTGGCGTGCGACAACCGTCACGCCCTTTGAAGACCGGCCAAAATTGTATGCCATAAGGATCCTGGAGATCCTCATAGTCGAGCACGGCCTCTGTCAGGCCAAGCTCCTCGCCCTGATAGATGCATACCGAACCGCGCAGCGCTAGAATGACGGTTGCCGTCATTTTCAAGAAGCCTTCCCGGTCCCTTACCACGTCGGCCCAGCGGCTCGCATGGCGCACCACGTCATGATTGGAAAAGGCCCAACAGGACCAGCCATCCGGCGCGGCTTTTTCAAACTCGGAGACCACGTCACGCACGCGGTTGGCGCTCAGTCTGGTCGAATCCAGGAAATCAAAAGAGTAGCACATTTGGAGGCGATCTTCGCCGGATGTGTATTCCGCAACCAGATCAAGGCCCTTTTGTGCATCGCCCACCTCGCCGACAGCAGCAGCGCCATACTCGTCCAATAGCGCGCGAAATCGTTTCAGAAAACCAACATTTTCCGGCTGGCTCTTTGAATAAAGGTGGTTCTGATAATTGTATGGGTTTACCGACGGTGCAATGGAAGCATTTCGCTGCTCGGCTGTCAGAGGCGGATTGTCTTCCAACCCTAGCGAATGGAAGTAGAAATTCACCGTATCCAAACGGAAGCCGTCGACCCCACGATCCAGCCAGAAACGCACCTCATCGAGCAATTGTTCCTGCACGGCGGGGTTATGGAAGTTCAGATCAGGCTGCGACTTTAAAAAGTTATGGAGATAATACTGCTCACGGCGTGTATCCCACTCCCAGGCCGAACCGCCAAAGATGGACAGCCAATTGTTGGGTGGCGTGCCATCTTCCTTGGCGTCCGCCCATACATACCAGTCCGCATAACGGTTGGTTTTATCTTCCCGCGAATGGCGGAACCAATGGTGTTGGTCCGAGGTGTGAGAGATGACTTGGTCAATCATCACCTTCAGGCCCAACCTATGGGCTTCGGCGATCATGGCATCAAAGTCGGCTAGGGTTCCGAACATCGGATCGACGGCTCGGTAGTCGGAAACATCGTAGCCAAAATCGAGCATTGGCGATTTGAAAAAAGGTGAAATCCAAATGGCATCGGCACCGAGGTCAGCGATGTAAGGCAATCGCATGGTGATGCCCCGCAAATCGCCAACACCATCGCCATTGCTGTCCTGATAGGAGCGAGGATAAATCTGGTAAATAACGGCACCGCGCCACCAATCGCGATCCTTGTGATCAGCTGTCGTCAGCCCAGGAGACTGGCTGGCCGGTGTGTCGAAAACGACATTCATGACTGTTTGCTTTCCTATTTAACGGAGCCTGCCAACAAGCCCCGTACGAGATATCTTTGCATGGCGAAAAAGACGGCCAGCGGCGCGACGATCGAGATAAAGGCCGCGGTCGCCAGAATTTCCCAGTTACCGCCACGTGTGCCGAGCAGCTCCACGATCTGGTTGGTCATAACCGTGGTTGAACCGGTCGAGTCGATCAGGAACACTTTTGCCACAAGAAGGTCATTCCATGTCCAAAGGAACTGCAGGATGGCAAATGATGCCAATGCGGGGAACGATAGTGGCAGAATGATACGCGTGAAAATCTGGAAATCCGTTGCGCCGTCCACGCGCGCATTCTCGATGATATCGCGCGGCAAGCCGACCATATAGTTGCGAAGCAGATAGATGGCGAGTGGCAAGCCAAATCCGGTGTGCGCAAGCCACACACCAAGATAACCTTTGCCAATGCCGATATTGTTGTGCAACTGCAGCAGCGGAATAAGCGCCAGTTGCAATGGCACGACCAGCAGGCCAACCACCACGGCTATCAGGAGCGCCCGACCCGGAAATTCCATCCACGCCAACGCGTAGGCCGCAAAAGCTGCAACCAAAATAGGTATGATGGTCGCCGGGATGGTGACCGTCAGCGTATTAAAAAACGCGGTCGCCATATTGTCCTGACCGGTCCCCGAGAAGAGGATGGTCTCATAGTTTTCGAGGGTGAAATCCGGGGGCAATACTGCGGTCACGAAAACACGTTGGCCGCGGCGCCCGGGCTCTTCAACGCTCGTGTAAACATAGGATCCATCGGCATTGAGGATAAGCGTTTCGTCGCCTTCACTAAATTCAGCCTTTTCACCAATCTGGTAGGCGCCGATTGCGCGCGAAGACACGCCAAAGTCACGCAGCTCGATCATCCCCGGCGCATTATCGCCATCGGTCAACAGATTGCCTTCGACGACAAAAAGATCACCATCAAGGTTAGCGGCGTCACGCCCGCCCGTTCGCAATTGCAAAATCTGTTCGCTCGAGGTGAGCGACGCCCACCATCCTGATGCGGTGATCTGATCAGCCGTGCGGAAGGAGGAAACCAAAAGACCCAGCGTCGGGAACAGCCATAGCAGGACCAGGAACACAACAGATATCTGGACAACCCAAGTGAGAGGTGATTTGGCCATCAGCGCATCTCCTTACGGGCATTGTAAATGTTCCAGACCAAAATTGGCGTGACCAGCAACATGATCACCATGGCGGACGCAGACCCGACACCCCAATCATTGGCGCGGAACAATTTGTCGTACATGTAGTTGGCCAGAACCTGTGTTTCCCACTGGCCGTTCGTCATCGCAAAAACAATGTCAAAAACCTTCAGCACCAGAATTGTAATAGTCGTCCAAACAACTGCGATCGTGCCCATGATTTGCGGAACCTTGATGGAGAAGAAAATCTGAAACGGGTTTGCGCCATCAATGACGGCAGCCTCAACTGTCTCTTCGGGAATACCGCGGAGCGCAGCGGAAAGGATCACCATCGCAAATCCGGTCTGAATCCAGATTAATACCACCATCAGAAAAAAATTGTTCCAGAACGGCAGTGTCAACCATTGCTGGGGTTCGCCATATTGCAGTTGCGTGGTCCAAATGGCGGGCACCGATGTCAGCGCCGTCCAGACAAGCCAAACACCGAGAACAGAAAAGGCGGCGCGCACAAGCGTTGTCAAAGCTGTGTTGTTGCGGCTTCCGAGCACCACCGGACGAAGCAGCAAATAAACTACGTAAGCGACCAGGGCAGCAAAACAAAGAAGAATGAAGGTCGGGAAAATTTTCAGAACAAGCGTCGATAGAAAGCCCCCTTGAAACTGCATCCAGATCGCATTGAGCACCCCGATCTGGGCCGTTTCGGCGGGCCGCGCATCGTAGATCAGCTTGAAAATAACCGAGGCACCAACGAAAGAGATCGCCATCGGCATGAAAATCAGCGACTTGGCGATATTACCCCAGGAAATCCGGTCGGTCAGCTGCGCAGCGAGCAAGCCAAAGGCGGTGGAGGCAGCGGGCACCACGATCAGCCAGAGCATATTGTTGCTAATGGCTTCCCAAAATTTGGGCTCGTCGAGCATCTGGCTATAGTTGGCCAGTCCTACCCAGGCATAGCCGCCACCGGGCACGCGCTCGGTCAATGATAGGCGAAGCGTCTCAAAGACCGGGTAGCCCAGATAAAGGGTCAACGCAGCAAAAGCGGGAAACAGAAACAGCCAGGGGCGAATCTGGTTTGCCCGGTTTATGTTGCGTCCCGCGTTTTCGCCGACCGGCGGAAAGATAAACCGGTCCAACACCAAGTTCGACAGGTAGAAATAACCGACACATCCACCCACACCTACAATGATGGTGATGAGTCCCTGCAAAGCTGGGTTCATGGCTCCCTCCCTACCGATTTTGGTGTGCGTGACAGGCAAAGGGCGCCCGTCCAGCAAGCATTTACGAACAGGCGACGATGGTTAAACCGCCGCCCATAATTTATCGGTGCGAAGTTTACTTCAGCGCATCCCAAGAGGCTTGGATTTCGTCGGCCACAGTCTTGGCATCTTTACCGCCTGTGTAGTCGACCATGCCTGTCCAGAACGATCCGGCACCAACGCCACCTGGCATCAAGTCAGAGCCATCAAAGCGGAACGTTGTCGCGTTGACGAGAATTTCCGCCTGCCCGCGAAGTGCATCGTTCAGATAGGTTGCCGGATTGACAGTCTTCAGCGGCGTCAGGAAGCCAGACTGCGCGCCGAAAACTTCGTGTGCGATTGGTAGTTGCAAGAACTTCATAAGTTCGTTGGTTGCATCCGACGGGTCGGTGATGGACATCAGCGTGCCGCCACCGAGGACAGGGTTGCCAAGGTCTTTCTCGGCAAAAGAAGGGAAGTAGAAGAAGTCTACATCTTCACCAAACTCAATGTCTTCGGGGAAAAAGGCGGGCACGAAAGATGCCTGCCGGTGCATGTAGCACTGCGGGGGTGAAGCAAACAGACCCTTTGGCGAATCGCGGAAGTCTGTTGATGCGACAGCGCCTGCGCCACCCGAAACAAAGTCATCATTGCGGGCAAAGTAACCGAACTGTTCGATAGCCGCGACAACACGTTCGTCATTGAACGGGATTTCATTGGTTGTCCAACCATCATAGACATCGGCTGGCTGTGTGCGCAGCATAATATCTTCAACCCAATCGGTTGCCGGCCAACCTGTTGCCGCACCCGAACCCAGACCGATACACCAAGGTGTTTCGCCATCGGCAGCGATTTGTTCGGTCAGTGCGACGAGCTCTTCCATCGTTTCAGGCACGTCGTACCCGGCATCTTCGAAGTTTTCCGGGACATACCAAACAAGCGACTTCACGTTTACATTGTAGAAAAAGCCAAAAAGTTGCTCCGCGCCATTGGCGTCGCCGAATGTGCCCAGATCAACCCAGCTCTCGCCAGCGCCATAGTTGGCGGCGACCCATTCGCCCATGCCCTCTGGCATTGGTGAAAGCAGGCCACGTGATGCCATGTCGGCAGCCAGACCCGGTTGCGGGAAAACCGCAATGTTGGGGGCCGAGCCTGCTTCAGCATCAATAACGATCTGTTGTTCGAAGGAGTCGGAGCCGGTGTAAACTGCCTCGGCACCGGTCGCGGCGATGAAATATGCCAAGACTGTACGGAAAACTTCATCTTCCGGCTGCAGCCATGGGCCTGAGACGGTGACGGTTTGACCGGATAGATCAGGGGCACTTTCGGCCCATGTATTGTAACTGTCCCAGCTGAAGTCTCCTTCACCAACGGGGAACTTCAATTCAACATGTCCGCCCGCGTGTGCAGACGCGACAACGGCGAAGGCGGCAACGCCCGCCAACAAAAGCTTCTTCATAATAGGATCCTCCCAGATCGGCTTGACGTCTATGTCAACTTAGCCAACATACGTTCCAAAGCGCTTTGGCTGCGCCCAAATGTTGCCTGATGACTTCATTGAGTCAATAGCTGGATTTGCGTAAAATGGGGGATTGCCTTCTTTATAGGTCATGTTTCAGCGGGGAGACGTTTAGCTATTGGCCAACCTTAGAGAATTATCAGAACGCCTCGGGCTTTCTCAAACAACGGTAAGTCGCGCGCTAAACGGGTACCCTGAAGTCAGCGAAGCCACGAGGAGAAGGGTTTCGGAGGTGGCTGCCGAAATCGGTTATCAGCCGAACCAGAGTGCGCGAAAACTGGCCACCGGCAAGTCTAGAACGATCGGACATGTAGTTCCCCTTGGAGAGCACGACATGATCAATCCGCACTTCAGTGACTTCATCGCTGGCGCGGGCACCGTCTACAACGAGAATGGCTACGACATATTGTTGAAAGTTGTGTCGGTGGAAAACGAGCTTGGCGCTTACCGGGAATTGGCCAACAGTAACCGCGTGGACGGCGTAATCGTTCACGGCCCGATGGTGGGGGATGCACGCCCGGCTGCGTTGACGGCCCTTGGCTTGCCTTTTGTTGTTCACGGGCGACTGGTCGGACAGTCCGACGGTTACCCGTGGGTGGACGTCAACAATGTACGTGCCTTCAAGTCATTGACGCTCCACTTATTGGAATTGGGTCATAAACGTTTGGGCTTGATCAACGGGCTGGAGTCCATGTCGTTTGCAGTACACCGCCGAGAAGGCTTTACCGTGGCGCTGGAAGAAGCTGGCTTGGTACCCGACCAAAGCCTCATGCGTAGCGTGGAAATGACAGAACCCAATGGCTATGAGGCCATGCGTTCACTGTTCAGCGTTGGCGACCCTCCAACGGCCGTCCTTTGTTCTTCTTCCGTGGTCGCACTCGGGGCTGCCCGTGCCATTAGGGAGATGGGCAAGACGTCCGGGCAAGACATCTCGCTTGCAACCTTTGATGACTGCCTATCTTTTCTCGGCACTGGAAACAACGGTAAGAAGACAATCACCGCCATGCGGTCCAGTCTGCGCGACGCCGGTCAGGTTTGTGCCCGCCTGTTGCTGGATATCATCGACGGCAAAGCTGTTGAGCAACAAGTGCTGATGGAAGCTGAGTTTTTGATCGGCAAGACGACGGGACCGCTTGTTTTGGTAGGTTAAAACTTCCCGATGACGTTGAAGAACAGGCCGTCATCATCTTGGGTCAGATCGGTCAAGTCATCAGAGAAACGGCCAAAATTATAGCCCCCCCCAGCTTTGATGTTCTTTCCGACATGCCGATAAATGGCTGCGAGAGCGCCATAGTCTGCCGTGCCCGCTGAGGGTGACCAAAGCGCCCTCCCCTCCAGCAATGCGTCCCAACTCTTCAAGACATGCACATCGGCTCTGGCAACGGCAAGGTGGGCGCTTGAATCATAAAAGTCTCCGGAGTCACGCTCGGTTTCGACCTCGCCTATCCGAAATCCATACTTTGCGCCAAGCGACACAAAGCGGTTGGCTTGCCAGATGGCGTCCGCTGTCATGACATGACTGATTTGCCTTGGGCCATTTGTTTCGCCATTGGCGTTTACCTGATCGGTTCCGGGAAGATCATAGAGGAAGGTGTACCCAAACAGCGCGTTCAAGCGATCATTTTCGACGGGGCGATACGCAAACCCAACCGAACCCTCGACATATTCGCCGGACCGAAACGCATCCTCACGACCGCTTGCAAAGGCTGCATCCAAGTCCGCGATCAGGCGCCAATCATCATCAGCGCGCCAATTGGCACCCGCGCTGAAAAGATAGGCTGTCACGTCATTAGCGTCATCATCTGCGTCATCAAAACGGAATTCGGCGCGGGTGCGCACGGCGATATCTTCATCTTTTACATAAGAGACACTCGCGGATACTGCGTGGCGGTCGATGTTCTCATCAACCGTTCCCTCAACACGCCCGAACTCAAAACCCGTGCTCCAGGTCCAGTGTTCATTGGGTGTGTAAGTGACGCCATACATGGATGTGAGATCGCGGCGGGCGCTGAACATGTCATAGTTGGCTTCCGCGTAGGCCTTCCATGCGTCAGTGAATGCCTGCTCTGATCCCACGACCACATTGCCATAGCGTTCACCGGCGCTCGCATTTTCAGCCTTGTCACCTGCGCTGCGTTCATAACCGATGTAGCGCCGCCGATCGTCGTCCGGCTCCCAAACAAGGTTACTCAGCGCCGCCCAGCCGGTCGAGCCATATGAACCCTCAGCCTCCAGCGACAGTGTCTCGGTGATAGAACCCTTCAAGCCCAGTCCGGCGCGATGGTTCTCGCCGCGGGTGCCTGTTTTTGCGAGCGTTGTTTGACCAAAAACATAGTAACGATTGTCTTCATCGGGCGCATATTCAAGCTCGACAGCGATGTCCGCGCGCTGGCCCGTGTCGCTAGTTGCGGCAGGGTCCTGTAGATCAGAGTAGGCCACACCTATTGTTGCTTTCCAGTATTCGTTGAGCTGATAGGCGGCGTCCGCTTCCAGATCGAGGCGCGATTTGCCATCATCATTTTGATAATCATCATAGCCAACGGAGACTTCCAGCGTATCGGCGGGTTTGACGGTGATCGAAGCGCCCCACAATTGCTCATCTACGGCCACGTCATGGTCCAAGCTGACAAAACCGGCCTGTCGGCTTTCAAAATGGCCGGCAATACGCCCCGCAATGATGTTGTCGGCAATATCTTTGAGATCGGCTTGCGCTTCGACTTTCCAGGCCAAAGCGTCTTTATCGGCACTACCGGATGTCGTTTCGTCGATCGATGTCAACCCGCCATCATCCGACAAGGTGCGTCCAAAGCCCGGTCCGCGCGACTGGGCGATCTCTGCGCGTAGCCATGTGTTTTCACTTTGCCGGACGAGTATATCGGCGCCGATGACCGTTTGATCAGCATCGTCATCTCCGTTACCGGTCTGCTCAAGTAGGCCGGAGGCCCCAATGCGAACGCGATTGCCCAGCCAGGTTTCGCCGCGCCCGCCCAAATTATATCCATCCACCTCGCCAGACGTCGGCGTGTATTCATACTGGGCAATCAAACTGGCTTGCGAATTGCTCGGATCATCCTCGCGCACGGTACCGTCACTATCGGCAGACGCGCTCAACGGCTTTGCAAGGATCACAACGCCTTGCGTGTAATCGATTTCATAGTCTTCACCACGCTCCAAACCAACGCGATCAACCACCCGACCGGTGGTGTTGTCGCGCACTTCGATGGTTAGTGTATCCGAACCAACATGAATGTCCTGGCGCTTCAAGAAGTATATGGACCCACCTGTCCCACGCAGCACATCGCGCTGCGGCAGCGTATCGGGTTGAGCCGCATAAGCGCGAACCTCGTGACGGCGTTCACCAAATTGCGTTGTGTTTTCAGACCGGAGAACCGCACTTGCTCCATAGAGTGACCGTTCGGAGCGAACATAGTCTGCTCCGTTCAGCTTGGCGTCAAAATCGCCCCACATTACGTGGCTGTCGCCGCGTTCCAGCCGGACGTAAAACTTGCCACTGGTCGGCGCGTCTTCTTTGATCGTGGAATCGTCTCCGTAAACCGGATAGAACTCGTCAGGGTCAATGCGTTTGATGACTTCGCGCGGGCCCTTCCCGTCAAAGTCACGGAACAGTTCGTCAATGGGCGCTTCTCCGGTATCGGCGGAAGCAGTGATCAGATAGCGCCCCTTGATCTTGCCTTTCAGATAAAAAGCCAGTCGACCTTTGGTATAGACATCTTCAAACTCGCCGGAGGTAACAGGCTCGACAAAGACGCCATTTCGCGTGCCGACCGTAAAATCTGCAATGCCCACATAGAAAAAGTCGTTGGCAGGGATGTTTATCATCCGCTCGACCGTCAAGGCAGACGCCTTGGCTGAGCCCAAGACCTCAATTTTCACGTCGTGATCACCAGCCGGCAATATCTGCTGCACGACAAAACCGTCGTCAGCATCAATAGGGACGTCGGCGCCAAGCACGCGGATGGAATAGCCCTGCGGCACATCACGGCCATTGACAGTAACTGCACCGCCATTGACAGGGATATTGCGAAAAGCCAGGCGGTTTTGGCCGCGCCCGGGCGAGATGCGGACTGCCTCATCCTGCGGTTGCGCGGAACCCGATTGTGTTGTTTTTCGGTGCAGCTCCATGGGCTCGGTTTCATCAAAACGCCCGGCCGTGTCGTAGACCCGCAACACATAGGTCAAGGTCTGGTCGCCTGTATCCGGCATACGCCAATCGGTGGCAGCTTCGGCGTTAAGCTGGACGGGAAGCGTCTCGATGACATCAAGCCCGTCGTCGCCAAAGTCCGAAGGTGTCAGAATTCTCAACTCCGCGCGCTCAATCCAAGCGGGATAGTTGGATGTGGCAACAAAACCAACATACTCGCCCGGCTCGTAGACGCTACGGTCGTTGACCGGCAAAATATTGAGCGACGGTTCAACGTCCAAACCATCGAAGCGCAGTTGAATGTTGAGCCGTTGTAATAGCTCGTCAGCAGAAACCTGCTCCACATCAAGCCGCCCCCTTGGGCGTGACGGAACGGGTTGTCCGAGCGTGCGTGGCGGCGTGATCTTGATCCGCGGCATTGAGAGTGATGGATCGCCGGCGACCGTTTCACCATCAATCTTGATGATGAAACCCTGAGGATAAGCGGGAAGCGGTGTCAGCGTTGCAAGGGTTACTGTCCCGACCAACCACGCCCGCAAAAGCCGGGTCAGCTGCGGTTTCATGGCCGCACCACTATCGGTTCAAATTCAAGCTCTTCACGAATGCCGACTAGCGCGAAACGCTTGCGGACCGCGTCTTCTATTTCGGTCAGACGGGCCTTGGGGAGTTTCCGGTGCTCCCTGGTGTCAGCCAGATAGGTGACGCGCACCATGGTTGGTCCAGCTATCGCGCTGTCCGCCAATTGTCCTATACCCTGGGCCAGAGCGCTGGTGATGCTGGTTGAATTGCCAAGAAACGCGTCGCCGGTCACAGTGAATTCCACCAGTGAAGCCCGTGTCGCACCGAAGTTGAGCTTGGACAGTTTGCCGGGCGTCAAACGCACAACGCGCGGGTTTTCTGTGGTAACGGCATAACCGGTCGGCAATGTGCGATCATCCAGTTTCAAAATGAAGTTGGAGCCGATATTGTCATCAGGGATAGCCGCACAGGGGACGGAATAGCGGCCAAACTCGTCGGTGGTGATCAGGGTTCCGTTCGCGGTCGCCAACCGAATGCCCGCAAGACCTTCCTCGCCTTGATCCTGCCAACCGTCGGCGTTGCGGTCATCGAAAACCTTCCCGATAATTTCGCCACAGTCAAAGATTGGCTCGGCATCGAGGCTGACAACTGCCCGCGCCTGATTGGTCACCGCATTGCCATAGGTTGCATCGCGACCGATAGCGATATTTATATAGTCGCCGGGCGTTACGGACGTGGAAACCCTCACGTCAAACGTGACTTCAACAGCGGTTTGTGCCGGCACGAAGACATTGTCGAACGTGAGCGTCTGGCCGTTCGTGGTAAAGTTGAACGGTGCCCCATCGAGGCTGCCCGATCCCGGCACAACCGGAAAGCCCAGCGGCAATTCATCGACAATGGAAACGGGGCCTGCCGGCTCGCTCAGATTGTTGGTCAGCGTGATCGCATATTCAAAACGGTCGCCTATACGTACGGTTCGGGTCGATGCCGCTTTGGCAAGGGTCAGGCCTTCGGTGGGAACCGGCGGGACCGGATCCATCGGAATATGGTTGCGCACCACATCGGGATCGCCTGCTTCCAAGTCAAATGCCAGGAAGTAAGGTGACGGCGAGACCTCGTCCGGCGTATCGGAAAGACTGAGCGCGCAGGAACCACCGGGCGTCACATCGAGAGCACATGTCGTGGCATCAAGCGCGCCCGCCTGCGGCGGGATTATGCTAGACGGGATCGGCTGAAACGTCGCCGGTTCGGACACTTCAATGCGATATTGTGTTTCGCTAACCGGACAAAGCGCATCGCCGCCCGGCACGATGTCAAAACGATAGGCACCATCCGCACCGGTTGTTTGCGACTGCTGGTTGGCTAGCAAACAGGAAGCCGGCAGCGGAATGCCGGTACTGGTCGTAATCGTCAGCGTTGCACCCGCAATCGGGGTGCCATCAAAGCTGGAATAGACAATACCGGACGGATCAATGGGCAAGTCCTGATCGACGATCACATCGGTGTCGGCGACCACAATATCCTCAATGGTTCCCACGCCCATACCGGTCGCGGGATCAATAAAGATCAAGGAATACGTACCGGCGGCAAAGTCCGTGAAGAGATAGTCACCAAGTGCATCCGTGACAGTTTGGGCAACCACGATACCACCGAGGGCCAGTTGAACGATGTAACCGGGCTCTCGCATATCGCCGCCGTCAAAGGTGCCGTTTGAATTCAAGTCACTGAAGACAGTCCCGGCAATCGACGGCAGATTGTCATTGATGATCGGCAGGATGGCGGTGTCATCTCGCGTGATGTCGCCATCGCTTGGCGTATTGACAACAGCGCTTGCCGTGTTCGTCACCTGATTGCCCACAATGTCGCCTGATGTCAGCAGGGTAAGCGCCACGCAGGTTTCAAAATCGCCGGGATCAAGCGCAACCACACTCGTTGCCCCGCTGGACGGGCAAACCAAACTGTCGGCGATCGGGTCGGACACGTTGATATTGTTCAGCGTCGTCGTGCCGGTGTTGGTAACCAGAATGTCCCAGGAGACGATGTCACCGACACCGTCCGCTGAAGCAATGTTGGGTGTCTTGGTGACCGTGAAGTCCGGCGTGATGAGCAATGGCGTATTGGCATCGGCTGACGCGGTCACACCGACCGTATTGAAGTTACCGGAAAAATCAGCGCGGTTCAGGATCGGCGCGCCATTGTTCAACATGGCTTGGGTCAAGGTCAGCGTGGCTTGATATTGCCAGGTTTCGCCGACATCCAGAAATGTGGGATTGACCGCATCGCCGCTGATCAAGACAGGCGTGGCGTCATAAGCCAGCACCGTTGCGGCCTGTGTCATCGTATCTGTCAACGTCACATTGGAAACTGTCACATTGCCGATGTTCGACACGGTAATACCAAAGCTGATGGTATCGCCCGCCGACAAGCCCGGCGTGCCGTCATTGTCGTTCAAAATAGCGGTTTTGGTGGCGGCGATCAGTGGAATCGCATCGGCAACGTCCACTTCTTCGGTCGCTGAGTTTGTCAGGAAAACCCCGTTCGAAACGCCTGTCACCGTCGCGGTGTTGACCAGTTGCGCGCTGACGGGAGCAACCTGTCCGATGCATACCACATAGCAAAGGCCACCCGCTGCAAGTGGGCGGCGCCTAACACCTGTGCGGATGGCTGCAATAGCGTGCATCTGGACCTTACATACGCGTACAAGAGGGAGTGCGCGCGGCAGCTGCCGCGCGCACCAGATCTTACTGGTTGTTGTCGATGTCGAACTGGTCGATCGTGTAGGCCACGCTCACGACCAGAACGTCGCCTGGTGCCAAAAGGTCCCAATCACTGTCGCCAGTGGTCGTGTTCGTTGAGTCACCGGTTGTGCCATTATCGGTAAGCGCAGCGGCTTCAATGTCCGGCTGGGTAAAGGTTGCGGGGTTACCACCGTGCGCATCCGTCAGCGTGATATTGTCGATCGGAACGTTACCATTGTTGGTGATGGTGTAGGTGTAGGTCACGACATCGCCAACCTGGAGGTTATCCGTCGCACCATCGACCGCCAGGCCTCCGAATGTACCGACCTTGGCTACCAAGAGCGAGCTGTTCACTGGATCGACCGTTACGTCGACCTGGTTACTGTCGTCGGTCGCCGACGGGCCACCGCCGCCAGCGATGTCAGCGGGCGTAAAGGCGTTCGCTGTCGCGATGTTGTTGAATTCTCCGTCACCGCCGCCCGGCGTAGTGCCAACTTGGTTGGTGATATCGTCTTGCTGAACGACATAAGTTGCTTCGAAGAAAACGATGTCGCCAGGCGCCAACGTGTCCCAGTCAGTATTGTCTGCACCGTTGGTGGAGTCACCGGTGGAGCCATTGTCAGTCAAGGGGCTTGTGCCGCGCACCAATACCGCGCTCAGCGTAGCAGCAGCGTTGGCATCATGCGGGTCAGTCACGGTAACATCTGTCAACGTTTGGTTACCGGTGTTTTCAACCGCAAAGGTGTAGGTGATTGTATCACCGGCCGAAACAGGGCCTGCCGTGTCGGCGGACTTGGTTACCACCAGCGCCGGGTTTGCACCCTCAACGTCCACACTTTCTGAGTCATCATCCGTGACCACAGTGGTGTCGGGCGCTGTACCAGAAACGGTCGCCGTGTTGTCGATCGATGCGTAGGCAGGCATGACCCCGCCCGCCACAACGGTTGCGGCCATCAATGTGGCCAAGGTTGTGCCCGAACGAAGTCGGACGCCCAACCCGTTCGATATAAGTACTGTTTTCATTTTCGCCTCTCCTTCGCCCTTTCGGGAAATTGAACAGTGTTTTTTGTTGGTGACTGCAGTGATTGTTTGGGTTGCCACGCCGATTACGGCCCCGTCGGCTTTTCGTTTCCGATGAGCGGGGTCAGCGCGATTGATCAATTTGAGACGGCTCATCATTGCAGCTCGTCCACATCTTGCTGAACGACCGCATAGTCTGCGGTGAAGATCAGTTCATCACCAGGCGCCAAAGAGGCCCAGGCCGTGCCGCCGGTCGATCCGCTGCTGTCGCCAATCGGCGCATTGTCGGAAAGCGATTGAATTGAGGGATTGGCCGGGAACGAACCAAATCCGTTGTGGACGTCGCTCACCGACACATTGGTGATGGTGACGTTGCCCGAATTGCGCACGCGGTAGGTATATTGGACGACGTCGCCGACACCGGCATCAGGCGCGCCGGTCGTGAAGACATAGCTCTTGTCGATACTCAATGCGGGTGAGGCAGGAACAATGGTGGTCACCGCGTTGTCCGTCTCATCGAGCAAAGCAAAGCTTGAATACTCTGTCGTTGAGGCGTTTGCGGTGTTGGTCAGCGGCAGTCCGGCATCAATTTCTGCCTGAGACACTGAGTAAGAAGCCGTGTAGGTCCACGTTTCTCCGGGCTCAAGGACGTTTGCCGTTCCGGCAGGGAAGGACTCAACCGGGCCAGAAACCACTCCGGAAGACCCGTCGGGCAAAATGTCTGAAACCGTGACGCCCGTCAGCTCCAACTGTGCTGTATTTTCCAAAACGATCTCATAAGCCAACAGTCTTGGCTGTGCTATCGAAGCGGCATCGACTGTCTTGGCGAGCGTGAATTCGGGTCGACGGCGAAAAACCCAGTACGAAAGAGGTTCCGCCGTGTGTGTTCGCGACAGGTCGCCAGCAGCGACTTCCTCATCGATGGCCAAGCGCAACTGGTTGTTGGGAAAGGGATCAGCGCCGTAGAATACGGCCCATCCGCCCTGGCCACCCGCCTCTTCGGCTTGCGTGGCAACACCGGCTTCAAAATCGCCCGACACAGAATAGGTATAAGGAGGTCCATTGCCGACGCCACGTACATTGTCTGCACCAACCGCCGCAACAAAGTCGATATTGTTGACCGTGCCCGAACTGCTTTCAATAACAATGAAGCCAAGTGTTTCATCGGCTCTTGAACCTGACAATTCGCCAATGTGTTTGGTGACGCATATGCCATCGGCAAAGCCTGAATCAAAGGGACGATTGCCACGACTTTCGCAATCATTGTTAGTGTATACGCTGGCATTGGTGTCATTGAAGGTGATTACCTGGCCGAGCACGACCCCCGCCGAATATGTCTGTGTGAGAAGACCGGTGACATTCTCAAACGTCGAAGTGGTCCATCTATCATCGGCATTGTTTCCGTTTGTCGCGTCGGACAACACAGTGCGGGCTTCAAACTTCAAGCCGCCGGAATCATAAGCGCCCTCATCGGCAATAACGCAATGGACGTCCGTCGTGGGCACCGTGCTGCTGTTCGGCATTTGCTGTAGTCGGACCTGCATGCCTGTCGCGCCGAGCTGATCGATGCGCACAACTGCGCTCGGATCCGACGTGCTGGGTAGTCGGTGGGTGCACACCGGAACGGGGTTGGCATAGGTGTTTTCAAAGGGAACAGTCACCCATCCGGCACCCACGCCGGGTGTAGTGATGACTTCCAAATCGCCGGTGACTGTGAATGCTGCCGCTTCGCTGACAGAAACAATGATGATGAAGGCGCATAGCGTTGGCGGCGTCGCAACACGCCCATCCAGGCCTTTGCTCCCACCAGTCCAAACCACCAGATAGATAGCCTCCGAATCCATTGCTCAGCACTTCTAACAACCAAAAACTGAACACCATTCATTAACCATAAGCGTTAATACGAGCTTAATAGTCGCGGCAGAGTTGCGGTCTGGTTGTAGAAAAGTGCGGTGACCTTGGGTCAGTAAATGGTCGAACTATTGAAGTTCATCGACGTCTTGCTGCGTCACGACATAGTCCTCGGAGAACGTCACAACATCGCCTGGCGCAAGTGATGCCCAAAGGGTGCCCCCAGCGACACCGGCGCTGTCGCCAGTGGGCGAATTGTCGGTCAAGACAGCGCTCCCGGGATTGGCGGGAAAGACACCAAAGCCATTGTGCACATCGGTCACGTTCACATTCGAAATTGTCACGTTACCAGTATTCTCAACGGCATAAGTATATCGAATAACATCGCCCGCACCCGCAGGGGATGAGCCGACAACGAAGGCGGCGGACTTTGTTATCAGCAGGTCGGGTACCTGCAAGATGGGCGTTGAAATTGAGTCTGCTACATCACTTGTTTCGTTACTTGAAACGGTGGCCAAATTGTCGAGATCAGACCCATCATCAATATCAGACTGCGTGACATCATAGGTCGCGGTGTACGCCCAGGTTTCATTGGTATCGAGAATGTTGTCAGTATCCAGATCGCCCGTTGTCAGCGTTGGCGCGGAAGAAAGAGTGCGCGACGATCCGTTTTGTGTCAGCGCATCAAGCACCGAGATTCCGGTCAGATCAACGGTGCCCGTATTGTCGACGAGGATTGTGTAGGACAAAACACCGGGTGCGATGATCTGCGTTAGCCCGGCGGATTTCGCCACCGCCATGGCCGGCACGGTCATGTTCCAATTGAGCTGGAAAGTACCATCACCATTGGCATAGCCGCCAACCTGAACATAGTAGGTGTTTCCGACGACGGCGGAAAAGCTCAGCAGTGAGCGAAAATTAGAACATCCGATGCCGTCATCATTAGTTGTAACGGTGGTTAGCGCATTGACCGCAGCACCGGTGTAAACGCCAAGCGTCGTGTCGTAATTCGTCGTCGCGACACATGTATCAAATGTAACGGTACCACTGACAGGGGCCGTCCACTCGTACCATATTGTTTCCAGCTGACCGCCGCCAAAAGTCGTCGGTTCACCCGTCTCTCCTGTCGCGCCGGTATTGCTACAAACAGTCGATCCTGAAGCGCCGGTGATCACGTTGGCCGATGAAAAGTCATCCCCGGCGCAGGCAAAAACCGGACCGGGTGTTGATGTCGTCGCAATCGCTGTCAAATCGCTGGTTTCGTTGGTTCCCACCGTGGCGATGTTGATGATATCGCCGCCGTCATCCAGCTCAGTTTGGCTGACATCAAAAGTTGCCGCATAGACCCATGTCTCTGTGGTATCCAACTCGCCATCACTGTCGGTATCACCCGACAATGTCGGCCCCGTGGTCAAAGACAGAACGGTCGCGCCTTGGCTGATGGTGTCGCCCAGCAACACGCCGGTCAGATCGACACTGCCTGTGTTGTCGACCGTTATGGTGTAGTTCAAGGTGCCCGGGGTGCTAATCGAAGACTGATCGACCGACTTGAAAAGGCTCAGCCCCGGAACAGGTGTGGAACTGCCGGTGATTGTGATGACAAGTGTGGCCACCGAATCAGGACGAACAAGATCACCGTCAGTATTGAAAAGTCCTTCTTGATCCTCGATGCGATAAGTGAAGGTTTCTGTCGTCGTGGCGCCGTTCGCCAGACCTGCATACGCGCCATTGGGATCAAAAGAATAGGTACCGTCCGGCGCGATGGTCAAAGCCGCGCCATTGGACAGGGTGAGTACCGTTGTCCCGCTGACCGACAAGGTGCCGTCCGGGTGGCTGATCTGGTTGACCAGCAGATTGGCGCCATCTTGCAAGTCACTGTCGGCACCAGAGCCATCATCGTCGGAAATGACGTTGCCGGAAGCCGGGCCGGTGCTGAGCGTTGCCGCCGTATTGTTTGTGGCATCAGGCGGTGTGTTGAAGAAAAGATCGCGAAACTGGATCGCCTGATTGGTTGGATTTGCAGTGCCGTCGGCATCGGCCGCAACGTGAGCCACCGTTGCACTCGTGAGCGGATTACCAAAAACAACCTCAATCTGGCAGCGGGCAACATCGCCGCTACAATTGGAGTCTAAATCGGCAAGCGCTGTGCCGGTTCCTGCCGTGAAAGTGATGGTGCTGCCAACGCTTGCCGATGTGGGGAGACCGCCATCGGAGGTGAAGGTGATCTCATCGGTGAAGAAGTTCGAACCATCATTGATCGCATCGATGTCGGCCGTGACGAAACGCAGATTGTAGACCGGCTCGGAAAAGCTGAAGGTAACGCTATTTGACGCACTGCCATTGTCGGTGGTGGCGTTCATCAAGCTTTGGATCATGCCCGTAAAGCCGTTTTGTGTCCCTGTCGGCTGAAGCTGGAAAGTCGTTGATGTTCTGGAGCCGGCGATCGCCCCGCTTGTGGTCACGGTGATGCCATCTACCGTTGCGGTGTCAGTACCGCCGTTCAGGTTAACCGTGGCGGGGCGGGTGGACCAGTCCAGCGTTGTTTCAGCCGCCTGCGCGTCAACTGCGCATGCCAATAAAGCGCAACCAGCCATGACGCCAGCCCGCGCTGTCGAAGCCCTAAACCAACGCTTTTGTCCGCGAAGGCAGGGCGCCAAGAAGGGGAAACCCGGCCGACTTGACCGCTCCCCTTCAGCTACGCGCTCCGCCAAACGCATCGTCCCCATCCATGGCATGCTTTACTTTAAACGAACCCAGGAACATGATTCTATTGACCAATCACCTAGCCTTCGCTGCAGCTCACTGGCAAGTAACTGATTCGCAACAATTATCATGGATTGGGGCCGACAACCAGCAAAGCGCCCTGGCCTACCGATGATTGTAGTGGACAGCTTTGCACACCCTAACAAACGGCCACAGGCCTACCTTGTGACGTCGGGAACTGGCTCAAATGCTCGTGGGCAATCTGGCACCCGGCGTCTTCAAGCAGAAAAACGTTTGTTCCGCGGCGCTTAGGGGCAAGGAGTTTGTAAAGACCGTTGAGCCTTCACACACTTGCTTTGCAAAAGTCTCCCCTCCCGACATCTTTTCCAGAATGACGCATTTTTCAGTAGGAGTATTTTACCATGCGATGCGTTACCCGCGTTTGGCGGGCAAACGCTTGCGTGAGATGAACTCCCTTTTGCCACAAGCATTTGAGCACCCAGAGTGTGGAGGTTTGAAGGGTGACCACTCCAAATAGTGGTTGAAAATTACCAATAAATTTCAAGTATTTAAAGAGATAAATTGGCGCACCCGGGAAGATTCGAACTCCCGACCCCCAGATTCGTAGTCTGGTGCTCTATCCAGCTGAGCTACGGGTGCTTAACGAGCACTTTTATCAACAAAGCGCAGAGCGGCGTCCTAACGCTGCAAAAGCGTAATGGCAAGATGTTGCAGCCAAAAAGTGCACGCTCTTTGTTCATGGGGTCTTATTGGACCAACCGAATATGACCGCCATCGCCTGAAGCTTGATCTTCGCCGGTCTTTGATGCGCTCGCGCCTGCCACCGCGCCGGGCAATATGATGTCAAAGTGAGTACCCACCAGACGGTCTTCACGCAGCACAATGCGGCCACCGTGGGCGCGCACCAACTCATCGGCAATGGCCAGTCCCAGCCCGGATCCGCCGCTGGACTGCGAACCGCGGAAGGCATCAAACAGATTTTCGCGGGCCTTTTGCGGAATTCCAGGGCCGGTATCTTCCACCATCACCAACGCATCTTTCCCGTCAGCACGTGCGCTGATTGTCAATCTGTGCACAGCATCCGGCATCGGATGGCTTTTCATGGCCTGGACCGCATTGCGCGACAGGTTCATCAAAACACGAAACAACTGGTCGGGGTCTGCGTCGATTTCAAAGGCCTTGTGCGCATTGACTTCAAAATCGATCAATTGCCCCATATCACCGGCCAGCAATTCACCCACGTCCCGCGCCAGATCAAACAGCTTGATCCGGCGTCGCTGCGGCGCAGTTTCTTCCGGTTTGCCATAAGCGAGTACATCACTGGAATAGGAGACCGCTCGCGAGATCGCACGCATAAGCTTGGGGGCAAAGCGCTGGATCGCCGGGTCATCGGTATCCGACAAGCGATCAGACATCAGTTGAGCAGACGCCAATATATTGCGCATGTCATGATTGATTTTTGAAACCGCCAAACCGAGGTCAGCGAGCTTCTTTTGGTTGCGCAATGTTCTCTGCAATTGCGATTGCATGTCTGACAATTGCTGCTCAGCCACACCTAATTCGTCTTTGCGGGTTGAGGGCACGATCACCGCCGCCGGGTCTTCAGGGCTGTCGCCAAAAGCGACCATGGACCCACTCATCCGACGGATTGGCATGATCATGATCCGGTTGATGGCCATGAAAACAAGCGCCGCTGTGATGAACGAAATTATCAGGGAAATCACCAAGACGTTGCGACCGTAAATCAACATCGCGTTGCGCAGATTCCGGTCGGCAATGAATATCTCGATCGCCTCGGATGTTTCGCCAATAGTGCCACTGACCCGCAACATGCGATTGCCGCCAAGGAATAACGTGTCAAAAGCGGACATGATGGCATCGAGCGGGTTCATCTCATTGATGGCGATATGCTTGTCGACTGACAAGGGCATGTCGTTGACGATGAGCAATTGGGACTGGGTTCCGCGGCGCAGCGCAATGGCCTCAACACCGGTCGCCATCAAAACATCTTCCTGAACCGTTTCGGGAAGCTCAAAGCTCTCTTCAGCCGTGATGATGACGCTGGCCGCGGCGACTGTATCGAGGCGTTGCTGCAGCCAGACCTTGCCGAAATTGGCAACAGAGGGGACGAAGATGAGCACTTCCGCGATCATCACAAACAAAATGGTCAGCCACAGCAGCTTGGAAGAAAGGCTGCGGAACCTCGGTGGCATTTGTCGCTGCGCCATGGTGCCTCCCTGGTCGCGTTTGACACTATGTAGTCAGGCTGGCGCTAACTCCAACCTGTTTCTGATATTCCAGTTCATCCAAATCGGCGCAGAAAACCGATGATATTGCGCACCATTGGCTTTTGCGTCAGCGGTGCGGAAAAAGAAGTAGCCGCGCGCTTGGTGATTTCCGTCATTGTCGGATAAGGCGCAATAAAGCCGCGCAGATCCTGTACCTTCATCTTCTTGGAGACGGCCAATGCGAAGACATTGATCATCTCGCCGGCGCTGGCGCCCGCGATCGACGCGCCCAAGATTTTGCCCTTTTTATCCGTGATCACCTTCACCAGACCTTCGGTCTTGCGTTCGGCCTGTGCGCGATCATTTTCCGCGTAAGGCCAGCGCAGGATGGTGATATCCTTGCCCTTTTCACGAGCGGTATTTTCGTCCCAGCCGACATGCGCCAATTCCGGATCAGTGTATGTGGCCCACGGGATGATGTCGCGGTTTTCCTTGCCGGGCACGCGAAACAGGATGGATTGTACGACCAATCCGGCATGATATCCGGCCACATGGGTGAATTGCAGGCCGCCCGCCACATCGCCAATCGCATAAACTTTTTTGTTGGTGGTGCGCAGATCACGACCAACCTTGATGCCGCGGCGATCATAGTCGATCCCAGCTTTTTCAAGATCGAGACCATTAACGTTTGCAACACGGCCTGTGGCGACCAGGATATGCGAACCAGAGACAGATGAGGGTCCGTCTTCACCTTCAACGAGAACATTGACCCCGGTCTTGCCTTTTTTCTCAACACCAACGACTTTGGTGTTTTCCAAAATGTTGACGCCATCGGCACGAACATTCTTCAAGACGACTTCGGCCAATTCCGGGTCATCCTTACCGAGCGCCTTGAAGCCCTCGATCACGGTAACGTCGGAACCAAGACGGCGGTGCGCCTGGGCCATTTCCATCCCGATGGGGCCACCGCCAATGACGATCAGATGCTGCGGCTTTCTTGTCTGATCCCACAAGCTTTCGTTGGTGAGATAAGGCACAATATCAAGTCCGGGGATCGGCGGCACAAAGGCGGAAGAGCCGGTGGCAACAACAAAACGGCGTGCTTTGATCTTATAGTCTTTGGTGACGACGGTTTTGGCATCTTTGAATTTGCCATAGTCTTCGATGACCTTAACGCCCAAACCGGTAAAGCGTTCAACGCTGTCGTTGGGAGCGATAGCGCCGATAACAGAGTGAACATGGTCGTGAACCTTCCCGAAATTGACTTCGGGCTCGACCGATTTAACGCCAAATTTATCGGCGTGGCGCATGGCGTTGGCGGCCTTGCCCGCAGCGATAATGGCTTTTGACGGAACGCAGCCATAGTTCAGGCAATCACCGCCCATTTTGCCACCTTCGATCAAGACGACCGAGACGCCAAAGGCGGCGGCCGCTGCGGCTACGGTCAGGCCGCCTGAACCGCCGCCGATTACGCAGATATCTGGTGTAAGTACTTCTGACATGTTTAAACCCCTCATACTTTCAGTCTTGGGAGGAGCGAACGGTCGGCACCTGTTGCATCGGTCGATGCCGCCATTCGCTGTTCAGGTTGGTATTAATTGGATGTGTTGGTTTCGGGTGTTTTTTTCACGCGCTTGATGATCATGGGGATCGTTGCCACCGCCGCCAAAGCAGCGAAAGCCAGCGTGATTTCTGTCGTTACCAGATCGCCCACGCTTGGGGTTGTGCCCGCTGTTTCAGCCGCGTCCAGTACACTGCCAACGCCTTGGCCAAGAAATGTGTAGGCAAAGGTACCTGGCAAAATGCCGAAAAGCGTCGCAATCACATAGGTGCGAACCGGCACGTTGAAGAGCGCGGGTGCAATGTTCATGATGAAAAACGGAAAGACCGGCGCCAAGCGCAGTATCAGCAGATAGCTGAATGCTTCTTTTTCAAAGCCAGCGGCCAGGTTCTTTACGCGTCCACCGACCTTTTCTGTGAGGAAGTCACCAAACGCAGACCGCGCTACCAGAAAGATGGCCGTTGCGCCGATGGTTGCGCCAACCGCTACCGACAGGCCACCGACAAACCAGCCAAAGAGGAAGCCGGCGAAAATGGTCAGGATGGACGCTGCAGGAAAGGAGAAGGCCACAGCGACTGCATACAGCACAGTAAAGCCAACGACCGATATAAGATAATTGTCAGCGACATAGGCTGTCATGGCCTCTCGGCTCTGCGCGAGAAACTCCAGTGTGAAGAAACGGTGCCAACCCATGGCATAGGCGAAAGCAAGACCGCCTATCACGATGGCAAGCGGTGCAAATCGCTTCCACATAGCGGCGGTTTTGGCAGATGTTTCCGGTTCGGTCGGTATGGTCATTGCTGTTTGTGTATCAGTCATCGGTTCAAGTTCCAGTTGTTTGCATCGGACAAGCGACTTTGTTGGTCGCGCTTGACGCCAGAAATGAAGGGGTCCAATTTCAACAACAACTCACAAACCCTTGAAACGCGGCGATGTTACAAGGCTTTCACGCCACATCACCGCCCGGTGAGCGAAGCGCGGAACCGCTCACAAGTTCGTGACTGTCAGCCGCCGATCACGTTGACATCTGCGCATTTTTCAAACATAAGCCGCGCGATCCAACGGGCGTTTTGGCCCGATGCGTGGTTTTGGCACGCAAACAACCATAAAATTTACAAAAAGGTCGCCCTTAGAGGCGGTATGACAATATGGCCACGAAACGTACATTCCAACCATCCCGCTTGGTTCGCAAACGCCGTCACGGCTTCCGCTCACGCATGGCAACAGCTGCCGGCCGCAAGGTGCTGGCAAAGCGGCGCGCAAAAGGCCGCAAGAGCCTGTCTGCTTAACCGGTTTCGCCCCCGCTTGTCGCGCGAACGTTTTCTAACGGCAGATATTGGCATGCTGCGCAGCAGAGATGAGTTCTTGCGCGCTCGAAAGGGTCAAAGAAAACGTGGAGCTCTGGTTCGGCTCGAAGCGGTACACCGCTCAACCGAAGAAAAACCAAGCGCGCCGCGGGTCGGCTTTACGGTCTCCAAGAAAAACGGGAATGCGGTTCGCCGCAACCGAATAAAAAGACGCCTGCGCGAAGCAGTGCGCCATTGCGCCACGGACATCATGCGCCCACATCATGATTATGTGATCATCGCGACACCCAAAGCATTTACTGCTCCTTATGAAGCCTTGTGCGAAGACGTGCGATCGGTCATTGAGGCGGCCAACCAAAAAATTGGCTGCACGCCCGAACGCGCCGAGTAAACGACGGAAACAGATCGATGGATAACAACCGCAACCTCTTTCTGACAATAGGCCTATCGGTCGCCATTTTGGCGCTCTGGCAAGTCTTTTTTATCAATCCGCGTATCGAGGCGGAAAGACAAGCACAGCTCGAGCTACAAGCTCAACAACAAGAGACGGCCCAATCCGTCGAAGGAAGTGTGAACGGCGAAAGCGGCGTGCCAACGCCTGGCGCGCAAGCCGACACCACGATTCCGAGCACCGACAGCAGTGCTTTTGTCGACCGCGACTCTGCGCTGGAAGCAGCTGAACGCGTTATTATCGACACCCCGAAGCTGCATGGCTCCCTAAACCTTCGTGGCGCACGGTTTGATGACCTGACGCTGGCTGACTACCGTGAGGCGGTTGACCCTGGATCCCCTGAGGTTGTTCTTTTCTCGCCCATTGAGACCGACCGCGCCTATTTCGCCGAGTTTGGATATACCGGTCTTGACGGTGCACCCGGTCCACAAGCCGATTGGACGCTTTCGTCCGGCACAAGGCTGACGCCATCCACCCCGATTGTCCTGACCTACGAAACGCCGGACGGTGTGACCTTCGAGCGGCAGGTGAGCGTGGACCAGAATTTCATGTTCACGATCAGCGATACCATCACCAATAATGGCGAAGGCGCCGTCGCGCTCTTCGATTACGGGCGTTCCACCCGTTACTTCAAACCTGATATCGCGCCGATCTGGATTTTGCATGAGGGTCTGATCGGGTTTCATGGCGAAGACCGCCTGCAAGAGTGGACCTTCAATGAGATGGAGGCCACTGAGACATTTAAGGGCTTGAAGGCCAATAGTGGCTGGCTGGGCATCACCGACAAATATTGGGCAACGGCGCTTATCCCAACGCAAGGCGATAGTTTCGAGCCAAAATACTCATACTTTTCACAAGGCCGTCCACGCTATCAGGCCGACTTCCTTGGCGATGCCATCACCATTAACGCCGGCCAGGAAGCAACGGTTGTAAGCCGATTGTTTGCTGGCGCAAAAGAGACAAATGTCATCGACGCATATGAGGCGGAACTTGGCATTGAGAAATTCGAGCTTATGATCGATTGGGGCTGGTTCTACTTTATCACCAAGCCGCTTTACTACCTGATCGACTTTCTGTTTGGCCTGATCGGCAATTTCGGTGTTGCGATCCTGATGGCGACCGTGATCATCAAACTGATTTTCTTTCCGCTGGCCAACAAGTCCTACGCCTCGATGGCGCGCATGAAGCTTGTTCAGCCCAAGATGCAGGAGATCAAAGAACTTCACGGCGATGACCGCGAGAAGATGCAAAAAGCAATGATGGATCTCTACCGAAAGGAAAAGATCAATCCGATTGCCGGTTGCTGGCCCATGCTTATCCAGATTCCTGTCTTTTTTGCGCTCTACAAGGTTCTCTATGTGACCATAGAGATGCGCCACGCACCGTTCTTCGGCTGGATCCAGGATCTGTCAGCGCCGGACCCCACTTCCATATTCAACCTGTTCGGTCTCATCCCGATTGACCCGAGCTCGGTACCGGTCTTCGGCGCGTTGTTGGCCGTTGGCGTCTGGCCACTATTGATGGGTATAACCATGTTCGTTCAGATGCAGATGAACCCGGCTCCACCCGACCCTACTCAGCAGATGATTTTCCGCTGGATGCCGGTCATGTTCACATTCATGCTCGCACAGTTCTCAGCCGGTCTGGTGATCTACTGGGCTTGGAACAACTTCTTGTCGATCCTGCAGCAGGGCTACATCATGAAGCGCAATGGCGCTGAGATCGCGCTGATGGACAATCTCAGGTCCATGTTCAAGAAAAAGGCCGAGCCCGCCGAGTAGGCGGGCACTTGCCTTGAACGCCCCCACCCCGCCCACATCGAAGGTCTGGCGCGCACTGACGGCACGCGGTGCTTGGACATTTGTGCGCGGCGTCCCATCGATGGAATTCCTGCCGCCGCTTGGCCCGCCTGAAATCGCCTTCGCGGGTCGTTCCAATGTCGGCAAGTCGTCTTTGATCAATGCGCTGACCGGCAAGAACGGACTGGCGCGCACGTCCAACACACCGGGCCGTACGCAGGAACTGAACTTTTTTGTTCCTGATGGTTACTCAGGCGGCATGGACGATCTGCCACCGCTCGCGATCGTGGATATGCCAGGCTATGGCTATGCCGAAGCGCCCAAGGAAAAGGTGGATGCTTGGACCGAATTGGTCATGGACTATTTGCGCGGCCGCGTGACACTCAAGCGCGTTTTCCTGCTCATCGACAGCCGCCACGGGCTCAAAGCAAACGACAAGGATGTGATGAAGCTACTCGATAGCGCGGCCATGTCCTATCAGATCGTTTTGACCAAGACAGACAAGATCAAACCACCGGCTGTTGAAAAACTGACAGCCAAAACGCTGCAGGACATTGCGAAAAACCCGGCGGCATTTCCCGAAGTTATTGCCACCTCGTCAGAGAAAGGGCGCGGCATGGACGATCTGCGCCGCGCCATACAAAGTGCGGTAGAGCCGCGTTAGCCCAATACCGGCTCGGAGCCGTCCGCCGGTTTGAACACGAGAGCGACACCATTAATACAGTGGCGCTTGCCGGTCGGCTGAGGCCCATCATTGAACACGTGGCCCAGATGACCGCCACAACGCGAACAATGCTCTTCCGTGCGCGGATAGAGCAGAACATAGTCGGTTGAGTAGGCGACTTTGCCCTCAATGTCTTTCCAAAAACTCGGCCAGCCCGTACCGCTGTCATACTTGGTTTCCGACAGGAAGAGTTCCTGATCGCATCCGGCGCAATGGAACACGCCAGCACGCTTTTCATCATTCAGCGGCGAGGTGAACGGACGCTCCGTGCCGTCTTCACGCAGCACATAATATTGCATCTCGGTCAGTTGTTCACGCCACTCGGCATCTGACTTGATGATTTCAAACATGCCCTTCTTGCCTGATGCGGCAACGGCAACATTGCGGCCACCGAACAAGTGGCTGGCTGTCAATGTTGCGGCACCGCCAAGGCCAAGGGCAAACAGGCTACGTTTTGTTAACATCGGTTTCTCCAATCTTTGGATCGGTTGATACCAAAAAGGCGGGCAAAACGCTCATAACCTCTGTTCGCAATTTCGTGATCGCTGTTTCTGTCCCGTACTATCATTGCAGGGCGCCCCTTTAGGCAGTAAGCGTCGGCGCCAACCAAACAGACTTTTATACATCATGACAAACGCGCCCGACTACTCTTCTCCTTTCAACGAAGCCCACATCCTTGCCAAGGCCCTGCCTTACATGCAGCGATACGCGGAAAAGACCGTTGTCATCAAATATGGCGGGCACGCGATGGGCGACACGGCGCTTGGCAAGGCCTTTGCTCAGGACATCGCTCTTTTGAAACAATCCGGCGTGAATCCGGTGGTCGTTCACGGAGGTGGTCCTCAGATTGGTGCCATGCTCGAGCGGATGGGTATTCAATCGCATTTTGAGGGCGGGCTGCGTGTTACCGACAAGAAAACGGTTGAAATCGTCGAGATGGTACTCGCCGGTTCGATCAACAAAGAAATCGTTGCCATGATCAACAATGCCGGCGCGTGGGCCATTGGCCTTTGCGGCAAAGACGGCAATCTGGTCTATGCCAAAAAGGCTGAAAAGTCCGTCATGGATCCGGACAGCCATATCGAACGCGTTGTTGATCTCGGCTTTGTGGGCGAGCCTGACAAGGTGGACAGCAAGGTTCTTGATCACTTGGCCCGGTCAAAAATGATCCCGGTCATCGCCCCCGTGGCACCGGGGCATGATGGCGAAACCTACAACATAAATGCCGACACGTTTGCCGGTGCGATCGCCGGGGCGGTGCCCGCGCAGCGCCTTTTGTTCCTCACCGATGTCCCCGGTGTTCTGGACAAACAGGGGCAGTTGATCAAACAACTCACGATCAGCCAGGCGCGTGCGCTGATCGCCGACGGGACCATTGCCGGTGGCATGATCCCCAAAGTGGAGACATGTATTGATGCGCTGCAAAGGGGTGTTAACGGCGTGGTGATCGTCAATGGAAAAGTTGCTCATGCCGTGTTGCTTGAACTGTTCACCGATCATGGTGCGGGCACATTGTTCGTTCATGACGGGGCTTGAGGAGATTTCGTGACCAATCAGCCGGCAGCCGCCGAGTTCAAGCACATTCGCGAATGGGTTTTTGATCTCGACAACACGCTTTACCCCCATCACTCGAACCTGTTCTCGCAGATCGACGTGAAAATGACCGATTATGTCACCGAGCTTTTGCAGTTGCCGCGTGACGAAGCGCGAAAGGTCCAAAAGGACTATTACAGGGAGTTTGGCACCACTCTTCAGGGTTTGATGAAGCGCCATGATGTTGATCCGGACGACTTTCTGGAAAAAGTGCACGATATCGACTATTCATGGCTCGCGCCGGATCCGGCGCTTGGCGATGCGATCAAGGCGCTGCCGGGCCGCAAATTTATCTTTACCAATGGCGACAAGGGACACGCGGAACGCACAGCGCGGCAACTTGGCATTCTCGATCATTTCGACGACATTTTCGATATTGTTGCGGCTGAACTGGTGCCAAAACCGGCCGGTTCGACCTATGACAAATTCCGCTCCATGCACCGTATCGATTGCGAAAACGCGGTGATGTTTGAGGATCTGGCACGCAATCTGGTCGTTCCAAAAACACTGGGCATGAAAACGGTTCTGATTGTGCCCAGAAACTTCGAGGCGACTTTCTCCGAAATCTGGGAACGAGAGGACGTCGACGACCATGTCGACTTTGTGACTGATGACTTGACGACCTTTCTGCGTGGAGTGTCCCCAGCTTGAATCCAAAATTCACCAGCGTTGAAGCGCGCATCGATCGAGCCGCTCATCTGGTGCTGGACCGCTTGCCATCCAGCGGCGCAGCTGGTGCGTTCGTTGAGTTTCTGGTTTTCGGTCTCAAGCAGGCATGGGCGTGCATCTTTGGGGGGCTTTTGCTGTGCCTGATGATCGCCACCAGGCTCTACTGGCCGGAAACAATGCCGGTCAATCGTTATGACTTTCTGTTTCTTGCCGCCATTGGCATCCAAGCGGCCTTGCTACTCCTCAAGTTGGAGACTTGGGAGGAAGCGAGAGTAATTTTGGCCTTCCATATTGTTGGCACGGTTATGGAATTGTTCAAAACCTCCGTCGGGTCTTGGACTTACCCCGAGGACGCCGTTTTTCGCCTTGGCGCCGTGCCGTTGTTTTCCGGTTTCATGTATGCGGCCGTCGGCTCTTACATCGCCCGCATCACCCGTATTTTCGACATGCGCTACACGCACTTCCCATCGATTTGGGCGGCGTCGCTGCTTGCCATCGCGATCTACGTGAACTTCTTTTCGCATCACTTTGTCATCGACATCCGATATGGCCTGTTTGCTGTCACGGGTGTGTTGTTTTGGCGGACATGGGTGCACTACCGCGTATTTCGCTGGCGCTTGAAGATGCCCCTGCTTGTCGGATTTTCTTTGGTCACACTGTTCATCTGGATCGCAGAGAATATTGCCACTTGGTCAAATGCCTGGCTCTATCCCAGCCAAACGAGCGGCTGGGTCCCTGTATCCTCCTCCAAGCTCGGCGCTTGGTTCCTCCTGATGATCATCTCATTTGTGCTGGTAAAGCTCGTGCACAAGCCCCGCGGGCTTGATCCTATTGAAGACCATGAAAATCGGCGATGATCCGCCAAGCCTCATCGGCTGTATCCACGAACGAAATCAGCTCCACGTCACCCGGTGAGATCGTCCCTTGCTCGGCAAGAAAGTCGAGGTTGATTGCGCCTTCCCAAAACGCCTTGCCAAACAGGATGAATGGCACTCGCTCCATGCGGCCAGTCTGGATGAGCGTGAGCGCCTCAAACAGTTCATCCATCGTGCCAAAGCCGCCGGGGAACACGGTTATGGCCTTTGCGCGCAAAAGAAAATGCATCTTGCGGATCGCGAAATAGTGGAAATTAAAACACAGTTCTGGCGTGACATATTCGTTGGGGGCCTGTTCGTGAGGCAAAACGATATTGAGGCCGATGGACGGCGCTCCTTCATCTGCTGCCCCGCGGTTACCTGCTTCCATCACGCCGGGGCCACCACCGGTGACGACGACCATTTCGCGGTTGTAGGTCGATGCGGAATAGCGTGAGCAGAGCGCGGCGAACTTGCGCGCTTCCGCATAATATTTGGCGTTGGCTTCGAGATTTTTCTTCTGCGTCTCGTTTTTGGCAGCCCATGCATCGCCGCCAGGTTCCGGGATTCGAGCGCCCCCAAACATGACAACGGTCGAATTGATACCGCGCTCGCCAAGAAGCATTTCGGGCTTTAGTAGTTCCAACTGAAGTCTGACCGGGCGCAGTTCTTCACGGCACATGAAATCAGTATCATCAAAGGCTAGCCTATAGGCAGGAGCGCGCGTTTGCGGGGTGTCAGGCACCGCCCTGGCATGCGCCATGTCGTCATGCGACGTCACCAGCGGATCCCACACATCTTCATCCATTCGTTTCATCGCCATGTGATCTCCTCCATCTGACTTCTTTTGCGCGATTCTTATGCGCCTGCGTTGACCCACCTTAGACGCTGAAATAGGTACCGCGCCAAGCCATCTATGCAAAACTGACTAAATTCAAAGAAAGCCAGCTTCATGACCGACCATGCCGCGCTGCAAAGTGCCATCGAAACCGCTTTTGACAATCGTGACGCGATCTCCACCACGACAGAGGGAGAAGTACGCGAGGCCGTCGAGGCGGCCCTGACGCTCATGGATAGCGGTGACGCACGCGTCGCATCGCGCGAGGCAGATGGTTCCTGGACGGTTCATCAATGGTTGAAGAAAGCCGTGCTGTTGTCGTTCCGCCTCAATGACATGGCGCCGATTGCTGGTGGCCCAGGCAATTCCGGCTGGTGGGACAAGGTTCCGTCAAAGTTTGACGGTTGGGGTGAAAATCATTGGCGCGCCGCCGGTTTCCGCGCCGTGCCAAACTGTGTCGTTCGCCATTCCGCCTATATCGCCAAGAATGTTGTACTCATGCCGTCCTTCGTGAACCTTGGTGCCTATGTCGATGAGGGCACGATGGTTGACACTTGGGCTACCGTCGGCTCATGCGCCCAGATCGGCAAGAATGTGCACCTTTCCGGCGGAGTTGGGATTGGCGGTGTGCTGGAGCCGATGCAAGCGGGCCCAACCATCATTGAAGATAATTGCTTTATCGGCGCGCGCTCAGAAGTTGTTGAGGGCTGCATCGTGCGTGAAGGTTCAGTGCTCGGCATGGGCGTCTTCATCGGCAAGTCCACCAAAATCGTGAACCGCGCCACCGGCGAAATCTCATACGGCGAAGTACCGCCCTACTCCGTTGTTGTTGCCGGTACCATGCCCGGCAAAGCGCTGCCCAATGGCGAGCCCGGCCCCAGCCTTTATTGTGCTGTCATCGTCAAAACAGTAGATGAAAAGACACGGTCAAAAACCGGTATCAATGAACTGTTGCGGGATTGATATTGTATGAGCGAGCCGCTTCCAAAACCAACCGTAAGATGGCTTTTTACCAGCTTTCACGGGCGCATCGGTCGTAAGTCCTTTGCGCTCGGAGCCTTGTTGCTGCTTCTGGTTCAGGTTGCCCTCTTCACTTGGGTGCTCAGCTTTGGTGATGGTGAAAGTTCGGTCGTGGAGCTGGAAGATGGCGACGCGCTTCTTGTAGGCATAGTATTTCTCGCCTTCTGGGCCTTTGCGGCTTGGGGGCTGTTGGCGATGGCCGTCAAACGTCTCCATGATCTGAATTTGCCCGGCATCTTGGCTGTCGTTTTGCTATTACCTGCCATTGCGTTTCTGGGGTGGCTTTTTCTGGCATTTGTGCCTGGTAGCCGTCAAACCAACCAGCACGGCCCGCCGCCTTTTGTTCGCGATTGAAAAGCAAACCTTAAACCTCCTTTGTTAGGTTGATGGCCATGCCGTATCGTACGCTCGACAGAACAAAGATAACCAAAACAGCCGAAATGCTGGAACGGCGTATCGCGGAGCGTTTCCCGCAATCGAGTTTGCGCAATGTGGCGCGGGAAGTTGCCATCGCGTCGCGCGAACTGGGCGAGAGAGCGCAAAAATTGGCACAGCCGGTTTGGTGGCTCCGCTTCCTGATATTTGCATTTCTGGGCGCTTGTATTTTTCTGTTCAGCCAAGTCGGGACGTTCATCCAGATCGACACGCTGTCTCCCGATGACGCAACCGATCTTGTTCAAACGCTGGAAGCGGGGATCAACACGGCGATCTTTGCCGGGATCGGTATATACACGCTCGTCAATCTTGAAACCCGGATGAAACGCTCACGGGCAATGAAGAGCCTGCATGCCATGCGTTCAATCATTCACATCATCGATATGCACCAGCTGACTAAAGATCCGTCTGCTTTTTCCGGTGGTTATCACCGTACCGAAAACTCCCCCAAACGCACACTAACGCCAAATGAGTTGGCCCGTTACCTCGATTATTGCTCCGAACTCTTGTCGATAACCGGTAAAATCGCGTCACTTTACGCCCAATCTTTAGATGACGATGTGGTCGTTGGAACAGTCAATGACATTGAAAGCCTGGGAACCAACCTGTCACGCAAGATTTGGCAAAAGATCATGCTAATCGAGCCGGCTGATTGACCAACCGGGCGCGCCTGATAGACAGGCGCTATGACTGATCTGCCTACCAATCCCGTCGAAAATCTGTCCGCTCTCATTCGCTGCGCGTCTGTGACCCCCAGCGATGGTGGCGCGCTGGAAACCCTCGCTGCAATGCTAAAACCGATAGGCTTTGAATGTGAGGCCGTCACATTCTCGCACGATGGGACGCCGGACATTAAAAACCTTTACGCGCGGCGTTCAGGCAATGGGCCCCATTTGATGTTTGCCGGCCACACTGACGTGGTGCCAGTTGGCGATGAAGATGGCTGGACGCACCCGCCTTTTTCAGCGATCGTCGACCACGGTCTTTTATACGGACGCGGCGCGGTAGACATGAAGGGCGGCATTGCTTGTTTTGTTGCGGCCATCGCGCGCGTGCTGGAAAAAGAGACGATCGCGGGCAATATCTCACTGCTGATCACCGGTGACGAGGAAGGTCCGGCGATCAATGGTTCGGTCAAACTTCTGGATTGGGCCGCAAACAAGGGCGAGAACTGGGACGCCTGTATCTTGGGAGAACCCACCAACCCTGATGTTATTGGCGACATGGTGAAGATTGGACGCCGCGGCTCTTTGTCGGGCACAATCACCGTCCAAGGGAAACAGGGACATGTTGCCTATCCCCACTTGGCCGACAATCCGGTGCGCGGCTTGATTGTGTTGTGCGATGTGTTGCTGGACCCTCCGCTAGATCAGGGTAGCAAAGAATTTCAGGCTACGAATCTGGAAGTGACAAGTTTCGACACGGATAACCCGGCGGTAAACGTGATCGCGGCCAAAGCGAAGGCGTCGTTCAATGTCCGTTTCAATGATCACTGGACGGAAGAGACGCTGCGCGGCGAGATCCTGACACGGCTAGAAAAAGCGTCCCTGGTCAATAAATTGCGCGGCGAACAAGACGTGCCAATCACCTACGATGTCGTCTGGAAAGAACCCGCCAGCCAGGTCTTTTTGACGCGCGATGACGCCTTGATAGGAACATTATCGCGCAGCATTAAACAGGTGACTGGCAAGAAACCGCAACTGTCGACGTCCGGCGGCACATCTGACGCGCGCTTCATCAAGGACTATTGCCCGGTGGTTGAATTTGGGCTTGTCGGACAAACCATGCACATGGTTGATGAGCGGGTACCGGTCGACGATTTGGAGACTTTAACGAACGTGTACGAGCACTTCATTCGGAATTGGTTTCAAGCAGCCGACACATGATTGATTATGCTTTCCACCATTGCGGATGCGTCGTTCGGCTTGTCAGGGGCGATGTGTCAGCCATGTCTGACATGGACATCACGACTGATGGATTTTGGCGCTCTTTCAAGGCCATTATTCTTTCGATTCCCGCCATGTTTTTCACATGGGTGATATTTGGTCAGGATCTCATTACAGAAGGGGTGATTGGCGATATTGGCGACCTGATTGTCCGCCAGGCCATCGTTGACCTCATTTTGTGGGTCACGCCAGTCGCGCTTTTGGCGCTGGCATTGCCACCTTTGGGTTTAAGCCAAAACTATATTGGCCTTATCATCGTGCGCAATTGGCTATCAGCCGTTATCACTTACCTGATCGCGGGAGTTGTTCTGCTTTACATGCTGGCACCAGCAGAGGCCGCCGGACTGTTTGGCATGCTATTTCTGGGCGTACTGCTGGTGTCCATCTGGATGTTTTTGCGGGTGACGCTGGCCGCGTTGCCGCAAAACCACGGCATCGCCTACGGTGCAATTGTTGTCGAGGTCATTGTCATATTTACGCTGGCAGATCTACTTACCGGCTTTTTTGGCCTTGCGCCGGCGATTTAGCCTCCCGGTAATCGACCTTTTTCAAGTAGAGACCGTGCGGTGGTGCCAACGCGCCGCACAACTGATGATCAAGTGCATCACGACGGCGCTCAACCTCTGAACGATCCCACCTGTTTTCGCCTACCATCTTCAATGTCCCCACGATGGAGCGAACCTGATTGTGCAGAAACGACCTGGCTGACACATGGATTGATATCTCATGGCCTTCGCGTTCAAGAACAATTTTATCGAGTGTTTTTACCGGCGACTTGGCCTGACACTGGGCCGCACGAAAGGTTGTGAAATCATGGGTGCCGATAAAGGCGTTCGATGCATCACGCATGGCCTTCAAATCGAGTGGCTTCTTAATCCACCAAGCCCGTCGGTGTTCAAGCGCATTGGGCGCAACGCGGTTCGTGATACGATATAGATAGTGCCGTGCCTGTGCGGAAAAACGGGCGTGAAAAGTCTCATCAACCTTTTGGCAGGCGACAATTGAAACCCGCTCCTCGTTCATGGCCAGAAATGCGTTTGTCGCTTCCAAAACCTTTTCCGGGGCCCAGTCTCGGGTCAGGTCTGCGTGGGCCGTTTGGCCCAACGCGTGAACGCCGGTATCGGTACGCCCGGCCACCTGCAGTGTCACGTTTTCATGAGTAAAACCAAGGATCGCTTTTTCCACAGCGGCCTGAACGGCATGGCCATTGGTCTGGCGTTGCCAGCCGACATAAGGCGTTCCATCATATTCAATTGTCATGCGATAGCGGTGCATGATTTCCTTTCATACGCTTTTGCTGGAAACGCCGCCTATCGTGTTTCGGTCACCCCTTGCAAGCGATGCCAAGACCATGCAAACGCGCACCAATGAATCGCCTTGCGACATCGCCCTTCGCGCCATACGTCTTCTTTGCTCTTTATGCGCTGGCATGGACCGTGACAGCCACCCTTTCTGACGCCAGCTATCATTTTGACATTCAGGAAGAAATCGCGTGGGGCAAGGAGTGGTTGATTGGCCTCTACCGGCATCCGCCGATGAAAGTCTGGCTGCTTGAGATCGCCAATCAGATCACTGGTTTTGCGGAACTGACACCTTATCTTTTGTCGACCGTCCTTTTCGGCGTTGGGCAGATTGCGATCTACACGATGCTCACTGATGCGGTGTCACGGCGAATGGCGTTCTTTGCCGTCATTGCCACCACCTCCATCTACCTTTTCGGGTCTCAATTGCCGCTGTGGAACGCCAACACCGTGCAGTTTGCTTTTGTGGGCCTATTCTTGCTGAGCGTATGGCGCGCGCTTCAGACCAAGTCGCTGCGTTGGTATGTCCTGGCAGCTATTTTCGCGGCAGGGGGAACGCTTGGTAAATATTCGTTTCTTTCAATCGTAGCGCCCGTCGTCATTTGGGTATTTTGGGTGGCTGATCTGCGTGCGCGTATTGCACGGGTTGGCTTGGTTGCCGCAATTGTTGTCTTTATCGCACTTGTTTTGCCCACCGGTTACTGGTTGCTGACGGAAGGTGATCAGGCCCGTCAATTCATCAGCAATCGAACTTCGACAACATATCCCGGGATCACCGGTGTGTTTTTGGCAGCCGGCGAAATCACCCTGATTTTCTTCGGTCTGATCGCAGCGCCTTTCCTGTTTGGTTGGTGGGGCCTGTCGCGTGGTGAGAAGAGGGATCAGGCCAGCGTTACATTGCGCCGCCTCCTTCATGTGCTGGGTGCAGCAGCCATCGGCCCGCACATCATCGTTCTGGGCTTGGTGTTGGCAACGGGCACTGTGATCAAAGACCATTGGTTGATGGCCAGCCTGTTTGCTGTACCCCCTTTCTTGATCTTTTATTTGCATCGTCACTCGCAAGATGTGCGACTAAACCGCTGGGGTGCCCTTTTCTGCGTTGCCTGGCTGGCGGGCATTTTGGCCGCCTATCCGCTCGAACGTTACATCAAACTTGAAAATGAGCCGAACGGTCGTCCGTTTTCATGGTTTCCGGTCATGCCGCATCCACCCTTGATTGAGGCTGCTGAGAATTTTTGGCGCGACGCTTCTGGCAAAACAGTTGATGCTTCGCTTCGTGAACAACCCGCCTTCGTGGCAGGCGGCACCGCTGCGGCGCTTGTCGCGAACCATTATGAAGGACGTCCGTCCTGGCTGGAGAATTTCTCACCCGCCTTGTCGCCTTGGATCAGCGAGGAGGACATTGCGACCAAGCCTTTCCTGTCAATCGGGCCCGTTCCAAAGCGCGTCTTGGAACGATACAAATTATGCGTGGTGTATCGCCAAGCCTTTCAATGGAAGAACATTCGAGGCCAGGAAGCGCGCACCATCAACTTTTATGCCGCCGCCCCCAAACAGTTTTGCGATTGAAGGCGCTAACGGATGGCTTCTACCGCGTGACCCCGCAGGAATTCCTCGGCCGTCAGCGCTTTGGACCCGGCGCGTTGGAGCTTCTTAATATATATCGTGCCGTCCGCGCACGCAGCTTTCAATGGCGTTGCCCCGGCTTTTTCTTCGTGACGTGTTGACGCCAAAAGTTTGACACGTTCCCATTGCCCAGCGATCAGCATTTCGCACCACGCACCCGGAAAGGGCGACAATCCGCGGATATGATTGTGAACCTGGCCGGCCGGCTGGGTCCAGTCAATACGAGCTTCGGCCTTGTCGATCTTTTTTGCGTAAGTGGCGCCTTCGAGCGGTTGTGGCTGCAAAGGCAAAACATCGCGTGAAAGCGCGTCCATGGCTTTGACCATGAGTGCCGCGCCAACCTGTGAAAGCGTGTCATGGAGTTCACCGGTGGTTGTATCTTCACCAATGGCAACGCGTTGGGTTATCGCCACCGGCCCGGTATCCAACCCCACATCCATTTTCATGATCATCATTCCCGTTTCCTGATCACCGGCCATGACGGCGCGATGGATCGGCGCAGCGCCGCGCCAACGCGGCAAGAGCGAAGCGTGACCATTATAGCAGCCGAGCCGGGTTCCGCTCAAAATCTCGCCCGGCAGCAACAGCCCGTAAGCGACGACAATGGCGACATCGGCATCAAGATCGGCAAACGCCTTTTGTTCGTCCGCCGATTTGAGCGACTTGGGCGTACGCACCACTATGCCGAGCCTGAGCGCAGCGTCATGAACCGGCGTATTGGCGACTTCTTTGCCGCGCCGACCCCGCGGCTTGGGCGGCTGGGAGTAGCACGCAACGATTTCATGCTCCTTAGCCAGAGCTTGAAGCGTAGGCACGGAAAAAATTGGGGAGCCCATGAAAATGATGCGCATAAAAATCACCGTGATCGTTAAAATTTGAGCGATATGGAAAAGGCTTCATATACCGCTTCCGGTCTAACAGTAACCAACCGTTAAGTAGGGAAGAAAGTTATGGCAAAGGAATTTGGCCGCCTTGCGCGGCGTCAGATCGACACCGCCTATTCACGCTACATTGAAGCCCTGAAAGTTGGCACGTGCCGCCCGAAATCAACCCGCCTTGACGAAAATCTGGCGTGGTTTTCCTATTTTACCCTGGTGATAACGGCAGCCATTCACTTTGCCCCCGAGGCCACTGCAAAACCAATCGCCCAAGCGGTTATGGGCATACTTTGACTAGAGGCGGGTACCGCCACGCTGCTTGGCCAGTTTCCGGAAACGCTTGATCACCATGTCCCGCTTTAGCTTGGACAAATGGTCGATGAACAAAACACCGTCGAGGTGATCGAGTTCGTGCTGAAGACATGTCGCCATCATACCATCGATGAGCATTTCTTTCTTCTCGCCTTCTACCGTCTGGTACTGAACTGTCACGCTTTCCGGGCGGTCCACATCGGCATAGTAATCCGGAATAGACAAGCACCCTTCCTCGTAGGTCGAAAGCGCCTCTCCGGACTGTACGATCTGCGGATTGACGAAGATGTGCGGATCGTTTGGCTCGTCTTTGCCAGAAACATCGGCCACCAGCATTCGAATGGGTTCTCCAACCTGAATGGCGGCCAGGCCTATACCGGGGGCCTCATACATCGTTTCGAGCATATCGTCGGCAAAGCGCTTCAGATCAGCATCAAAGCGCTCAATGGGCTTTGATACCTCACGCAAAATAGGATCAGGCAGAAGAACAAGCGGGCGAACAGTCATGGCGTGCAGTTATGGATTGAGCGGCGTGGCGTCAATGCGGCAACCAGCAAATGTTCGACTTGTGTTCCGAATCGCGTAGTCTGCATCGATGAATATTTCCGACTTCGCCAAGGAAACCGCCTTAATGCTCGGGCAGACCGCCGTGAACTGGGGAACGATTGCGTTGGCGACGCTCGCCTTGGTCGCCATCATGTTCCTGTTGGCGGTCCTACTAGCTTGGCGCAATGGTCAGCGGCGGCAGCGGGCCATTGCCATTGCCCAGGAACGGGCCAAGCAGGCCGAAGCACAGGTTAATGAGGTGCTAAAAACACAGGCCGAAATGCAAGGTAAGTTAACCGCAATTGCCGAAACTTTCGGGTCGCGCCAATCGGAAATGACCCAGACACTGAACCAACGGCTCGACGCCATGACACACAGGATTGGCCAGTCCATCAGCGAACAGCAGCGCTCGACCCACGACAATCTCAGCCAGTTGAAAGAGCGGCTTGCCGTTATCGATACGGCGCAAAACAACATTCAGCAATTGGCCGGTCAGGTCGTGGAGCTTCAATCAATCCTCTCCAACAAGCAAACGCGCGGCGCTTTTGGTCAAGGCCGGATGGAGGCAATCATAGAAGATGGCCTGCCCCATGGCGCCTATGAATTCCAGGCAACCCTTTCGAACAGCAAACGGCCCGATTGTGTTGTCTCCATGCCCAATGATGCGCCGGGCCTTGTAATTGATGCGAAGTTTCCACTCGAAAGCTGGAACGCGATCCGCAATGCAGCCGACGTGGCGGAGACCTCGGCAGCACAAAGGCGGTTTGCGTCCGATATGGCCACGCACATCAAGGATATTGCGGGTAAATATCTGATCGCCGGCGAAACGCAGGATACAGCATTCCTCTTCGTGCCTTCGGAATCGATCTTCGCTGATCTTCACGAACATCACGAGGGCGTGGTGCAAATGGCGCACAAGCATCGCTTGGTGATTGTCTCACCATCACTTCTCATGCTGTCAGTCCAGGTCATCCAGGCGCTCCTGAAAGACGCGCGCATGCGCGAGCAGGCCCATCTGATTCAAGCCGAGGTGATCCGGCTCGTTGAGGATTTGGGTCGGCTCGATGATCGCGTGCGCAAACTGCAGACGCACTTCGGTCAGGCCAATAGCGATATTGAACAAATTCTCGTCTCCACCAATAAAATCGGCAAGCGCGGGCGCAAGATCGAGACGATGGATTTTGAACCTGCCGAAACCGCCAAGACGGTGGCCAAACCGCAAGATGAGACGCCATCAGCGGAGAGCGCATCGGGGCAACTAAGGCTACGGGTCGTTGAGGGGGACGACAACGCTTCGGCCAAGTGATGGCGCAACTGTTGGCAGGGGCGTCCGCACCGAACCCGAAGCGAACATTGAAATCAATCACATTGCGCTGTGTATGAGTGGTTCCTGGCACCATCGTCGGGTGCTTAGGAGCACATGTTATACAAAGCTTATTGCTTGCAAAAATCGATAATCGGGCAGATTTGTCAAAATTCAAAGTTTGCTCGCGTAAAGATATTATGTTTACGTAGCAGCTTTTTGTACGTGGAAAGTCGCGCATGCCGATCGCTAAGAAAATCAGAAACATGGAAGAGTTTGCGGAAGCCAGCGGATTGTCGCGCCCGACCGTCTCGAAGTACTTCCATGACCCGGACAGCGTGCGACGTTCAACAAGACGCAAGATTGAGGAAGCACTCGAACAGTTCGACTACCGACCCAATTTCTATGCCATCAACCAAAATCGACGCCTTACCAAAACAATTGGGATCGTCGTGCCATATCTCTCTGATCCGTTTTTTGGTGAGATCGCCCGGGTGCTTGAAGAAAAGTGCGTCGACGCCGGTTATTCGCCATCGCTTTTCAGTTCGAACGGATCAGCGGCGCGGGAAAAAGAAATCTTCAGTCTCTTGCGTTCGATCAAGCCAACCGGCGTGCTGCTGGCGCCGCTGGGTCGTCTTTCAGAACAAGCAGCAGTTGAAGCGTTTTGCGCTGATGTGCCAACCGTTCTGTTTGACAGTAACATCAATCAAGTAGGCCGCGCTTTCCTTGGATCCGACAATGCGCAGTTCACCGCATTAATGGTTGAGTATTTATATCGGAGTGGCGAACCGCCAGCATTCTTGGAGATGAAAACGCCGCCTAATCCCAATGCGGGGAAACGACGCCAGGGATATGTTGCCGCGATGAAAAGCCATGGATTGGAGCCTGAAATCGTTCAAATTGCAGGCGAAGGTTGGGCGCTTGAAGACATCGGCTATCGGGGCGGTTTAAGGCTATTGGAGGCAAAGGGGTTCAGATCGCGCACGGTTCTATGTAGCAACGACCGCCTAGCCATCGGCTTTCTTTCAGCCTGCCATGACAAAGGCTTGAAAGTCGGTTTGGAACCTGACGCCGACATACGGGTAGCTGGTCAGGATGACCACCCGTTCTCGCGCTTCACCTATCCGCCACTGACGACAATTACGCAGGATTACGACGCGATTTCTCAAGGGGCGGTCGATGCATTGCTGGACACGGTTCAGGAAGAGCACCACCCCAAAAACCGTCCCGACACCTTCTTTGAGGGCAAACTGATCATGCGCAAGTCAGCATAAATTTACGCGCGTAAAATATAGATTGACCGCGCGAATTTATCATGCTTTGCTCCCGTCACATCCAACCAGGGAGGAAAGAGGATGCTCTCCAAGAAAGTTCTTGGCCTCACAACCGCTATGGCAGTTGTGGCAACAGGCGCAATGGCGGGAAGCCATTCCAAATCGCTGACCATTGCGATCGTGAACAATGGTCACATGATCAACATGCAAAAAGTTGCAGAAGTATACACAGCAGAAACCGGCGTAGAGCTTAACTGGGTTTCTCTTGAAGAGGGTGTACTGCGCGAGCAGGTGACATCCGACACGGCAACAGGCGGCGGCCAGTATGACATTATCAACATCGGCATGCAGGAAGCACCAATCTGGGGCGCAGCAGGCTGGATCGAGCCGCTCGAGTTCGGCGCCGACTATGATGTCGACGATATGCTGCCAGCAATCCGCAACGGTCTGTCTGATGAAGGTACGCTTTACGCGGCGCCGTTCTATGGCGAATCTTCCATGGTCATGTACCGCAAGGATTTGATGGACGCCGCTGGCGTTTCCATCGCGGACAATGACAGCTGGGACAACATCAAGACAGCCGCTGCTGCGGTCCACGATCCAGACAACGGTGTCTACGGTGCGTGCTTGCGCGGCAAGCCGGGCTGGGGTGATAACATGGCGTTTATCACAACAATGGTGAACTCCTTCGGTGGCGCTTGGTTCGACGCGGATTTCCGTCCAACACTTGACTCTGATGAGTGGAAAGCTGCCATCAACTTCTACGTGGATCTGCTTGGCACTTATGGCCCTCCCGGATCTGAAGGTAATTCGTTCAACGAAATCCTGGCGCTGTACAATGAAGGCAAGTGCGGCATGTGGATCGACGCCACAATCGCAGCATCCTTCCTTGAGGTTGACGGTGTCGCATATGCACAGTCTCCAAACGCCGGCAATCCGGTTGGTGCGAACTGGTTGTGGGCTTGGGCGATGGCTGTGCCTGCAGGTTCAGATAATGCTGACGAAGCAAAAGCGTTCATTGAGTGGGCAACATCGAAGGATTACATCCTGGCTGTTGCAAACCACCCCGAGTTCGGTTGGGGCTCTGTTCCGACGGGCACACGTTCTTCCACTTATGCCTATCCTGAGTTCAAAGCAGCTGCCGGATTTGCTGCTGCTGAGATGGCGGCCATTGAATCTGCGGCTCCGGAAGCAACCGATCTGAAGCCTTATGTGGGCGTTCAGTTTGCTGCGATCCCCGAGTTCCCAGAAGTGGGTAGCGCCGTGGCGCAGGAAATGGCTGCGGCTCTTTCCGGTGCCAAGTCAGTCGATGAGGCACTTGCTGCTTCACAGGCTGCCGCAGATGCAATCATGAAAGAAGCCGGCTACTACTAGGCAACCGGTCTCCCAGACGGAAGGTCCGGCCCGCAAGGTCGGGCCTTCTGACAACCGGTTTGGCGCCACTAAGAGCGTCAACTTCTGAATACAGACCAATTCATCGTAACGTAGAGGGCGAAACCAACGATTCGCCGGGACGGTTCACCCATGTCCAATAGAACACTCCCCCGACTTTTGCAGACACCTGCCGTCGTGCTGCTTTTGATCTGGATGCTCGTGCCGCTGAGCATGACGCTCTACTTTTCGTTCATCCGTTACGTTCTGAACAGCCTTCGCCGCCCGGAGTGGACGACACCGTCCATCAGTAACTGGCGCGGATTCGGCAACTATGAATTTGTCCTCAATTCGAAGGACTTCCTGCTTGCGATTCAAAACAGTCTGGTGATTGTCGGCAGCATCCTGTTTTTTACCGTTGTCTTCGGCATCGCAATTGCGGTGCTCATCAACAAGGCATTTCCAGGACGCGGCATTGTCCGGGTGTTGTTGATCTCACCGTTCTTCGTGATGCCCGCCGTCAATGCGGTGCTCTGGATCAATATGATCCTTGATCCGGTACTCGGCCTGCAAGGCATCGCGATAGGCAGCATCAACGACGTGATTACCGCCATGAAAGAAGCGCCGCTTGTCGGCTGGTTCTTCTCGATTTGGCCAACGCTGGAACCCATCTCCTTTAGAGCGACGCAAACATCTGCCATTGCCGTGATCATTATGGTCACTTGGCAATGGACACCATTTGCAGTCCTTATCTTCATGACCTCGCTGCAATCGGAAGATCAGCAACAAAAGGAGGCGGCTGTATTGGATGGCGCAGGCGCTTGGTCGCAGTTCCGTTTCCTGACCCTGCCGCATCTTGGTCGACCGATTGCTATTGTCGTCATGATCCAGGCCATTTTTCACCTATCGCTTTACGCTGAGATCGAAATCGTCAGCCGGGGAAATGGCAATAAGAATCTACCCTATTTAATCGGCGAATTTGCCAACAACAATATTGGCGCCGCCAGCGCCACTGGCATCTTTGCAGTCATCTTGGCCAACATCGTCGCGATCTTCCTGCTGCGGGTGATCGGCAAGACACTGATGGATTGAGGAGCACTGAAACGATGGCCATTGTTGCACAATCCACCAAAGCCGGGCGCATCAGTCGCGCAATCTTAGCATGGGCTGTCGGACTTTTGTTCTTCTTTCCCATCTTCTGGATGGTGTTGACCAGCTTCAAAACCGATGCAGACGCTGTAAAGCCGGAGTTCTTGCTTTTCTTCACGCCGACGTTCGAAAACTACACCAACATGACCGAGAACTATGACTATTGGCGCTTTGCGATCAATTCGGTCATAACATCGGTCTTCGCGACTGCGTTCTGCCTCGTGGTTGGTATTCCCTGCGCTTACGCCATGGCGTTCAATCCGACCCGCCGCACCAAGGATGTGCTGATGTGGATGCTGTCTACCAAGATGCTCCCTGCGGCGGCCGTGCTTTATCCGATGACGTTCCTGACAAAGAACTTCCTCGGGATTTTTGACACCCACTTTCTGCTGATCCTGGTCCTTTGCCTGATCAATTTGCCGATCGCGATCTGGATGCTTTTTACCTACTTCAAGGAGATCCCCAAGGAGATCATTGAAGCGGGGCAAATGGACGGCGTAACCACTTGGGGTGAGGTCAAGGAAATCCTCATTCCGCTTGCTTGGGGTGGCATCGCTTCGACGGCACTACTGATTTTCATCTTCTGCTGGAACGAAGCCTATTGGACCGTGCGCCTGACTACGACTGATGCGGCGACACTCTCCAAACTCATAGAGGGTAACCGTGCACCGGAAGGGCTCTTTTTTGGCCGCCTTTCCGCTGTCTCTACCGCCGCCGTTGGCCCGATCATTGTACTGGGTTGGTTCTGCCAGAAACAACTTGTCCAAGGCCTCACCTTCGGTGCGGTGAAATAGGAAAAGAACATGGGACGTATCGTTTTAGAAAATGTCACCAAGAGTTTCGGGGAAACACAAGTCATTCCACCGATCAACCTGACAATTGAAGACCGTGAGTTTGCGGTGTTTGTCGGACCTTCCGGCTGCGGCAAGTCTACCCTTTTGCGACTTATCGCCGGGCTTGAGGAAACAACGTCAGGCCGCATCCTTATCAATGATCAGGATGTAACAGAGGTTTCGCCATCCAAGCGCGGGTTGGCCATGGTGTTCCAAACCTATGCGCTTTATCCGCATATGACGGTTCGCAAGAACATAGCGTTCCCGATGCGGATGGCCGGGATGCCGCAAGCAGAGCAAGACGCCAAAATCGAGGCGGCTGCAAAAGCACTGAACCTGACGGATTATCTAGACCGTAAGCCGGGGCAACTCTCGGGTGGCCAGCGACAACGTGTTGCCATCGGCCGGGCCATTGTTCGCGACCCGACAGCCTTCCTTTTCGATGAACCGCTTTCCAACCTGGACGCCGCGCTGCGCGTGGGTATGCGGCTTGAGATTAGCGAGATGCACAATCGTTTGGGCACGACGATGATTTACGTGACGCACGATCAGGTGGAAGCCATGACGATGGCCGACAAGATCGTGGTGCTACAAGCAGGCGTGATCGAGCAAGTTGGGTCGCCGCTCGAGCTCTACAAGCATCCTGCAAACAAATTTGTGGCCGGTTTTATCGGTTCGCCGAAGATGAATTTTATCGAGGGTGAAGAAGCTGGTCGTTTGGGCGGACAATCGATTGGTGTGCGCCCGGAACATATTAAAGTGTCAACAAAAGTCTCGAAAGGCGCGTGGCAGGGCACTGTCGGGGTCGCCGAGCATTTGGGTTCCGACACCTTTCTGCATGTACACGGCATCGGCGGCTGCGACCCGATGACGGTGCGCACAGATGGAGAGATGAATGTGGACCACGGGGATACGGTTTATCTGACGCCGGAGTCGAGCCAAGTGCACAAATTTGACGACAAGGGGTTGCGCATCTGATGCACCGTTTGGCTGGCAAAACCGCAGTCATAACCGGTGCCGCACGAGGCATCGGCAAGGCATTTGCGCAGGCCTATGTACGAGAAGGTGCGCGGGTCGCTATTGCCGACATCGACTTTGTCGGCGCGCAAGACACCGCAGCTGAAATCGGTGATCATGCTACCGCGGTCAAGCTGGATGTCACGTCACAAGAGAGCATAGATGACACAGTCGACGAGTGTGTAAGGAGTTTTGGCCAGATCGACATTTTGATCAACAACGCCGCGATCTTTACCGCCGCACCGATCGTGGAGATTGAACGACGTGATTTTGACCGGACATTCTCAATCAATGTGTCTGGCACGCTATTTACGATGCAAGCCGTTGCTCGGCACATGGTCGACTATGGCATCAAAGGGAAGATCATCAATATGGCTAGCCAAGCGGGTCGTCGCGGCGAACCCTTGGTGGCTATCTATTGCGCGACCAAAGCGGCCGTCATTTCGCTCACCCAATCGGCTGGCCTTGATCTCATCAAACATGGCATCAACGTGAACGCGATCTCGCCAGGTGTGGTTGATGGCGAGCACTGGGACGGTGTGGACGCCATTTTCGCCAAGTTCGAAAAAAAGGCGCCCGGTCAGAAAAAGAAGGAGGTCGGCGCAGGCGTACCATTCGGACGCATGGGCACCCCCGACGACCTGACCGGTATGGCTGTGTTTCTTGCAAGTGATGAAGCCAACTACATCGTTGCCCAGACCTATAATGTGGATGGTGGCCAATGGATGAGCTAGTTCCACTGCGCGACGCAACGCTTGGGCAGATTCCGTCCCATGTGAAAGTGCCGAACTATAACCGAAGTGGCCTGAGCGCTGGCATCGTGCACATCGGATTGGGCAATTTCCATCGTGCCCATCAAGCTTGGTATTTGCATCGTCTCATGGAGATGGGTCTCGCACACGATTGGGCCATTGTCGGTGCAGGCGTTCGACCAGCTGATGCCATTCAGCGTGAACGCTTGCTTGCGCAGGACTGCCTCACGACCCTCATAGAGCTCGATCCATCCGGCAAGTCAGCTGAGATCACCGGGTCGATGATCGATTTCGTACCCGTTGAACCAAACAATGCTTCGCTGATTGAACGTATGACGCAGCCAGACATTCGCATTGTCTCGCTGACGGTCACCGAAGGCGGGTACTATACTGACCCGGCAACCGGCGGCTTTGACGCGAGCCATCCCGACATTGTCCATGACGGCGCAAATCCGAACGCGCCGCGAACCGCTTTTGGTGCCATGGTTGCCGCTCTTAAACGAAGACGTGATACGGGTATCGGACCTTTCACCGCCCTGTCTTGCGACAATTTGCAGGGCAATGGCGCCATCCTTCACCTTACAATCGTTTCGCTTGCCGAATTGTCCGACCCTGAACTGGCTTCTTGGATCGACAAGAACTGCACATTCCCCAACTCCATGGTTGACTGCATTGTACCGGCCACGGGTCGCCATGAACTAGCTTTGGCGCACAATTTTGGCGTCGATGATGTGGCGCCCGTAACCCATGAAAACTTCCGCCAATGGGTAATCGAAGATAGTTTTTGTGCCGGGCGTCCTGACTGGGACATGGTCGGCGCTACTTTTTCCGATCAAGTTCATGCCTATGAGGCGATGAAGTTACGTGTCCTGAACGGTGGCCATCAGATCGTATCTATTCCCGGTGATCTTCTGGGTATTGAAACAATTTCCGATTCCATGAGCCATGTTGGGATCCGTGGGTTTTTCAACCAGACGATGATCCAAGAGATCGTCCCTAACGTTCGGCCCGTAGAGGGTATGACGCCATCAGCATATTTGGATCTGATTGAAAGACGTTTTTCAAACCCGGAGATTATCGATACAACGCGGCGCGTTGCTTTCGACGGCTCCAGCCGACAATCAGGTTTTATTGTCCCTTCTATTCGCGATGCCTTGGCAAACGGTCATCCGGTTGAGTGCCTGGCCCTTATGAGCGCGCTATGGATGCGCTATTGTCTTGGCATACGCGAAGACGGCTCAAAGATCGCACCCAATGATCCGTCGGCAGGAGGTCTTAAGTCTGCAGCGCAAATATCGTTGAAAAAACCAATTTTCTGGATTTCACAACAGAAGTATTTTGGCGACCTTGCAAACAACGTTCGCTTTGCAGCCGCATTTGAGCGATCGGTTGAAACACTTAAGGATCGCGGTGTCAGTCAAGCTCTCGGGCAAATAAGTGACAAAATGGAAGCAACCGCAACTCGCTGAACGTCAGTTTGGCCTCGATAGCCGCCGTCAAAACCACCACCGACCACTGCCCTTCAAAAAACCACACCCGCCCTTAAAATAAAGCACCCGAATGGCCGGTCTTCCGAGCAGGAAATCACGGCAAATGCGCTGCGGGCATGCGCATAAAAATCCTGCCGCTCGATGCTTTTTAAATGCGTTCCTTCAGGCGCGACTTGGCGCAACACATCGAACACTTGCCTGTGGCAGTCATTTTGGAAATCGGGCTTCCCATCTTCTTCCATGCGCAACGCACCATAATCGGCAAAATTGTCAATCGGCATCAGCTGTGTGATCAACTCGACCACCTCGAGGGCGGACATGCCAGGCATGCGAATGACGTCCGGCATCACACAGTCGGAAGCGGTAGAGGCGGACGGATAATTGCGGTCCGCGATCACGATCTCATCGCCATGGCCCAACCGAACAAGGCAATCCATCAGTTCCGGCGTTATACGGGGGTCAATACCCTTCAGCATTTTCCTCTCCTGCCCTGCATCAAAAGAAACGGAGCCACAGCCGAAGCCGTGACCCCGCTCCGGGAGGATCCCTTTAGCGCGATGGCAAAGGCATCCAATCGGTCATCGCCACATCGGCATGGGCAAACTGTGGCATCTGGGCTGACAGGGTTTCCATGTTGGTGATGTTGTTCTCGTTCAGGAATTCCTGCGTAATGAGGGTCGGTGGTACAACAACTTGTGCACCCGGGTCACCGCCGGTCAACATGATCGCCAAGGCGCGCACAGACACTTCCCCCACGACGGCAGGATTGGTCGCAACGGTCGCCTTCCAGGCGCTGCCTGGCTCGCGCATCAAATTGATGTCAGCGGTCGAAACGTCTGCCGAATAGATGGAAACATCAGACGACATGCCCGCTTCATCCAACGCGATTTTGATGCCTTTGGCAAACTCATCATAGGGGGCAAAAAAGACGCTGATGTCCGGGTTGGCCTGAAGCACAGAGCGCGCCTGATTGGCGTTGGAGTTGGCAATCGGATTGTCGAGCGTGCCCATTTGCGCCTTCTCGACGATACCCGGATTGGCTTCCTTCACCTCCTCCCAAGCGACATGGCGACGGTCGAGTGGCGCGATGCCGGGTACATAGACATATCCCGCGTTCCACGAATCGCCATTGTCCTTGATGGCTTGCTCCAGCGCCAGTTTGCCCAAGAGGTAGTCGGACTGTTCGATCTGCGGAATGGCGTCATTTTCAACGTTGACGTCGAATGCGACAACCTTGATGCCTGCATCAACTGCCCGTTGTGCCGCTTCTCTCATGCTTTCCGTCAAACCGTGCTGGATAACAATGCCATCAACACCGAGCGCAATTGCTTGGTCGACCATATCAGCTTGCAAAGCGGCATCCTGACGGCTGTCAAAGACACGCAAATCAACGCCAAGTGCTTCTGCCTGCTTTTCCACGCCAGACAAATAGGCTTGGAAAAAGTCGCCGGTCGAAAGGTAACGCACAAGCGCGATTTTTACGTCTCCCGCGTTGTCGAGTGGCGCGGGCATGGATTGCGCAAAGGATGCGCCTGTTGTGACCACGGCTGCGGCGACGCCCGCTGCCATGCCCAAAAACGTTCTTCGAAAAATATTCATGCTTGATTCCTCCCTTGCATGACGATTTGCTAGTGACCGCCGGCCCTCCTCGCCGACAGAGAAAAGGTAAAGACGAGCGCCACGACCAGCACCGCACCCTTGATGAAATCCTGCGTGTAGTATGGCGCGTTCATCATGGTCAGACCCTGCAACAGGATACCGACAAACAAAGCCCCCATAGCGGTACCAAACGCATTGGGTTTGGCCGCGCCCAAAACCGCAAAACCAATCAATGCCGCCGCCACAGCATCGAGCAGCAAGTTGGTGCCCGATGCGATGTCACCGCGCCCAAGGCGTGCAGCCAGCAACAGCCCTCCCACTGAGGCCAGAACGCCTGAGATCATATAAGCATACACTTTGTAGCGATTGACATTTGTTCCAGTCAGTGCCGCTGCCCGTTCATTTGAACCGATCGCGTACATGAGGCGGCCGTGGCGGGTAAGCTCCAAAAACGCCCAGACCAAAATGCCGATCACAATCAAAAATACCACGGAAATCGGGATCAGGTTTTCCAAAATGAAATCGAACCGGTGGCGGCCCATCGACAAAAAGAGCGGCGAGAAGGCGCCATTGGCTGTCTCGCCGCTCGGCAGTGTCATACCGGTCGAGATGGAGCGCCCTTCGGTCGGTATGCGTTGCAATCCCACGAGCAGAAACATCATGCCAAGCGTTGCCAGTAGATCCGGCACCTTGAAACGTACGATCAACATTCCGTTGATGAAACCAATGGCAGCGCCCATCGCCAAACAGGCCAAAATGGCGACCACTGCCGATTGTTCCATGACAACCATCACATAGGCGGCAAGCATCATGGCTGATGTCGCAACGGAGCCAATCGACAAATCAAATCCGCCCACAACCAGTGTACAAGTCACACCCAGCGCCAGAATGCCCGTGATCGCCACAGACTGGAAAATGAAGACGGCGGATCTTGGCCCGGCAAAGCCGTCTGCAAAGATCGAAAAAAAGATCACCAACCCCAAAAGAAGTGTTAAGAAGCCATAGCGGATTGCCAAATCAATCAGCGTCGGACCCTGACTTCCTTTGGGTGCGCCCAAACTGGTGCCGAGTTCTTTTGCTTCCGCGCTCATGCAGCAACACCCGTTTTCATAAAATCTTGTGTGCTGCCGGTAACAGCAGCCAGAACTGCGTTGAGATCGACATTGCGATTGATGAACTCCGCGACGATGGAGTGGTCGTGCATCACCACAATCCGATCCGCCACCTCAAAAGCTTCATCAAGCTCAGCGACAAACACCAACGTCGCCCTACCTTTCGAGGTTGAGCGTATCTTGGCACCGATGTCACGGCGCGAGCGAATGTCGACGCCTTGGAAAGGTTCATCCAACAGCAGTAGTTTGCATGATTGCGACAGCCAGCGCGCCAGCATGACCTTTTGTTGGTTGCCGCCTGATAACGTGTTGATGTCATCGCCTTCGGACTGGCAAACAACCGCCAGAGCGTCGACAAGATGACGCGCAGATGTCAGTTCCTCGCGCCGCTTGATGAAGCCGGCGGTCGAAAATTGAGGCAAAAACGGGAGCGACATGTTTCGTGAAATGTCGAAGTCCGCCACGATGGCATTGTCCGCGCGGTCCTTGGCCGACATGAAAACGCCGCGTGCAATGGCCTGTTGCGGATCACGCGGTCGATAGGTCTGACCATTGAGTGTGATTTGCCCGCCCGCAATCTTGGACAGGCCAAAAAGCGACTGGGCCAGCGCCGTCTTGCCGCTGCCAAGCAGGCCGGTGACAACCACCACCTCATTATCATGCAGCGTCAGATCAAAAGGTGCGGCACCTTCTTTCAGTCTTGTGTCTTGCAAGGTCAGGATCGGCTCGCCTTGCTGAGGAACGTCAATATCAACATCGGTCATGGTGTGTCCCAGCATGGCGTGGACGGCGCCTTCATAGTCGAGGTTCTGACCTTCAAAAACACCTGAAACCTCGCCGTCGCGCATGGACACAATCCGATCCGCGATACGGCGAATGTCCGACATGCGGTGTGAAATATACAAAATGGCAACGCCCTGCCGCTTGAGCGTGTCGACCAGAGCAAAAAGCTGTTCAGCCTCGGAGGCAGACAATGACGATGTCGGCTCATCCAAGATCAGCAATGATGGCTCGTGCGACATGGCGCGGGCGATCGCGATGAGCTGTCTGTCTGCGACGCCAAGACTGGAGACCGGTGCCCGCACATCAATTTGAAGGCCCATCGTGTCCGCGATCTTGCGCGCTTCACGAAACATGTTGCCTCGACGCAAGAGGAAGCCGTAGCTGGGCTCGGCCAAACGATCTATGAGCAGGTTTGAAGCCACGTCGAGATCGGGAATGACGCCATCATTGATATGCTGATGAACGGTGACAACGCCCTGGCGCATGGCCTGCGCTGGCGTTTCGGGCAGGAAGGCTTGCCCATTAAGCGCAATTGAGCCGGCATCGCGACGATAAACACCCGAGAGGATTTTCACCAAAGTGGATTTGCCGGCACCGTTTGCACCCATGAGCGCGGTGACTTCACCACCGTTCAAATCCAGCGAGAATGCGCGCAGAACACGATTGTGTCCAAACGCCTTTTCAAGCCCGTCAATGCGACAAAGCTGCGGCTTCATAGTTCCTCCCAAGGCAATCACAACAGTGCACCTGACAAAAGTCAAGCTATATTGACAAATGCCTGATCGGCTTCATACGATGCGAAGACACAACCGCGGATTGGTGTTTATTTCACCTGGATCATGGGAGGAAACAGGTGTCGCAATATGAAGCACTGTCACAGGAAACGCTTCCTGTACGGCTTGGTTCGCTGGATGCTTTGACCAGTGTCGTAGGAGAGGATCCCGCATCCTGGTCCGTTCAGGAAGTGGGAGACGGTAATCTTAATCTAGTCTTCATCGTTGAGGGCACGAAGGGTTCAGTGATCGTCAAGCAGGCGCTGCCGTATGTGCGTTTGGTCGGCGATTCCTGGCCGCTACCGCTCAAGCGCGCGTTTTTCGAATATCATGCCCTAAAACGCCAGCAGGAGCGCGACCCTGGATCCGTTCCTGCGATCCTGCACTTTGACGAAGAGCAGGCGTTGATTGTGATGGAACGCCTCCATCCGCATATTATATTGCGCCATCATATGATGGCTGGCCAAAAGGTTGCCAAGCTGGGCGAGACAATGGGTCGGTTCTGCGCGCGCACGGCGTTTCGCGGCTCAGATCTGTCCATGAATGCCGGTGACAAAAAAAAAGATGTGGCGCTTTTTTCGGGCAACATCGAACTTTGCGACATTACTGAAAACCTTGTTTTCACCGACCCCTATTTCGATGCGGAAATGAACCGGCACACAACCCCTCAGTTGGATAGTGTAGTTGCAGAGTTGCGCGCCGATCATTTGCTAAAAGTTGAAGCACAGCACATGAAGCGGGCTTTCACCGCCAAACAGGAAACGATGTGCCACGGCGATTTGCATGCGGGTTCCATCATGGCAACACCCGATGAAGCGCGTATGATCGACCCGGAATTTGCCTTCTACGGTCCCTTTGGTTTCGATATCGGCATGCTGATCGGCAACTATCTGATGGCCTACCAGGCAGCGTCCGCCCACCTGAAAGACATGGACGTCTGCGCGGGCTACCAAGAGTGGATCCTCCAGCAAACAACCGATACGTGGACCGCTTTTTGCGACGAATTTGCAACGCTTTGGCGAACCGAACGTACGGGCATCCTCTACCCTCATTCCTTGTACGAAGATCAAGGTCAGCCGGAAGCTGCAGATGCAGCGCTTGAGCAATTGCTAAACGAAATTCTGGAGGATCTTTTGGGATTTGCCGGTATCGAAATGCACAGGCGCATCCTTGGCCTCGCGCACGTCGCTGAACTGGATACGATTGCCGATGAAGACGAACGGGCTATCCTGGAGGAGCGCGCGCTCAGACTTGGACGCTCACTGGTGCTCAACCGCAAAGCAATTGGCGGCGTGGATCGCGTGGTTGCGATGGCCCGTCAAATGGAAACGGGAGGCAAAGTATGAAGGTTCAAGGCACCCACTACCGCTCCATATGGCGCGATTCTGAAACGGGCGACGTGCGCATCATCGATCAGCGCTGGCTGCCCCATGAGTTCAAGATCGTCTCCATCAAGTCTCTTGATGCGTTTGCAACGGCCATTCGTGACATGTGGGTAAGGGGCGCGCCCCTGATTGGCGCGACCGCAGCCTATGGCGTTGCCGAGCAAATGGCGCGTGACCCCTCCGATGGCGCGCTCGACCATGCCTATGATATTTTGCATGCGACCAGACCGACGGCGATCAATCTTCGCTGGGCACTCGATGCGATGCGTTCAGAATTGGACTCTCTGGCACCTTCAGATCGTGCCGAGGCAGCGTTTAAAAAGGCGGCGCTGATTTGCGATGAAGATGCCGCGTGCAACCGAATGATCGGCGTCCACGGATTGGAGATCGTCAAACGGATTGCAGAAACCAAAGGGCCCGGCGAGCCTGTCAATATGCTGACCCATTGCAATGCGGGTTGGCTCGCGACGGTCGATTGGGGAACGGCGACATCGCCGATGTATCACGCGCAGGAAGCCGGCATTGCGATCCATGTTTGGGTGGACGAGACGAGGCCGCGCAATCAGGGCGCACAGCTTACTTCGTGGGAGATGGTCGGCAATGACATTCCGCACCATTTGATTGTCGATAATGCTGGAGGACATCTGATGCAGCATGGTCAGGTGGATATGGTGATCGTTGGCACCGACAGAACGACAGCGCGTGGCGACGTTTGCAACAAAATCGGGACCTATCTCAAAGCGTTGGCCGCCAGCGACAATGGCGTTCCCTTCTATGTTGCGTTGCCATCATCGACCATTGATTGGACCGTCAAGGATGGCTTGAAGGAAATTCCGATTGAGGAGCGTGATGGACGGGAGGTCACGCACATTTTCGGCAAACAGGAAAATGGCGAGACGGGATTTGTGCAAATTTCGCCCGACGGCACGCCCGGCGGCAACCCGGCCTTTGATGTGACGCCGGCCCGTCTCATCACCGGCCTGATTACGGAACGCGGTGTATGTGATGCGAGCCCGGAAGGTCTTTTAACTCTGTTCCCCGAAAGGCGTTCAGCTGCTTGAAGTCAACAGCTTTTCCGCGCTCGACTGATCGGTGACAAGGTGTGTCGCGTAGCCACCGCGCAAGGCTGCCACCGTAGCAGGAACGCGATCGGCTGCGACCGAAACCAAAATCCCCGTTTCGCGACTGCGCATCATATCGACTGAAACGCCCATCATGCGCGCATCGAGCGGGCCTTCAATGCCTTTGCCATTGCGGTCAATAAACCGCCCGCACAGCACACCGGTCGCTCCTTGATCCACATACCATTGCAGTTCGGCAACCGTTGCCACGCCGGACGAAACCACGTGGCTGTCTGGCAAACACGAGCCAACAGCAAACAGCGTCTTGTTGAAGCGCGTTATCTCATCAAACTGGCTGGCGATGAGGGTTTCGCGGCGCAAGACGTCGGCAACTTCCGGCGTCGAGACGATCGCCGGTACATGCAAATTGATACAACGCGCAAACAAGCGCCGCGCCACATAGGAGGAGCAAACATCGGCGGAAAATCCGTAAGGCGTCGCCATTGACCCGACCAACTGGAGCACCGTCAGATCGGGTATGGCGACGGGTTCCAAATTTTCCGCAACGTCGTAGATCGTCTTGCCCCACGCAACGCCCAATCGGTCGCCCGGTGCAAGCATGGAAGGCAACCAACGTGCAGCAGCGCGGGCAACGCGGTTCGCCGCTTGATCGACAGATAGTTTGCCGTCGGGAATTACGAGTACATCGTCCAAGCCAAAAAGCTCTTTGATTGCGATTGCAAGGCGGTGTCCGCTGAAAGCGTCGGCCGACATGCTGATTTGCACAAAACCGCGCTCACGTGCTTCTTGCAGATAATTGACCACAGTGGCGCGCGATACGCCAAGCCGTTCCGCGATATCGTTCTGGTTCAAGCTGTCGTGGTAGTACAGCCACGCAGCTTCGATGACGATGTCCTCACCACTAACCATGCGTTGTGTGCGCCGGGACGCCTCTAATGACATACCAATTCCTCCGGGTAAACATTTGACAGACCTTGCTGACATTTGTCAAACAAGGCGTGGGAGATAGAACATGCGACCCAATTTGTGGAACGATTTGGACGCTGCCAAATGGGCGTCCACCGCCGATAATGAGGCCGACAGGCTCGTTGCGGAAAGGGTATATTCATCGCGTATCATCGGCGCCGATCCTGATTTGGTTATGCATGGGGGCGGCAACACTTCGGTCAAGACTGCGCGCCGCGATCTGTTTGGCACCCCAATCGATGTTCTGCATGTCAAAGGGTCCGGCTGGGATCTGGATACCATTGAAGCACCTGGTTTACCCGGTGTGCGTATGGAGCCTTTGATGGCGTTACGGGAACTTAATACCCTGTCAGATGAAGACATGGTCAATGTGCAGCGCGCCAATCTAATTGATACAATGTCGCCCAATCCATCGGTGGAAACATTGCTGCATGCCTATCTGCCGCATCGTTTTGTCGACCACACCCATGCCACGGCTTTTCTGGCACTGGCCAATTTGCCCAATGCCGAAACAGCGGTAGACGAGATTTTTGAGGGGCGATTGGTTTGCGTGCCCTACATCATGCCCGGCTTTGCGCTCGCCAAAAAAGCCGCAGACGTGTTTGATGCCAACCCCGAATGTGACGGTATGGTTCTGTTAAAGCATGGCCATTTCACCTTCGGCGACACCGCAAAAGAAAGCTATGGCCGTGTAATCGAGCATACCAACCTTGTGGAGGAATGGCTCGCACACAGAGCGAACGGCCGCACATTTTCAACGAGTGTCCATCGCTCAAGGACACCGCACAAGACTGCAGCGCAAATTCTGCCTGTTGTGCGCGGCGCGATAGCCGACCTGCGTGGCCACCACCATGATAAAGATCCCATACCTGTAGTGACAGACCTACGAACCGGACCAATCATTTCGCAATTCCTGGCGCACAGCGATTTGACTGCGCTCAGCCAGCGCGGTGTTGGTTCGCCCGATCATGTCATTCGAACAAAAGGGCGAATGCTGGTTTTGACGCAAGATGACATAATTGCGGGTAGCGAGACGCTAAAAGGCAAAGTGCAATCCTATGCCGACGCTTACCGCGCCATGTTTGATCAGCAAAATTTGCGGGTCGGTGGGCACAAAATCATGCTGGAGCCGCACCCGTGCGTCGCGTGGATAGAGGGTGTGGGGATCGCAGGCATCGGGAAAGACGCCAAGGCAGCATCGACGGCCGCCGATATCGCGGAGCAAGCGATTGAAGTCATGTCGCTGGGCGAAGCTGCCGGCGGTTTTCATCCGATCGGCACGGATGATCTTTTCGACATGGAATATTGGTCTTTGGAACAGGCCAAATTATCCAAGGCCAGTACAAAACCTTTCACCGGTCAAGTGGTTGCGGTGACAGGTGGTGCGGGCGCGATTGGTCTTGCAACGGCCAAGGTTTTTGCCGCGCAAGGTGCCGCAATAGCGTTGATTGATCGAGATGAAGAGGCTTGCCTCAACGCGGGAGCGAACTTGGGCGCAAGTGCGTTTCCAGTTACCGCAGATCTTGCACAGGAGGGCGCTGCCGCGTCGGCCATTGAAGCGGTGGCAGGCCGCTTCGGAGGTATTGATGTTCTGGTTTCGAACGCAGGCTACGCATTGCAGGGCAATATTCTGGAACTGGATGATCCCGCCCTTCGACAGTCATTTGAGGTGAACTTTTTTGCGCATCGCGAGATGGCAAAGGCGGCAACCGGCGTTTTTCGTCGTCAGGGATATGGCGGTCAAATCCTTTTCAACGTGTCGAAACAGGCGGTCAATCCCGGTAAAGGTTTCGGGGCCTACGGACTGCCGAAAGCGGCGACCTTCTTTTTGATACGCCAACTCGCGCTGGAACTTGGCGGCGACCATATCCGCGTCAACGGCGTGAACGCCGACCGGATCAGGTCGGGGCTGTTGGACGAGGATTTCATCAAATCCCGCGCATCAGCGCGCGGTGTTTCCGAAGCTGACTATATGGCGGGCAATCTCTTGCGCAAAGAAGTTGAAGCGCGCCATGTGGCCGATGCCTTTGTGGCACTAGCAAAAGCGGAACGAACCACCGCCCACGTCATGACCGTTGATGGCGGGAATATTGAAGCAGCTCTGCGCTAGCGAAAAATCGGGCGGGCGGCCGTAAGCGGCAATATTTCCTCCGAAATTTGGCCTCGCCGCTACTACCAACCAGCCGTAACCTCCTATAGTGTCGGCTTATGAGCGACCCGATCACCGTATCCGAAAAACAGGCTGCCTACCGCGTCTTGGCGCGCAAATATCGCCCATCGGATTTTTCTGGCCTGATCGGTCAGGCGCCGATGGTTCAGACGCTGAAAAATGCATTTGAGGCGGGACGGATCGCGCAAGCCTGGATGCTGACAGGTGTGCGCGGCGTGGGTAAAACAACGACGGCGCGGATATTGGCGCGTGCGCTCAACTACAAGCGCGGTGATGTGGATGCTCCTTCAATTGATCTGACTCAGCCAGGTGAGCACTGCGCGGCCATCATGGAAGGCCGCCATGTCGACATTGTCGAGATGGATGCAGCGTCTCACACGGGCATCGACGACATTAAGCAAATCATCGACGGCGTGCGCTATTCGCCTGTGTCGGCGCGTTACAAGGTCTATATCATCGATGAAATCCATATGTTGTCGGAAAAGGCCTTCAACGCGCTGTTAAAGACACTGGAAGAACCCCCGCCACATGCCAAATTCATCTTTGCGACCACCGAAATTCGCAAGGTGCCAATTACGGTCCTGTCGCGTTGTCAGCGCTTTGATTTGCGCCGCGTGGAAGCCGACGTCTTGACCCGGCATTTGGCGGATATTGCCGACAAGGAAGATGTCGAGATCGATGACGCGTCGCTCGCCATGATCGCGCGCGCTGGCGAGGGTTCGGTGCGTGATGCGCTGTCGATTTTGGATCAGGCGATTGCCCATACAAACGCAAATGTCGATGAGCAATCGGTGCGCACGATGCTTGGCCTGGCGGACAGGGGAAGGGTTGTTCGCCTTTTCGAAAAGCTGATGGCAGGTGACATGGTGGGCACACTGGAAGACTTTAAGTCCCTCTATGACCAGGGTGCCGATCCGGCTGTGATTCTAAGCGATTTGGCGCAGTTTACACATCTTGTCACGCGCCTTCGTTTTGTTCCGCAGGCAGCGCAAATGGATGTCTCTTTATCGCCGGAAGAGCGTGATCTGGGGCTTCAGTTTTCGCAGCAATTGTCGGTTCAAACCTTGGGTCGTGCCTGGCAAGTTTTGCTTAAAGGCATCTCCGAAGTCGAAACGGCGGCCCGTCCTTTTGCGGCCGCCGAGATGGTGCTGATCCGCCTCGCCCATGCAGCCGACTTACCGACCTTGGATCAGGCGATGAAGCAGTTGGAAACGCTCAGGCAAAACCCGGACCTGGCCGCAACGCCTGCCGCCTCCCGCCCCGGAGGTGGTAACGGTGATATGTCAGCCGGCGGAGGCATGACACCACACACGCTATCGACGTCATCCGACGGTAGCGCGCCAACCATGCGCTTGGTGTCTAACGGGCCCACACCCGTATCGGAGCCGGCGCCGGCACCGGTTACGCCACAGGTGGCCATCAATTCATTGCAAGACCTTGTTGCGCTTTGTGACAAAAACCGTGACCCGCTCATGAAAGCGCATATCCGGCAATATTTGCTGTTGGGGTCGATTGAACCACTAAGCCTCACAGTTGGTCTGGCCGAAGGCGCGCCTCAATCGTTACTGGGCGATCTCTCCAAGAAACTGCAAGACTGGACCGGTGAGCGATGGATGGTTTCATTGGCGCGCGATGCGGTGGGCGAGACGCTATCGCAGCAAGATGAGGCCAAGAAACTGGCGCTCGTTTCCGATGCAAGTCGCGACCCGGAAGTGGCCAAGATTCTGGAGAAGTTTCCAGGTGCCAAAGTTGTCAATGTCCGGTTGGCGGATGCTGAGGCGATTGAGAACGAATTTCCGATGGCGGATGGCGCAGAAGATGTGCCTGACCCATCCGATGATGATTAAACTGATGGAGTGACCGCGATGAAAGACCTGATGGGCCTAATGTCCAAGGCCAAGGAAATGCAGCAAAAGATGGCTGACATGCAAGCCGAGATGGAAACGGTTACGGCGGATGGAACAGCCGGTGGCGGGATGGTCACCGTCACGTTGAACGGCAAAGGCGCGATGCAAGGTATCAAGATCGATGCGTCGGTTTTTCAGGAAGATGATGTCGAGATTTTGGAGGACCTGGTTTTAGCCGCTCATGGCGATGCCAAATCCAAGATCGAGACGATCATGCAGGAAAAAACCGCTGAAATGACAGCGGGCCTGCCGCTGCCACCGGGCATGAAACTTCCGTTCTAAACCGGGTTTGCGCCGCGCAAGCGCCAAAACATGCGCCCGTCAACCAGCGCAAGCCCAAGAGCGATCAACGCAAACCCAATGATGTGACGGGGCAAAAGCTGTTCTCCCAAGAACGTGACCCCAAGCAGGATAGCGCTCACTGGAACAAGAATTGTGACCAGTGATAGATTGGTGGCACCGGCGCTCGCAAGCAATTTGAAATAGCCGATATACGCCAGAGCAGTGGACAAAACTGCAAGTCCGATCATCGAGCCGAGGACGGGCATCGTTGGCGCCGTCAGTGTCCACGGCTGGTCAACCCAGAGCATCATGGGCAGCATGAACAGCGATGCCGCGGTCAATTGTCCGGTCGCAACGATGAGTGGATCGACGGGATTTCGTTTCAGTAATTGTCTCCCAAACACACCCGCAACAGAGTAGGAGACCGGCGCGCCAATGCAGGCGACATAAGCCAAAAACGCGGTTTGTGATGAGCCTTGAAGCCCGGCGTTGCCGATCATCACCGAGACACCAATGATCGCCGCACAAATGCCAGCAACGCGCAATGGGGTCAGACGATCATCATCGCTGGCAAAATGCGATATGGCGACGGTGAACATGGGCGTGGTCGCATTTAAAATGGCCGCCACACCTGAGGCCAGTTCCGTTTGTCCGTAAACCAGCAAGGAAAACGGGATCGCGTTGTTGAACAGCCCCATAAAGAGGAAGACGTGCCGGGTTTTGTCCCGCCACGGAAATGATTTGCCGGTCGCGAGCAAGAATATGTGCAGAGCAATGGCGGCCAAGAGCACGCGGAAAAAGACCGTTGTGAATGGCGGCAACTCCTTAATGATCACTTCGACGAAGAAAAATGATCCGCCCCAGATGATCGCAAGCCCCACCAGCACCAGCCATTGCGCTGTGGTCATCGTGACGTTGATGGTGGGTTGTGGGCTCATATCAGCCGTCTATCGTCGTTGCAGGGCTGCCTCCACCCGAAACTTGTTCGAGCAGCGGATTCCATTCGTTCACGACCTCATTTAATGATGGCGCATGACAACCAAGCGAATCGCAGGACCCGAAATTGAGCGGTTGATCCAGCTGCTAGCCAAAGTGCCGGGCTTGGGTCCGCGCTCGGCGCGTCGTGCAGCGCTCCACATGATCAAGAAGAAAGAGCAACTGCTCGATCCGCTGGCTTCGGCACTGGAGGATGCATCACGCCATGTGAAGGTTTGCTCGATTTGCGGAAACATTGACACAAGCGACCCCTGCTCGATGTGTACTGATCCGCGTCGCGATGGTTCAACCATCATCGTCGTGGAAGATGTGTCAGACCTTTGGGCGCTGGAGCGCGCAGCAGATATGGGCGCGAAATATCATGTGCTGGGCGGAACGCTATCGCCTCTGGACGGTGTTGGCCCCGATGATCTCAATATCGCCTCACTAGTCAGCCGCGTGGCAAGTGGTGAGGCCAAAGAGTTGATCCTTGCGGTCAACGCCACCGTGGACGGCCAGTCCACCGCGCACTACATCACCGGCCAATTGGAAGGTCTGGGCGTGAAAGTCACGCGCCTTGCCCATGGTGTACCGGTCGGCGGCGAGTTGGACTATCTCGATGATGGCACATTGTCGGCAGCGCTTCGTTCGCGGACGGATTTTTGATGTCTTGATTGCGCCACATCAAACGATAATCTCGTGCCTAACCAGAGGCTAATTGACCATGATGTTCCGCACAATTGCTACGCTGTTGTTGCTGCTTTTCAGTTTTGCGCCTGCCCATTCGGCGGCCACCAATGCTAATTATCGTGCCTTCCTTGAAAGAACCATCTGGCCGATGGCGCGCCAGCAAGGCGTATCGCGTTCAACCTTTGACCGAACACTCGCCGGTGCAACGCTGAACCGCGATATTCCGGGGCTTGTTGAGCCGGGTTCTTCCGGAACGCCCAAACGTATCCGTCAGGCGGAATTCTCTGCGCCCGCGCGTTATTTCAACGAAAACAATGTTGCTTCCATCGCCTCGTCGGGTCGTGCGCTTGCGCGTGAACATGCCCGTACCTTGAGGGACATTGAGCGCAAATATGGTGTGCCTGCGCACATTATCATCGCCATCTGGGGCCGCGAAAGCGGTTTCGGCCGAGTACGTATTCCCCATGATGCCATCGAGGTGCTGGGCACTAAGGCCTATATGTCGACCCGCCCGGAATTGTTCCAAAAGGAACTGGTGGCCGCATTGGTGATGATTGAGCGCGGTCTGGCAACGCCCGCGCAAATGAAATCCTCTTGGGCTGGAGCACTCGGACAGCCGCAGTTTCTGCCATCATCCTATCTGCAGTATGCCGTTGATTTTGATGGGGACCGCAAGCCCAACATTTGGACCTCTGTGCCCGACACCTTGGCGTCCATTGCGGCCTATCTCAACAAATTCGGCTGGCAGAAAGGGCGCGATTGGGGCTTTGAGGTGACAGTGCCGGCTGAAATTTCCTGCGCGTTTGAAGGGCCAGATCAAGGCTTTAAAGTCAAGGACTGGGAAGCGTTGGGCGTCAAACGTGTCAGCGGTCGTCCGTTCCCGGCCGCCGAACGCGAGCGCGAAGGTTATTTGCTTATGCCCGCCGGCCGCAGCGGTCCTGCGTTCGTGGTGACGCCGAATTTTTACGTGATCAAGAAATACAATGAGAGCGATTTGTATGCCTTGTTCGTCGGCCATGCCGGTGACCGGATCGCCTACGGCTCCGGCAAGTTCCAAGCGGGGTGGGGTAGTGTCGATACGCTTTACCGCTCGGAAATCGCAGCCATGCAGCGTGTGCTCGAAAGGCAGGGTTATGATGTGGGCGGTGCGGATGGGCTACCCGGTTTCAAAACCCGCCGCTCCATCGGTGATTGGCAAAAAAAGAATGGCCTGAGCCCGACTTGTTTTCCAAGTAAGCGGTTGGTGAATGCAGTCCGGTGAGGCCGCTTGGAGTGCGGATCAATAGCGTCAACCAAAGTTGACATCGATCAAGTCTACCCTGCGCAAAACATGTTAAAAACCACCTTGTCTTGGCAAGTGATCAAAACTGAACAGCGGCTTTGTTTCCGCGCTTCGCGCGGGATGAACACCGAGGGCTTGCGGCAACAGAGCGCCGCGACGGTATTCATGGTGGCATCGTCAAGCTCGCGGCGAAAGCAATGCGGCACGTAAACGATGCCAATAATTTGCGCTATGATTGCCTCTATTAGGGCAAGTGTGCAGAGCCGGAAACAAGCAGCATCAAATGCGCGCTCAATCCACAAAGCGCCTGACCACCCTTTTTCGCTTCTCTATCAGTGAAAGGCAAAAAAAGAGTGGTCTATGCGCGCACAAAGCTGCCACCAATCGGACAGACGATACTATGTCTTACATTTGACCCATCGGCGGTTGCTTTGCGGACTATCTCGACCTTGGACTCCCGATCTTCTCAGATGCAGCAAAACTCACAGCCGGCAAATATCCGGCGCACCCAAGCAGCTAAAAAAACCCCGAAACGGTCTTTGGATTGGGCCTTCTGGCCTGCCATCCAGTTCACTCCTCGGCTGCGATTTTGACCAAAGAAATTACATGGTCAGGTGATCTGGTATCAAGGGCCACAGCCCTTCGGCGGTAACCGATCCAAATTCTCGCCAATGTCATGAAGCTGTTGTTCCGGGTCGGTACCGAGCGCCTCGAACCCCAAAGGAGACTAAAATGCTCAAGATTATTACCGGTGTCGTTTCCACACTAATGCTTTCAACCGCAGCGTTTGCCGATGTATCCGGCAAGCTGGTGCTTTATACTTCGCAGCCCAACGCTGATGCGCAACAAACCGTTGACGCGTTCCAAGCCAAATACCCCAACGTCGAAGTGGAGTGGATCCGCGATGGCACCACCAAGGTGATGGCAAAGCTGCGTGCGGAATTCGAGGCTGGCGCCCCGCAGCCCGACGTTTTGTTGATCGCTGATATGGTGACAATGGAAGGTCTGGAGGCAGAAGGCCGGTTGATGGCCTATCCAGAGGCGGATGTGTCGGCCTATGATCCAGCGCTGATGGACGCAGAAGGCCACTATTTCTCCACCAAGCTCATCACAACGGGGATCGTCTACAACACGAATGCGCCGATGGTTCCAACCTCCTACAAGGACCTTTTGTCAGCGGATGCCAAAGACAAGCTGGCGATGCCATCGCCTCTGACATCAGGTGCAGCGACCATACACATGGCAGCGATCACGTCTCATCCGGACCTTGGCTGGGACTTCTATGAAGGTCTTGCCGATCAGGGCGCCAACCCGCAAGGCGGCAATGGCGGCACCTACAAGGCGATCGCCGGGGGCGAGAAGCTCTACGGCTTCGTCGTCGACTTCCTGCCGATCCGCAACAAGCTGGATGGCGCGCCGGTGGAATTCGTCTTCCCTGAAGAGGGTGTATCGGCGGTCACCGAGCCGGTAGCAATCCTGTCCACCGCGCAGAACCCGGACGCCGCGAAAGCTTTTGTCGACTTCCTGATCTCAGCTGAGGGGCAGCAACTGGCCTCCGATATGGGCTATCTGCCCGCGCATCCCGCGATCACTCCCCCTGAGGGCTTCCCAGCGCTGAACGACATCAAGCTTCTGGACTTTGATCCCGCCAAAGCACTGGCCGACGACCAAGCCAACAAGGAACGCTTTGTCGATATATTCGGCGGCTAATGCGCAGGTTGCTGAAAAACACTGAGCGCGGCGAGGGCATCACCCTCGCCGTCCTCATTTTGGTTTGTCTGGTTCTGTTTGCCCTGCCGCTCGGACGATTGGTCCAAATCGCGCTTGGCGATGGGCTGGGGTCCATTGTTGACGCGCTGGACAGCCGATCCGTGCCACGCGCATTGTGGAACTCTTTGGAAAGCGCTGGCTTGTCGGCTCTGCTCGCCTTGCTGGCCGGAACCATGGCGGCTCTGGTTCTTGGCTTGACAGATGTTCGGGGCAAAGGCGCGTTTGCGTTCCTCCTGTTGATCCCGATGATGGTACCGCCCCATGTGACGGCCATTGCATGGATACAGGCCTTGGGGCCTTCCTCACCGCTTCTTCAGGCTGTTGGTCTGGCGCCAGAGATCGGGTCAACCCATCCGCTTTATTCGCGCGAGGGCGTGATCCTGCTATTGGGCATCCAACATGCGCCCTTGGTGTTCCTCCTAGTCCTTGCTGCGTTGCGAAGCCTGCCCAGAGAGATGTCTGATGCTGCCCGCGTCTCCGGCGCCGCCCCCTGGAGAATGGTCCGGCGCGTTGTCTTGCCGCTACTTGCTCCCACATTGATCGCCGGATACGCGTTGGCCTTCGTTTCAGCTCTTGGTAATTTTGGAATCCCTGCCCTTCTCGGGATCCCCGCACGCTATACGACATTGCCGGTATTGATCTGGCGGCGCCTAGCCAGCTTTGGCCCTTCCGTCCTAACTGACATGGCCGCTATTGCATCGCTTGTCGCGGTCATAGCAGCGATCGCGGTGATCTTGCAGCTGTGGCTGTCTTCAAGCCGTCGCAATGCACTGATTGGTCCGCCACAGCCCGCGCTCGACATCCGTCTGGGGCGGGCACGCCTGGGTGTGGAGGTCGCACTGGCGCTTGCCATCGTCGCGACACTGATCCTGCCGGTCACGGCGCTCTTTGCCACGGCTCTAGTGCCCACCTATGGGGTGCGGCTTACAAGTGAGACCGCAACGATGGCCAATTTTGCCGAGGTCCTTTTTCGCCAATCAGTCACGCTGCGCGCCTTTTTCAATTCAACATTGATCGCGACGGCTGCCGCCTTGGTCTTGGCTTTGTTGGCTATTGTCACGGCACACTACACCGCCTCGCAAAAGACAGGTATGCGGCGCATAGGAACGGGAGTAACGGCGCTCTCCGAGATATCCTACGCTATTCCCGGATTGGTGATATCGGTGGCCTTTATTCTGGCGTTCATCAAGCCGCTCCCCATACTCGGTTTCTCGATATACAACACGCTTTGGATCATCCTGCTGGCTTATCTGTGCGCGTTCTTTTCGATTGCCCTGAAGCCTGTTGCGGCCGCGACGCTGCAACTTGATCCCGCCCTTAACGAGGCCGCGCGCGTGGCCGGCGCCGGTTTTTTCCGGCGCCAGTTGCGGATCACTTTCCCGCTGGTTCTGCCGGCCGCGATGTCCGGGGCAATTCTGGTCTTCCTGACCGCGTACAATGAGGTCACGGTCTCGGCGCTTCTTTGGTCAAGTGGGACAGAAACGATTGGGACGACGATCTTCAACTATGAAGATGGGGGCTACACGACGCTGGCCTCCGCCATGGCGGCGGTGACGGTTGTAGCGACAGTGGTTCTGATGATGGTACTGGACCGCTTGGGACGTCACGCACCACCGGGCGTGGTGCCTTGGCGCATCTAATCGGGAACAACCCAGCCGCTGGAAACGCTCAGAAAAAGTGTTTCGCCGAGACGAACCGGGCTGTCGAGATCGACCAAGGCTGTGGCCTCTTGCGCATCGTGCTTACCCGTCGCTGCTACCTCCCAATGCCCGCCACGATAAGCCACGGAGGTCACCTTGGCCGGCCATCCGCTCTGATCGATCGCCACTTGTTTGGGCCTGACAAATACGTTGCACACCCCGCTTCCACGGCCAAGCACCGGGACGTCCTGGCCAAATAGTGTTGCTCTTCCATTCACAACGTTGGAGGCAAGCAAAGTTCCGCGTCCAATGAAGCGGGCGACGCTGATGTTTGTCGGCCGATCATAGATCTCTTGTGGCGTGCCAATCTGCAAAATCCGCCCGCCATCCATCACGGCCATCAAATCGGCAAGCGCCATAGCCTCGCGCTGATCATGTGTGATGAACAGCGTCGTGACACCGGATCGGTCGTGAAAGGCACGCAGCTCGGCCTCCATGGAATGCCGAAGATGTGGATCGAGATTGGCCAAGGGTTCATCCATCAGGATCGTTCGGGCATCTCCGGCCAGACACCGGGCCAGCGCAACGCGCTGCCGCTGACCCCCCGATAGCGCTTCCGGCCTGCGGTCCGCAAACTCCGTCAAAGACACCGTGTCCAGATGGATTGCCGCCTGCTTTTGGGCAACCGACCGAGCAACCCCCTTTGCTTCATAAGGAAATGCAACGTTGCGAAGCACGCTCAGATGCGGCCATAAAGCATAAGACTGAAAGACGACACCCACCTGCCGGTCTTCAGGCGGAATGTTCTGCTGATCATCAAAAACGGTTTTTCCATCAAGCAAAACAGTTCCGCTGTCGGGCGTGTCCAATCCGGCAATGAGACGCAAGAGCGTACTCTTTCCGCATCCCGATGGACCTACAACACAAAAGAAGACGCCGTCCGGAATATCAAATGAGATGTCATCCACGGCCGTGCAAAGGCCGAACGATTTTGTGACAGATGTGACGCGAATACTCATGTGGGGCGTTTAATGGGCTTTTGCGAAGATTAAGTGATGACAGTCACCTTTTGGATATGGCTAGCCGACATTGAGATATTTGCGACCAATGCACACTTCGCTCCGAGACCTGTGAACGGGGTGGACCAGCCTCGCTTCAACAAACGCAAGCAGAAAATCCCCTAACTTTGAGCCGCATCCACCGCGTCACGCATCGCCTTGACGGCGTCGCCGATCTTGTCGCCCGCGCGCAAAAGGCTGCCGCCGATCAGATAAACGACATCCTGGCCATACATCTCCACCATATCCGCCGCACGATCCACGCTCATGCCACCGCCTGGCGAGGGCATCATGGGTTGCCCGATCCCGTCTGCATCACGGCAGGCGCCGGCAATCGAGAGGCATTCCTCGCGGGAGAAACCAAAGCGCCCACCGACATTGGGAAACACCGAAATGTCAGCCCCCATCAAGCGTTGAACCGTGCCGTACAGCATGGCGTGAGTCATGCCGGTTTCGGCGTTCAAAACGAACGGACCAGTAAATGACGGATGCGTCATGATGGGCAGGCCAAAGTCCGGGTCGGATGACAGCCGGTGCGCGAGCGCATAGCCCAGCAGTCCCGGCATGATGAGAACGCCACCCGCACCGGCTTCCTTGGCTTGAAATGCTTCTTCCACCGGATTGCCCGACCAGCCGCTTATATTTATGAAATAAAGCGCCGAGCGCCCATTTTTGGCATTGGCCTCGCGCACAGCATCGCCGACAATTTGTAGTCGCTCGGCAAACGGGGCCATCTTCTGGTTGGTTAACCCGTGGTCATCCTTGATGATGTCGGCACCGCCCGCAACGCATCGACCGGCGACGCCGGCTAAGGCCGCGACGGACGAGCCTTGCGGTTTGATGACGGGTGAAATCAAGCCGCCACGTTTGGTGCCCGTCAGTTCGCGCAAGCCTTTCACGCCAAAACGCGCGCCGCCAAAACGCGCGCTTATGACCGGGCCCGGCTTAAAGCCGTCAACCGCAACGCCCTGCTGGATAGACGAGTTGCCGAACATGACGTTCAACAGTTGGATCACCTCAAGACCAACACTGTCCGGTGAGTAGGAAATGGTCGTGCGCCAGCGTCCATCAACCGAAGGTTCAACGGCCTCAATCTGGCCAACGATTTCATCGCGGATGTAGCCGTCGGGAATGACATCATCCGGCACCTCGACAGTTTGCTCATAAGCAACAGCGTCGGCGCGTTCTCGCGCTGTTTTTTCGTCACCCGCAACAATCAAGTAGGTGACGCGAAAACGACCATCCGTCGGCACTTACAGTGCCTCCGCCTTGACAGCTGAGTGGACCGCATCGACGCGCGCTTCGGTGAGTTGCTCGTCGGCAACGCTCAAATCAGCGCCCAAAAGTCTCTCAATGCCGGCCACCAAGGCAGACGCGTCGAGGCCGTAATGCTTCATCAGATAGGGTCGCGATCCGCCATGGGCGTAGGTGTCTTTCAACCCGAGCCGCACGAGCTTTTTGCCGGCGCCATTGTCGGCCATAATCTCGGCGACGAGCGAACCAACGCCTCCCTCGGTGACATGGTTTTCCAGTACAATGACGCCTTTGGATACAGAGCCAATATGGTCGAGCAGCGCGTCTTCGTCGAAAGGCTTGATGGTGTTGATGTGGACGTGGCGGATCGACACTCCGGCATCTTCTAGCGCCTGGCGGGCGCGCAGCGCTTCTTCGGTGGTAATGCCGGATGTTACGATCAGGACGTCGCTGCCCAATGACAATTCGCGCATGTGGCCTACTGCAATGGGCGTATCAAACAACCGCGGTACAGACCCGCGCAACACGCGACAATAGACCGGACCATCGATGGAGTCGGCAGCTTCGCAAATGCTTTCCACTTCCGTGGCATCGCCGGTTTCAAGGATCGTCATGTTCGGAATTGAACGCATCACTGCGATATCTTCAATGGCTTGGTGCGTCATGCCCCCCGGCGTTGTAATGCCCGGCAAAAATCCCATGAGGCGCACCTTGCGCCTCGGGTAGGCGACAGACGCCATCAATTGATCATAGGGGCGGCGGTAAAGGAAGACGCCGAACGAGTGAAGAAACGGGCGGAAACCGGCCAAGCCTAGCCCACCGGCAAAGCTCATCATGTTTTGCTCTGCCATACCCAAAGAGACAAATTGCTCGGGGTGCCGGTCACGAAAACCATCAATCTCGCAGGACGAGGTCAGATCGGCGGACAGGCAAAGTATGTCCGGATTTCCTGCGGCGAATTTTTCAAATGCTGACGCGTATGGGCGGCTGACCATTTCGACCATGTCAGTGCCCCCCTTGCCCGTAATCGACAGGCTGAACGCCCAACTCTTTGGCAATCGCCGCATTCATCTCAGCGCGCTCATCGTCCGATTTGAAGCGCACATAGTGCAGGCGGGGAAACCGTCTTTGCAAGAACGCCATGCCTTGTGTCGGCGATGAACGCGCAAGGATGATGAGTGGCTGTCCCTGGTGAGATGTCGCTTTGGCTTGGCGCATCGCATCCAAATCATGAGCGTCAATCTCCACGCACACCGCGCCGAAATTTTCGAACTTGGCCTTGATATCGCGCACTTCCATCACGCTATCCATCGCTCCATCACATTGCTGGTCGTTAACATCCATGAGCGCCCAGACATTGTCGATGCCATGGTGGGCGCAAGCCTGCACGGCCTCCCAGGTTTGGCCTTCCTGCACTTCACCGTCTGACATGAACACGCAGACCTGACCCGTCTCGCCGCGTCGCTTGCGGCCGAAGGCGAGGCCTGCGCCCGTGGAAAGACCAATGCCAAGCGTGCCATTGTGCACTTCCATGCCGGGGGAATGCTCCGCGCCGATCATCTCGACGGAGGAGCCATCCTTGTTGAACATTTCAAGGCCCGCCGGATCCATCCGTCCGACCTCGATGAGCGTTGCGTAAGCCACCAACGCGTAGTGGGCTGGTGCGATAAACAGTCGATCATAGTGCGCCTCAAACGGGCCATTATAGCCGGCTCCCGTATGATAATCCGTGTTGTCAGCGGACGGCACGCCTCCAAACGGTTTGGGCACGGGCGGCAGTGTTGGCTGACCGAGATTGAGCGCTTCATTGTACAAAAAGGCGAGCTGTTCAGCGGCCGAGCAGGCCTGGCTCAAATAGCCGCCATTGTTGCGCATGGAATGTTCAAAAACGCGGCGGCGAATGCCCAGCGCCACTTCTTCGGTGGTTTTCTCGTTCAGCACTTTTTGTCTCCCGTGCGCGCGAGAAAAGCTCCGCCGTTGACATTTGTCAAGGCTTATTGGCTTTTGTAGAAAGGTGCCAACGCGAGCTATGCCCCACATGCCCCTGACCGCGCATTTTCAGGCCCTTGAACGCGCATGAAAAACAAAGCCGATGAAATTCATCAATAGCTGTGCCGCCAGGATTTGCGTACTTTCGGTCGGGTCATAGGCGGGTGCCACCTCCACCAGATCGATGCCGACGACATCGCCCCGCCTCGTCAGGCCTTGCAGAATTTCCAGCACATCATAGTAGAGAAAGCCGCCATGGCTCGGCGTTCCGGTACCCGGTGCGATGGACGGGCAAAATGCGTCGATGTCAATGGTTACGTAATAGCGGGCACCTTCCGGCATCCGTGCGAGTACGGCCTCGGTGCCGAGCTTGCGAACCTGTCGCACCGAAAGAATATCGGACCCGCGGGCGCGGGCATCATCATATCCCTCCTTGGCGGTAGATGACACATTGCGGATACCGAGCTGCGTCATCCCGGAAACATACGGCTTTTCAATCGCGCGGCGCATGGGATTACCGTGCCCTGCGGTGACGCCGTGACGTTCATCGACAAAGTCCAGATGCGCATCGATCTGGACGATATGGATCGGCCCTTTGGCATCGCAGTCTTTTTCAAATGCTTCGATACAGGGGATATTGATCGAATGGTCACCGCCAATGATGACGGGCAGCGCACTCGCCTCGAGGATTTTGATGGCCCCGTGCCTGATGTTGGCGTGGCTCTCTTCGGTCTTGGTGTGGATGATATCGGCGTCCCCTATGTCGACCATCCGAACCGACGCGTCGAGATAAGTTGCGTCATCTTCATGGTCATATGCGCCCGCGTGGCCAAAACTGAAAAGGGTCGATGCCTCCCTAACCGCCCGCGGCCCAAAACGGGCACCGGGCCGCCATTGCGTCCCAAAATCGAAGGGCGCGCCCAGAATGGCAACGTCGGCATCAATCATACCCCAATCCGCCATATAGGGTGACTTGGAGAATGTGGGTATACCGACAAAGGGAAGGTTGAGACGCCCTTTTTCGTAGCCATGATCGGACATGGTGTCGTTCTCCGCTGTTTTGGGCACGATAGGCAACTTGGCGGGGATGCCAAGGGGCGCTTGCCACCCTTGGCTGCGGATTTGACACTTGTTCGATCAAGCGTCAGGCGTTACGACGGAGGAGTGGCTGGTTATCGACCGGCACTTTGGAGATTTTATGCAAGAGTCCCGGGCCTAGGCCCGTTCCTGGCCAAATATCAGGAACAACGAACTGGGAAAACACCTCGATAAATAATCGGGTGGGCCCTTTGTTGTGACTTCATGAAATCGAGAAATCTCAGTGAATATTTCAAAACACGAACAGCGTGTTTTGCACGTGCTCGCATTGGGTGGAGCAATCCACCATGAACGGTGTGAAAACGGCAAGATACGTGTTGTCATCTGCTACACGCGTGATGGACATGTTCTGGCTGACTGCACACTTGATGTGTTCCAGCGGTTGAAGAAACGTCGCCTCATTCGTTCTTCGAACGGGCGACCATATCGCGCTTCACGGGTCGGCATTGAAGCCGTTCGTTCACAGCTCAACCAACGATGACCACGTGCCGTGGAGAGACGAATGGAAAATGGAACTATGCTGACAAACAGGTCGCAACTGAGGGGTCGAAAGCGATGGACTGGCGGCTCCAAATGCGCGTTCTCAGCGGCTACAAAGTGTCGGTCGGCACAATTGTCCGGCGGATAAATTCGACCTCATGCTGCAGGGCCTCGCTGCCAGAGATGGCTGCGTGGTCTCCATGCTCCAATGCGATGAACTCCTTTGGCGCAGTCACCGCGTTAAAAAGCTTTAGACCTAATGCGAAAGGAACAACCCGGTCAGCTGTACCGTGAATGATCAAAACAGGCGCTTTCACTGCTGCCACATGATCAATGCTGCGAAACTGATCCTTCATGAGAAGCTCGACCGGCAGAAATGGATATTGCCTCTTGGCCACCTCCGCGGTGGAACTGTAGGGCGCGCCCAGTATGAGCGCGCCGACGACCGTCTCCGCCGCCAAACGAACCGCAGCACCGGTTCCCAACGATTCCCCGGAGACCGCGATCGCATCGGGCTTTACGCCATGGAGCACTAGCCAATCATAGGCAGTGCGAGAATCGATGATGATCCCGTTTTCACTGGGCGAACCTGTGCTTCCACCATAGCCCCGCCAAGAAACAAACAAGACGCCCAAACCTGCGGCCCGGTAAGCGGAGAAACGAGCTGCGCGGTCGCTGATTTCACCAGCGTTCCCTTGGAAAAACAATATGGTCGGCTGGCCTATGTCCGCCGGGGCATACCAAGCGGTAAGGCTCTCTCCGTCTGGAGTTTCCAGCTTTTCAACCGAAACATCGGCAAGACCGACTTGCGCCGGCTCGGGGTTTTCATTGGTGGGGAAATACATCAACTGGCGTTGCGTTGCGTATAATATTCCAGTGAGCGAAAGGTACGTGGCCGCGACACCAACCGCCAATTTTTTCGCAAACGCCAATGCCATCTAAACACACTTTATCCGCAATGAGAATGCAGACCAATAAGCCTGTGATTTCGTCTTTTATACGGAGGTAATCGCGAATCCTGAAAATGGCTACTCGATATTCATAACCAATGCCTATCGGCAGACGGCATGGCTGCGCTGGTCTTGGGGTGGGAGGCTGGCACGGCGACCCGTGCCCGGCTCGTTAGGGCTGCTTCCTTCCGGACCTGACCCGGTTGGCGAGTGGCGACGTCCACCACCAACCTCCCGCCGCTGATATCTGCTTTCAACGCTGAAATTGCAAGTCGCCAAATCGCAAAATGCTGATAGCATGCGCTCCATGACTGGCTTTGCGCTTGATGGAAGACTGGAGAACGACACGTTCGCCGTTGCCGATATCGGCCTTTGCCGGATGCGGCTGATGAATGACAAGCGCTTTCCCTGGCTGATCCTGGTGCCCAAGCGGGCGGACATGCGCGAGATGCATGAATTATCGCCGCTGGACCAAACCATGCTGACATTTGAGATCACGCAGACATCCAAATTGCTGCAACGGGTGACAGGTGCCGACAAGATGAATGTGGCGGCGCTGGGCAACCAGGTGCCGCAACTGCACGTGCACGTGATTGCTCGTTTTGAAGAAGATGTTGCCTGGCCATCACCCATTTGGGGAAGCGGGGAAGCGTTGACTTATGGCGCCGAAGAGGCGCAAACGCTTATCGACCAGATTATTTCGCAGCTTTGAAAAACCTCCATGTCCTTTGCCCTTTTCGATGCGCCCTACCCGGAAAACTCATCGCGTGTGGGTTTTTCGGGCGGGCGTCTGGAGCGGTTGAGCGAGAAACGTGATGAAACAAGTGTTGCCAAGGCCGTTGCCGACGAACGCGCACTGACGCTCATCGCCGGACGAGGTAGCGTGTTGCTTCAGATGATCAATGACGAACCCAAAGGGATGTGGCGTTCATTTGACGATGCCAAAATCTTGGGGGCGCAAGTCCATGAACCGGTACTGCTCGGCTATGAGCGGGACGGCGCGCCGCGCTTTGCCTGCTTTGCTGACCTTGACCGCGAATACCCAGCTGATGGCCACGCAGTTATCGACTATCGCTCAGTCTACATCGCCGGCTATTTGAACGATCAGGATCTGGGGTCCTTGGCGCAAGGGGCTGCCCTTATTGCCTGGCATCAGTCTCATCAGTTTTGCTCGCGTTGCGGCACGAAAAGCAAATCAGTTGACGGTGGCTACAAACGCGTATGCCCCGGTTGCAACGCGGCGCACTTTCCACGGACGGATCCCGTGGTCATCATGCTCATCGTATCGAGCGACGGTGACGGCGTTTTACTCGGGCGTAGTCCGCATTTTCCCGACGGTATGTATTCGTGCCTGGCCGGGTTCGTGGAGCCGGGCGAGACGCTGGAACACGCCGTGCGGCGGGAAACTCGTGAAGAATCGGGCATTGAGGTTGGCCGCGTTGTCTACCATGCGAGCCAACCATGGCCGTTTCCTTATTCCATGATGATCGGGATGTATGGCGAGGCTGCCAGCGCAATGATCAAGCTGGATGATGAGTTGGATGATGCGCGTTGGTTTTCTCGCGAGGAAGTTCAGCTCATGGTCGCGGGCACACATCCGCAGGGCATTAAAATGCCGCCAAAGGGCGCGATTGCATGGCGCTTGGTGGAGGATTGGGTGACGAGCTGACTAGACACTGCTCGCCCCCTCCCACTTTTGCCCAACACGGAAATCGGCGGCTGGGTAGACGCCGAGGACCCGGAAGTGATCCGAGAAAAAGCCAATTTCTTCAAAAGCGAGCTTCACATTTTCATCGTCCGGGTGACCTTCAATATCGGCATAGAACTGGGTCGCAAAGAACTTGCCGCCAATCTGGTAGCTTTCAAGTTTCGTCATGTTCACGCCGTTGGTCGCAAAGCCGCCCATGGCCTTGTAAAGAGCGGCGGGAATGTTTCGAACTCGAAAAACAAATGTCGTCATCATCAGCTGGTCAGCCGATTGGCGAACCGGCAAGGATGGGTCTTTCGACAAAACGACAAATCGCGTGATATTGTTTTCATGGTCTTCGACATCGCGTTCAACGATGTCGAGGCCATACATGGATGAAGCGAGTTCAGGGGCAAGTGCCGCCATTGACGGATCTTTTTCTTCTGAGACGAGCTTTGCCGCACCCGCTGTGTCTCCAGCGACCATCGGTTTCCAACCATTGGATCGGATGTATTGACGGCATTGGCCCAGGGCGTGGATATGACTGTGCACCGTTTTGATCTGAACGCGGCTCGCGCCCGGTAGCGCCATCAATTGAAAATGGATGGGAAGGAAAAACTCGCCGACTATATGCAAGTCACTTTCGGGCAGGAGCGTGTGAATGTCTGCAACACGGCCGGCAATGGTGTTTTCAATCGGTATCATTGCAAGGCGTGTGATGCCCTGATCAACCGCGTTAAAGGCGTCTTCAAATGTTGGGCATGGGAACGGCGTCATATCCGGAAACATCTGGCGGCACGCTGTATCGGAGTTGGCGCCGGGTTCGCCTTGAAAGGCTATGAGAATTTGCGGATCGTTTTTCATGTTGCTGCCGTTAGCCCAGCGCGAGGCGCGCCTTTTCCAAGTCTGCAGGCGTATCGACGCCCAGCGGGACTGTGTCAATAATGGCCGCGAAAATCTGCATCCCGGCCTCCAATGCGCGCAGCTGCTCAAGTTTTTCGCGCATTTCCAATGGGGATGGGGGCAATGCAACAAAACGTTTTAAAGATTCGCGCCTATACGCATAAAGGCCGATGTGATGGTAGAGCGGGCCTTCTCCCCACGGTGCGGTGGCGCGGGTAAAGTACAAGGCTCTCAACAAATCTGGCTTTTGCGATGTCGTCGTCCCGACAATTTTGACAACATTTTCGTTGGTCTTTTCATCCGCATCGGTGATTTCAGTGCCAAGCGTTGCAATGTCGCATTGCTCGAGCTCAAGCGGCTTGAGCGAAGCGCGAATGTCCTGGCCTGGAATGGTCGGCAAGTCTCCCTGCACATTGATGATGATGTCATGCTCTTCGTCAGGATCGGTGAGAGCGAGCGCTTCGGCGATGCGGTCGGTGCCCGATTGATGATCGCTACGCGTCATAATCACTTGATGGTTGTGGTCGCGCACGGCATCGAAGACCTTACGCTCGTCGGTAGCCACAATGACCGTCGCGCAATCAGCCTCCCGCGCGCGCTCCGCGACCTGAATAATCATGGGTTTACCACAAATGTCCGCCAATGGCTTACCAGGCAGCCGTGTCGATGCCATGCGTGCTGGAATGATTATAATCGGGTTCATGTATCACTCTCGGGAAGCTCAGTTTGAGCGACAATCGGTCACCATTGAATGCGACCTTATATGTGTTGCGCAGGCCGAGCAAAAGACATACACAGCGCGCGTATCGGGGGGCTGAACAGCCCATTACAGTGAAGAATTAGGTCGGATATGGCTATTAATTACAACATGTATGCAGGCGCGTTCCTGTCAACAGTTTTTGTCGTCATGACGGTCGGTATCGTCGGTGACACCGTTTTTGATCATGACGATCCTGAGCAGGAAGGTTTCGCCATAGTGGTGGAAGAATCGAGCGCCGATCCAGCACCGGTAGAAGAAGAAGAGACGCTGGCAGCGATCACGCCGCTTTTGGCAAGTGCTGACGCAGCCGCCGGCGAAAGCGTGTTCCGGCAGTGCGCATCATGTCACAATGTGGCCGACGGCGCAGGCAACAAAGCCGGTCCAAACCTTTGGGGTATCATCGGACGCCAACCTGGTGTCTATCCAGACTTCCGTTATTCATCTGCTATGGTCTCTTACGGCGAAGCAAATCCACAATGGGACTTTGAGGCGATGAACCGCTTCTTGGTCAAACCGAAGGAATATATCGAAGGCACGTCGATGGGTTATCGCGGACTGCGCGACGAAGAAGATCGCGCCAATCTGATAGCCTATCTAAATGCGCAATCGGCCGCACCTATCGCCGTTGAGTAAACTTCATTTCGCTTAAATGTGACGAATTGGCCTGCCAAAGAGTGGGCCTTTTTCATTTCAGGGCTTTGAATCGTCGAATTTGCACCTAGTCTCCTAGGAAAGAGATTTGCAGGAGATGTCTATGCGTTCGATTTCCCTTGGCTTTGCCCTGTTAGCTGCAACGGCTGTGGCATCAAGCCAACCCGCCGCCGCCCAAGACCAAGGCGATTGGATAACAACGAACTCATTGATCGCCGAGAGCAAATACAAGGATGGCTGGACGCACTACGACCACGCCAATCCCGACGCGCCAAAAGGCGGAACGCTGAACTTGGCCGTTCAAGGCACGTTCGACAGCTTCAACCCCTATATTGTTCGCGGAACCGCCGCAGCCGGCTTCGCACGGTTTGGCGGTGGCCTGATATATGAAACACTCACGGATCAATCCATTGATGAGCCTTCGGCCAGCCACCCCCACCTGGCCGCAGCTTTTCGATATCCCGATGATTATTCAACGGCCACTTATCGTATTAACACCGATGCACGATGGCACGATGGCGCGCCGGTCACCACAGATGACATCATCTGGACATTTGAACAGCTCAAAGAAATCAGCCAGATTTACCGTGCGTATTATGCCAATGTCGTATCTGCTGAAGCGCTTAATGATACGGACATCAAGTTCACATTCGACCAGTCCGGCAACCGCGAACTGCCAAAAATTCTTGGCGACATGCCGGTTTTTCCCAAACATTGGTGGACGGGCACGAACGCTGACGGCGAGCCACGCGACATCACACAGCCAACACTGGAACCACCGCTCGGCTCGGGCCCCTATCGCGTGAAATCTTTCGAATCTGGGAACTCCATCACTTGGGAACGGGTCGAGGATTGGTGGGCGGCAGATCTGCCAATCAACAAAGGCCGCTATAATTTCGACGAGATTTCCTACACGTACTTCCTGGATGCCACACCCATATGGGAAGCGTTCAAAAAGGGTGGCATTCAGGATTTTCGCACCGAGACGAGGTCTGCCCGTTGGGCGAGCGAATACAATTTCCCGTCTTTTGAAGATGGTCGCGTCAAACGCCGGGCGTTCAAAACCATTCGTCCGCAGCCCATGCAGGGCTTTGCGATGAACCAGCGACGCGACAAGTTCAAGGACCGCCGTGTGCGGCAGGCATTGCTTCATCTTTTTGATTTTGAGAGCGTCAACCGGCTTCAACTATCAAGCTTGCGGACACGGACAGACAGCTATTTTGAAGGCGGTGAACTGGCTTCCAGCGGGCTACCGGTAGGGCGTGAGTTGGAAATCCTGGAAGAGTTTCGCAATGTCTTGCCCGAAGAGGTGTTTACGTCTCCTTATGAAAATCCGATCAATGGCGAGCGGGCCAACCGTCGCGCCAACCAACGCATAGCAGCGGATTTACTACGAGAGGCCGGCTGGAAACCGGAGAACGGCCAATGGGTCAATGAAGCCGGTGAGCCTTTCACCATTGAATTCCTCGGCGGATCGCAAGTGGCGCAAATCATCTCCGGTCAATTTGTGGAAGATTTGCGTACGTTTGGCATCGATGCGTCGCTGCGAATCGTCGACTCCAGCCAATACATCTCGCGCCTTGAACAGTTCGATTTTGACATGACAACAACCGTGCTTGCCCAGTCGCTATCGCCCGGCAATGAGCAACGCGATTTCTGGTCAACAGAGGCGGCGTCGGCGCCCGATTCACGCAACCTTTCGGGCATCGAATACGAGGTTGTCGACAGCTTGATCGAAACCATCATTTTTGCCGAAGACCGTGCTGAGTTGATAGCAGCCAGCCGCGCGCTGGATCGCGTTTTGCTCTGGAACTTCTACTATATCCCACAATGGCACTCGCCAGAACAATGGGCCGCTTGGTGGGACAAATTCGAGTTTGTCGACAACCAACCGCCTTATACCGGTGTTGATATCCAGTCTTGGTGGGTCAAACCGGAGGCGGTGCAATGAACCTGGATCGTCGTCAGTTCCTGTGTGCCGGTGTCGGTGCCTTTACGGCATCGACCCTATTTCCTGCCCTATCTAGAGCAGCCAATCCAAGTGGTGTAACTCTGCACGGCCTGTCCGCATTCGGTGATTTGAAATATTCTGACGGGTTTTCTCATTTTGACTATAATTCTCCGCAGGCGCCGGTCGGCGGTACTTTCAATTTCCAGCCGAGCTACTGGTATTTCAACCAGAACATCCAGACCTTCAACACGCTGAATTCCTTCGTGCGACGCGGAGATGCGCCGCCACGCATTGAGATGTGTTTTGACAGCTTGATGGCCCGCGCGTTCGATGAGCCCGATGCCACCTATTGCCACGTTGCCGAGAGCGTTACGATCTCCGAAGACCGTAACCGGTATACATTCAAGTTGCGCGATATTGCGCGCTTCCATGATGGTTCTCCCATCACATCGGCCGATGTGAAATTCACCTTTGACACTCTTAAGGCTGTGGGCCACCCGGAGTTGAGCCTGCCACTGCAGAAGCTGGCTGAAGTGGTTGTCGAAGACGAGCGTACTGTCACGTTGGTTTTTGATGGTACGCAATCCGCGCGCGCGATCCTTACGGTCGTCGACATGCCGATCCAATCTGCCACCTACTACGCGAACCGCGAATTCGACCAATCCACGCTAGAACCGCCGCCAGGTTCCGGTGCCTACAAAATTGGCCGCTTTCGGCAGGGGACTTTCATTGAGTATGAGCGGGTAGAAGACTATTGGGGGCGGCAAGTCGGCACCGGACGGGGTGTCGGCCATTTCCAGACCATTCGTATCGAGTTTTATACCGAACGCACCACCGGCTTTGAGGCCTTCAAGAAGGGCGAAGTCCACTGGCGCGAAGAGTTTACCTCCAAGACCTGGGCGACGGAGTATGCATTCCCCGCTGTCAATGATGGACGCGTCAAGAAAACGCTTTTTGACGATGAAAAGGCGGCATCCATGCAGGCATGGGCGGTCAACCAAAGGCGCGAGCGCTTCAAGGATCGACGGGTGCGCGACGCCATCGGGCTTTGCTTTGATTTTGAGTGGACCAACGAAAACCTGTTCTTCGGCATTTATGCCCGGCGGCACGGCCTGTTTGGTGGCTCAAGCTATGAAGCTGTGGGTGAGCCCGAAAGCGATGAGTTGGCGCTGATCGGAAAGCTGGAGAGCGAATTTACGTTTCCCGAGGGCATCCGCGAAGCGGCCTATCTGTACACACCTTCCAATGGCTCGGGCCGCGATCGCTCGCGTTTGCGCGAAGCGACACGGCTCATGACCGAAGCGGGGTGGGATGTCGGCAGTGATGGGATACGTCGCAATGCGGCAGGTGAACCGTTTGATCTTGAAATCCTGATCCGCGCCAGCGTTTTTGAGCGCATCTTGGGCCCGTTTGTCGAAACCATGCGCGCGGTTGGCATCAATGCCAGCATGCGGCTGGTTGATCCGGCGCAGTTTCAGCAACGCACATCGACATTCGACTTCGACATGGTGGGAACTGCGGCCTCGTGGGGCGCCACTCCGACGGCTACTACGCTTGAAGGAACCCTTGGGTCTGCGGCAGCGAAACTAGATGGGTCGCGCAACTGGGCAGGCACCGCAGATCCGCTGATTGATGCGTTGATCGAACATGTTGGCCGCGCTCAGACACGCGAACAACATTTGACCGCCATGCGGGTATTGGACCGGGTCTTGCGTTTGCGACGGGACTGGATTCCAAATTGGGGCTCGGCGAATCACCGCGTTGCCTATTGGGACATGTTTGGCTTTAAGGATCCAAAGCCTGACTATTTCTGGCCGGTGGAGCAGCTTTGGTGGTACGACGAAGAAAAGGCAAAAGCGATTGGCAGAGCCTGACACGAAATACGCCAAGGGAGAGCGCTGACCGCCATGGGCGCCTATATCGCACGTCGTCTTTTGCTGATGATCCCCACTATTTTAGGGATCATGGCGATTTCCTTCATCATTATTCAGTTCGCACCCGGCGGGCCGGTTGAGCAGGTCATAGCCCAGCTTACCGGACAAGGCGGGGACGCCACTGATCGCTTTACCGGAGGCGGAGGTGACGTGGAATTTGGCGCGGAGCCGGGCGACTCATTTGAGAGTTCGGCGGTGTCATCCCAATATCGCGGCGCGCAAGGCCTGGACCCGGAATTTATTGCCGATCTGGAGCGTCAATTCGGCTTCGACAAGCCACCGCTTGAGCGTTTCGGCAACATGCTGTGGGACTATTTGCGGTTCGATTTCGGCGAGAGCTATTTCCGTGACATCTCGGTTATTGACCTCATCATCGAGAAGATGCCGGTTTCCGTTTCGTTAGGCCTCTGGATCACGCTCATCTCTTATTCGATCTCAATTCCGCTCGGCATTTCCAAGGCCGTCAACGATGGTACACGCTTTGACGTGTGGACGTCTGGTGTCGTCATCGTTGCCTATGCCATCCCGGGTTTTCTCTTCGCAATCCTCCTGGTCATCCTGTTTGCCGGCGGTTCCTTCTTTGATTGGTTTCCGCTCAGGGGTTTAACCTCGGATAATTGGGAAGAATTGTCTTGGCCTGCCCGCATCGCTGACTATTTCTGGCACCTTGCACTTCCCCTTACCGCAATGATCATGTCGGCCTTTGCGACAACAACGCTTTTGACCAAGAACTCGTTTCTGGATGAAATTCGAAAGCAGTATGTGACTACCGCGCGCGCCAAGGGTCTAACCGAAAATCAGGTGCTCTACGGCCATGTATTTCGCAATGCGATGTTGATTATCATCGCCGGATTTCCTGGCGCATTCATTTCGGCGTTCTTCACCGGCTCGCTTTTGATCGAAACAATCTTCACCCTCGACGGGCTCGGGCTTTTGGGATTTGAAAGCATTGTGAACCGGGACTATCCGGTGGTGTTCGCCACGCTCTACATCTTTTCGCTAATGGGGCTATTGGTCAGTCTGTTTTCGGATCTGATGTACACTTGGGTTGATCCACGCATCGACTTTGAAAGCCGGGAGGTGTGACGATGAACAAGCACGCCGACCCTCACATTGTTGAAAGCAGTGTGGAAGCTGGCCCCATCAAACGGCCGTTCCTGTCGCCGCTCAACCAACGACGCTGGCAGAATTTCAAAGCAAACCGGCGTGGCTATTGGTCGCTTTGGATATTCCTTTTTCTTTTCATTGCGTCACTTTTTGCCGAGTTTATTGCCAACGACAAACCGATCCTTGTTTCCTACAAGGGTCAATTGCTGACGCCAGTATTCGTGAACTACCCCGAAGAAAAATTCGGCGGTTTTTTGGCCCGCACAGATTATACCGATCCTTTCATCCAAGAAGAGATTGAGACCCATGGTTGGATGGTCTGGCCACCCATCCGCTACTCTTTCAGATCAGTCAACAAGGAAGTGCCGACAACCGCCCCCTCAAAGCCAGCCTTCATGTTTGAGAGCCGTGAAGCCCTTTGCGCCGGGTATCCCGACGGTATTCAAGATCGCAATTGCGTCCCGGGAAACTTCAATTGGCTGGGCACGGACGACCAGGCGCGAGACGTGTTGGCACGCATGATCTACGGCTTTCGCATCTCGGTTCTCTTCGGGCTTATCCTCACCGCCGCTTCGGCGGTAATCGGCGTTACCGTCGGCGCAGTACAGGGCTATTTCGGCGGTTGGACGGATCTGATCGGCCAGCGTGTGATCGAGATTTGGTCGGCCATTCCGGTTCTGTACATCCTCCTCATCATGGCTGCGGTTTTGCCTCCGGGCTTTTGGGTGTTGCTCGGTATCATGCTTTTGTTCTCATGGGTCGGCTTTGTCGGTGTGGTACGGGCTGAGTTTTTGCGGGCACGCAATTTTGAATATGTGAATGCTGCGCGGGCCCTTGGCGTCTCCAATGGCACGATCATGTTCCGCCACTTGTTGCCGAACGCGATGGTGGCAACGCTGACTTTTCTACCGTTTATCCTGAACGGCTCGATCACCACGTTGACGTCTTTGGACTTCCTTGGCTTTGGCCTGCCACCGGGATCACCATCACTCGGTGAACTCATTCTGCAAGGTAAAAACAACCTCCAATCACCGTGGCTTGGTTTTACAGCGTTCTTCTCTGTCGCGATCATGCTGTCGCTGCTCATCTTCGTGGGTGAAGCGACGCGCGACGCGTTTGACCCAAGAAAGACGTTTTCATGACGGGCGCGCCGCTACTCTCCGTCCGCGACCTGTCGGTAGCTTTTCACCAGGGCGGTGCCACAAACATTGCCGTTGACCGGATTTCCTTTAACATCGCGCAAGGAGAAACCGTCGCGCTGGTCGGCGAAAGCGGCTCTGGTAAATCGGTGTCAGCCAACTCTGTGCTCAAGCTGCTGCCTTATCCGGCAGCTTCGCATCCCTCCGGTGAAATCACTTTCGATGGCAAGGAGTTGATGGGCGCGGCGGAGGATGAATTGCGCCATGTTCGCGGCAATGACATCTCGATGATTTTTCAGGAGCCGATGACGTCGCTGAACCCGCTACAGACCATTGAGCGGCAAATCAGCGAAGTGATTGCCCTGCACCAAAAAGTGGATGATGCAGAAAAGCGCAAACGGACATTGGCGCTTCTCAATCAGGTTGGTATTCGCGATCCGGAAAAGCGGCTGCAGGCCTACCCACACCAATTGTCAGGCGGGCAACGCCAGCGCGTGATGATCGCCATGGCGCTCGCGAATACACCAAAACTCCTGATCGCCGATGAACCGACTACGGCGCTTGATGTTACCGTGCAGGCGCAAATTTTGGAATTGCTCGATCAGCTTAAGCGTGACCGCGACATGTCAATGCTGTTCATCACCCATGACCTTGGCATCGTGCGCAAGATTGCGGACCGCGTTTGCGTGATGACGAACGGGCAGATTGTCGAGCACGGCCCGACGCAAACCATCTTTGACGACCCGCAACATGATTACACCAAACATTTGCTGGCTGCAGAACCGAAGGGTAAACCGCCTGTTTTGGATGAAAGTGCGCCCACCGTCATGTCGGGCGATCAGGTGAAAGTCTGGTTCCCAATCAAGCGCGGCTTCATGCGCCGGACGGTCGATCATGTCAAAGCGGTTGACGGCATTGATGTCAATGTACGCCGCGGTCAAACCCTTGGTATCGTGGGAGAAAGCGGTTCGGGGAAAACAACTCTCGGGCTGGCGCTTTGTCGTTTGATTTCTTCAGAAGGCAAAATCACGTTCAACGAACATAATTTGCAAGCGCTGTCTTTCAAACAAATGCGACCCATGCGCAAGGATCTGCAAATCGTCTTCCAAGATCCATATGGCTCGCTATCGCCGCGCATGTCGGTTTCAGAAATTATCGCCGAGGGCCTGCGCATTCACCAGCCAGGCGAGACACCCGAGCGGCGAGATGCCGCTGTTGTTCAGGCGTTGGAGGAAGTTGGGGTCGATCCGGCGACGCGTTTCCGCTACCCGCATGAGTTTTCCGGCGGTCAAAGGCAGCGCATCGCCATAGCACGCGCCATGGCCCTGAAACCCAAGTTTGTGATGCTGGACGAACCCACCTCAGCGCTTGATATGAGCGTGCAGGCGCAAGTCGTCGATTTACTGCGCGATTTGCAGAAGAGACATGATTTGGCATTTCTGTTCATCAGCCACGATCTGAAAGTGGTTCGTGCGCTCGCCAATGAGGTTGTTGTGATGCGGGGCGGCAAGGTCGTCGAGTTCGGGCCATCGCAACAGATTTTCGATGCGCCGCAGACTGATTATACCAAGGCCTTGATGGCGGCAGCCTTCGATATTGAAACCCGTCATAGTACTGAAGTGATGGACTGACCGATGGCAAAGGCAGGCACGATTTTTTTGGCAGTTACAGGCTTTGACCCAGCGGTCTGGAAAGATCATCTGAAAAAAGCAGCGCCACACCGAAAGATCATCACCGATGTCAGCGAAGTCGCCGATCCTTCCCAGATCGGCTATGCGGTTGTTTGGAAACAGCGACCAGGTGTTCTCAACGAACTGCCGAACCTCAAAGCCATCTTCTCGATCGGTGCGGGTGTCGATCATATTTTTAATGACCCCGATGTGCCCGACGTACCGATTGTACGCGTCGTCGCAGACGACCTTACAGACCGGATGAGCGAGTATATTGTTTGGCAAGTTCTGGATCATCACCGAAGGGGGCCGGCCTACCGCCTACAGCAACGCGAGCGTCTTTGGCGAGAAGATCGCCTGCAACCTGCCGCTAGTGAAGTGACTGTCGGCATTTTGGGGTTAGGTGTTTTGGGAACCGACGCGGCAAAAAAGCTCAAGGTTCTGGGTTTCAATGTAACCGGGTGGAGCCGAACCGAAAAAACGCTGGACGGGGTCCAGACTTTTCATGGCGAAGATGGGTTGCCGGCGTTTTTAAAGGGTGCGGATATCGTTGCTTCCTTGCTGCCTCTTACGCCGCAAACGCAAGGCATCTTGTCCAAACCACTTTTCATCCAAATGAAACGAAATGGCCCGCTGGGACCAGCCATCATCATCAACGCAGGCCGGGGCAAGCTGCAAAATGAAGCGGATATCTTGGCTGCGCTCGGCAATGGATGGATCGGCGCTGCGTCTCTTGATGTGTTTGAAGAAGAACCATTGCCGCCAACCAGTCCGCTCTGGGATCATCCGAAGGTTACCATTACACCACATGCGGCTGCGACCTCCGATCCGGCAGCGCTGATTCCGCCGATGATCCGGCAAATGGATGATCACGACAAAGGCGCACCGTTGACCAATTTGGTGAACCGCGAGGCGGGATATTAGGCTGGTCGCTTGTAGCCTGTGGGCTGCGAATAAAGGTATGCGATCCGCTCAATCGCATCGGCCCTGTTCTCAACATTGACCATCATAGTGTGGCCATTCGCGTGGATGATGTTGTCGCGATCACACACGATGGCCACATGACCGCTCCAGTAGATAAGATCACCACGCTTCAAACCGCCGTCAGGATCTATATGCGCCCCTACGGTTTCAAACAGCATGTCGCTGTCGCGCAAAACAGACTTTCCGCACATGGCCATCGATAATTGGACAAGTCCTGAGCAATCGATTCCGAAAGCCGTGCTGCCGCCCCAAAGATAAGGTGTCGCCAGCAGGCTTTCTGCGACACTGACATAGTCTGTTGCCACCTTGTCATTGGCTGTCAGATGGTTGGAAAACACCCAATCACCACTGGCCAACTGTGCGAAATCGGTGCCGCGTGTTCGCGCCTTGTCGACCACACAAAGCGAAGTGCCCAATGAAAGGGCCGCGCTGTGGCGTTTTTTCAAGTCCGGTTCGCGATAACAAAATGTCCGAGGCACGCTGACCCGATGGGTTGGTGCGACGACACTCTCAAGGTTTACCGCGTGCGTTGGCACGTAGCCGACATAATTATCCGCTTTTGCCTGAACCCAACTCCAACCGTCAGCTTGGTCAAACACCGTCACTGGATCATTGAGTTTCAACTGGGTGTCCATGCCTGATGAGGCATCGGGCTTTCGCATCAGATCGCACACCGGTATTCTTATTGTCGCTTGAGTGCCATGGATAAATCTTGCCGCTTTGACCCGACCCGACAGGCGGGCGTCGGCCAAATCATCGCGATAGGCGTTCAATCGCCTGTCCAAGTCTTGGCTCATTTGGGCAACCATTTGGCTTTTTCAACGATGAGATCGGAGAAACGCTCCAGGTAGAGCGCGCCTTCCATGGTTTTGCCGATGATCACATTGCGGCGGTCCTTCGGGTCGCGTCTGCGCATGACAAGTTTCATCTGTCCCATCGTGTCCATTGCGCGTGTGATAACGGGCTTTGTGACGTTCAGCTTCGCGGCAAGGCCGCGCACCGTATGGGGCGGTGGATCCATATATATTGTGAGCAAGATGGCCATCTGGCGGGTCGTCAGATCATGCTCACGTTCCACCACCTCATTGAGCGCAACGTCGCGCCACAGGTTCAATGCCTGACTTGGTTTTAGTGATACGCTCAACCGGCTCTCATCTAAAGTTTCGGGTGCGTTATGATAAACGGGCCGTGCAACAGATCAAGGGCCTGCTTTTACTTTGGCGGATAACGCCTTTTCAAAACCCGGTATAAAGCCCGCAAACCCTGCGCTTCAGCCCCCACAGCGCCATGCGCTTTTGCAGAATTTGACCAAGCAAAAACGTCGAAATGCACCCAAGTCTGGGCGCGGCTTACAAATTTCTGCAGAAACAGGGCCGCCGTAATGGCACCGCCCAATGAATCGCCGCTGATATTGCAGCAATCGGCAACATTGGAAGACAGCCCTTTGGCGTAGTCTTTCCAAAGTGGCATCCGCCATATCGGATCGAGTTCCAACGTTGAAGCTTCAGCCAGTTCACCTGCCAACGCTTCGTCATCAGTGAAAAACGGTGCGACGTCGGGGCCCAGCGCCACCCGTGCCGCGCCGGTAAGCGTGGCAAAGTCAATCAGCAACTCAGGCGTTTCCTCATCAGCCAAGGTCAATGCGTCGGCCAAAACCAACCTGCCTTCGGCATCGGTGTTACCGATTTCGACCGTTATTCCCTTTCTGGAGGGATAGACGTCGCCCGGCCGGAACGCATTGGCGGAGATCGAGTTTTCAACAGTCGGCACCAACAGCCGAAGACGTAGATTCAGCTTTGCTGTCATCACCATGCCAGCAAGCGCGATCGCATGGGCAGCACCACCCATGTCTTTTTTCATGTTGCGCATGGAACCGCCGGGCTTGATGTTCAGGCCGCCCGTATCGTACGCAACCCCTTTTCCGACGAGCGTCAATTTCGGCGCACCGCGTCTGCCCCATTTCATGTCCAGAAGCCGGGGCTCCTGCGCGGCGGCGCGACCGACGGCATGCACAAGCGGAAAGTCCTTTGACAAAAGGTCATCACCGGCGATGACTTTCACACTCGATTTATGCGTCTTGGCCATCGATTTTGTGGCCATCTCAATGGCCTCAGGTCCCATGTCATTGGCAGGCGTGTTGACCAAGTCACGGACTTGGTAGACGCCTGCCGCTTTACGAAGCACCGTTTCCAAATCGGTCTTTTCCTGCGGATGAATCCGGATATTGCGCTGCTTTGTCGCTTTGTACCGATTAAAAGAATAGGCCCCCAGCAGATAACCAAGCAGCAATTGTTCGGCATCGGCGCCCTGCGGGACGCGATGAAAATACCACTGGCCGTCAGTCAGTGTTCGATACAGCTTGCCAGCGGCAAAGGGGTTCAGGTCTGCGCCGATGCCCAGAACCGCGCTCCCGACGGAACCGTCCTGCTCGCCTGACGGTATGAGACTGACAAATTCAGCATCCAAAGTCTGGCCGGTTTGCTCCAACCAGTTCTTCGCTGTTCCCGGCAACTCTGATGCATCACCGCTCGTCACATAGATGGGTTTGGAGGCATCTGTCCGGGGTGCTTCCATAATCAAAGCAGCAAGCGCCGTCTCTATCTCGTCCACTCGTTAACTCCGCGTTAGGGATGATTGATTACTGAATATTAACCGACATTAACGCTCCGTTCTCGCGCTTTGTCGCCCGCTTGTCGAGACCAGGATAGGGAATGCATATGGCGAAAAGAATGAACAGGCCCGTGCTTCAATCACGCAACTTGCTGATGATGCTTGCCGTTAGTGCTGTCACCCTATCGGCTTGCGCGAAAGATCCCACCACAACCGGTTCTATCCGCCCGGGCTCCAAGCCGGTCGAGCAGATGACAGCGCTGGAACTGCAACAGGCACTAGGCTCCTACCAGCGCCTTTATGACCGCAACCCCAACGACAAGAGTACTGCGATGGCGTTTGCATCGGTCCTTCGTATGAACGGGCGTGATGAGCAGGCTCTTGCAGTCATGCGCAAAGCGGCAATCACCCATCCTGAGGATCGCACTGTCCTTGCCGCATATGGCAAGGCCCTTGCAGGTGCCGGGGAGTTTACTTCAGCCTTGGATGCCATTCAGCGCGCGCAAGATCCAACCAGCCCTGACTGGCGTTTGCTGTCGGCAGAAGGTGCCATTTATGACCAGACGGGGCGTCCACAACAGGCGCGCGAACGCTATCGCAAAGCATTGCAACTGCGTCCAAACGAACCTTCGGTCCTTTCCAATTTGGCGATGAGCCTCATCCTTGAAGGCAATTTGCCTGAAGCTGAACGCCATCTGCGAACGGCCGTTCAACAACGGGGTGCGGACAGTCGCGTTCGTCAAAACCTTGCTCTTGTTGTGGGACTTCAAGGTCGCTTCGAGGAAGCCAAGAGCATTGCCATGCGCGAACTTTCCCCGCAGCAAGCGGCCGAAAACATGCAATATCTTGAGAATATGCTGTCTCAAGAAAATGCTTGGGCTCTTATCAAGCAGGAAGATCGATCCGGCACTTCCGACAACTAAGCCAAGCCACGTTTTAGCCAGCAAACACACCCAACGATCAGGCCCGCTTGATATTCACGCGGGCCTTTTCAGTTTGCCGGGCGGCGCCACTGTTCTTTTAGAAGATACCACCACGCTCGGCGATCTGAATACCAGCTGGGCCCAAGATCACACCGAAAAGAACCGGCAGGAAGAAAAGGATCATCGGAACCGTTAGCTTCGGTGGCAGCGCTGCGGCTTTTTTCTCCGCCTCGTTCATGCGCTGATCACGGCTTTCATTAGCCAGGACGCGCAAGGCATGACCGACAGGCGTGCCGTAACGTTCGGCCTGGATAAGCGCTTGCGAGACCGCTTGAACGGTTTCAAGCCCGGTGCGTTGTGCCAGATTATCATAGGCTTGCCGGCGTTCTGACAAGTAAGAAAGTTCCGCGCCGACGAGCACAAGTTCCTCAGCCAACGGGATCGAGTTTATGCCGATTTCAGCTGCAACTTTGCGGAAGGCCGCTTCGATGGACATGCCGGATTCAACACAAATCAACAAAAGGTCGAGCCCGTCCGGCCAAGCCTTCTTGATCGAGTGTTTTCTTTTGTTGGCCAGATTGCCTACATAAAGGTTGGGTGCATAGAAGCCAGCATAGGCCACCATCAAACAAATCGCAAAACGGGCCATCGGCGTTTGGTCTTTGAAATTGCCAAGACCGTAAACATAAAGCGCGCCCAAACCGAAGAAAACAAAAGGCAGAACAAAACGGGCAAAGAGAAACAGGTTGAGCGGTTGCTGACCACGAAACCCGGCAGACCGCAGCTTTGCCACGGTCGCATCGTCCGCAAGCGCTTTTTTCAAATCAAGACGATCAACGATACCGGTGATGCCGTTTTTCTCTGCCTTGTCCATACGCAGCGCACCGCGCGCACTTTGTTTTTCAGACGCCAATCGGGCGCGTTCCTTGGCACGGATTTCATCGCGCTCAATTGCAACGCTTTTCATGCGTGTTTTCAACTCGTTGCCACCCAGCATGGGAGCCAGCAGCGTAAAGACTGTCGCGAACACGCTAATCGCGGTGAGAACCGCAAAAAGAAACTGCGGCGTGGTGAGCATTTCAACGATTGCGGAAACCATTCGCGCTACACCTCAAAGTTGATCATTTGGCGCATGACGAAAATGCCGATTCCCATCCAAACGGCCGAGACACCGAGAATCAACAGGCCAGTATCAGTGGTAAACAGCAGCATGATGTAGTCCGGGCTCGACAGGTAAACGAGCACCGTCACGATAATCGGCAGCGAGCCAATGATAGCAGCTGAAGCTTTGGCTTCCATCGACATGGCAGCCACTTTGGCCTTCATCGTTTTTCGCGCGCGCAAAACCTTGGACAAGTTACCCAGCGCCTCTGACAGGTTACCACCAGCTTGCGCCTGAATTTGAATCACGATCGCAAAAAAATTGGCCTCGGACAGCGGCATACTCTCATACATGCGCGCGACCGAGTCCGACGTTGACAAGCCAAGCTGCTGCCCCTCGACGATACGGCGAAACTCCGAGCGCACCGGCTCTTTGGCTTCGGTGGCGATCAGGCGCAATCCGTCGTTGAGCGGCAGGCCTGACTTGATCGCGCGTACAATGATGTCGATTGAATTTGGAAACTCATCAAGAAATTTCGTCATCCGGCGCGCACGGATCATGCCGATCAACCAGCGTGGGACACCAAGCGCTGCTGCAAAGAAAATACCAGGAATGATGTAGAGCGGTGCACCCATGAAAAGCCCGAGCACCGCGAACACGACGCCGCAGATGGCAGAATAAATGTAGAAAGTCTGCATCTCCAGTTTCAGACCGGCCTGTTGAATTTGAAGTTTCAGGTTCGGTTTTTGTATTTTGGACTGGCGATCCTTGTTCTTTTCATCAAGGTCGGAAAGCGATTCTGCGATTGCCTTGCGGCGTTTTTGACCTTCAGCGGCTTTGTCAAATGCCGCACGCTTGGAGCGGCTGTCGGTTTGAGCAGCTTTGATCTTTGAAAGGCGACGTGTTTGCGACTGTTCATTTTCGATCGCATTGTAGAACAGAGCATAAAGAACGCCCCCGATCCCCAAGAGCGCGAGCAAGAAAATCGCAAGTGCGGCCGCCGGAAAGCCCATAATGGTCATTCGACGACCTCCATGGAGTCAAGCGCCGTCGCCAGCCGCTGCTCCTCATTATAGTAGCGCGCGCGATCCCACATCGCCGGGCGGCCAACGCCGGTTGAGCGATGTTTGCCGATGATGTTGCCTTGTGAGTCCTCACCGGTCATGTCGTAAAGGACCAAGTCTTGCGTGATGATGACGTCGCCTTCCATACCCACGACCTCGGTGATGTGGGTGATGCGGCGCGAGCCGTCCCGCAGGCGTGTCGCCTGGACGATGACATCGACTGAGCCGACAATGATTTCGCGCACGGTTTTTTGCGGCAGACTAAATCCACCCATCGCGATCATGGATTCCATCCGGCTCAGGCACTCACGCGGCGAGTTGGCGTGGATCGTGCCCATGGAGCCATCGTGGCCAGTGTTCATGGCCTGCAGCAAGTCAAACACTTCCGAGCCGCGCACCTCGCCAACGATAATCCGTTCCGGACGCATACGCAGGCAGTTTTTCACGAGGTCGCGCATGGTGATTGTGCCTTCGCCTTCCAGATTTGGCGGGCGGGTTTCAAGACGTACGACGTGTGGCTGCTGCAATTGAAGTTCGGCGGAGTCTTCGCAGGTGATGATGCGCTCGTCCTCGTCAATGTAGCGCGTCAGACAGTTGAGCAGTGTCGTTTTACCCGAACCAGTACCGCCCGAAATAACCACGTTACAGCGAACACGCCCGATGATCTGGAGAAGTGTCGCGCCTTCCGGCGATATGGATCCGAAGTTGACAAGCTGATCAAGAGTGAGCTTGTCTTTTTTAAATTTACGAATGGTGAGCGCAGTGCCGTCAATGGAAAGTGGCGGCGCAATGACGTTCACACGAGAACCGTCAGCAAGGCGGGCGTCACAGATGGGGCTCGCTTCATCCACACGGCGACCTACCTGGCTCACAATACGCTGACAGATCGACAGCAGTTGCTGGCTGTCTCGGAAACGAATATCGGCGCGTTGTACCTTGCCCTCGACCTCGATATAGGCGTGTTCCGGTCCATTGATCATGATGTCCGCGATGTCATCGCGTGCCAGCAACGGTTCAAGCGGGCCGTAGCCGAGGACGTCGTTACAAATGTCTTCCAGCAGCTCTTCCTGAGCTGCAATAGACATGGCGTAGTTCTTGATCGCGATAATGTCGTTAACGATGTCGCGGATTTCTTCACGCGCCGATTCAGCGTCCAGCTTCGATAATTGCGAGAGATCGATGGTTTCGATAAGCGCGGAAAAGACTTGGGTTTTCGTGTCGTAGTAGCTCTCGTCACGTTTTGTTTTTGCGCGGGCCGGCTCTTCTGCGGGCGGCTGCGGCATCGGCTCGGGTGCCGGCTTTGTTTCCACCGGTGCGGGTTCAGCCGCTGGTGCGGGTGCGGCAGGCACCGCGGGCTCCGTAGCTGCGGGTGCCGGTGCCGGAGCGGGGCTTTCCGCTAACGGCCGGGAGCTAAAGCCCTGGTTTCCCGAAGATGATCCACTACCGCGCTTTCCAAACATTGTTCTTCACCAATCCCGATATGCTTACTTTTTCAGGCGGGCTAGAATTCCTTTAAGCCCGGACTTTGGTTTACTGGCCACAATGCCTCTACCCGTTACGGCGTGAGCGATATCAGACAGCATTGAAACGACAGGGCTTGTGGCCTCGGTCTCAGAAATCATGCGTCCCGAATTAGCCGCATTGCCGAACAGAGCCGCGTCAAAAGGAACGATGGCGGTCGGATCGAGTTCAAGGGGTTCGGAGAAATCTGCTGGCGATATCTCCGGGCGTTTGGGCATGCCCACCATATTGATCACAAGGCGTGGCGCAAAATCGTTGGGGCGCAGGCGCTTGAGCGTATCAATCATGTTTTTGGCGTTGCGCAGATTTGCCAATTCAGGCGCGGCCACGATCACAACCTCGTCGATTTGCGCCAGCGTTCTTTCAGTCCACGCATTCCACACATGGGGAATATCGAGCACAACGTTGGGCGCTGTACGCTGCGTGGCCTCAATCAGGCTGGTAAATGCGGCTTCGTCAAAATCGTAGGTTCTATCGAGCATGGAAGGTGCTGCCAACAGGGACAGGTGCTCGGCGCATTGAGCCAATAGACGGTCGACGAAAACCTCATCCACGCGCTCGGGCGAAAATACCGCTTCTGCCATCCCCTGTGCGGGGTCTTGATCAAAATTGATGTTGGCGGTGCCGAAAGGAAGATCCATGTCCGCAACGACAGTTTCGCTCTCAAACAGCGAAGAGATGGACCAGGCGACATTGTGTGCGATGGTTGATGAACCGACACCGCCCTTGGCGCCGACGAAACCAATTGTCCGCCCAAGCGGTTCGGCGTCGGGATTAACAAACTGGGTTGAAATCACAGTCATGATGTCGGCGATCGAAACCGGTGCCACAAGATATTCAGAAACACCTGACCGTGTCAGTTCGCGGTAAAGCCCCACATCATTATAGTGGCCAACCACGACAACACGGCTGCTTGGATCACACACTTCAGCAAGGCCAACCAATGTCGCAATAAGCTCATCCGGCCGCAGCGTGGATTCCACGATGATCAAGTTTGGCGTCGGCGACGTTTGATAGTAATCAATCGCCGCGATCAGACCACCCATATGCGTGCGAACCTGTGCATTTGACATGCGGCGGTCGGTCGTCATCTTCTCGACCGGCGACATGACCGACTGCGTCTCGCAGAAGGCCTGTATCGAAATACGCGGAATCGGTCTAACTTCTGCAAGTTTGTGCGGATCGACCTGATCGGCAAGGTTTTCGGCGATGTGTTCTGGTTCCAAGGCTGCGTTTGACATGTTTTAATCCAATGGCCCTACGTTAGTGCTGCGCCTTCATCACTCGGCACCGCCGACATAATCTTCATAGACTTTACTGCGGCGCGCAGCGTCGATTGGTGTCGATGCTCGCGGCGCCATCAGGTCGGTCGGGTTCTCTATGGCTGCCGCCAGATTGGACTGCGAAGCGCAGCCAAAATTGTGGAAGTGCTGATTTTCAGCCGTTGCTGTCAGATCGTCAGGCCAACGTCCGCATTCGTTGGTCGATGCTGTTACATGTTTGTATGCCAATCGAATGGGTGCGGTTGGCCCATGGCCGGAAGCATCATAATTTTGGATCAGAACCTTGTGTCTGGGCACGCCGCCAGCTTCCAAAGATTCCAGCACATGGCGGCGGGCCGAAGCAGCAGCACCCGAATTGGCTGAGTTCGACGGCAGCAACATATACATCATGCCGGACGATGATTGCTTGAAGGCAGCAGCAAAGCCACGAATGTTGGATTTTACCGGATCCGTCAGCTTGTGCGAACTTGCTGAAACGGGGACATCAAAAGTCTTCTCACCTTCGGTAAGCACTATGGGATGGTTCGTGCGATAATCCTCGGGGATACTGCCCACGGTAAAGGAGTCACGCTTTTGCGACATGCAACCTGCGGTAGCGCCGGCCAATGTGGCCACCATGGCGATCTTGAAAATCTTTTGCGGCGTCATCAGTCTTACTCCGGTTACTTGTAGATGAAGCCAACAGCGCCGTGATAGCGCCCATTGGGCAAATCATTGCTGACGTTTCCGTAAATGCGGTTCACCCGGCCCAACAGGTTGCCAGCACGGTCACTGGCCGGATTGAAATTGTCTGTCGGGAGAGAAATGGCGGACTCCGGCACAGGACGCACGAGGTAAGGCGTCACCATAATCACCAACTCTGTCTCAGAGCGCGTGTATTCGCGGCTGCGGAACAATGTTCCGAGAACCGGCAAGTCTTTGAGAACCGGAAAACCTGTTACTGTTTGGCGAACATCATCCTGGATCAATCCCGCGATAACCATCGAGCCGCCGGATGGGAGTTCAATGGTCGTGTCAGCGATGCGCTCACGCAGTGTCAAACCACCTTCAGCGGCAGTGAGGCCACCGGTTGTGTTTGCAACAGGCTCTGAAACTTCGGTTCGGATCTGCAGGGAGATGCGTCCTGGTGACAGGACCACGGGGGTGAAGTTCAACCCAACACCATATTCAATGGTATCGATGTTTTGCGAACCATCTTCGGCGACGCCTGCAGCAACGTTGACGCTACCGCCGACGCGGAATTCAGCCGCTTCACCGGAAACGGCTGTCAGGGTTGGTGTCGCGAGCGCTTTCATCACGCCGGCTTCCTCCATCGCACGCAAGTAGGCGTCGAGTTGGAGGCCGCCGATCATGCCACCGATATTAAATCCAGTTGATGTTGGCGGGTTTGTGGCTTCGACGAGGGAGTTACCAACGCCTGAAAAGGTGATGCCATTGCCGCCGGTGCGGCTGCCCAGCACGTTCACACCCAATTGCTTGAGAACAGAGCGCTGAATCTCGGCAACTGTTACTTTCAAATGAACTTGGTCGCCGCCACTGATTTCCAACAAATTGACGATTTGGCTGCTGCCGCCACCAATATTGAAGAAGCTGAAGCCGCCGCCGCCATTGTCGGCGCGTTCACCACCGGTGACGAAAATCTCCGCCAATTGCTGTGCCTTGGCAGAATCCTGCGGTGTTTCGACCGTACCGGTCAGAATGATGTTGTCGTTGATGATCTCGGTCTTGATGTTTGAGCGCGGAATGAAGCGCTCCAGATACCGATCCAGCCCAGCGACATCGCGTTCAACCTGCAGGTCAAGATTAACAATCTGCCTGCCCGCTTTGTCGAAAACAAAAATATTGGTCGCACCGACAGACTTGCCGAAGAGGTAAATACGACGTGCGGTGCGGGAAACCGCGTCTGCGACACCTGGATTGGCAACAAGGATGTCATGCGCATCTGCCGGAAGTTCCAGCACGATTGACTTGTCGAGACCCAGCACAACCGATTCTGAGCGCCCACCATTTTTCCCAACTTGGATTATGTTGGACGCCAAAGCCTCGCCATATGTGCTTGGCAGTGCAACACCCGCGGCAAGGAGGCCGGTGGCAACAATGGCCGCAGTGGCTGCTTTGGATATCTTTTTTGCTGCTGAATTTATCACTTTGGCGCTCCGCTTACGGGCTAAAAAACAGGTGTTATGCTCAGTCATCAGTCGCCTCCCTGTTCCACTGCAAGATTGCCGCCGCGGATCACGTTCACAGAGCCGCGTTGCCCTCCGGTTCCATCGTCGGACAGCAAGTGCGATGCAGATTCGTCGATTTGTGCTGAATCAACATCCTGCACCGAACGCAGCGCCAAGGTCAGGCGGTCGGACATTTGCTGTGCAACGACGATGATCTCGGCTTGGCGTGGCGACAATTCCAATGTGGCTGTCTGACCGACGATTACAAGCGAACCGTCTTCGGCTTCACGCACGGTCTGGTCGATGGCCAGAACACGAATATTTTCCATTATGGTTTCGGTGACAAAAGTCTCAACATTGCCTTGACCGCGCCGTGTCATGATCACGTCCACATAATCGTTGGGCAAAATAAACCCGCCGGCCGATGTGTCCGCTGCGATTTGCGTGGCTACCGCCCGTTTGCCTGACGGCAGGATAGAAGACATAAAACTCTGATCTGCGCCCAAAAGCTTGATCGGGCGAATGGGTTCGCCTTCAACAACGGGTGAACGAACGATACGAGTGGCCAGTTCTTCGAGCGCATCAGGGCGTGCTGATTTGGTGATAAAATCCGGGGCGAGACTTTTTGTCGGCCAATCCTGCCAGCGCAGATTGCGCTCCACGCGATCACCGACTGACATTGATTGGTCGGCGACAAGAACCTGATCGAGCGAGATCGGTGGCGGCGCATCAGCCTGCACTTCTACGGGGTCTGGCGCTGGCTGATTGACCATGTTCATGGCCAAATATCCGGCACCTCCCGCTGCCAAAACGGCAACACCTAAGATAATCATACGCGTCGACATGGCTTCACCCGCTCACTCAAAGCAACTTATGCTGTTGCGCTAGAGTGGCCCGCCAATGGTGTAATTACGGTTAACGCTTCGGTATCAAACAGGGTAAATAAAAAGTTGCCGTGCCCGAAGATCACAATGTCTGGGAAATTGCCCACTGCATGGCTGCTGTTTCCGGGAACACCGTTAGCCCGCCGATGGCAAGCGCGACGCCGTAAGGAATGTCTTTCTCATCCAGCATGCGCCAGAGAACCCGAATTTCGCCGACATATGTTGCCAATGCAGAGTTGCGCAACAAAATCAGCATCAGCGTTAGAACGCCTCCGGCCACGGTAAATGCGATTGCATATTCCATCAGCTGCATGTTGAAGCCGATCCAAAGGGACGTGGAAGCCATCAGTTTTGCATCGCCACCGCCCATCACGCCAGCGGCGAACAGACCAAAGGTAATGGTCAACACCAATACAAAGGCTGCCCAATGCCAGGCAAAGTCTGTCCAGCTCAGCCCGATGAAAGGGGCGACCAATACAAAGCCGCCAATAAGCAAAAGGGAAATCCGGTTCGCAATGGTCATCGTTAGAATATCGGAAAGCGCCGCATAGATCATGGCAAACGGAAACACGATAAAGATGATGGTGGCGATCATGACCAAAACCCCGGAATTGTCAGCTTTTAAACACTAGCGCGGGTCATTTAAGAAAAAGTCACCGGCCCGTAAAAACGGCTGACCAAAATAGAAACGACCTGCTGCACAATGGGTGCAGCAGGTCGCTCAATCGTAATTCTACAACTATTAGAAAGATGTAGAGATAGATTCGAACTTAGCGTTCAGGTTAGAACCGAGGGCACCGGCGCCAACGATGATCGCCAGAGCGATCAGAGCAGCGATGAGGCCGTATTCGATAGCTGTTGCGCCAGACTCGTCTTTGATGAAACGTGCAAACATTGGTTGAGCTCCTTACTCGTAAATTTACAGCACTTACCGTCAAGGTGTTCCCCTCGATCAGTGAGGCCAAACTTACGCGACACGCCTTGCCACCCACTTAAAAAACAGGGTTTCCAAAATGTGAATCGCCCCACTTTCAAACGATGGTAAATGGATGGTTGGCGAAATCTGAACCATTTAAATGATGCGCTTGTCGCGCTCATTGCCCGTGATAGTTTTGGCTTTATGAACATCAACGCAACGATCCACCGCGCCGGTGCCATTCCATTCCGGCGGCCAAAGAAGAAGAGTGATCCAGTCTCCATCCTGTTGATCACCTCGATGACCCGCAGACGTTGGATTGTACCCAAGGGCACATTGGAATTCGGTGAGAGCATGGAAGAGGCAGCCGTGCGCGAAACCTTGGAGGAAACCGGCGTCAAAGGCCGGTTGATGACCGAATTTCCGATGACGGTCATGATCGAGCGCCAATTTGAGGCATTCTACGAGCATGTGCCGTGCACCTTTTTCCCATTGCTCGCCAAGTCTACCTCAAAAAAATGGCTGGAAGAAAATGTGCGCGAGCGCCAATGGGTCACCCTGCCGCAAGCCCGCCGCCTGATCAAAGATGATGACTATTCGGAATTACTGACGCAGTTCGAAGCGCTTTTGCCGGCGGTGCTGCAGCGTCTGTGAGAAACTGGGCGGTTTACACATCAGTTGTTTATAAATGTCAGCTGCGCCTCTCCGGTACTCGGCTCAAGCGAGAACCTGGCTGTCCGCGACGCCTTACCAGGGCTGCCATTGATGCCCGCATTGACGTCCGTGTGGCCCTTACTCAACCGCAGAAATGGCGCATCACCGGCTTTCCCGGAATTCTTCTGTGCCTGCAGTCCTTCAGGATAAGCCTCCACCTGCTCAACAAAACCCCATGGTGTGACGCGAAACACGAGCTCGCGGGGATCATGGAGATCATCGCCCGAGCGGCTGTCACCGCCATATCCATAAAGGGTGAAGTAAAGCGTATTGCCCACCCAGCCCTCGACCCAAACTTGCTTGGGCCTCGGAATTTCACCCCAATCGGTAATTTGCGCGGCCAGCCGCATAGTTTGTTTGTCCAGATTGACGACGTAAATCCGCGCCTCATGTGCCGAGACACGCGGGACGCCGCCATTGGGAAATGTGTTGATCGCGCCCGTTGGTTGGCTGACGATCTTGAAGTCCGTTGCCACCGCAAATATGTGGGTGCCTTTTTTGGCGCGCGCGTTTTCCACCTTCACCGCCACCGTCTCAGGTCCGTAACCGCAAGCGGATACAAATGCGACGAGCGCAATCGCAAACATCGTTCTGACATAGGTCGGCATGCGGACCACTCCCTCTCGCCATTGGCCACAACAACTTTTGAACGGCGTTCATTTCATAGGATAGAGACGAAATTTTGGCGTTATGAAGATTTCATCGGGCACTTTTGGGATGTCTTGTACCACGCCATAAGCGGTGCAGGGGGCGGTACGGAAAAACCAACGCGAGGGGCGAATACCTGATCAGCTATTGGCAACGTCAAGGATTGGAGGCCCAACACTTTTAACCCCTGCTTCGTGCGATGATTTTGACGATTTACCCACCGCCGTCATCCGTGCCCTTGAAGCGAGGGCCCATTCCGTGAAACCCGCCAAACACACTCTTCCATCAAATGGAAAATCCCCGCATTATTGCTGAAAACGGGGAAGGGGCATGTTCACCGAAACAGAAAAAGGCACGCGCTTTTCAATCGAGATACCGATTGAGATGTCGACGTTCTGGTTTTTTGGGGCGTGGTTTTTCTTCGGGTTGTTGGTGTTTGTGACCGTTTTTGTCTTTAACAACGCCATACCGTGCGTTCTCGAACAATGGAAGGAAGAGAGCAGCGCCAAAAAGTCGTGGCTGACCCGTTTCCTTCAGTGGATGTATGAGGAAAACAGCGGCATTCACGCCATCAAATGGCTGGCTTTGATAGCGGCACCATTCTGGCTTTTCTTTATCGGGTTGATCATTCGCAACTTCGCGCAACTTGGCCTCAACCCGCCGAGCGGCGATGACGCCGATCCGCGCGCCTATTATCTCGCTGTGGCAGGAACCGTCGCGCTTCTGGGTGGCCTTGTGGCGGCCCCCCTTGCCCTGGTGCGTGTGCAAACCGTCGAACGCCAGACCAAGGCGCAGGAAGAAGGCTTGCTCACCGACCGCATTAACAAGGCCGTTGAGGGAATGGGAGCGGAAAAAACCGAACAGACAATCGGGAGGTCGATCACAATCTATTCAGGTTCCTTAGGAACAGTTCATCACATGATCCCACGGAACAAAGAATTTGAACCGCCGCTTGAATACTCAATAGTGGAGAGCGTTGACCCTTACGGTGAACACTTCGACGAAGAAAACAGAGAGATGATCCCGGTTAAAGAATATGAGGTCCGTAGCTGGAAGAATTCTCGAACCCAAATTGAATGGCAGGGAAAGAAGCCTGAACTTGTAGGAGATGAAGCAATAGCCGAGACGGGCGACTGGCAAGTGTTTTCACAAACGGTTTCCAACCTCGAAGTGCGAATCGGCGCCATATACGCACTCGAACGAATCGCGCAGGACAGTTTACGCGACCATATCCAGATCATGGAAATCCTGTGCGCCTACATTCGCGAGAATGCGCCCGCAAGTGAAGCACCCGAACTGCCAAAACCGCCGGAATGGTTTGAGGGCGAAAATGAAGAGGGCAACGACTTCGAGGAGGCGATCGGGACATGGAAAACAGAACACCGAAAGGCCTTGGAGGGCATCAAGCCCCGCGCGGATGTGCAAACGGCGCTCACGGTTATCGGGCGGCGCAGCCGAGCGCAGAAAGAAAAGGAATGGGGCGAGTGGCGGCCGTTTGAAGAAAAAATGCCGAATTGGCCTGAATGGTGCACCAAGGAAGATGGCAACGCCAGCCATGACTATCTGGACGGCGTCAAAAAGCACGAGGAAGCCCGCGACGCGTGGGACGAACTCAAGCCCAAATTCCGACTGGATCTGCGAGAGACCAATCTGGTCAAGGCGGACATGAGTGGTGCTGCGCAAGCGGCAGACTTTTCACTCGCGCGCTTTGAGAGCGCAGATTTGCAGGGGGCGGACTTCAGCGAAGCGCAGGCGCAGGGGGCGAGCTTCTACAAAGCGCAGGCGCAAGGGGCGAACTTCTACAAGGCGCAGGGGGCGGACTTCAGATCTGCGGACGCGCAGGGGGCGGACTTCTTCCGCGCCGACGCGCAAGGGGCGAACTTCTACAAAGCGCAGGCGCAGGGGGCAGACTTCTTCCGAACGGACGCGCAGGGGGCGAACTTCAGATTTGCGAAGGCGCAGGGGGCGGACTTCAGCGAAGCGCAGGCGCAGGGGGCGAACTTCAGCTTTGCGCACGCGCAGGGGGCGAACTTCAGCTTTGCGCAGGCGCAGGGGGCGGACTTCAGATTTGCGGATGCGCAGGGGGCAAACTTCAGACTAGTGCGGCTCGACGATGAAACCACATTCACGGCAGCAGAATTCTATTCTGCTGCCGTGAAGTGTGATTTAAGTATGGTTTCACTGACACAGACCCAAGTCAGTGCAGCCTTCGGTGATGAGGATACGCGGTTGCCGGATGACATCACAAGGCCCGCGCATTGGCCGGATTGGGCGATGCCTGCATTCTCCGTTGAACGTCAGGACGACCTGACATTTCCAGATCAGTGGAACAAGTGGAAAGCCGATCCTGACAATTACACGCCGCCACCGAAACCCGAAGAAAAAGACTAGGAATCCACCTTCAGCACTTGAATAAACGCTTCCTGCGGGATTTCCACGCGGCCGAATTGGCGCATTTTCTTTTTGCCCTCTTTTTGCTTGTCGAGGAGCTTGCGTTTACGCGTGGCATCGCCGCCATAGCATTTGGCCGTCACATCCTTGCGCATCGCCGAGATGGTTTCGCGCGCAATGACTTTTCCCCCGATCGCGGCCTGGATCGGGATTTTGAACATGTGGCGCGGGATCAGATCTTTCAGCTTCTCGCACATTTGCCGCCCGCGCTTTTCCGACGCTGAGCGGTGCACCAAAATGGAGAGCGCATCGACCGGTTCGTCATTGACCAGGATCGACATCTTCACCAGATCACCCTCGCGGTAATCGGCAATCGTATAGTCAAAGGACGCATAGCCCTTGGAGATGCTCTTTAGCCGGTCGTAAAAATCAAACACCACCTCGTTGAGCGGCAGTTCATATTCCACCAGCGCGCGGGTGCCGACATAGGAAAGCCCGGTCTGGATGCCGCGGCGCTCTTGGCACAGCTGCAATATCGCGCCCAGATAATCATCCGGCGTCATGATGGAGGCTTTGATCCACGGCTCTTCAATGTCGCGGATTTTCACAATGTCTGGCATGTCTGCCGGATTATGCATGTCAATCGACGTGCCGTCGGTCAGGTTCATCTTGTAGACCACGGACGGCGCGGTGGCGATGAGCTCCAGATTGAACTCGCGGCTCAGGCGTTCCTGCACGATCTCCAGATGCAATAGCCCCAAGAACCCGCAGCGGAAGCCGAAGCCGAGCGCAGCGGATGTTTCCATCTCAAACGAGAAGCTCGCATCATTGAGGCGCAATTTGCCCATGGCCGCGCGCAGATCCTCAAAATCATCGGCATCGACCGGGAACAGGCCACAGAAGACCACCGGTTGGGCCGGCTTGAAGCCCGGCAGCATGTCGGCGGTCGGCTTTTTGTCCTCGGTGATCGTGTCACCGACGCGGGTGTCGGCCACCTCCTTGATCGACGCCGTAAAGACGCCGAGTTCGCCGGGGCCGAGTTCCGGCACGACCACAAGCTTGGGCGTGAGCACGCCGACACGGTCGACCGGATATTTGGCGCCCGTGCCCATCATGCGGATGGTCTGGCCGCGCTTCATGGTGCCATCGATGATGCGCACCAAGACGACGACGCCGAGATAGGCATCATACCAGCTGTCAACCAGCAGTGCTTTCAGCGGCGCAGTGCGGTCGCCTCCGGCGGGGGCGGGCAGGCGCTCCACGATGGCTTCCAGAACGTTCTTGACGCCAAGTCCGGTTTTGGCGGAAATCTGCACCGCCTCGGACGCATCGATGCCGATCACTTCCTCGATCTGCTCCGAGACGCGCTCAATGTCGGCGGCGGGCAAATCCACCTTGTTGAGGACGGGCACGATCTCATGGTCATTGTCGATCGCCTGATAGACGTTAGCGAGCGTTTGCGCCTCCACGCCTTGCGACGCATCGACCACCAGAAGCGAACCTTCACAGGCGGCGAGCGAGCGGGAAACCTCGTAGGCGAAATCCACATGGCCGGGCGTGTCGATCAGGTTCAGCACATAGTGCTGGCCGTCTTGCGCGTCATATTCCAGGCGCACCGTGTTGGCCTTGATGGTGATGCCGCGCTCGCGCTCAATGTCCATCGCGTCAAGCACCTGATCCTTCATCTCGCGCTCTTCCAAAGAGCCTGTCATCTGGATCAGCCGGTCGGCGAGCGTGGATTTGCCATGGTCGATATGCGCGACGATGGAAAAATTGCGGATGTTGGAAAGTGGTGTTTCAGACATGTTCCGCATATAGGCGGGAATTGCGGCAACCGAAAGCGGAGATTTTGGCGCAGGGTGGGGTGTGAGAAGCTGTACGAACACTCAAAATATATATTTTTCGTGACAGATTCTGCCAATTATAATAAACGCAAAAGTGGCGACCAAGCTGGACGTCTCCAGCTTGATCATACCCCCAGTGGGGCTGACTGTTATAGTTTGGATATCTGCAAACTATAACTGTGAGGTGTCTATGGGCATTAGTGCTCCTAGACTGACGGAGAGACCCTCTCCGCCGTTGGGTCCGTTTTGCGCGGAATTCAACTCGAGCTGTCAACCCACCAAGGTGGTCTTACAGCCGAGTTCTCTTCTGAAGATGTTGGAGCATCTTCGGTGACTCTCAAAGCCTCTTCTACTTCTGTAGAAGAGGCTTTATTTTTCGACATTTGGTGCTGACCATCAACAAGATGGCTATAATTCTGCCAATCTCTCGGTAATGGAGCGCTCTCCAAAAGCTCTTTACCAAAATCAGACATGATGAATCTGTCGTCTAGATTGCCCAACATATCACCTTCATTAATCGCAACCCTCACAACATCTCTCACATATCGCGGATCAATATCTGACGAAGACAATCGTTCACACAAAGACTCTACTGTTTCGTTCCCGCCATCAACCAAACTGTAGACAACACGCTTTTTCGACCCAAGCCTCATTCTCCGCTTGGGCGCGGCCTCACTATTATCTGTAGCAATTTCCGAGACGTCGTCGAACTCTTGAGCGACCAAGCGCATCCCCTCCAAACGACTACGCTCGCTAGCCAACTCTCTTTCGAGGTCCGACACCTTGTTTTCCTGAGCCAAAAGAAGCGATTTTACTTTGTTCATAGCACAATCTTAGAGACGCAGCAGGCCCTCGTCAACAGTATGCGGCTGTAATTTACAGGCGCAATCTGAATTATGGAAACTTTGCGGCACTAACCCCTACCCTTTTAATCCGACCGGTTCCGCCTCGGGCAGCAAGAGCTCTGGCGCAGCGTCGCCTTGCGGGCTTTTTTGCGCCTTTGCCCAGACCAGTTTTTTATAGTCAAAGCCGTAAGCGAGCGTTGGTTTGACGATCTCGAAATAGGGCGACAGGTCAAAGTCGCGCGGGGTGAAAAGCGAAAAGTGCCGGATGTGCAAAATCTCGCGGCGTGAATAGCTGGAAATCGCGCGTGTGCGGCCCGGCGCGCGGGTGATCTCAGGCAATATGGGATAGCGCACGGTCTGGAAGGCTTTGGCGATCATGGTGGAACAAATCGCGCGGGTGGGGTCGCCCGAGCCAAACTGGATCATGCGGCGGCGCCAGCGCACCGGGACCGGGGGTGTCGGGAAAAAATAGCGCAGCATGTCGATAATGTTTTTATTGTCATATTTGATGCCAATTTGGCTTTTGGCATAGTCGATCACCTTGCGCTGGTCTTCCGGTGTCAGACCTTTGGGGCGGCAGATGCGCGTGTTGTAGGTCTCATATTTTTCCAGCGGCTCGGCGGTGCAACCGGTGCCGAGATTGACCTCAATGAGACGATTGCGGTGGCCGTCATTCGTCACCTCATCGATTTCATCGCCCACATAGAGCGCGGCATGGCTCCACGTGCTTTGGGTCAGATATTTGATGGCGGAAGACACCTTGCGGTTGCCCTCCACCAGCAGCACATCACCGGGCAGCAGCGTGCGGTAGAGCGTTTGCGGATCCGAGGGCGTATAGGGTTTGTAGCCCGAGGTTTCGGCCTCCAGCCGCGTCGCCATCCAGTGACCGATACGGTCCATGATCGTGTCGCGTTTTTGCGTCATTTGTCGATCATGGCGCGATAATGTGGCGCGTCAACATGATTGGTTTCGGCTCGCCCAATTGTCATTGACCGTGATCAAGGATTTGCCGGTTGATCGGTGGGACAAGTTCGCTATGTGAAACAGGAAACCTGAGAAAGTGAACCCATGGTCTTTTCGCTGATGCCGTCGAGGCGGCGCGATTTCACCAGCCTGTCGGAACAGGAGATATTGGCGCTCGCCATTTCTTCGGAAGAAGATGATGCGCGCATCTATCTGGCTTATGCGGACAATCTGCGTGAGGAGTTTCCGGCCTCTGCGAAAATCTTTGATGAGATGGCCAAGGAAGAGGACGGGCACCGCTCGCGCCTGATCACCATGCACAAGGAGCGGTTCGGCGATAATATTCCGCTGATCCGGCGTGAACATGTGCGCGGCTATTATGAGCGCAAGCCGGACTGGCTTGTGAAAACGCAGGGCGTGGAAAAAATCCGCGAGCAGGCCGCCGAGATGGAGCGCCAAGCGCACCGGTTTTACCTGCGCGCTGCCGGTCAGGTAACCAATGCCGATACGCGCGAACTTTTGGGCCAGCTGGCGATTGCAGAAGCCGGCCATGAGGCGACGGCCAAGGATCTGGAAGCCAAGCACACGCCGGACGATGTAAAAGATGATGAGGAAATGGCCGAGCGCCGCCAGTTCATCCTCACCTATGTGCAGCCGGGCCTTGCGGGTTTGATGGACGGGTCGGTTTCCACGCTCGCGCCGATCTTTGCCGTGGCGTTTGCGACGCAGGATACGTGGACCACGTTTCTCGTTGGTCTCGCCGCGTCCGTCGGCGCCGGCATCTCCATGGGCTTTACGGAAGTGGCGTCCGATGATGGTGTGATTTCCGGACGCGGCTCACCGATCAAGCGCGGTCTTGCCACCGGAATCATGACGACCATCGGCGGGCTGGGGCACGCGCTGCCTTATCTGATCCCACATTTCTGGACGGCGACCATTATCGCGATCATTGTGGTCTTCGTGGAGCTTTGGGCGATCACCTGGATCCAGAACCGCTATATGGAAACACCTTGGGCGCGCGCGATCTTCCAAGTCGTACTCGGTGGCGTGCTCGTGTTGGCGGCGGGCCTGTTGATCGGGCAGGCTTAGCGACAGGGCTATTTCTTCTTCGGCACTGGCTTGAGATGTTCGGGCAACGTCCACCCGTCGATCAGGAAATCTTCTTCCGGATCGGCCGCAGGCAATGAGAATTGTTTGGGCAACGGGTCGCCAAGCGAGGGTAAGCACAACAGCGTTTTGATCGTGATCTCAACGTCTGCCTTGCCGCGCGCCAAATAGTGAACGGTTATCTTTGCCGGTTTCCCGTTGGCGTCCTGTCCCTGCCACTCTTCCGTCCAATGGCTGTAAACCGGCAAATCGGTTTTTAGCGTCTCGGTTTTTAGCGTTTTAGTCACGCAGCCGTCGGGGCAAAATTTCACGCCGCTATAGTTCAGAGAAATGACTGACTGCCCCGCCTTGTCACTTAACTCGCTTTCAATTTGTGCCCGACTGCGGGTTGGCGGTGGTACTTTCCCTTTCGGATATGTTTCAATCGGGCCATCGAGCTTCGCATTACCGAGAAGCGAATAAATATACTCTGTGAGCTGGCCCTCACATTTTGGTTTCACCTCACGGATTGGCGCCAAGTACCATCCGCTCTCAGGTTCCTTGATCGGTTCCGGCGGTGGTGGTGGTAGATCTGCCATTGCAACCCCCTAAATGCTCTGATGCGTCATTCTAGCATGGGGTTAAGGCAATGGAGCGTGAAAAAATTACCGCACCGTGCCAACAATGATCGGATCGGGCATTTCAATGTCAACCCAATGGCCCGCATGCCGTTCGGACTGCCGCTTCAAATAAACATATTCAGTGTCAGACCACATCATGACTTCATTGCGCAGATTGTCGAGTACCAGGTCGCCGCGATCGGTGCGCACGGTCAATACGGCGTGGCCCTCGCCATCAGGTTTGCGCACAACGGTAATGAGAAGCGCAGAAGCTGGCATGCCCTCGTCAATAAGCATCTGACGCTTTAGAAGCACATAGTCCTCGCAGTCACCCGCATGATCGGGGAATGTCCAGACTTCTTCCTTACCGTAAACATCAAGGTCACTACGGGGCTCGATGATCATGTTAATCGCGCTGTTGACAGTTAGGATTGTGTTCCAGCGGTTTCTTGTCAACGCAAGAGGCTCATATCCGCGAGGCAGCTGGCTGCACTCACCGGCATAGACTTGGCAAAATTCATAGTGGCCGATGGGTTGCGACGTCAGGCCACCCGTGATCATGGAGCTTGCCTGGACATGATGAACCGGCGTGGCAACCATGATACCGGCAGCAATTGCCGCTATATGAGCCAATACCCGCTTCATTACACACTCCCGAACCATGCCCGTACCAACCAGTTAACGAACAATTAACTATCAAGCGTGGGCCAGCGCAAGCATGTTGGTTAAGGAATGGTTAATGCAAAAAGCGAGGTGAACAAAAAAACCGCCCCAAAGCGGGACGGTCGGAGTTTTCGACGGGAGAAAAGTCTGGCGTCAGGCGACCGCCTTCAACTTAACTTTGCCAGGACGCGTTTGATGCTTGTGCATAAACTCAAGCATCTTCGGTGCCACTTCCTTGCGGAAACGTGATCCGTTGAAGACCCCATAGTGGCCGACGCGCGGTTGCTCATAGTGCATCTTCATGTCTTGTGGCAAACCGGTGCACAGGTCATGGGCGGCTTCTGTCTGCCCCTTACCGGTGATGTCGTCGTTCTCACCCTCAATGGTGAGCATCGCCGTTTTCGTAATCGCGCCAGGATCCACCTTGTGTTGACGGTGCATCATCGTGCCTTTTGAGAAGGCATGCTCGATGAAGACGACTTCAATGGTCTGGAGGTAGAACTCAGCGGTCAAATCCATGACTGCTAAATACTCATCGTAGAAGTCGCGGTGCTTTTCAGCCGAATCGCCATCATCGCGCACCAAGTGCATGAAAAAGTCCTTTTGCGCGATCATGTGACGATCCATGTTCATGGACATGAAGCCCGTCAACTGCAAAAAGCCGGGATAGACTTGTCGCCCAAAACCCAAATTGGGAAACGGTACGGTCATAATTACATTATCACGGAACCATTCGATGGGCTTTTCTTCCGCCAGCTTGTTGACCGCGGTGGGATTTCGGCGCGTATCAATCGGGCCGCCCATTAAAGTCATGGAGGCCGGAGCGTTTTTGTTGTTCTGCGCTTCCATCACAGACACAGCCGCCAAAACCGGTACGGAGGGCTGGCAAACGCCAACTATATGCGTGTTGGGGCCCAGATGCTCCAGCATCTCGATCAAATAGTCGATATAGTCATCCAGATCGAAACTGCCTTCCGTCACCGGCACATTGCGCGCATCAACCCAGTCGGTGATGTAGACATTGGCCTCAGGCAGCAAGCGCTCAACGGTGCCCCGCAAGAGCGTGGCATAGTGGCCGGACATGGGCGCGACGATCAGGACACGCGGGTCGCTAGGACGCGGTTTGTGCACGTCACGTGCAAAGTGTAAGAGCTTACAGAAAGGCTTTTCCCAAACTACCTGTTCGCTAACAAGCACTTCCCGGTCATCAATCACGGTACGATCAAGATCAAAACGCGGCTTGCCATATCGGCGTGTGGTCCGCTCAAAGACTTCTGCCCATGCCGCGAGCGTGCGACCGACTTTAGTCCGCGAAACCGGATTGAGAGGGTTTTGGTAAAACAGTCTGGTGGCGTCTGCTGCAGCGCGCCAAGGCTGCATCATGGCGTGGTTCCACTCGTACATATGGTAGAACATATTGCTTATCCCAATCTCAATATTTTTGAGGCAAATTACCGCGCCAACAAGGCAAAACAATTATATTTAAGTGGCAGTAGCACAGTTAATCCATGCGCGGAAAGCGCGGTATCGAGGCAATCAACACTCTTTAGGGGCAATTTCAAGGTCTTTCGGACCTAGTCGGCGCCCTCAATGACGATCAATTCACCGTCAGAAATGGCTTGGCGTACCGCCCTTGCTTTGGCGTATTGCTCGCTATTGTAGCAATCGAGCGCCGCTTGATAGGTGGGGAACTCGATAATGACGTTGCGGTCGCGTGCATCCCCTTCCGACACATCAAAACGCCCGCCACGCACCAAAAACTTGGCGCCGAAATCATCGTAGGCAGGTCCGGCCAGTTCCTTATATTCCTCATACCGCTCCGGTGTGTGGGCGGAAATACGGGCGATCCAATAACCTTTTGCCATGGTCATGTCCTCCTTCAAGCGTGGTCAGGTCTGTTCAATTTCAGAAAGGATGGCCTGAGCGGCGGCGACCGGCTCACTGGCAGCTGTAATCGGACGCCCGACGACGAGATGAGACGCCCCGGCCTGAATGGCATCACGCGGCGCAACAACCCGTTTTTGATCATTGACCGCAGCGCCCGCCGGGCGGATGCCCGGCGTCACCACCGCCATATCGGGTCCGGCAATGTTGCGCACGGTTTGCGCTTCGGCTGCAGAACACACTATGCCGCCCATACCGGCGTCGCGTGCCTGCTGCGCGCGTCGTTTCACCAGTGAAAGAGGATCCATCTGATAGCCGGCCTCGCCAAGGTCTTGCGCATCCATCGAGGTCAGGACCGTCACGCCGAGCAGACAAAGGTGCGAGCCTTTAGCTGCCTTTACCGCCGCGGCCATGGCTCTTGGATAGGCATGAATAGTCAGCATATCAACTCCGAGCTTGACGATGCTCTCAACGCCTTTTTCGATCGTGTTATCGATATCCAACAGCTTCATATCGAGAAATACCGACTTGCCGGCGGCCTTCAATTCGGGGATCAAAGTCAGCCCGCCGGCAAAACCCAACTGATGTCCTATCTTGTAGAAGCTTATCGTACCGCCAAGAGTGGCGATGATCGTTGAGGCATCCAGCACGCTGGGTACATCCAGCGCGACAATCAGGCGTTGGTTGGCGACATTGTTTTCCATAAGCCGGATTTGGCATGCGCAATGAAAACCCGCAATCGAGTTTTTGACTTAATCCCAACCACTTCCCACCAAGGCGAGTTCCATGAGCGAGCGACAAGTTGCCTTGAGGAACGACAATGTGCGTTCATCGGTCACATGGCCCTCTTCGTCAAAAGCTTCCTTTGCCCGGGGTACTATTGACTGCTCGGTGATCACTTGCGCCCCCACATTCATAAGGATTGCACGCAAATGATAAAGGCCTCGAACGCCGCCAAGGGTACCGGGGGAAGCAGCGCCTAATGCCACCGTGATCCCGGGAAACGGCTTGGGCTTGCTGCTGATAACGCTAAGCCAGTCAATGGTGTTTTTCAAAAGTGGCGAGACTGATGAATTATACTCTGGCGAAGCAACAAATAGCCCGTCATGGGCTGTGACCGTTTGGGCAAGCTTTGTCGCGTTTGCCGGAATGCCCTTTTCAGATTTCAGGTCTTCGTCAAATATCGGTAGCGGGTAATCGTCCAGATTGATGTAGGTGGTTTCAGCCCCTGCTTCCGCCAGCACCTTCATCGCCGCCTTGGCGAGTTTTACATTAAGGGAACCGGCGCGGGTCGATCCGGCAAAGATCATGAATTTCATGAGATTTTCCAACCGTTGATTGTTTGATGTAACGCGTGTTTAGATGACGGCTACCCATCAATCACCTGGCGTGAAAAAGTCTTTCATGCGGTTGAAGAAACCGGACGATTGCGGTGAATTTTCCTTGGCCGAGATTTCATCAAACTCTTGCAGCAGGTCCCGCTGACGTTTGGACAGGTTTTGCGGTGTTTCCACGCTGATCTGGATATACAGATCGCCCATTACTGACTGGCGCATGACGGGCATGCCCTTGCCTTTCAAGCGGAATTGCTTGCCGGACTGGGTGCCATCGGGCACTTTGACGCGGGTTTGTGTGCCATCAAGCGTCGTCACTTCAAACGACCCGCCAAGCGCCGCTGTTGTCATGGACAGTGGTACTTTGCAGAAAAGATCCGAGCCATCGCGCTGAAAAAATTCGTGCGGGTTGATCGAGATAAATATGTAGAGGTCACCTGCCGGCCCACCCCTAAATCCGGCTTCGCCCTCACCCGCCAAACGAATGCGGGTGCCGTCCTCGATGCCCGCAGGGATATTGACCGACAATGAACGCTCCTCGGTCACACGGCCTTGGCCGTTACAAGGGGTACAGGGATCGCTGATGATCTCGCCGCGCCCGTTACAGGTCGGGCAGGTGCGCTCAATGGAGAAGAAGCCTTGCGCCGCACGGACCCTACCCACGCCATTACAGCTGGTGCATGTCGTCGGCTTTGACCCGGGCTTTGCGCCGGAGCCGCTACAGGTGTCGCAGGTTTTAGATGTGGGGACACGGATTTGTGCGGTTTTTCCGATAAAGCTCTCTTCAAGCGAGATTTCCAGATTGTAGCGAAGATCGGCGCCGCGTTCACGTCCTCCGGAAGTTTGGCGCCGACCTCGGGCTGCACCGCCCATCATCTCGCCAAAGATATCTTCAAAAATGTCAGAAAACCCGCCCGCGCCCGCAGCCCCGCCAAACGGATTACCACCGCCCATTCCGCCTTGCTCGAATGCTGCATGACCGAAGCGATCATAAGCCGCCCGCTTTTGGGGGTCTTTGAGCGTTTCGTAGGCTTCGTTGACTTCTTTGAACTTTTGTTCGGCGGCAGCATCGCCCGGATTCTTGTCCGGGTGATATTTCATAGCCATTTTCCGGTACGCACTTTTCAGCGCACCATCATCGGCACCCTTGGCCACACCCAATGTCTCGTAGAAGTCTGCTTTGGCCATCGGACCGATGATCCCCGAAGGTAGGTTTTGCCCGCGCTCCGATTAGAAGCAAACCGCGGGCAATTTCATGCCTGATCAGGCAGATTTTTTCTGATCTTCATCGTCGTCGTCGATTTCTTCGAAATCGGCGTCAACAACATCATCACCGGCATCTGCCGCAGCATCGGCAGCTGCGTCAGCCGCAGCGGCTGCGTTTTCCTCAGCCTGCGTGGCTTCATAGATGGCCTGACCAAGCTTCATGGAAGCTTGCGCCAACTCTTGCGTTTTGGCGGTGATCGCATCGCCGTCGGCCTCTTCTTTTTCGACCTCCTCTTTCAACGCAGCAACGGCATCTTCAATAGCCTGCTTGTCTTCAGCCTCTACCTTGTCGCCATGTTCAGACAGGGACTTTTCGGTTGAATCGATCAGACTTTCTGCCTGGTTCTTGGCTTCCACCGTCTCGCGACGCTTTTTGTCCACTTCGGCGTTGGCCTCAGCATCCTTGACCATTTGATCGATCTCATCGTCTGACAAACCACCGGAGGCCTGAATGCGGATCTCGTGCTCCTTGCCGGTGCCTTTGTCCTGCGCTTTCACATTCACGATGCCGTTGGCGTCGATGTCGAACGTCACTTCAATTTGCGGTACGCCGCGCGGTGCCGGCGGAATACCGACGAGATCGAATTGGCCCAGCAACTTGTTGTCGCCAAACATTTCGCGCTCACCCTGACCGACGCGGATAGTCACAGCTGCCTGATTGTCGTCAGCGGTGGAGAAGGTTTGCGACTTCTTCGTCGGGATTGTGGTGTTGCGGTCAATCAGGCGTGTAAACACGCCGCCCAGCGTTTCAATGCCAAGTGACAACGGGGTCACGTCGAGCAGGAGAACGTCTTTGACATCGCCCTGCAAAACACCGCCCTGGATAGCAGCGCCCATGGCCACAACTTCATCAGGGTTAACACCCTTGTGAGGCTCACGGCCGAAGAAGTTCTTCACCGTTTCTTGAACCTTTGGCATGCGGGTCATACCGCCGACCAGAACGACCTCGTCAACTTCACCGGCCTTGATGCCAGCATCTTTCAACGCCGCTTCCATCGGTTTGACGGTACGCTTGATCAAGTCATCAACCAGGCTTTCAAACTTCGCCCGGCTCAGCTTCATAACCAGGTGTAATGGCTGGCGCGTCTCAGGATCCATTGAGATAAACGGCTCATTGATCTCGGTCTGAGACGTTGAAGAAAGTTCAATCTTGGCTTTCTCAGCCGCTTTTTTCAGACGCTGCAGCGCCATGTTGTCAGCGCGCAGATCAAGACCGTTTTCCTTTTTGAACTCAGCCGCCAGATATTCCACCAAACGCATATCAAAATCTTCACCACCAAGGAACGTGTCGCCATTGGTCGATTTTACTTCGAATACGCCGTCGCCAATCTCAAGGATCGATACGTCGAACGTGCCGCCACCAAGGTCGTACACGGCAATTGTGCGTCCATCGCTTTTGTCGAGGCCATAGGCAAGCGCTGCCGCCGTCGGCTCGTTGATAATCCGGAGGACTTCAAGGCCTGCGATCTTGCCGGCATCTTTCGTGGCCTGACGCTGAGCATCGTTAAAATATGCAGGGACCGTGATGACCGCCTGCTCGACTTTCTCGCCCAAATAGGCTTCCGCGGTTTCCTTCATCTTTTGAAGAACCATCGCAGAAACTTCAGCAGGGGAGCGCTTTTCGCCGCCGGCTTCCACCCAAGCATCACCGTTTTTGCCTTCAACGATCTGGTAGGAAACCATGCCCTTGTCTTTGGCGACAGTCGGATCGTCGTAGCGACGACCGATCAGGCGCTTGACGGCAAACAATGTATTTTCCGGATTTGTCACGGCCTGGCGCTTGGCAGGTTCACCGACCAGACGCTCGCCATCATCCGGGAAAGCGACCATAGAGGGGGTTGTGCGCGCACCTTCGGCATTTTCAATGACCTTTGCGTCCTTACCGTCCATGACGGCGACACAGGAGTTGGTAGTCCCGAGGTCGATCCCGATTACTTTTGCCATTTTATACCTCTTCTTCTAGCAGACCGCGCCGACCCGTTATGGCGTTCGATTGCGCGGAACCCTTGCGGCTTTATTGGATTAGGGGTTTGAGCCGCTCGTTCGGCCGCAATCCCCAAGCTGCGGGCGATATAAGTAGCCACCGCAATGCGTGCAAGACTGCCAGTCACAGAAAAGTGTTGGTGCACTATGCCAATTTACCAGCCAATGACGCTGACGAGGGAGGATTGAGCTGGCCGGTATTTTTGGCATTTCGGAGAATGAACCACACAATAGCAGACAGTAATATGAGTGGCACAAATGGCAAATGGGTCAGCGAGAGCGGCAATATCAGGGCAGGAAGCGCGGCCAACAGCGCCAGCGCCATGGAAGCTTTCGGACGCCCGATTTCAGATAATGCCAATAACACTGCGACCGCACATAACGCGCCCATATCATAGGAGAATGAGTAGGGTGTTAGAACAAATGTCCCGCACACGGAAGCAAAGACCCGTTGCAATGGATCGCTTGTTTTCCAAATCAACCAAAGCACGGGCCCGATCAAGATCGCGAACCATAAGACGTAAAGTGCAACAGCCGTTTGTGAACCCAGCCCCATGATGCGCAAGGACGCGATCAGGCTAGGCATCATATAGAGGAACACTCCGTTCCAGTTTGTCAAAACCCCCGCTTGTGAGGGAGCGGTACCGGTCAAATAAAGAAGCAAAACATCAAAGCCAAAGGTCAAACCCGTGGCCAACAAGAGCAGGCTGGTCCAGATGATCGTAAACACGATCGTCCGCCAATAGCCGGAAAACATCAGAAAAAAAGGGATCAGGATGCCGAGCTGCGGCTTGGTTGTGAGCATCGCGAAACACAAGCCCGCCGCCACCGGTCTGGTGCCTGCATGGGCGAATCCGAGCAGCATCAAGCCGGAAAACCAGAAACCGTTTTGCATGGCCGCCAACTGAAGCAAGCAATAAGGTGCCAGCGAGAGAGAAAGGACGAGAGCTGGTGTTTGAACATCATCGGGTTTGAATTGACGGATCAGAGCCCATACCGAGAAGATGAAGAACAAGAAACCGGACAGCTGATAGACAATAGCAGCAGTTACGAGCTCGAAACTGCCTAGCGGCAAAAGCAGTAACAAAAAGTGAGGCGGGTATGACCATGCGCGTTGGTCGACATCATCACCAAACTCTAGCTTCAGCTCAGCGAAATAGGCCTGGAAATCAAAAATAAGTGGTAACTTCCCTTGAGATGCAAGCTTCACAGCAAACCAATTATTCACAAAGTCGGTTTGCGAAAAGGCCTTAAGATCCCCGACCCATGCAGCGGTCGCCAAACCGATAAGGCGCTGTGTATAGAGTAAGAGCGCCACAATGGTGACGAACAAAAAAACACACACGGCATTCTTTGCTTGCCGAGACATAATAAACCTTCAGATCCAGCTTTCAAAATTGGCCTTGCGACACGCACAAGCTTTCCAAAAAATAAGCCGTTTCTAAGGTGATTTTGGGGTTTTGATGCGGCGCGCGCACCCTGGGAACAACTGCTTCAGCGACCCAAGATTATGTCAACAATACCACGCGATTGACCGGTTGAAGCTGTTGTTTGCGGGTCCGGCGGCGGCGGGAAATTCCCACCGTTGCCTGCATTAGGCGCGGACCCAAAGTTGAAGCCGTCACCGGCCCGCTCCGACGGTATCCCATTTTGCGGACGTCGCCCGCTAAGCCATTGAGGTTGCGGCATGTAGCCAGGCAAGTCGGCAACAGGAACACCCTCATGGGCACGAACCATATATCGTTTCCAGGCTTCGGCGGGTAAAAATCCGCCCGTAACATTTTTCATTGGCGTATTGTCATCATTGCCGAACCAGACGCCAGTTGTCAGATTTGCGGTGAAGCCGACAAACCAGGCGTCCTTGGAGTTTTGGGTTGTGCCTGTTTTGCCAGCTGCTGGATGACCAAATTGCGCGCGCGTGGCTGTTCCTTCCATGACGGTCTTTTGCATCATGGCGCTCATCATGCCCGCTACTTGCGGCGACATGGCCTGCCAAGGATCTGATTTATGCTCATAAAGCACTTTGCCATCTGCCGTGGTAACGCGCTTGATCAGATAGTGCTGATTGCGCCAACCACCTGAGGCAAATGTCGTATAGGCAGAGGTCAGCTCCACAAGCGAAACTTCTGACGTGCCGAGCGCCAACGAGGCGTTCGGATCAAGACGCGATTCGATGCCAAGGCGGGCCGCAGCTTCAATGACTGAGCCTGACCCGACACTCTGCATCAAGCGTGCCGCTACCGAATTAAGCGATTTGGAAAGCGCTGTCGAAAGCGTCACATCACCAAAGTACTTTCCATTGTAGTTTTCAGGCTGCCATTTGCCAATCCGTACCGGCGCATCGTTGACGATGGTCGATGGCGTAAAGCCCTGCTCAATGGCTGCCATATAGACAAAGGGTTTGAAGGCCGAGCCCGGTTGTCGTTTGGCTTCGCGGGCGCGATCAAACTGCGAATTGGCATAGTCATAACCGCCAACCAGCGCGCGCACGGCACCGGTTTGATCGATGGAAACCAGTGCGCCCTGCGAGACCTTGCGATCGTTGCCGTGCTCTGCAATCAAGTCGCGAATGGCACCTTCGGCAAACTTTTGGAGCGCCAAATCAACGGTGGTGTCGACGATCAAATCGCCTTGTATGCCGCCGATCAAATCAGGCAATTGCTCCATGACGGCATCGGCCACATAATGCTCAGAACCGGTCCAGTATCGGGCGGCACGCGTTGTGTGGCGCGCCATCGCCGCTGTCATTTCACTATCAGAGACAAGACCTTGGTCGCGCATCGCCGACAAAACAAGTTGTGCGCGCGCTTCTGCTCCTTCGGGATTTCGCGCGGGAGACAAGCGCGATGGTGCTTTGAGAAGACCCGCCAAAAGGGCCGCTTCCGGCAAAGACACATCGCGTGCGGATTTGTTGAAATAGCGCCGTGCGGCGGCTTCAACTCCATAGGCACCGGAACCGAAGTAAACGCGGTTCAGGTACATTTCGAGGATTTGTTCCTTGGAGTATTTTTGCTCCAACCACAGCGCAAGCAGCACTTCTTGGGCCTTGCGCCCTACAGTACGGTCTGCCGAGAGGAAAAGGTTTTTGGCCAATTGCTGTGTAAGGGTCGATCCACCCTGCACTAGACGCCCGGCGGCGACATTGGCAGCCATGGCACGTGCAAACCCCCGCGGATCGAAGCCGACATGGTTGAAAAACCGTCGGTCTTCGATCGCAACGACCGCCTGAGGAATGTAAGGACTCATCTCATGTAGGCCGAGCGCCTGCCCGCCAGTCGCGCCGCGGTTACCAATCAGGGTGCCGTTGGTCGACACGATTTTAACATTCGGCGGACGGTCCGGAACAGCCCATGTAGATGCCGACGGCAACTGCGCCGCGTAGTACACAAGGACGCCTGCCAGGCCTATACCGCCCCAAATGCAAGTAATGAAGGACCAGTAGAAGAGACCGCCGATCAGGCTGCGGCGTCCGCCACGCGTTGGCCGCTTTTTTTTACCCGCCGTTCGGCGCGCATTTTGCGGTTGTTTGTTTTGAACCCCCGCTTTGACCTTGCGCCGCTTGTTCGAGGTCGCTCTTTTTGCCGTCGGGCGCGCAGGTTTGCCCTTTGGCAAGACCCTGTCGTCTGCGGTTAGCGACAGGTCATCCAGCCCACCATCATTGCGTGATGCCAAGCGCGGCTCGACCCGCTTTTTCTTTTTGCGCGAAAACAACATAAATCCGATGACCGATACGCATTACCAAATTCGGTTCGGGTTCTTTTTAAATTGTGGCGTTTAAGCGGCGGTTAATGGCCCATGACGCCAAAGGGCTGCATTTTCGACAAATTTGCGCCGACTTGGGGCTTATCCAGCTGTGGCCAAAGCGTTCAATATGCGCGCCCAGGACCGCTGACCTTTATGGAAAGACATCAAATTGTACTTTTCATTGGGTGAATGAATTCGGTCATCGGGCTGGGCAAACCCCACCAGAAGACTATCCATTCCGAGCATGGATTGGAAATCGCCAACGATGGGAATGGAACCACCCATACCAATCATCACTGCCGGCTTTGGCCATTCATCGGATAGCGCATCCTTTGCCGTGTTCAACAAAGGCGAATCATAGGGCAATTGTATTGCTGGCGAGCCGCCATGCCCATGAAAGTCCACAGAGCAATCGGCGGGGATGCAGCTGCGAATAAAAGCTCGGAAATTTTCCCGGATCGCGTCCGGATCCTGTTTGCCAACAAGCCGAAAAGACACTTTTGCAGATGCTTCAGCCGGGATCACTGTCTTAAATCCCTCTCCGGTATAGCCGCCAATGATGCCGTTGACCTCACAAGTCGGGCGCGCCCAAGTCAACTCAAGTACGGAACGGTTGTTTTCACCCGACGGGTGTTTCAAACCGATGGCGCCCAGAATAGTATCATCGGTTCTGCCCAAGCCGGCCCAGTCTGCTTTGATAGCCTCCGGTGTTTCCTCCACGCCATCGTAAAAGTCAGGGATCGTGACAGAACCGTCGTCAGCATGCAGATCGGCAAGCGCCTTGGACAGGATGTGCAACGGATTGGCCGCTGCGCCACCAAAATAACCGGAGTGAAGGTCCCGATCAGCCGCCTTGACGACAATTTCTTCGCCCACAAGGCCGCGCAGGCCCGCCGAAATGGCCGGCGTCTCAAGGTCCCACATGTTGGTGTCACAAACCAAAGCGAAATCTGCCTTGAGTTCAGCGGCATTGGCTTCAAGGAAGGGTTTAAGAGAGGGCGACCCGCTTTCTTCCTCACCCTCAAAGAGGATAGTTACCCGGCACGGCAAATTGCCCATAGTATTCTTGTAGGCACGGCACGCCTCTACAAAGGTCATCAACTGTCCCTTATCATCGGAGGAGCCGCGGCCCGAAATCACCTTGATCCCATTTTGCTCCTCAACCTGTGGCTTAAAAGGCTCAGATGTCCAAAGTTCAAGCGGATCGGCTGGCTGGACATCATAGTGCCCGTAGAACAAAACATGGGGCGCGTTCGCCGATTGCCCCTCGTGATGGGCAACAACCATCGGATGTCCCGTCGTATCGCGCACCGACGCCTCAAAACCGATTGATCTGAGGTCATCAACGAGCCATTGCGCGGCAGCACGACAATGGTCGGCATAGGCTGGATCGGTGGAAATGGATGGAATTTTCAACAGATGGAGAAGCCGCCCCACGCTGCTATCCAAGCCATCATCGAGCGCATCCAACACATTTTCAACCATTTGAAAGTTCCCGAAAAAAACCGCCGCTTGAGTTTGCAAGCAGCGGTACAAAATAATCAAGTGGCAATCTGGAGAGGGGATTAGATCACCACAATCCGGCGCGGCGGGGGACGAGCCGACACCGGACATCAACATCTATGTTGATGGTTCCATCGAACTACTAGATTAAGGCAAAAAGATGACAGATTCGGCCAAATTGCGAGTTTCACACAAATCATACTGCTTTCAGTGTAAAGAGCATCGGTTGGCGGTGTGGTTTTAAATGTGAACCTTTCACACGCTTTGTGAACCGTGGTTTGTTGTGCGAAAAGCGCATGACTGTCATGGAATTCAACCAATTCGAAGCGGCCTACAATGCCGCAAGTGCGGGGAATATAAATCAATGTGCGGAATAGCGGGTTATGTATCAGGCCTGTTTCCTGAAAAACCAGCGGCTCATTCATGGTTTGCTGATGTCACCGCGCTCTTGGCCAGTGCCGATGAACATAATGCTGAAACCGTTGCGGTTAAAGCAACGCAAGCCCTTCACACGCACTTTGCATCGATGATGTCGATCGCCTTTTTGCGCGATGTTGCCAGCGAAACATCAATTCGCAATGCTGTAAATGATGCGGGCGAGAAACTAAGCCAATTGGGCGATCAACTGTCTGCACTTTCCAAACAGGGCCGCACGGAACTCGACCCGCTGATTGAAAGTGTACGCGACTATGCTTGGCAATTGTCGATTGAAGTGGGCGAACATGCCGAAATGTGCAACGCGCTTTTGGCTGATGAAACACCTGATCGCTTTGCTGCACTGAATGTGGCGATACCGACCGAATATGTGCTGCGCGCCATCGACAAGCTGGAAGTGCGTGGACGTGATTCTGCAGGTATAGCCGTTCAGGTTGAGCTTCCTGATGATGCGCTTGCAAAATTGGCGGAGCCTATCAAAGCCGAACTTGCCACGCGCGCGGCCCTTTTGCATGCCGATCATCTTTCGGTTTTTGTCAGCGAAGGGAACGTTGCGACATTTCTTTATAAAACCGCTGATCTAGTGGGACGATTGGGTGACAATGGTGCGGCGCTGCGTGCAGCGATCTCACATGACAAACTGCTCTGGGCGCTCGCGCCATCGGCGATCCGCGCCAGCATTTTGTCTCACACAAGATGGGCGTCCCATGGTGTGATCTCCGTTGCCAACTGCCATCCGCACAATGGATCGCTTTCCGCCGACACCAGCGGCGCTGATATTGGCGCAATGTACGCGCTTAACGGCGATGTCGACAATCATCTTGAACTGCTGGAAGAGATGGTCACGGGCCGCCAGCTTACCGTGGACCCGTCCATTACCACCGACGCAAAGATCATTCCTCTGGCCGAACGCCTTTCCGACAATCTGGAAAGCGATGATCGGCTTGGTCGTTTCCGCACAGCCATGCGCCGCCTTGACGGGTCGGTTGCCATTGGCTGCATTGACCCGGCGCATCCCGGCCAAGCCTATCTGGCCCAAAAAGGTTCCGGTCAGGGCTTGCACGCGGCCCGTCTCAAAGATGGGTGGATGTTTGCCTCCGAGGTTTATGGCCTTGCCAATGCGGCGCGCGAAAGCTGCAATCTGTCCCGGTCCGTTGCCGGTGGCTCTGTCATTCATTTGGATGGAGATAGGCAGACGCCGCGCGTTCTGACCGTCAATGACGGTCTTGTTGCCAAAATTGCATTCGAGCCCATCCAGATTTTCGCGCGCGATATTTATCGCGGTAACTTCGAACATTTTCTTGAAAAAGAGATCAATGACGGCCCGTCGAGCGTCGCCAACACCATCAAAGGCCGCTACCGCCGCGAACGTGATGGTTTCATCGCCTTTGACCGGTTGAAAACGGATATCTGGCAAAAGCTACGCGAGACCGCAGGTCAAGGCATTTCGCGTGTCTATGTGATCGGTCAAGGCACAGCGGGGGTTGCTGCTGTTGGCATCGCGTACCTCATTGAAAAGGCGCTGTGGCGTGACCGCCGCCGACGCATTCAGGTCCAAGCGGTTCGCTCGTCCGAACTATCCGCCGACGTTGAAGCGTTTGACTTCGACAAAGCCTTGGTCATCGCCGTTTCCCAATCCGGTACGACGACGGACACCAACCGCGCGGTTGATCTGGTGCGCGAACGCGGCGCGGTAGTGCATGCGATCGTTAATCGCCGCAACTCTGACCTTGTGCGCAAAGCCGACAGTGTTTTGTTCACATCTGACGGACGCGACGTGGAAATGTCGGTCGCTTCCACCAAAGCGTTCTATTCGCAAATCACGGCGGGTAAGCTGACGGCCCTCTTCCTTGCCGAACAACTCGAAACCATGACGGACGCCGAGCTTGCATACGAAATGAGCGAATTGGAGCGGCTGCCCGGCGCGATCCAACAAGTGCTGGACCATGAAGCGCATATTGGCGAGTGCGCGACATCGCTCGCGCCTTATTCGCGCTATTGGGCGGTGACGGGCTCCGGCGTCAATCACATCGCTGCACTGGAAATCCGCATCAAGCTCTCCGAGCTTTGCTACAAATCCATCCCGGTCGACTTTACCGAGGACAAGAAGCATATCGACCTGTCGACAGAGCCGCTGACATTGGTTGTTGCCAATGATCTGCCGTCGGATCTTGTGGGCGACGTCGTGAAAGAAGCCGCGATTTTCAAAGCGCACAATGGGCGCCCCGTCGTGTTTGCGACCGAAGGAACCGATGCGGAAGCCTTTGCCGAATATGCTGAACGCGTGATAGCCCTTCCAGCCATTGGTGGCGATCTGGCATTTGTGTTGGCAACGGTGGCTGGACATTTGTTTGGCTTCCATGCTGCCCGGGCCATTGATGAAGGCGCGCAAAAACTCAAAACCATTGTTTCCCAGATCAATCTGATCGCCATGGGTGCCGAGGATGCCGACCTGGCCACCACGGTTGAAGCGCTTGACGCCTTTGTCGATGAGGCTGCGACCGGTGCGTTCAACTCCGGCCTGGGTGCTGGCGACATTGCCTTTGTTGCCAATCTGGCGCGACAGCTGCGCACAGCTGACGCTGCGGAAAGCCTGGCCAAGACCGCAGAAGACCGTTTGCGATTGGCCTATGAAGAAACGTCGCGACCGGTTGACACGATACGTCACCAGGCCAAGACCGTAACTGTTGGCACAAGTCGTCCGGAAGATGCGCTGACAACGGGTCTTCGCAAGGCGCTCGCCGATATCGGATTGGCTGACAGCCGCATGAGCTTTGATCATCGAAAGACTTTGGCTGCTGTTTCGCGGCTCGTTGAAGAAGTTCGCTTTGCCGCCTTGATTGATATCAGCGGGAGCAACAACGGCATAACCGGCTTTATCAGCGCGCAAACCGGCACGGCAGGTTCGTTGGCAAATTATCGCGATGCCTCCCCCTTATTGGGCGTGCTGGGTGCGGCGGCGGATGAAAACGAGGTCGTGTGCGGATTTCTGGGCAATGGGCCGGTGGTGGTTGTACCGGTCAACGGCACCGACTATGCCCAGACCGAACATCTTTTGTGCCTGGGTGTTGAGTTGGTGGCTCATGCATCACGCGAACAAAAAATTGCGGTCATGAAAGCGCTTGGTACATACATGCCAAAGCTGCGCGAATGGCAGCAATCACTTGGCGATGGCGCGCAAAACGCCCTCGACCGCCAAGTGTCGCGCGAGACGCCGGTCACTGTCGTCTTCCGGCCATCGGCGGTGGATTTGGCGGCGCTCGACGCAGCCGAGCGCCAATCCGCCTAGTCGGCGTTCAGATGTTCGATAAGCGCACAAAACACGTGGTAAAATGTGCTTGATGGCATGTCGGCAGCGACCGGCTTGCCGCCGTCGCTGATGGCATCACACCAACCGCCGGGCTGATATTTGCCAAGATAATGGTCAAACAGCACGTCCACCATCTGTGCACGTAGCGCTGCGGCACCACCAACGCCGATCTTCTCCATCTCGATGGCACATTTAAGTGCTTCGGTTTGCGGCCAGCAGCGCGCGCGGCTCGACAATCCCGTTCCATCAGGCCGCATTGTGTCGGCAGCGGCTTTGGTCATCTGGTGATGACCAAAAGCATTGGCGGTCGCGAACAGCATTTTGGCTTGTTGTTCAAGTCGCGCGGTTGGCCGCATCCGGTTGTATCGCAACAATAGCCAGGCCCACTCATAATGATGTCCCGGTTCCGCATCACCGGTGCGATCTGGTGTCCAGTCTTGTGCGAAGAACTCGCTGAGTGTGCCCGTTCCAGGATCGTAGAAATGGGTCTGGAAAAGGCCAACAATCTTTTCAGCACGGTTGAGGAAGTCCTCTTCACCGGTTGCCTCATACCAGGCCAGCATGGCTTCCAGGAAATGCATGTGCGGGTTGGCGCGGCGTGGCAGAATGCGGTCGCTGTTTTCCACATAACCGCCATGTGGATCGGCCAGATTGTCATCCATCCAGCTGAGCGTTTTGTCCGCCCATTGGCGCGCTTCCGGCCAAACTGTTGAGCGGTGCAGCCAAGCGCAAGCGAGCAAAACAAAACATTGGTCATACGTGTCACGTAGCGGGTTTTGCACCGTACCATCGGGGTTAAACAGGTGGATGAAACCACCTTGTTTCTCATGCCACCCGGTGGTCACCAGATTGTCGAAGAGCGCCCGCAACGTGGCATCATCCATATCGTCCCAGCCAACATTCATGGCGTGCGCGAAACAGTAAATCTGGCGCGGCAAAACACGGAGGCGCTTTTTGGCATGTGGCGCCGGTGTTCCATCAAAGGCCAAAGCTTCGTGAACCCCGCCATGTTCAGGGTCGAGACCGGCGTTTGCCCAAAATGGCAAGCATGTTTCAAACAACCAGTTCTTGATGGCCGGTTTGGATCGATCATACGCGATATCGCCCTTGAACTGCGTCTTGAAGGTTTGCGTCACGTTTTTCACCAGCGCGGACTTGTTGGTCGGCACGACTAGTACCTTGTTGTCCTCAGCTACAATGGTGATACCCTCCAAACCGGCGACGCCGACAATCGGCCCATCGGAACGAACATGGCTGTTTTTGCTATCGACCACAAAGGACGGGCCGATCAAAGCATTCCCTTCGTCATTCTTGGCGCTTGCATCGTGCAATTGCGACCATGAGCCAAGGTCATCCCAATCAAAGGCCGCTTCCACAACGCCGACATTGTCCGCCCCCTCCATGATCGCATAGTCAATGGACAGTTTTGGCGCGGCATCGAAGGCCTCCCTGTCGAGGGCCCAAAAACCCTTTTCACCAACCTCATGCGCTTTGTCGGCAGCGAGCGACGCCTTTTCCCAAATCTCCGGCTGGCGTGCGGCGAACTCATCAGCCATGCGGCCTGCTCGGAAAAGGAACATGCCAGCATTCCAATAGAAATCACCCGTTGAAAGATACTCTTCAGCTGTTTTCAGATCAGGTTTTTCCCGAAATTTTTTGACCTTGTAGGCGTCATCGAGCGGTTCTCCGCGTTCAATATAGCCATATTGCGTTTCGGGCCGAGTTGGCTTGATGCCAATCAACATGATGCTGTCATGGGCATGCGCTGTCGCCGCCGCTGTTGCTACGGCGTTGCGGAAGGCCTCATGATCATCAATTTTCGCGTCAGATGGCACCACCAACAAAAGCGCATCGCGGTCGCTGGCAGCAATGTGTCTGGTTACTGCCGCGATCGCGGCTGCCGTATCCCGGATCGATGGCTCCAATAGGACGCTGCCGGGTTTCATGTCAGAACCCGCGAACTCCGCTGCAAATGCATCGCGAAGATTGAGGCTGCCCAGAATAATGGGCGGCGTAAACTGCGCACCATTGTAAACGCCAAAAGGCATTCGCTGAATGGTGTTTAAGAGCAGCGACTTTTCATTGAAAAGTGCATGAAATTGCTTGGGTTTTTCGTCGCGCGAAAGCGGCCAAAGCCGGGAGCCGGCTCCGCCGCACAAAATTACGGGCGTTAGTCTTGTCGTCTGTGAAATAATCATGACCCACCTCATCCGAGAATGATTGATGGCCAGCTTACCCTGCATCGCCTGCCGGTTTATGAAGAGCGACGGATGTCACCGTGCCTTTCAACCCAACAATCCCAGCGCATGGTTAATGCTTCCTTCACCACTGGAGTATAATTTCAAAAACATACGTGCGGAAGGTGTGCCATGTTCAAGTCTTATCATCGAGTATTTAAGTCCGCTCTTGCCAGCCTGATGTTGGCAACCGCAGTGCCTGCGATTGCGCAAGCCGAAACTGATGAAATCGTCCTGTCGTTGAACTATGCGCGCGTCATCAAGCTTTCGCGCCCCGCGGCGACGGTCATTGTCGGCAACCCGGAAATTGCCGATGCGACGGTGGGTGATCCGCAAACGATTGTGCTTACGGGCCAAGGCTTTGGCCGCACAAATCTGGTTATACTCGACAATGATGGCGTCCCCATTTTTGATGAAAGTATCGCTGTTGCACGCGATGATGATGTTTTGCGGATCTACCGGCGTTCCAACATCGAAACTCTGGCATGTAACCCGTTTTGCGAAGGCGCTTATCTAACCGCAGCGGAACAGGAAGCTATTGAACGGCGCCTGGAAGCCAATCGTAACGAAGCGCTTTACGGCAACTAAAAATTTAACGAAGCCCAAGAACCAATCTTCAACGTTTTTCCACTATGCCGATAGCCAGTTGGGAAAGCGGGATCGTGGGCGTGCGCAGATTAAGTGTCTTGAAAAAAAGCTTCAGTGTTTTTCGGCGTGACCGCAAGGGCGCCACCGCGATCGAATTTACTTTGCTAGCACTACCGTTCTTTGCGTTGGTGTTTGCCATTGTTGAAACATCCATTTCCTACACAACCGAACAATATATGAGCAACGTGGCCGATCGGCTTAGCCGCGACATACGCACCGGCCGCATAACAGCATCCACACACAACAAGTCGCAATTTCGCACCTTGCTGTGTGATCGCTTGCGGGCGCTCGCCTCCCCTGGCTGCCCGGGCATGTCTTTTGACGTACGCTCTTACGGATCCTTTCTGGCGGTACCCAAGGGCGTGACTTACTCAGAGCCCGGCGTCGTCGATACGAGCGGCTGGGATTACAAGCCCGGCGGTTCGGGCTCCATCAACAGCATCCGCATTGTCTATGAGTGGCCCGTCTACACCGACATCATGAAGAAATACATGGCCGGTCTGAAGAATGGCAAGAACCTGCTCTATGCATCCAATACCTGGCAAAATGAGCCGTTTTGATGGGAAAACAGTCAATGTCTATCAAGCAAGCATCGCCCGGCCTGTTTCTCAAATGGCGTGCGTTCAAACATGACCGAAAGGGCGTGGCAGCGGTGGAGTTCGCACTCGTCGTGCCCATCCTTTTAACGCTTTATATCGGCACGCTTGAACTCTCCATGGGTTTGACCGTGAACAAGCGCATCGCCCGTGTTGCCTCCACAGTGGCAGACCTTGTCACGCAGCAGGAGAGTGTCGACAAGGCAACGCTTCACGGGATCATGGGCGTCGCTGAAAGCGTCATGTACCCCTACACGACAACCAAGCCTGAAATCACCATTGTTGCCGTAGATGTCGACGAGGATCACGACAAGTGGGGCAAGGTCGTCTGGTCACGCGGCATGGACGTTAACGGCAACTTCACGTCCGGCCGTACGGTGGACAGCGATATACGCGTCCCCAGCCGTTTGCGTTTCGACGACAGTTTCCTGATTTACGTCACAGCGGGCATCAAATACAAACCCGTCGTCGCGCGATTTACCGGCAAGGACGCGCAGGGCAATCCAACAGGTGTGGATATTGACGAGCAATATTGGCTCAACCCGCGCCTGCCCGTGGAAATTCCTTGCAAAGACTGCTGACTTTCAGCCGTCATCGGTCAATACCGCAAGGACGGGCAAATAGTTTGCGTAGTCATCCGGCCCGGCAGCCACAAAACCACCATCGAGGCTGGGTGAGATCACATCGAAGGCGACAGGTGACGCGGTCTTGATGTCGAGCAGCGCAGCGACCAACTTTTGGCGTTGAACATCCGGTACAGATTGGTGAACGCTATGGGCGCCCATACGAAAGGCGTCGGATTGCCAAGCGACCTCAAGCGACGGGTTTTGACCTGTCAGGACCGCTGCAAAACCGGAGAGCGCATCGGCGGTCGCCGACGAACCATCTGGCAGCGCAAATGTCCATGCAAAAGCTGGCCGTTCATCACCATCAGCTACCAAATTCAACACCATCTCCAGGCTCGTTGTCTCCACCAAGCGTGCTGAGATTTCCCCGGCGTTTTGGGCAAATGCCGGTACGTGATGCGTGAGAAAATCTGAAGGCGGTCCGGCCAAAAATTCGGGTTCTTCCAACATGATGGTGCCCGCCTTGGCCAAAAGGACAGAACGCAAATGCGTCAAACCATCGGTGGTGGAAGGCGAAGCAAGCGGAACCAGGCAATCGCACAATGATTGCCCGACGGCAAAGCCGCTCCCGGTAAGTGCGGCGTACTCTATCTGATCAGAAACAATGGCATCAATGAGCGCAGCCCCATTTTGAACAGCAAAAAGTTCAACGGGGACATCAAGCCGGTCCTGAAGATAGGCAATGAAAGGCTCAAGGCGCGCTGTAAGAACCGGATCGCCACCGGTAACCCACCCGACACGAAAAACCTGCTTGGTCTGCGCAGCACTGAGGCTTGTCAAAACCGGCAAAAGTAAAATCGCCAACACGGCGCTGGCTAATTTGAAAGATGACAGACTGTTCTTGGACACCTAGATTGACCCTCGTGAGCGGTAGCGACTCGTCCCCGCGTTGGATATTTGCTGATTTTGGAGCCTCAATGGCAAGAGCCATTCTCATAGTTTTGGACAGTGTCGGCATTGGCGGGGCGCCGGACGCTACTGAGTTTGGTGACGAAGGTGCCAATACGTTGGGCCATGTTGCCGCGTTCTTTGCACAAGGTGGAGCCGATGATCGCGGAACCGCAGGTCCACTGAATTGCCCCAATCTCTCCGCGCTCGGGTTTTTCAATGCATTGGAAAGCGCGAGCGGCTTCACCGAAACCGGGATTGGACACGATTTGGCCCAACGGGGCTTTTGGGGCACTGCAGCAGAAGTTTCAAACGGCAAAGATACTCCGTCCGGCCACTGGGAGATCGCAGGAGTGCCGGTCCGTTTCGACTGGGGATATTTCCCGCATGAGATCCCCGCTTTCCCGCGCGAGCTGCTCGAGGCCATCTATCGGGAAGCCGCGTTGGAGGGATCGCTTTGCAACGCCCATGGCTCAGGGACCGACGTGATAAGCGCCTTTGGCGATGAGCATGTGCGCACGGGCCAACCCATTTTCTATACTTCGGCAGACTCTGTTTTTCAGATCGCTGCCCATGAAGAGTATTTCGGGCTGGAGCGCCTTTATGCGCTTTGTAAAATCGTCCGCCAGCATGTCGATCCGCTCAATATTGGTCGGGTGATCGCTCGTCCGTTTGTCGGCGACGGCGCTGCCGATTTTGAACGGACCGGCAATCGAGGTGACTATTCGGTTCCGCCGCCTGCGCCCACAATGCTCGACTGGGTGAGTGGCGCCGGCGGCAGAGTTTTCGCCGTTGGCAAAATCAGCGACATCTTTGCCCACCAAGGGGTCACCGAAAAGCGCAAGGCCTCCGGTAATGCCGCCATTGGTGCCGAAACTCTGCGAGCCTTGCAAGACGCGGGTACCGGCGATCTGGTTTTTTCCAATTTCGTTGATTTTGACATGCTCTATGGCCATCGCCGCGACCCTGCGGGCTACGGAAAAGCGCTGGAAGCGTTTGACCTGTGGCTTCCAACCCTACAGGCCAAAATGGCGCCGGATGACCTGCTCATGATAACCGCTGACCATGGATGTGATCCCACATGGACCGGGACAGACCATACACGCGAACAGGTCCCCATTGTGGGTCAATTGGGTCAGGGCCAGCAGCCGCCGGTTGCAATCGGTGCCCGACCAACATTTGCAGATATCGCACAGACCATCGCGGACCATCTTGATCTTCCGGTAGTAGGCCCGGACGGGAAAAGTTTTTTGCCGATCATCACCGCTCATGCCTGAACTGCCCGAGGTTGAAACGGTCCGGCGCGGCTTGGCACCGGTTTTCGAACAGGCGACCATTGAGCGCCTGGCACTCAACCGTCCGGACCTGCGCTTCCCGTTCCCACCCGACCTTCAAGAGCGGCTGGAAGGCGCGACTGTTACCCATGTTGGGAGACGGGCAAAATATTTGCTCATTGCGACTAACCGGGGCGATGTCGTCATTTCGCATTTAGGCATGTCAGGCTCCTATCGTATCGAAGCACAGGTTGGGGTAACGCCGGGCACCTTCTTCCACGAGCGTAACAAAAGCGAAACGCACGACCATGTCATCTTTCAACTTGCAGCAGCGAACGGCACGCCTGCCAAGATCATCTACAATGACCCGCGGCGCTTTGGCTTCATTGATCTGGCTCGCGCAGGAGCGCTTGAAGACAACCGTTTTCTATCGCCGCTCGGACTGGAACCAACGGGTAATGCGTTAAGCGGGCCAGCGCTGGCAGGCCTGCTTGCCCATAAGAATACGCCACTGAAGGCCGCGTTGCTCGATCAGCGGCTGATTGCCGGACTTGGCAACATATATGTGTGCGAGGCACTGTGGCGCGCGAAGTTGTCACCGCGAAGAATGGCGCGCACAATCGTTAAGGCAGATGGCCACCCGAGTAAGCGATGCGAACTTTTGGCCCGTTCAATTCGCGCGGTGATCAGCGAGGCGATCGAAGCGGGTGGCTCCAGCCTCAAAGACTATGTGCATGCGGACGGCTCCATGGGATATTTCCAACACAGTTTTTCCGCTTACGGTCAGGAGGGCCAACCATGTGGCCATGAGTTATGCCACGGAACCATTGCACGGATTGTGCAATCAGGACGATCGACTTTTTTCTGCACTTCATGTCAACGATAAATTTTTGTAGCGACCAGCAAACAACGGGACACTTGTGCACATGGCCTTTGAAACAATCATGACCGAAAAGCGCGGCAACGTTCTTCTCGTGACACTTAACCGCCCAAACGCCCTGAACGCGTTAAACGCACAAGTGGCGGAAGAGTTGGGAGATGCACTTGCAGATATTGAAAGCGATCCCAAAATTGGCGCTGTGGTCATTACAGGTTCTGAGAAAGCTTTTGCGGCGGGCGCTGACATCAAGGAAATGGTTTCGCTCAAATATGCCGATGCCTATCTGGAAGACGCATTTTCAAACTGGGATCGGATCGTTCGGTTCCGCAAACCGATGGTCGCTGCCGTTTCCGGCTATGCGTTGGGTGGCGGGTGCGAATTAGCCACCATGTGCGATATTGTGATCGCAGGCGAGAGCGCTAAATTCGGACAACCGGAGATTACGCTCGGCATCATGCCGGGGATGGGTGGCACGCAACGCCTGGCGCGTTTTATCGGCAAAGCCAAAACAATGGACCTTTGTCTGACCGGCCGGTTGATGCATGCAGATGAAGCTGAGCGCTGCGGACTTGTCTCCCGGGTGGTGCCGGACGGTGAACTTATTGAGACAGCTCTTTCTGTTGCCGACAAGATCGCTGACTTCTCGCAACCCAGCGTGATGATGGCCAAAGAAACGATTAATCACGCCTTTGACAGCACGATGGAAAGCGGGCTGCGTTTCGAGCGGCGCCTGTTTCATTCCATGTTTGCGCTGGACGATCAGGAAGAGGGTATGGAGGCGTTCATTGAAAAACGCTCTCCCTCATTCAAGAACCGTTGACCTGCGGGCTGTAAAAGCTTATAGCGCCGTCACTTTGGCTGTAAGCCATATTTTCATCAAACAACACATCAGCGTGTTCTCCCGATTTCGGTGAGCCGCAATGTTTTGGACAGGACACAAAGATGGCAAATACCGTCTCGGCCAAAAAGGCCACCCGCAAGATGGCAGCACGCACTGCGATCAATAAAAACCGCCGCTCGCGCGTGCGCAGCTATATCCGTAAGGTTGAAGAAGCGATTGCAGGCAATAGCGCAGAAGAGGCAAAAGAAGCGCTCCGCGCTGTGCAACCGGAAATTATGCGCGCCGCTTCAAAAGGTGTGATGCATAAGAATACGGCATCACGGAAAATTTCGCGCCTTGCCGCGCGTGTGAAGGCAATCCAGGCCTGATTTAGTGGAAATTGTCTGCGTTCAGCCCGGTAAAGCCGGGCTTTTTGCATTTATATGACATTGTTATCACAAGCCATATTCCGCTTAGCTATCGTAGCGTCACAAACGTCCTTCGCGTTGTTGATAAACGCGAAGCTTCTGTGGATTACGTTTTTTCAATTGTAAATCATACACTTATCAATATGGCGAGCTTGGGAGCCAACTATCTTTGCCAAAAGCGACACTCAATTCCCGCCCAATTGGTCAAAATTCAAAAATCATTTATTGCCCAGTTCTTCACATGCAAATGGGATAAATCGTTGTTTCCCATAATGTTAAAAATTTTAATCGGGCGCGGAACGAAACTGACGCTGAAAATCAAGGGGCTTTGGCGCAGAAAATTAAAATTGTTGTGCTTGCGCCGGGCGTCTTGTTCAGGCTTTAATCGAATTGAGCGGAGTGCGGGGGAAAAGGAAAGGCGCAAAACGACCTTTCGAATCTGCAACTCTAAGTTGCACGTTATTCTGCTCTTGCCTTTGCGGGCATAATTGCTTTTCTAGGGGTTTTCTGACCAAAGGCTTCGCTTTTGGTTAAAACTAGTATTGTGCAATTTTTGCCGGCGTAAAAATGAAAATCGAAGCGGGGACTCGCCAAAATGCACAATCAGCCTCAAACACAAGCAAGACCTGAAGTAGAAGGTATTGCATCAGGGGCGAGCTGGGTGCGAAGATCGGCGGACGCCTCCTACGAAAACTGTAAAGCGGTTCCGGTGATAAACAAAAGTGACGAGGTGGCGCGTATCGCACAATCAGCGAACGATACGGGGGAGTATGTGGTGGCAAGCGGCGACGTCTTTGCGAAGGTTTGCAAGCAATTGCGCGCAACGCTTGGGGCAGAGGTGTACCAAAGCTGGTTTGGTCGCTTGAAATTGGTTGAAAGCGATGATCACTCGGTCACTTTGTCGGTGCCAACGCCATTTTTGCGGAATTGGATCAACAGCCACTATCTGAAGACGATTACGGAAATCTGGCAAAAGCACGTGCCGAGTATTTTGCGTGTTAACGTCATCGTTCGCTCAGCGGTACGGTCCCAATCGCCTGGCTTTAAAGAACAGCCTACAAAATCGGTGCAACCAGCTGCCGACGCTTCAACGCGTCCTGCTGCCCCATCCCCCTTTGCGAGCGCGGTAAGTTCTGCCGGAAAACAGGCCGCGATGAGGCGCGACGGGGCCAAGGGTAACTTTGTCTTGGGTTCTCCGGTCGACAGCCGGTACACGTTCGAAAATTTTGTTGAAGGTCCATCGAACCGCGTTTGCCTGGCGGCTGCGCGCGCTGCCGCCGACAAGGGTGCCAATGCGGCGCGTTTCAACCCGCTTTTCTTCCACTCGTCGGTTGGATTGGGCAAAACACACTTGCTGCAGGCTATTGCGAATGCTGCGAAAGTCCATGATCCCAAGCAACGCGTTGTTTACTTGACCGCCGAATATTTCATGTGGCGCTTTGCGTCCGCTATCCGTGACCAGGACGCGCTGTCGCTCAAGGAAAGCCTGCACGAAATTGATATACTGATCATCGACGACATGCAGTTCCTGCAAGGTGACAAGATCCAATCGGAATTCTGCCATCTGATCAATGCGCTTTTGGACAGCGCGCGGCAGGTTGTTGTTGCAGCCGATCGCCCGCCGGCGGAACTGGAGTCGCTTGACCCGCGTGTGCGTTCTCGGTTGCAGGGCGGTGTGGCACTTCAAATAGAAGCGCCCGATCATGAGATGCGGCTATCCATGCTGCAACAACGGCTCGTGGATGCCAGACGCGATGACACATCCCTCGATATCTCCGAAGATGTACTGGAGCATGTCGCCAAAACTGTAAATTCGAGCTTCCGTGAACTGGAAGGCGCGTTCAACCAGCTGGTTTTCCGCCACTCTTTTGAACCTGACATTTCGCTGGAGCGGGTGGATGATATTCTCGGTCATCTGGTGAAGGCGGAAGAGCGGCGCAAAGTACGCATTGAGGATATTCAACGGGTTGTCGCACAACACTACAACATTCCCAAAAACGAAATGCTCTCCAACCGGCGCACGCGCACTGTCGTGCGTCCCCGTCAGATTGCTATGTATTTGGCCAAGATCATGACGCTCAGATCCTTGCCGGAAATCGGTCGCCGGTTTGGCGGTCGTGACCACACAACTATTCTGCATGCAGTGCGCAAAGTCGAAGAGTTGAAGGACGGCGATGCCAAGTTGGCCAAAGAAATCGAGTTACTGCGGCGCTTGATTGAAGAGTGAGCATCCGGGCCCAGCGGCCCGGCCATTTGCATGGGGACGATAAAAAAGCTGCGCCCTAACGCCTTGCTTTCGCTTGTTTGACGCGCCACATTCCGGCTCAAATTTACGGCAGATGATGGATGCGATTCCATCTGACCGCCTTATGAATGATTATCGGAAGCCGTCATGCGTGTTATTCTTGAACGCTCGAACCTGCTGAAATCGCTCAACCGCGTGCACCGCGTCGTTGAGCGACGCAATACCATCCCCATCCTTTCAAACGTCCTGTTAAGCGCCGACGGGTCGTCTTTGGAATTAAAGGCGACAGATCTTGATTTGGAGATCAACGAAGCAACCGCTGCGCAAGTCGAACAGTCGGGCGCAACAACGGTTCCGGCGCACCTGCTTTATGACATTGTACGCAAGCTACCCGATGGTGCTGAGGTCTCGCTTTCAGTGGATGCCGACGGCAACACCATGACGGTTGCAACCGGTCGATCCAACTTCAAACTGCAATGCCTGCCACAGTCGGACTTTCCCCAATTGTCGGCCTCGGACTTTTCGCATGCGTTTCGACTGGACAACACAACATTGCGCCGTCTGTTAGACTCAACGCAATTTGCGATTTCGACCGAAGAGACACGCTACTACCTCAATGGCATTTACATGCATGCTGCTGAAGTCGATGGCTCGATTGTTCTGCGCGCAGTTGCCACAGACGGACACAGGCTTGCACGCTGCGAAACAGAAGCGCCTGATGGTTCGGAAAACATGCCTGGAATCATCATTCCCCGCAAGACGGTGGGCGAGCTGCAAAAATTGGTTGAAGGACCCGATGTTGCGATCACCATTGAACTGTCGGACACGAAAATCCGCTTCACTATCGGATCGGTTGTTATGACCTCCAAGCTGATCGACGGAACGTTTCCGGATTATCAGCGCGTCATTCCTCAGGGCAATGACAAGATGATGGAGGTCGACCGAAAAACATTCACCGATGCCGTGGATCGGGTTTCGACGGTCTCCTCCGAACGCGGGCGCGCTGTCAAAATGGCCTTGGAGCCCGATCAGCTTGTCTTGACCGTCAACAATCCAGACAGCGGTTCGGCGCGCGAAGAACTGGCCGTTGACTATAGCGCAGATGGTATGGAAATTGGCTTCAACGCGAAGTATCTTCTGGATATTGCCAATCAATTGTCGAGTGACAATGTCCGATTTGCTTTGGCCGATGCCGGTTCACCAACGCTGATCCAGGACACCGGTTCTACTGATGCGCTTTATGTTCTCATGCCCATGCGGGTATAGTCGAGATCGCGCGATTTAGCTCACCCTTGTGATGATCAACGCAGCATATCTTACGCGGATGAAGCTGTCGGCTTTCCGCAATTATCATCATCTGGATATCGTTTTTGACGGGCGCCACGTGGTCTTAACCGGACCCAATGGGTCGGGCAAAACAAACCTAATTGAGGCGATCTCCCTGCTCTCGCCGGGCCGTGGATTGCGCCGCGCGCGAGCGCCGCACATGGTGCAAAAGAACGCTCGGGAAGACGGGTTTTCGGTGTTTGTCGAGCTGGTCAACCATGATGACACCTACGAGATCGGCACAGGCTTGTTGCCGACCGGTCAGGGCGAACAGCAAAGCCGTCCACGTCGGGTACGCATTAATGGCACTACAGCAAAAAGCAGCGATGAGCTCTTGGAACTATGCCGTATCATTTGGCTTACCCCGGCCATGGACGGGCTTTTTACCGGCCCGGCGGCCGACCGTCGGCGGTTTTTGGACCGGATGGTCTTGGCGATTGATCCCGCACACGGTCAACGTGCCAATGCTCACGAGCGCGCCATGCGCCAGCGTAACAAACTGTTGGAAGACAGCGCCGGGCACATGCGCGACAACCGATGGCTCGACGGAATTGAAGACCAATTGGCGTCATTGGGCGTTGCGATCCAAGCCGCGCGAGCGGAATTGGTGCAGCTCCTTTCTGCGATCATTGAAAAGGACGACACGGACCAGTTTCCGTCCGCTTTGCTTGCTATTGACGGCGAATTGGAAGAACTGTCTCGGTCAGCCGGTTGCGACAATGCAGCCTCGCTTGAAGACGCCTATCGACAATCCCTGCACGATATGCGCGGACGGGACCAGTCGGCGCGACGCACACTGGTTGGCGCGCATCGTTCTGATCTTTTTGTAACCCATGCGCAAAAGGACATGGTAGCATCACTTTGTTCCACAGGTGAGCAAAAAGCACTTCTTGTTGGATTGATCCTGTCGCACGGGCTGTTGACGAAATCGGTTTCGGGTCACGCGCCGATCATGTTGTTTGACGAAATCGCAGCCCATCTTGACGTTGATCGCCGCGCGGCCTTGTTTGAACGTATTGATGCCATTGGCGGACAAGCGTTCATGACGGGCACGGACCGAAACCTTTTTGATGCGATGGATGACACGGCGCAGCGTTTTCGCGTGGAAGCTGGCGTGGTGGGTGCCGATGACTGAATTTGGAGATGACGAGATTGAGCGTTACGCGCGCCAGATCATCATGCCTGAAATTGGCGGGGCCGGACAGCAGAGGTTACGGGATGCCCGTGTGACAATCATTGGTGCCGGCGGCTTGGGAAGTCCGGCGGCGATGTATTTGGCAGGCGCCGGTGTCGGCCACATCACGCTGGTGGACGATGATGTTGTTTCGCTCTCCAACTTGCACCGCCAGATCTTACACCGCACCGCCGATATCGGGCAGGCCAAGGTGGAGAGCGGGTATAAGGCAATCGCCGCTCTCAATCCCTACATCAAGATCGCTGCTGAAAACGCGCGGTTAGGTGTTGATAATATCGAGGTGCTACTGCGATCGACCAACCTTGTCATAGACGGATCGGATAATAGTGAAACACGTTACCTAACGGCGGACTTTTGCGCACAACGGCACGTTCCCCTGATCACCGGGAGCCTTTATCGATTTGAGGGTAATGCGACAGTCATCGCGCCGTGGCTGGGCGTACACGGATTGCCGGGCCAGTCGCCCACCTACCGCGATGTTTTCCCGAAAAGTGCCGGTTCCGACATTTCACCCGATTGCGCAGTGGCAGGCGTGCTGGGCCCGGCAGCCGGTGTCATTGGTTCAGTGTTGGCAGTCGAGGCGCTCAAACTCATAGTGGGCATTGGGACGCCCTTAATCGGACGTATGATGCACTTCGATGCCTTTTCGGCACGCTTTCATACTTTCACCACAGCAATGCGCACTTGACCAATGAGGCTCAGCCGTTACTTTATTTATGCACTGACGTTGAAAATAGCCTTCCATTGAAAGGGCGTGTCCATGGCATCGATGGCGATCATTCTTACTCTGTTGGCGATGGTCAATCTCGCCGTCGCATATTTGTACTTCTGCCAGAAGGCCCTAGAACGGTCGTTGGCCCGGGAGAAAACGGTCTGGCCCGCGATTATTCCGGTTGGTGACCGTATTTACGGACTGCCCGCGGTAAGAAAACCGAAACCGGTCGTGCTTGACCCGAAACCTGCAGCCAAGAAACCCGCGGCAAAAGCCCCTGCTAAAAAAGCGCCCGCCAAGGCTGCGACAGCCCAAGCGGCACCGGCAAAAAAGACCACGGCAGCCAAAAAGCCTGCTGCGCGCAAGCCGAGAACCACAAAAGCCAAGACTTAACGCCGGGGCTTACACCATCGATGGCAGTATGCGGTTGGGCGGCCGATCTCCGGTCGCCATCATGCGGATATTGATAATGACACGCTCACCCATCTCGATGCGCCCCTCAACGGTTGCCGAACTCATATGAGGCAGGAGCACGACCTTTCCTTGTGCAGCCAGTTTGCATAAACGCTCGTCCACCGTTGGTTCATGTTCAAATACATCAAGCCCGGCACCAGCGATGCGACCATCTTCAAGCAATTGGATCAGGGCTGCTTCATCGACGATTTCGCCCCGTGCCGTATTGATCAGATAGGCATGCGGCTGCATCAAATCGAGCCGACGCGCTGACAGTAGGTGATAGGTAGCCGGCGTGTAGGGACAGTTGACTGAGACAAAGTCCATGCGGGCCATCATCTGATCAAGGCTTTCCCAGTAAGTCGCACCCAACTCTTCCGCGACCTCCTCGGCAATCGGTTCGCGATTGTGATAGTGGATTTTCAACCCGAACGCTTTGGCCCGTCGTGCTACCGCGATACCGATGCGGCCCATACCGATGATCCCAAGGCTCTTGTCCTTTAACCGTCGCCCCAACATCCAAGTGGGCGACCAACCATCCCACTTGTCTTCACCAAGCAAGTGCGTTGCGCCCTCCACCAGACGCCGAGGCGTTGCAAGGATCAGCGACATCGTCATGTCAGCCGTATCATCGTTTAGAACGTCCGGCGTATTGGTCACGCTGATCCCACGCTCATGGGCGGCTGGCACATCGATATTGTCGACACCATTGCCAAAATTGGCGATGAGTTTGAGCCGGTCACCGGCCTCTGCGATCAAATCAGCGCCGATCCAGTCGGTCACCGTTGGCACCAGAACGTCACAGTTCCGCATCGCGTCGACGAGTTGCTGGCGGGTGAAAGGTATGTCCGCCGTGTTAAACTGCGTATCGAACAATTCACGCATTCGGTTTTCAACGGGTTCGGGCAGCCTGCGGGTCACAATCACGCGTGGATTGGTATCCAAATTCATGCCTCCCGCTCCGCCATCTTTTGAATGTGGCGTGCTGCTTCTTTGACGGATGATTAACTACGTCACCCTACACTTGTCCGTTAAGGAAGTCGGGACACATACGCAAGGTATACCCGTGCAAAGCACGTTGAATGTGCGCCCGTCCCCAAATGGACAAGAGGGTTTTCCGATGGCACTGACGTTTTTTTCCAGAGCACTGATTGCGGCCAGTTTGTTGGCGATGCCTTTGCCTGCAGCGGCGCAAACCACTGGCTCCATCAATGTCGGCAAGTATAGCAACTTGCCGCTGCCGCGTTTCGTCAGCCTCAAAGCGGAAAAGGTCAATATGCGCGTTGGGCCGGGCAAGGCATATGCGGTGGCATGGCGCTATGAAAAAGCCGGCATGCCGCTGGAAATCATCCAAGAGTTCGACAATTGGCGTCGTGTTCGCGATGTGACAGGCGACACAGGCTGGATTCACAAATCACTGCTTACCAACCGCCGGGCGGGGATAGCATCGCCGTGGCGCGTGAACGATGGCAACTTGCAAAAAGCTGGTGTCGGCCTCTATGACCAGCCCGCGCGGGAAGCCTCGCGTGTTGCGCTTTTGAAGCCGGGTGTAATGGGTCCGCTGCCGTCATGTGACGGCATCTGGTGCCAGATGGAAGTCAAAACGCCCGATGGACGTACTCTTAAAGGCTTCGTGTCGCAAACCGACCTTTGGGGCGCTTACCCCGACGAACAATTTGATTGATTTCAACGACGCTTGGGACTTAAACGGATCACGACATCAACGTTGGTGATTTCCATGCCCTCCGGGGGCTCGGGCAAATTACCAACTTCGACCGTGCCAACCGGCACATCCATAACTTCCTGACGGTCTTCGCGAAAGAAGTGATGATGATCGGAAGTATTGGTATCAAAGTAAGTTTTTTGACCCTCAACCGCCAGCGTGCGCAGCAATCCGGCATCGGTAAACTGATGCAGGGTGTTGTAGACCGTGGCCAGAGACACGCAAACGCCATCATCAACTGCCTGTGCATGTAGGTCTTCCGCGGTCAGGTGGCGGTCCCCGAACGCGAACAACAATTCCGCCAAGGCAAGGCGCTGCTTGGTTGGACGAAGGCCTTTTTGTTGCAATTTCGCACGTAATACGGCGCTATCGCTCATTTCCGACAAATTGTTGGTTTGTTCTGGCATTTAAGTCCTTAACAAAGCGGCGCAATTCGGATTAGCCCTGTTGCGTTTGCGTAATCTGATATATTCGCATACCACAATTCAAGCAATAGCCGAAGGGGCACCCCGCTCTCGGGACCAGCGGTAGAGAAAAACAACAACAGGCAGGCAGGTGCTCAATGCCGGATCAAAAATCCAGCTACACATATGATGAAATTTTGACATGTTCTCGCGGGGAAATGTTTGGCCCGGGAAATGCCCAGTTGCCCGCTCCGCCCATGCTGATGTTTGATCGCATCACTGACATTTCAGAGACAGGTGGTGAAAAAGGCAAAGGCTGTATTCGGGCCGAATTCGATATCAAACCAGACCTTTGGTTCTTCCCTTGCCACTTTATCGGAGATCCCGTCATGCCCGGCTGTCTCGGCCTTGATGCCATGTGGCAGCTGACCGGTTTTTATCTGGGCTGGCTGGGTGAGCCTGGTAAAGGCCGCGCCATCTCTACCGGTGAAGTCAAGTTCACCGGCATGGTTACACCAGAAACGAAGCTCGTTGAATATGGCATCGACTTCAAACGCGTTATGCGCGGCCGTCTTGTTTTGGGGATCGCCGACGGCTGGATGAAGGCGGACGGCGAAGTCATCTATCGCGCATCGGATTTGCGGGTAGGCCTGTTTCAAGACAAGGCGTCTTAGCGGCCCCGAGAAACAAAAGAACGGAAAGTAACAATGAAGCGAGTGGTAGTCACGGGAATGGGTATCGTATCGTCAATTGGTGACGACGTCCCGCAGGTCCTTGAGTCACTGAAAGAAGCACGTTCGGGTATCACCATTGCCCAAGATTATGCGGATCGGGGGTTTCGTTGCCATGTGCACGGTGAGCCAAAACTAGACCCTTTCACGGTGCTCGACCGGCGGGAATCCCGGTTTTTGGCCAAGGGTTCGGCATGGAATTATGTCGCAATGAAAGAGGCCATCGCTGACGCCAACCTTTCCGATGATCTCGTCAGCAATGAGCGTACCGGTATCATCATGGGATCAGGCGGTCCAAGCACGCGGGTGATCGTGGAAGCAGCTGCGACGACTGAGGCCAATGGCTCGCCCAAGCGGATTGGTCCGTTTGCTGTACCTAAAGCGATGTCCTCAACGGCTTCGGCAACATTGGCGACACCTTTCAAGATCAAGGGCGTGAATTATACCATCTCCTCGGCTTGCGCGACATCGAACCACTGTATCGGCAATGCCTATGAGACCATCCAACTGGGTAAACAGGACATAGTCTTTGCCGGCGGCTCGGAAGATCTGGACTGGACCATGTCCAATCTGTTCGACGCCATGGGCGCCATGTCATCTAAGCACAATGATACGCCATCAACGGCGTCACGCGCATATGATGTGTCACGCGATGGCTTTGTCATTGCCGGAGGCGCTGGCGTGCTTGTTTTGGAGGAATTGGAACATGCAAAGGCGCGCGGGGCGAAAATCTATGGTGAAATTGTAGGTTATGGCGCCACATCCGATGGTTATGACATGGTTGCACCGTCCGGCGAGGGTGCGGTGCGCTGCATGCGTCAAGCACTCGCGACAACGGATGGCAAGGTGACTTATATCAACACCCACGGTACTTCGACACCTGTTGGAGATGCCAAGGAAGTCGAAGCTATTCGGGAAATCTTTGGCGATGATATTCCGCATATTTCATCGACAAAATCACTGACAGGACACTCGCTTGGCGCCACCGGCGTCCAGGAAAGCATCTACACGCTGCTCATGATGAACAATCGCTTCGTTTGCGAAAGCGCACACATCAACGAGATTGATCCGGACTTTGCTGACCTGCCAATCGCACGTGAACGCATTGACGATGTCAACTTTGAGCTGGCAATCACCAATTCCTTTGGCTTTGGCGGCACTAACGCCACACTAGCATTTTCCACATACAAGGACTGAGGCATGATTTCCGATATCATGAAGGGCAAACGCGGTCTTATCATGGGGGTTGCGAACAATCATTCAATTGCTTGGGGTATCGCCAACACACTAAGGGAACACGGCGCTGAACTGGCCTTTACCCACCAGGGAGAGGCATTGGGAAAGCGTGTCAAACCATTGGCAGCCAGTGTTGGTTCCGACATCGTGCTACCTTGTGACGTGGAAGATATCGTATCTGTACGGGCCGTTTTTGATGCGCTCAAAGAGCGCTGGGGAACTCTCGATTTCGTTGTGCATGCCATTGGTTTTTCTGACAAATCAGAGTTGAAAGGCCGGTTTGTTGATAACACAACCCGCGAGAACTTCGTGCGGACGATGGTCATTTCAGCCCACTCATTCACGGAAGTTGCCCAACTGGCCATGCCTTTGATGTCGAACGGGGGTTCATTGTTGACCCTCACCTATGGGGGCTCTGTTCGGGTCATGCCAAACTACAATGTGATGGGCGTGGCAAAAGCTGCCCTTGAATCCATTACCCGTTATTTGGCAGCCGACCTCGGCGAACAGGGCATTCGCGTAAATGCCATTTCCGCCGGCCCCATGCGAACGCTTGCAGGCGCCGGTATCAGTGACGCCCGCGCCATGTTTAATTTTCAAAAGCATAACGCGCCTTTGCGGCGCACCGTTACTCTTGACGAAGTGGGTGGCGCAGCTTGTTACCTTTTATCTGACATGTCGGGCGGCGTGACTGGTGAAATTCACTATGTGGACAGCGGGTACAACATCATTTCCATGCCGAATCCGAACAATTTAGCCAATTCAAGTGATGTTTAATAAACCAATTCGTTCAACCGGCGCTTAATCATCACTTGCTACGATCTCCTAGGCTACAGGGGGTCACATGTTAGTTCGTGGTGCAGAAAAGAGGTCGAAGCGACTTCGGCTTTATTCGATTTTCTCAGCCGGTTTTGGCGGGTGCATGCTCGCTGTCTGGGCAATGCAATTCGGGGGTCTTGCCGGATTTGGGGCAATCAAACTCGACGTGTTGGCGGTTATTACGGCTGGTCTAACGACGCTCGCTGCGTCCGGCGCGGTCCTTGCTTACTTTGCCGGAGGCGATGACATTATCACGGCGGTCGAAGCAGCTGCCATGCGCGATGAACCAACCGGACTGCTGTCATCAGCCGGACTTCGCGCCAGCCTGCCAGGCTATTGTGATCAGATTGAAGACGAACCTGAACTTGACGCCACGTATGTCATCAGCATCGAGTTTACTGGTCTTCGCCAAATCAATGAGTATTTTTCCGATGAAACAGGCGACTTGGTCTTACAGTCGCTGGCATTGCGGTTGAAATCCATCGTGGGTGAAGCGGGCCCTATTGGTCGCACGACAGGCGGTGAGTTCGTCGCTTTCTTGAACACCGGCCAAGACCTTGCAGAAATTCATGCGGCTGTTAACGGCATTATGCGCATTCTCAATCAACCGATCAAAGTGAAAGGCATGGTTCATCCGGCCTATTGCAGCTGCGGCGTGGCGTTAATTGCATCCAAAAATGTGCCATTTGAGCGCGCACTGCGCTCTGCCAATGTCGCCCGCGCCAATGCGGCTGAGGCAGGTCTTGGCACCTGGGCCCTTTACCATCCGGAGATGGGCGAGGCGGCCACCTATAATCGCTGGCTTAAGACAGAACTGTCGGGCGCAATTGAGCGTAATGAACTATCGCTTGTTTACCAGCCGCAGGTTGATGTGCGCACCGGGAAGGTTGTCGGCTATGAGGCGCTGCTGCGGTGGAACCATTGGCGGATCGGAGCCATCCCGCCCGCGGACTTCATCCCGGTCGCCGAGCAGAGCGGCCTCATCTATCGCATCGGTGAATGGGTCATGCGCCGCGCCTGCTCCAACACAAAGCACATTCCCGGCGGCGTAAAAGTCTCTATCAATGTTTCCAATTTGCAACTGGAACAGCCTGACTTCATTCACATGATGGAGCACATTTTGCGCAAGGAAAATGTTGATACTCGCCGCATCGAACTGGAAATGACAGAATCGCTGCTTGCCAGTAATTCTCAGCGGGTACGTGAACATTTGGCATGGGTTAAAGATCGGGGGATCTCTGTTGCCATCGACGATTTTGGAACCGGCTATTCGAATTTGAGCATGCTGGCCGGGTTCAGCTTCGACCGACTGAAAATAGACAAGTCGTTCATTGATCGTCTGGATGAGCGCGGCAAGTTCGGACCTATGGTGGCGACAATCGTTAACCTTGCCCATACGCTCGGCGCGACCACTGTGGCCGAAGGCGTGGAAAATGAAGCACAGGCAACGCTCGTCAAGGCGGCAGGCTGCAACGTTATCCAGGGCTATTTGTATGGACGCCCCAAACCGCTCGAAGAAATCATTGCTGAAAACGATAATGCCGCGCCGGTAATAGCGATCAACAATAAAATTCTTCTATCGAAAGGCAGCGAAAACCTTGAAGCGGTTGTTTGATTGGAGCGTTGACCAACGCCTGAAACAGCGCTCCAGCACATTTTCGTAGGGCAAATGCCGGTTGGCGACCATCAATAATTGACCACCCGGCTTTGCCGACCTGGCGGCTCTTTCAATAAAGGTCACGCCAAGGTTCACATTGGTCTCCTGTTCAGTGTGAAATGGCGGGTTCATGATAATGGTGTCAAACCGGCTTGGCGGGTCTTCGCGGGCAATATCCAGCCAATGGGTCGATGCTACCGAACCCGGATGATGGGCCAAAAGGTTTTTTCTTGCCGCTTCAAGCGATGGTGCATGCGCATCAATCATGGTCACGCTCTGCGCCCGGCCACGATTGAGCGCTTCGACGGAGAGGTAACCCCAGCCACAACCGAAGTCTGCCAGATGCCCAAGACTGCCATGAGGTAAGCTTTCGGCCAGCAATTGCGAGCCCGGGTCGACCTCCGCATGGGAGAACATGCCCGGCCCAGTTTCAAAGCCGGGCACCGGTACTGGTGTGGCTGCGTCTGCCTGCTCTATGTTTGCATCGGCCCCGGCGCGAATGATGAAAACCTGCCAATGTGACTTGGAAAAAGAAGCCTCAATCTCGACAGTTTCACCCACTGATTTTCTGATCGACGCGGCCCCCACTTTCTTGGGCCCGCCAATAATGATCGGGCCACCTGGCGTGACCAACCTTGTCGCGGTCACTATATCTGCCCGCGCCTCGGCACGGTGTTTGCTGAGCATGACCAGCGCAAATGCATAATGGCCTCGAATGCTCTCCAACTTGTCAGTCGTTTCATATCCTGCACCGGCCAGCGAGAGATGGCGGTCGCGCCATGCTTGAACGCATGTGAGCCGGCCACGCCAACTGGTGTGCTCAACACCCTTCGGGAGCTCTGCATTGACAAACACACCCGGACCTTCCGGGACTTCCAATTCGCCACTTTCAAATGGCAGCAGCAGCGGTGTCACAAATGCCATGGCGAAGTCTACACCCTCAAAGCAAAACGCGGAGCCTGTTTCGGCCCCGCGTTTGATCTTCCGTCAGAAAAGGCGGCCGACTAGTCGGCTGCTTCTTCTTTCTTGATTTCCTGGCCCGTTTCTTGATCGACGACCTTCATGGAAAGACGGACTTTGCCGCGCTCGTCAAAGCCCATCAGCTTGACCCAAACCTTGTCGCCTTCCTTGACCACATCGGTGGTCTTTCCAACGCGCTCATTGGCGAGTTGTGAGATGTGAACCAAACCGTCTTTTGGACCGAAGAAATTGACGAAGGCCCCAAAGTCGGCGGTCTTCACGACAGTTCCTTCGTAGATCACGCCAACTTCCGGCTCAGCCACGATCGTATGTATCCAATGTTTGGCAGCTTCGATCTCTTTGGCCGAAGACGAAGCGATTTTGACCTGGCCATCGTCTTCGATGGAGACTTTCGCTCCGGTTTTCTCAACGATTTCGCGGATAACCTTGCCGCCGGAACCGATCACATCGCGGATTTTGTCGACCGGAATCTGCATCTGCTCAATGCGCGGTGCGAACTCGCCCAGCTCGTTGCGGCTCTCAGACAGTGCTTTGCCCATCTCTCCGAGGATATGAACACGACCGTCTTTTGCCTGTGCCAGAGCGATCTTCATGATCTCTTCGGTGATGCCATCGATCTTGATGTCCATCTGCAGCGATGTGATGCCGTCTTCTGTACCAGCCACTTTAAAATCCATGTCGCCGAGATGATCCTCATCACCGAGGATGTCAGAAAGAACCGCGAAATCATCGCCTTCCTTGATCAAACCCATGGCGATACCGGCAACCGGTGCCTTGAGCGGGACGCCCGCATCCATCAGCGACAAGGATGTGCCGCATACGGTCGCCATCGAGGACGAGCCATTGGATTCGGTGATCTCCGACACGACACGCATAGTGTAAGGGAACTCTTCAGCCGATGGCAAAAGCGGGTGAACCGCGCGCCAAGCCAGCTTGCCGTGACCGATTTCGCGACGACCGGGTGAACCCATGCGGCCCGCTTCGCCGACGGAATAAGGCGGAAAGTTATAGTGCAACAGGAAGGTTTCCTTGCGCGTTCCGGTTAGTTCATCAATGTACTGCTCATCTTCGCCGGTGCCCAGTGTTGCCACAACCATCGCCTGCGTTTCACCACGGGTGAAGATTGCAGAACCGTGCGTGCGTGGGAACAAGCCCACTTCAGAAACAATCGGGCGAACCGTTGAAAGATCACGGCCGTCGATGCGTTCACCGGTTTTGATGATGTTGCCACGAACGACGGAGGCCTGCAGGGACTTGAAGACCGCTTTAATTTGCTCAGGTGCCCATACAGGGTTTTCAGCACCTTCCGGATAAAGCGTTTCGAAGACTTTCGTCATTGCAGCGTCGATCGCGGTGTAACGAGCGGTCTTGTCGGTAATTTTGTAGGCTTCTAGCAGCTCGTCGGCAATCAGGCCGGACATTGTTGATTCAAGCTCTGACAGATCTTCTGGCTGGAAGTCACGGGGTTCTTTCGCAGCAACCTCGGCCAGCGAGACGATGGCCGTGATGATCGGTTGGAACGCTTTTTGGCCGAAAACGACCGCCCCGAGCATGATGTCTTCATCCAGTTCCTGCGCTTCGGATTCCACCATCAAAACAGCGTCCGTGGTCCCGGCCACTACGAGGTCAAGAGACGTCTCTTCCATCTCATCCATGTGCGGGTTCAGCACATATTCGCCGTTAATGTAGCCAACACGGGCCGCACCAATGGGCCCCATGAAAGGCACGCCGGAAAGCGTCAGCGCGGCAGAGGCGCCTACCATGGCGACGATGTCCGGATTGTTTTCCAGATCGTGCTGCAGAACGGTCAGAACGACCTGTGTTTCGTTCTTGTAGCCATCGGCGAAAAGCGGGCGGATCGGACGGTCGATCAGACGCGAGGTCAGCGTCTCGTTTTCTGAAGGACGGCCTTCACGCTTGAAATAACCACCGGGGATTTTGCCGGCAGCAAAGGCCTTTTCCTGATAGTTGACGGTCAGCGGGAAAAAATCCTGACCGGGCTTTGCGTCTTTGGCGGACACCACAGTGGCGAGCACAACAGTCTCGCCATAGGTTGCCAACACGGCACCGTCCGCCTGGCGGGCGATCTTGCCGGTTTCGAGGATGAGCGGACGCCCACCCCAGTCGATTTCAACTTTATGATGTTCGAACATATCTTGTCCTATGTGTGCGCGTGCACCACGGGCGTGGCTGCCAACGCGCGGGTTCAGGTCCAGATCTGATCCCGGGCAAGACAATTGGATGCTTGGGTCATGGCGCTTTGCGCCACAAGCAGCCGACAATCCTGCCCCGCGGTCATATCCATTCTTGGTCAGCACCATGCCAACCTAATGAAACGGCGCGGATAACCGCGCCGGATCAAAACTTAGCGGCGGATGCCCAGCTCAGCAATCAGCTTCTGATAGCGGGCTTCTTCCTTGCCTTTGACATAGTCCAGCAATTTACGACGCTGGGATACCATTTTCAAAAGACCACGACGTGAGTGATTGTCTTTCTTGTGGTCTTTGAAATGCCCTGTCAGATTGTTGATCCGCTCGGTCAACACCGCAACTTGCACTTCCGGAGAACCGGTATCACCGGCTTTGGTGGCAAACTTTTGGATCAGCTCGGCTTTACGCTCAGCATTAATCGACATCGGACTTCCTTTCTTATCATTTTGAAGGTGAGACGCCCGGGCCGGGATGTCGTCCAGCAGGGGCCAGTTGCGCTGTTTCCAACGCTGCGCGGCGTATAGGGTATATTTCTTCAAAGCGCAAATGGAGAATGGCGCAGCCAATTTCCGCGGACGGCTCAAATCATCCGCGTCATGAAGAAAGAATGTGTGTCATCCCGGTAGTCGGCGAACGGGCTAGTCTCTTTAAAACCATAGCGCCGGTAGAGTTCCTGCGCAGGCCGGAAATGCTCCGTGCGCCCGGTTTCCAGTGATAGCCGCTCCATGCGCCGGGAGCGGGCTTCATCCATCAGTGTTTCAAGCAGCTTGCGCGCGATGCCCTGGCCTCTTCGTTCTGCAAGTGTGTGCATGGACTTTATCTCGCCCAAGCTGTCACCATGGTCTTTGAGCGCGATACAGCCCACGAGATCATCACCATCCCATGCCGTCCAGAAGGTAATTTCCGGCACGCGCAGGCCTTCAATATCCAGCGCGTAGACACTTTCGGCGGGTGTGATCGAACGCATGTGGTCGAGGTGGCGCTGCAGCAGCACCGCGATTTCAGGGCCGGAGAGATCGTCTTCGCGTACGTTGATGGCGTCAGCCATATTTCTGTGCCAAAATCTTCGTCTCGGTGAAATCCTCAAGACCCCAAGTGCCGCCTTCGCGACCAACGCCGGACTGTTTGTAACCGCCGAATGGATGACCCATGGAAAGGCCGGCGCCATTAACCCGCACCATCCCCGCGCGCAACTGACGGCCGACACGATCACCCTTCTCCGGGTCGCTCGTGTGCAGGTAGGCGGCGAGGCCATAATCGGTATCATTGGCGATCTGGACCGCTTCTTCTTCGCCATCGTCAAACGGTATCATGGCGAGCACGGGACCGAAAACTTCCTCGCGTGCAATGCGCATATCGTTTGAGACATCGGCGAAAACGGTCGGGCGGGCAAAGTAGCCGCGGTTAAAGCCTTCCGGTCTACCGATGCCGCCCGCAACGCAGCGCGCGCCTTCCGCCAAACCGATCTCGATCAGCCCCTGTACCTTGTCATATTGAGCCTGGCTGACCAACGGGCCAATATGGGCACCTTTCTCATGCGGGCTACCGACAGCTGTTTTTTGGGCCTCATCTGTGGCGATCGCCACCGCTTCATCATAGACATCGCGCTCGACGATCATGCGCGTCGGCGCATTGCACGATTGCCCAGTGTTCTCCATGCAATGTGCGACGCCACCGCGAACCGCTTTTTCAATGTCGGCGTCCGCAAAAATGATGTTCGGGGATTTGCCACCGAGTTCCAAAGTCACTCTCTTGGCGGTCGGTGCAGACCCCTTCATGACCGCCGAGCCACCGCGTAACGAGCCGGTAAAACTCATCATGTCGATGTCGCGGTGCGCGCTCATGGCTTCGCCGACTGTTGGTCCATCACCATTGACCAGATTGAACACTCCGGCTGGGAAGCCCGCTTCGTGCATAAAGTCTGCCCAAACCATGGCCGAAAGCGGTGCAATTTCCGAAGGTTTGAGGACGCAGGTGTTACCCATCAAAATGGCCGGTATGACTTTCAATGCAATTTGGTTCACGGGCCAATTCCAAGGCGTGATCAAACCAACAACGCCGATCGGTTCATGGATAATGGTCTCGCGCGCAGTGAAGGAACGCTCCCACTCAAAGCGGTCAAACGCTTTTAAAAACCCCTTCAGGTGCCATGGCCCGCAAGCCGCCTGATCATTGATCGCAAAGTCAATCGGCGCGCCCATTTCATAAGAGATCGCCGCGCCCAGTTCCATGATGCGGGAGTCCATGATGGTGCCCAGCTTTTGAACCAATGCACGTCGCTCTTCAGTGGGCGTTTCCGCCCAGCCCGAAAATGCCCGCTTAGCTGCGGCAACAGCAGCATCGATGTCGGAGGGGGAGCCAAGCGAAATCTTGGCGCAAGGCTCTTCCGTCGATGGGTCAATCACATCGAAAGGATTGCCAATGGCCGGGTCCACCCATTTGCCATCCGTATAAAACTGTGTGCGATCAAACATGACACCCTCCATTTTGGTGTTTCGACAAGCCTACGTCAGTACCAGGAACAAATGATGACGTCGCCCTTCGCTTCTAACCGTTAAAAACGCGCTTCGGCTTGAACGCACCCTGAGCAATATCACCGATCGCCAACAATTGCCCTTTGTGAAACGCGCACACATCGTCGCCTGCCACGGGGGCATCGCGTCCGCGTAAAAAAGCGGGATTGCCCAATCGAATGCGTTGAGCCTGATGATCATCAGCATCGATGCGCGGAAAGCCGTCCATGGCCTCACCTGCCTCAATGAGGAGAGCATCAAGCGCGGCAAAGCGGGCGTCCCGATCGTCTCCATGGTCTTTTTCTATTTGATCGAGTTGCGCCATGGAAACCGCATCAGCGTCTTCAAAGGGATCAACCAGTGTTCTGCGCAAACTCGTCACATGCCCATAACATCCAATTTGCTTGCCCATGTCGCGCGCCAAGGCGCGCACATACGTGCCTTTGCCGCACTCCACTTCAAATATTGTTTGGTCGCCAGAGTGCTCGATGACGACAAGGCTATCGATTTCGATATCGCGCGCCTGCAGTTGCACGTCTTCCCCATCGCGCGCCTTGTTGTAGGCACGCTCCCCGTTGATCTTGATGGCCGAAAACGCAGGTGGAACTTGGCTGACAATCCCGGTAAAGGACGGCAACAGCGCCTCAATTTCGGCGATGGCCGGGCGCTTTTCACTGGTCGCTGTCGCTTCGCCTTCCGCATCATCGGTATTCGTTTGCACACCCCAATGGGCGGTAAAGCGGTAGCTTTTTGTTCCGTCGACAATATAAGGCACTGTCTTTGTTGCTTCCCCCAAAGCAATCGGCAGCACGCCAGTGGCCAATGGATCGAGCGTGCCCGCGTGGCCAGCCTTTTGCGCGCCAAACAGCCATTTGATACGGCTAACGGCTGGCGTTGAACCCAGTTCCAGCGGTTTGTCGAGGATCAACCAGCCCGAAACCGGACGACCTTTTTTTACGCGATTACGCGACATGTGCTTGTTCGCTTGTTGTGGTTGGGATTTTGCTTGTCCAAGTCGCGCCTGATGGCAAAGCTTTTCCCAAAACTCAATGCCTGCGACGACGCGTGGGTGCATGAAAATCCGGTTTCTTGTTGGCGACCCATTTCAGAAACCGGGCGATCTCCGAATTGGCCCGCAAAGTTTCGACTTCGTCACCCATTTCTTCCAGTTGCTTGTTGGTGAAGTTCACATGCAGCGCTGTGTGGCAGATGGGATGGATTGGCACCGTTTCGCGCCCGCCCCGACTTCTGGGTACAAAATGATGCCATTGGATTTTTGAAGCCAACGGCCTGCCGCAAAGCCAGCAGCCTCTCTCCATCAAAGCCTGCCGATCCTGACGGCTAGTCCTCATCACCGTTCAAATCCTGAACGACCTTGTCGGATTTCAGCAATTCATCGACTTTCTGGAAATTGTCGAAGCTGTCGTCGGCGCGAAACCTGAAGTCCGGCATATATTTCATCTGCCGCAATTCCGGAGTGAGTCGACCGCGGATGAATTTGGCATTGCGCGCAAGAGCCTTGATGATCGGTGCCATGTCGTCGCGGCCAAATGCGGCAATATAGACCGTGCCGATCTTCAAGTCTGGCGACATGCGCACCTCGGTGACGGACAGCACGACGCCGTCCAAATCCGGGTCCTGCACATCACCGCGCTGAATGATCTTTGTCAGTGCGTGACGGACATTTTCGCCGACACGGAGCTGACGCTGTGAAGGTTCGTTACCGAGGCTCAAAGCGTGCGCGCGACCTCTTCGACGCGGAAGCATTCGATCACATCGCCAGCGCGGATGTCGTCATAGTTTTCGAACGCCATACCGCATTCCTGACCAACCGGCACTTCGGCCACTTCGTCCTTGAAGCGCTTGAGGGTCTTTAGCTTGCCTTCGTGGATCACGACGCTGTCGCGTATCAGGCGTACGCCCGCACCACGCTCGACCTTGCCTTCGGTAACCTGACACCCGGCCACTTTGCCGACTTTGGTAATGTTGAAGACTTCCTTGATCTCCGCATTGCCGAGGAACGTTTCGCGGCGTTCGGGCGACAAGAGACCTTCCATTGCTGCTTTCACATCGTCGAGCAGATTGTAGATGATGCTGTAGTAGCGGATTTCGATGCCTGCGGCTTCGGCCGCGTCGCGCGCCTGTTTGTTGGCCCGCACGTTAAAGCCCATGATCGCCGCACCGGTTGATTCAGCCAACGACACGTCGGTTTCTGTCACACCGCCGGCACCGGAGTGAATGATGCGTGCGCGCACTTCATCCGTGCTCATCTTATCGAGTGCGCCAATGATGGCTTCCACGGAACCCTGCACATCTGACTTGATAACAAGCGGAAAGTCAGCGACTTCCGCATCTTTAGCCGCAGCCATCATCTGCTCAAGTGAGCCACGTGCGCCGGCTTGGCGCGCTACCGCTTTCTCACGGGTCAAGCGCTGACGATATTCGGAAATTTCGCGCGCACGCGCTTCGTTCTCGACGACAGCAACCTTGTCACCAGCCTGTGGTGTTCCGTTGAGGCCCAGTATCTCGACCGGCAGCGACGGCACCGCTTCCGATAATTGTTGGCCGCGGTCATTGATGATCGCGCGCACCTTGCCCCACTCATCACCAGCAACGACAATGTCACCGGTTTTGAGCGTCCCGGCCTGAACCAGCACTGTGGCCACAGAACCACGGCCCTTGTCGAGCTTGGCTTCAACGACCACGCCCTCGGCTTGCCGGTCCGGGTTAGCTTTCAGTTCCAGCACTTCGGCTTGCAGCAAGATCGCATCAAGCACTCCGTCGAGGTTGGTGCCTTTGAGCGCGGACACTTCCACTTCCTGCGTTTCGCCGCCCATGGATTCCACGAACACTTCGTGCTGTAGCAGTTCCGTGCGTACCTTGCTGGGGTCCGCTTCGGGTTTGTCGATCTTGTTGATCGCCACAATCATCGGCACCTCTGCGGCCTTGATGTGGGCGATTGACTCAATGGTCTGCGGCATGACGGAATCGTCTGCTGCAACGACCAGGATCGCGATATCAGTCGCTTGTGCACCACGGGCACGCATGGCCGTAAAGGCGGCGTGGCCCGGCGTATCGAGGAACGTGATTTTCTCACCGTCCTTGTCAACCTGGTACGCACCAATGTGCTGCGTGATGCCGCCTGCTTCACCAGACACGACATTGGCGTTGCGTAGCGCATCCAGGAGCGATGTCTTACCATGGTCAACGTGCCCCATGATGGTCACGACCGGCGGGCGACCTTTCAGATCTTCCGGGTTGTCTTCAATGTCAAAGAGGCCTTCTTCCACATCGGCCTCGGATACGCGCTTTACGGTGTGACCGAATTCCTCAGCGATCAGTTCCGCCGTGTCGGCATCAATCAAATCACCGGGTTTGAGCATCTGGCCCTGCTGCATCATGAACTTGACCACGTCCACGGCGCGTTCGGTCATCCGTTGGGCCAGTTCCTGTATCGTAATCGTCTCGGGCAGCTTAACCTCACGCGACACTTTCTCTCGCGGTTCGGTTTTGCCCATTTGAGCGCGGCGTATTTTCTCCTGACGGCGCTTCATGGCCGCCATGGAACGAGAACGTCCTTCGCCGTCGCCGGTGGCCGTCGAGAGCGTTAGTTTGCCGCGGCGGCGATTGTCGTCGCGCCCTTTGGATGGTTTTGGTGCCTCCTCACGCGCCGGGCGTTTGGGCGTGGCCGTGCTGCGATTACTGCGTTTTTCACCCTCTTCGGGACGCGCCGGCGCTGCCGCGGCAGCCGTACGGGCGCGTGGTGCTTCAGCCGATTTTGCTTGCGCTTCTTTTTCAGCTGCTTCCATCGCAGCCTTGCGACGGTCTTCCTCTTCGCGTTTGGCTTTTTCCTCGGCGCGACGTTGATCTTCTTCTTCAAGCCGCTTGGCTTCAGCACGACGCTGCTGTTCTTCTTCGCTAGCTCTGGCCTGTGCCGATTCAAGCGCGCGGCGGCGCGCTTCCATTTCACCAGCCGACAGATTTCGTCCCGCGTCGTTGCGCGCTGGCCTTTGGGTTGGCTTGCCACCCGGTTTGCGCGTTTCAGCTGGTCGTGGCGCCGGTGTAGGCGACGGCGTGGCGGGTGCTGCTTGTTGCTGCGGGTTGGGCGCAGATGGTTGCGCCGCTGGTGCTGGCTTTTCACCCGGCTTTGTGAACTTGCGCTTCTTGGTCTCAACAACAACTGTGTTGGTGCGCCCGCCACCCATTTTCTGGCGTACAGTGCCCTTGTCTCCCCGATTAAAGGAGAGCGTACCGCGGCTACCTTTTTTGTCGTCAGTTGTTCTGTCGCTCATAAATGTCCATTTCCTTCGCCGCGCGGTTATCGCGCTGCGTCCATAAATCCGTCATTGCCGCGGTAACGCGCCAGTTGTTCCAGCCGCCGCAATGCGGCAGAGCCGGCACCGCCGTCAAGCACGGCTGCATGTATTACATTTCCGCCCCCGAATGCAAAACTCATTTGCTCCAAAGTCAAAGTGGAGAAAGTCATTGTTTCCGGCCCGCCCAAATGAACCGTTGCCCGTCGGGCCTGGTCGATCTTGCGAACCCCGTCAGGCGCCGCTTCTACCGCGTGCAAAACCGCCAGTGCGCGGCCAGAACGAACGGCTTTGTCCACTTGCATAGACCCAGATGTCGCGTCACCAGCCTTGCGTGCCATGACCAGTGATTGCACCGCTGCGGTTGCAAGCAAGCCATCAACCTGATCGGCCAAATCGTCGGCTACGATCACTTTTGTTTTCAAGCCACGCGCAAACAGCGTTTTCGATACCGCCATTTGCACATTTGCCCGCGTGCCGGTCACCCAGCACCCCCGCCCGGGGAGCTTGCGCCTGATATCGGGCACTATTTGACCGTCTGGCCCGGCAACAAAACGCAACAGCATGTCTGCGTCACCTGACTCACCGGTCACGATGCATCTTCGATCATTCATTTCGGCATCACGCTCCTGCGATTCAACCGGTGCTGCTGCATGTTCCAAACTCAGGCCTGCGCCTCCTCGGGCTGCTCTTCGCCTTCCGCTTCCTCATCGCCTTGAACGAGGTCTTCTTCGGTCATCCAACCGACGGCCAAGCGTGCCGCGATGACCATCTCTTCTGCTTCTTCGCGCGTTGTATTGTATTTCGTAAAGAGGCCATCAAAGACTTTGGTTTCGCCATCCTTGCGCTCACGCCAGCCGACAAAATCATCCACGGCACAACCGGCAAAGTCCTCGAGCGTCTTGATCCCGTCTGCGCCAAGTGTCACCAACATCGCCGTGTTGATACCAGGGACTTGCAGTATTTCATCTTCGACGCCAAGTTCACGGCGTTTGGCGTCATTTTCAGCTTCAACGCGATCCAGATAGTCACGTGCGCGTTCCTGAATTTCGGCCCCCATTTCCTCACCAAAACCGTCGATGGATGCCACTTCCTCGGCATCCACATAGGCCACTTCCTCGATGGACGAGAAGCCTTCCGACGCCAGAACCTGGCCGACCATTTCATCAACATCGAGCGCTTCCATGAAGAGCTGCGACCGTTCGGTAAATTCCTTCTGACGGCGCGCCGATTCTTCGACCTCGGTCAGGATGTCGATGTCCCAGCCTGTCAGCTGGGAAGCCAGGCGCACATTTTGGCCACGGCGACCGATGGCCAGCGACAATTGTTCGTCTGGGACCACCACTTCGATACGTTCAGCGTCCTCGTCGAGAACAACTTTGGCCACTTCAGCCGGTTGCAACGCATTAACGATGAAAGAAGCGGGCTCCGGCTGCCAAGGGATGATGTCGATTTTCTCGCCTTGCAATTCGCCGACGACTGCCTGCACGCGTGACCCACGCATACCGACACATGCACCGACAGGGTCGATCGCGTTGTCGTTAGAGATCACTGCAATCTTGGCGCGCGAACCCGGGTCACGGGCGACCGCACGAATTTCAATGATGCCATCGTAGATTTCAGGCACTTCCATCTGGAAGAGCTTGGCCATGAATTGCGGATGTGTGCGTGAAAGAAAAATCTGCGGTCCGCGCTGTTCGCGGCGCACATCATAAATATAGGCTCGCACACGGTCGCCGTAACGGTACGCTTCACGCGGGATCAGTTCGTCGCGTCGAATGATGCCTTCGCCCCGCCCCAGATCCATGATCACATTGCCATATTCCATGCGCTTGACGGTGCCGTTGATGACCTCGCCGACGCGGTCCTTGAATTCATCAAACTGTTGATCACGTTCCGCTTCGCGCACTTTTTGAACGATAACCTGTTTGGCTGATTGTGCGGCGATGCGGCCGAAATCAAGCGGTGGCAGCGGATCTTCAAACTCGGTGCCGATCGTCGCGTTCGCATCTCTTGACTGACCATCGCTCAGCGTGATTTCTGCGTCGGGATTTTCAACTTCCTCAACCACGGTCAGGACGCGGCGGAGGCGAATTTCGCCCGTTTGCGCATTGATATCCGCACGCACATCGGTTTCCTGTCCATAGCGCGATTTTGCTGCCTTCTGAATGGCATCCGCCATCGCTTCGATGACAATGTTCTTGTCGATCAGCTTTTCGCGCGCCACGGCGTCGGCGATTTGGATCAGCTCCAGCTTGTTTGCACTGACAGCCATTTATTTCTCCTTCTGGGGATCCAGCTTGCTATATTCAAATCTCAATCTTCGTCAGGCGGGAACGCATCCCCGTCTTGATTTGTTTCTCCACGCGCGGCACGGGCAGCCTTGTCAGCCTTCAACGAGGCGCGGATCAATTCGTCGGTCAGGATCAACCGGGCATCAGCGACGGTATCGAACGGGATTGTGTGTTCGTTTTCCTCGCCAATCGCCGGCTGATCTCTGAACAGAGTTAAGGTTTCCGGCGTCACATCGGTGATTGTACCACGGAAACGCTTGCGGCCATTGACCATGACCGATGTTTCTAGCTTGGTGATGTGGCCGCGCCATTTGGCAAAGTCGGACTTGCGCACCAGCGGCCTGTCGATACCGGGCGACGACATCTCGAGATGGTAGGCCTTGTCGATCGGGTCTTCAACGTCCAGCAGCGGCGAAATCGCGCGGCTGATCTGCTCGCAATCTTCCACGGTCATCGTACCGTCGGCACGCTCGGCCATGATTTGCAACGTCAATCCATTCATGCCTGAAAGGCGAACACGCACCAGACGATAGCCTTCTGAATTCAAAACCGGTTCGATGATGGACGCAACTTTGGCGTCCACGCCCGTCTCTGTGACGATACGCGGCTCATCATCGGTAATCGGCTCGAGCTGTTCAAAGCTCATTTATCAGCGCTGCCTCTGGTAATAAAAAAGAGCGGGTCCGGCGGGCCCACTCTCATAAAAGAGATTTTGTTGTTGGAAGGCATATACGCGTTCGCCCTGGTGCACGCAAGGGCCCAATTCAAGCGTGAAAGCTAAACCCGCTCAAACGTCAAATAGCAGGGCGTGCGCTCTTCCCGGATCGCTTTGGCTTCGTAGCGGGTGCGCACCCAATGTGGATATGGGTTTCGCCATGAGGTGGCGTCTTCAACGATCCAATTGAAATCGTCGCGCACCAGCGTGTGCTGCAAGGTCCAGTTGACGTAGGTTTCGATGTCAGACGCAAACCGAAACAGCGCGCCCGGTTTCATCACCCGCGCGAAGCGATCAAGGTTTTTGTGGCTGACAAATCGGCGTTTCCAATGGCGTGGTTTGGGCCAAGGGTCGGGATACAAAAGATCAATCCCATCAAGCGAAGCGTTGGGCAACCAATCCAGCAATTGGGTCGCGTCGTCATCATAGAGACGGATGTTGTTCACATCAGCCTCTTCCATAGCCGATGCCATCTTCGCCATGGAGTTGACGAAGGGCTCGGCACCGATAAATCCAACACTCGGCCGCCGCAGCGCGTGCGCCAACAAGTGCTCGCCGCCACCAAAGCCGATCTCCAGATGAATAGCTTCCGGCGCGTGGCCGAAAAGGTCCGCCAGCCGATCCGATGGACCTTTGGCCAAATCAACAAAGTAACACGTGCGCGCGGCCTGCAACGCATCAGCTTGTAGGGGTTTGAGTGTCTTGCCCCGGCGCCGCCCCCAAAACGCTTCGCTCGCGCGCGATCGGCGATTGTCGGACATCAAGCCGGATTAGGCCGCCGCCTTGATGGCCTGTTTGAGCGGTTTCACCAGGTCGGTCTTTTCCCATGAGAAAGAACCATCACGCCCGGCCTTGCGTCCAAAATGTCCGTAGGCCGCTGTCTTGGCATAGATCGGGCGGTTCAAATTCAGATGCTTGCGAATGCCAGTTGGTGACAGGTCGACCGTTTCGCGGATCGCATCTTCGATGATGCTCTCATGGACCTTGCCGGTGCCATGCGTATCAACGTAAATCGAAAGCGGTTGTGCCACACCAATCGCGTAGGACAATTGAATGGTGCAACGTTTTGCCAAGCCGGCAGCCACAACATTCTTGGCCAAATAACGCGCGACATACGCCGCAGAGCGGTCAACTTTTGTGGTGTCTTTACCGGAAAACGCACCGCCGCCATGAGGCGAGGCACCGCCATATGTGTCGACAATGATCTTGCGGCCGGTCAGACCGGCGTCGCCATCCGGGCCGCCAATTACAAACTTACCGGTTGGGTTGATGTACCAGTTGCAGTCTTCAGCAACTGGCAAATCGCCCAGCGCCTCGCGAATATAGGGCTCGACTACTGTGCGGACTTTCTTGGAATCCCACGTGTCATCCATATGCTGTGTGGATAGAACTATGCTGGCTACTTCGCTCGGCTTGCCATCCGCATAGCGTACCGTGACTTGTGACTTGGCATCCGGGCCTAGCTTGGCTGCTTCGCCCTCACCTGACTTTCTGGCGGCCGAAAGCAGTTCAAGAATTTTGTGCGAATAGAAGATCGGCGCCGGCATGAGTTCCGGTGTCTCGTCGCAAGCAAAGCCAAACATGATGCCCTGGTCGCCCGCGCCTTCTTCCCCTTGCGAGTCAGCGGCACTGTCAACACCCTGTGCAATGTGCGCTGATTGCGCATGGAGCAGTACATCGATTTTGCAGGTTTTCCAGTGAAACCCGTTTTGCTCATAGCCAATGTCACGGATCGCGCGCCGCGCCGCGGAACGGAAACGTCCCGGGGCAATCACCGGTTCGCCAGCGGCGTCGGTGACAAGATTACCCTGCTTGTCCTTTTTGAAAAACACATCGGGGACCCGAACTTCACCAGCGATAACGACCCTATTGGTAGTCGTCAGCGTTTCACAAGCAACGCGAACCTTCCAGAGTGCATCGTCTCCCAGTTTACGCGCTTCCTTGTAGACCATGTCCACGACCTCATCGGAAATTCGGTCACAGACCTTGTCAGGGTGACCCTCCGAGACAGATTCGCTTGTAAAAAGGTAGTTTTGCCGCGTCATTTTCAATCCAACTTATCGAACTGTACGATTTTGACGGTTGGTATGGCGTCAATCGTGGCACGTCAAGCAAGCAGACAACAATAGAAACATATAAATATGTATTTATGTCCTTTTACGCCCCAGCCATTCAGGGTTCCAGTACCTCATCTTCATCTGCCAGCGACTTGACAAGGTCGATAATTTTTCGGCGCACCTTCGGGTCAGAAATTTTGACAAAAGCGCGGTTGAGCTGCAGCCCTTCAGAGCTGGACAGGAAACTCACCACATAATTGGAGCCGCTTTCGGCCATTTCATTGGATGAATTGGACTTCTCGCCCGGGGCATCCTCAAAAAAGAAAGAAACGGGTACGTTCAGGATCCCCGCTATATTTTGCAGTCGACTCGCACCGACGCGATTCGTCCCTTTTTCATACTTCTGCACTTGTTGAAATGTTATGCCCAGCGCCTCGCCAAGCTTTTCCTGGCTCATGGAAACCATTGTTCGACGCAACCGGATGCGCGTGCCTACATGAACATCAATCGGATTGGGTTGTTTTTTTTCGCTCACCATTGGCCCCTGTTAGAAACATTTATAGCGTAATGTCGGACCAACGACGCGACCGCCTCACCCCACGGCGACCTGCATTTCGCTTATGTACTCTTTATTGACGCTAAGTCAACGAACGGCGGTCGTCATCCCTATCGTTTTGTCCTGAACAATCCGATGCAACCTGTAGCAACTAAAATTCCAATAATCAACCAAAAGTTGTAGTTTGCACCATAGGCGAAATTGACCGGCGCTGATCCCAATGGGACCGCCACATCCACCGCCCCCCGGTCATCATAATCAACCCATGAGACAGCACGGCCATAAGCGTCAAAAACACCGCTGATGCCGTTATTGGCCACCCTTACCATGGGTACGCCAGCCTCAACCGCCCTAAGGCGGGCTTGGTGCATATGCTGATACGGGCCCGGCGTGTTGCCGAACCAGGCATCATTGGTGACGTTCAAGATGAGGTCTCCAGGCACTAGTTGGTGAGGGAAAATTGCCTCATAACACACCAATGGCGTGATATTTATACCCCCCACCTTGAGCGGTCTTCTGGTCGCAGCGGCTGAATAACCTCGGTCCGCCTGTGCGATGGCGCGCAACCCGAAATGATTAAAAATTTCGGCAAATGGGAGGTATTCACCAAACGGTACAAGGTGCACTTTATCCGCTGCGCCCTGGATTATTCCCAAATCATCAACCGCGACTATGGAGTTAAAAAAACGCGCCTGACCATCGCCCTGCGCCGTTGAGATTTCCTCGCGTACTGCCCCGGTCAAGAGTGTTTGGCCGGGCTCCAACATATCGCCAATCGCGGCCAAGGCCGACGGTTGCCTGGTTAGCAAAAATGGCACCGCCGTTTCCGGCCATAAAATGATTTCCGCTTGCGGACTTTCACCCGATAGAGATGACAGTGCCAGCAAATCCTCAAACTGTTCGGTCGGGTTGATCCTTGCAACCTTGTCGGCTTGCTCCAGCGCCGGCTGCACTATGCGCACGTTGAGCGACGTGGCCGTTTGCGGCGGTTCCTGCAAATGGACCCGCCAATAGCCAAAGCCTGCATGTCCCCCGGCCAGCAAAATTCCGTAAACGAGGGCGATAAAGAGACCGGCCCGACGTCCCGTGGATAGAAGCGCAGGCAGGCTGAAGAGGGTTACGGCCAGCGCGCTGACGCCAAACAGACCGACCAGCACCGCTGACTGCATGAACATCGGTGAAGGCATGGCCGCATAGCCGATCGCGTTCCATGGAAAACCTGTGAGCACAAAACTGCGCAGCCATTCGGTCACGCCGAACATGGCGCCAAGCGCCATTATGCGCGTGATGTTGTCCGACCATATGAGCCAAGCGAGGCCGCAGGCGAGGCCATAAAAAAGCGCGAGCAGGGCAGGCAATCCGAACACAGCAACCGGGATGAACCACGCAAACTCCGGCGCTTCGACCAAAAGCGCGTTGGATATCCACCAAAGACCAAAAATAAAATAGCCAAATCCGAACCACCACCCGATTCCGGCTGCCTGTTTAGCACCATTCACCCATCGCCCATCGCGGGCGATAACGCCATCCAAAAGCCAGACTAGGAGCGTGAACGACACAAAACCGACTATGAACAGGTGAAAAGGCGCCTGAACCAAACTGAATAGGGCACCTGCCAGTGCTGCGAACAACCAGCGCCGCCCACCTGTCAACAATGATATCCGAAGCGAAAGTGCGCGCATGGTCCCGGCGAATCGTTCAGTGACAAGCCATACCGTGTTTATTTGCCTCTCGCGAGGTTTGTTCAGTCGCCGCTCGCAAGCGCGGGCTCACGTCGCGGCGGATGCGCTCGCCGCACACCATGCTTAACCCGTGACAGGCGCACGCGCTTGATGCGCCGCGGGTCAGCATCCGTGACCTCAATATCAAACCCTCCGAATGGCGGCACCACCTCGCCGCGCACCGGCACCCGACCCAGAAGCGAAAAGATCAGACCGCCAATCGTATCGATTTCGTCTTCCCGCGAGATTGCCGCCTCGACAAAATCATCGCCCAGATGGCCGCGTAGCTCGTCGAGCTCAGCACGTGCGTCGACCAAGTACCGGTCACCGCTTGTGTCCACTTTCTGGATATACTCATCATCATCGTCATGTTCGTCTTCGATATCACCGACGACCATTTCGACAATGTCTTCCAGCGAGACCAACCCGTCGGTGCCGCCATACTCATCAATGACGAGCGCGATTTGGATCCGTTGCGCTTGCATACGCGCCATCAAGTCTGACGCCAACATGGATGGCGGCACATAAAGAATGGGCCGCATCAGTTTCAATTCGGCAATGGATTTGGAAAGGTCGATGCGCGAAAGGTCGAGTTTTTGACCTGTTCCATTGTCGGCTTTCGGTTTTGACTCCCCGTCGGCGTCCGCTTTGCGGCGGCGACGTCGCTTTGCCCCGGCCTTGGTCAAATAACCCATCACATCACGGATGTGGATCATCCCGCGTGGATCGTCGAGCGTGTCGCAATACATGGGCATGCGACTATGGCCGCTCTCCTCAAAGAGTTTGAGCAGTTCCTCAAGTGTCGTTACATGATCGATGGCCTGAATGTCGGCACGCGGGATCATCACGTCGGCCACTTTCACTTCACGTAGGCGCAAAATATTGGCGAGCATGGCGCGCTCATCTTCTGAAATAGTCTGGTCGCCGGGGTGATCAATGGCCAACGCATCCCGAAGGTTCTCGCGGGCACTCAAATTCGTCTGTGGGCGGAACAGATAGATCAGGCGCTGAATAAAGTTTGGTGCGCGCCGACCATTGCCGTCATAGGGGACGATGGCCGTATCGGTCAGCGGTTTGAGCGTGTTTGTTTCTTGCGGACTTGGAGGTTCATCACCGTCGGGGCGTTCCGCGCCTTCGCCGGTTGATTGTGTGTCATTCATTTTCTGGTGTGGTGCCGTGCCGACGGTCAATTATGATAGGGATCATCAATACCCAATTGGGCCAGAATGACCCCTTCTGTGGTTTCCATTTCCTGCGCATCTGTGTCGCTATCATGATCATAACCCAAAAGATGAAGGAATCCATGAATGATTAGGTGCGACACATGATGCGCCAGTTGCTTACCGCTTATTTGGGCTTCACGTTCAATGGTTTCAAATGCCAAGACGATATCGCCAAGCAACGGCGGTAAGATGCATTTCTCGCCGCCGGGAACCGCGGGAAAGGACAATACATTGGTCGGCTTGTCCTTGTCGCGCCACTGCTCATTCAGGTGCCGGATGACGGTGTCGTGTGTCAAAAGGATCGAAAGTTCACTTTGATGACTTTGAAGTTCCAGATGCCTGCAGGTCGCGTTTACCGCTTGGCTGACAAGCTCTTCCCAGTCGCTCACATCACCCCAGAAATCGCCTTCGACGGAAATGTCGATATTAACGCCCATTTGTCTAGTCGTTGTCGTAAGCAGACACGATCTTGGCTACGAGCGGGTGGCGCACGACATCATTTTCGCGGAACCGCACCGTGACAATGCCTTCGACTTCGCGCAAAATTTGCAGCGCTTCGACAAGGCCGGACTTTTGACCAGGCGGCAAGTCAACTTGAGTGGGATCACCGGTCACGATCATGCGTGCATTCTCACCAAGGCGCGTCAGAAACATCTTCATCTGCATGGATGTCGTATTCTGCGCTTCATCCAGAATAATGGCCGCATTAGACAATGTGCGCCCGCGCATAAAGGCCAATGGTGCAATTTCGATCACATCGGCGGCCAGCGCACGTTCAACCTTGTCGCCGGGGATCATGTCGTAGAGCGCATCGTAAAGCGGACGCAGATAGGGATCGACTTTTTCTTTCATGTCACCGGGCAAAAACCCCAACCGTTCCCCCGCCTCTACAGCCGGACGTGACAAAATGATCCGATCCACCTGACCGCGCTCCAGCAACATCGCGGCATAAGCCACAGCCAGATAGGTTTTACCGGTACCGGCTGGCCCTACGCCGAACACCAATTCGGCGCGTTCCAAGGCGCGCATATAGGCGTCTTGATTGGGGGTGCGGGCAAAGATCGTCTTCTTGCGCGTGGAAATTTGTGCCGCTGCGATGCGGTCGCTGTCGGCCATTTCCGGCAAGCTCAACTGGTCATCAGCGGCCACGGCCATACGCAGCGCGCCTTCGACATCGGATGTTTCAATATCGCGATCGGCCATGGCCAGGAGATCATAAAGATGATCCAGCGCACGGCGTGCCTGCTCTGTCGCCGTGGGGTCGCCCTTGATTGAAACCTGGTTGCCGCGTGATCGCACATCGACACCTAGTTGCTGCTCAATCAAAGCAAGATTTTGATCATACTGGCCGTAAAGTGCCCGCGCATGTGCATTATTGTCATATGTCAGGACGATATGAGCGAGATCTGATGCGCCGCTTTGTGCGGCTTTCACATTGGCTTTTGCGTTCAAGCGGCGTGCTCGCTCTGGTTGGGCGCCGTGGCAATCAACGAGTTGGCCGACACAGCATTGATTCGTACCGTAACAACATCACCGATATTTCCAACAGTTTCATCACAGACCACGGGTTGAAGCCAAGGTGACCGCCCCACAATCTGACCCTGAAGCCGCCCGGGCTTTTCCAGTAGCACGTCAATTGCCTTGCCTTCCAAACCCTGCATAAAAGTTCGCTGTTGCTGTGTGAGCAAGGCTTGAAGTGCTTGCAAGCGCTCAGACTTAACCGCTTCAGGCACGTGATGATCCATGTCAGCGCCGGGCGTTCCTGGGCGCGGCGAATATTTGAACGAGAATGCCTGTGCATAAGTAACGTCGCCGATGATACGCATCGTATCTTCAAAATCGCTGTCAGTCTCGCCTGGAAAGCCGACAATGAAGTCACCGGACAGTGCAATGTCCGGACGGGCATTACGGATTTTGTCGATCAAGCGACGATAATCATCCGCCGTGTGTTTGCGGTTCATCGCATTAAGGATGCGGTCTGAACCGGCCTGAATGGGCAAATGCAGATAGGGCATCAGCTTGTCAAGATCACGGTGCGCAGCAATCAACGCATCATCCATGTCACGCGGATGGCTGGTGGTGTAGCGAAGGCGCTTCAAGCTGTCGATCTTGGCCAACTCATGGAGCAGTTCCCCAAGCCCCCATTGGCGCCCGTCCGGGCCCGCGCCATGCCAAGCATTGACATTCTGGCCGAGCAGCGTGAGTTCCCGTACCCCCGCCTCGACGAGGCGGGTTGCCTCGTCGACCAATTGGTTGACAGGCCGCGAGACTTCCGCGCCTCTGGTATAAGGCACCACACAGAAGGTGCAGAACTTGTCACAACCCTCCTGAACGGTCAGAAAGGCAGTCACTCCGCGTTTGGCAATGATTTGTTTTTCCTGTTTTGGCAGGTGCTCGAACTTGTCTTCAACCGCATATTCGGTCTCTACCACGCTCTCGCCTCGACGCGCCTTTGCCACCACATCAGGCAAACGGTGATAAGTGGTGGGGCCAATCACAAAATCGACGCTCGGTGCGCGGCGGATGATCTCTTCACCCTCTGCCTGTGCAACGCAGCCTGCGACCCCAATCATGAGGTCCTTTCCTTCCTCGCGGCGCTCTTCGCGCTGCTTTCTCAATCTGCCTATCTCGGAATACACTTTCTCGGCAGCTTTTTCGCGAATGTGGCACGTATTGAGGAGAACCATATCGGCATCGTCCGGCGATTGCGTTTCCACATAGCCGTCCTTGGCCAACGCATCTGCCATGCGCTGGCTGTCATAGACATTCATTTGGCAGCCATAGGTTTTCACAAACACTTTTTTGGTGTTTGCGCCCGATTGGCTTGCTTCGATATGGATCGGATTACTGCTCATGGGGCCGTCTAGCGTCTTTTCCCTGCTCTTGGAAGATACCTAAGCGCCGCGGAGCCCGGTCGCCAGCATTTGGCGGATCTGCCCATGAAGTTCTGCGGTCAGCGGTTTTCTGTGGCGCATCTGAGCATCGCTGATGGCTCGCCCGAAATGCAACTCAACGTCGAACAAGCCCTCCCGCAGGACACGTGGCAGGTGTTCACCCATCGTGATTGTACCCGGCCAGGCCGCAATCGGTCGCCATGCACGCCCCATCGGCAAGCCCGCCAAGCCGTTATACGCGATAGAAACCGGCTGCACAGCCAGATCATCGCTCTCCACACCAGACGTGATCGCACCCAAAAGCGAGCTGTTGAAAGGGTACACAAAATTTCCGTCCGACGTGGTGCCTTCCGGGAAGAGCACGAGATAGTCACCCGCCAGCAAGCGTTCACGGATTTGATTGCTCTGATCACGGACTTTTAGTCGGCGGCTGCGCTCGACAAAAAGCGTTCTTTGAAGCTGCGCCAACCACCCGAAAAGAGGCCATGAGCGTACCTCGCTCTTGGCAATGAAGCTGACCGGGACGACGCAACCCAGCACAACAATATCGATCCAAGACACATGGTTTGAGACGAAAAGGGTGCCGGTGCTGCCTGACAGGTCAGGGGATCCGACAATCTTGACCCGTAAACCGAGCGCGCGGGCAACCAACTGGTGCCAAAGCATGGCCGTTTGTTTTTGGAGCGGTGACTTGGCAAGTATCAGTGCGATGTGCGCGGGCAAGAGCAGCAACGTTATTGAAAGGATCGCGATCACGACCAGAACTGCACGCAGTGATGTCATCACGCGGCCGGCATTAAATGCGTTGTTCCAAATCGCGACGCATAATGATCGCTTTGCCGCGACTTCCATTGGGGAGCCGGTAATAATCAGGTCTTTCGGCCACAGCATGAAACCCGAGTTTTGCATAAAGCGACACAGCCGCCATGTTCGCCTCGTCGACTTCAAGGAACACTGAGGTGAGGCGTTGGCGGTAGGCTTGTGCCAATACGGCATCCATCAACATTCGGCCGACACCATTTCGTTGCCAGCTTGGTTTGACGGCGATGGATAGGACTTCCGCCTCATCTGCAGCCGACCTAATGATGACAAAACCGGCCACCTTGTTGGGCTCATCAACCGCGCGGGCAACAAAAGCCCAACTGGAGGCCGACTGAACCAGGCTTTCAATTTCGCCATCGGTCCATCCGCGTGCAAATGTCATGGCGTGAATATCTGCAACGTGGCGCAGATGGGCCGAGGTCAGCGTTTCGACTGTCAACGCATCATTTGCAGCACGCGAAAAGGGCCAACGCATCATGTTTCCACCCGCATGCGTGGCAACGCAAACTTGCTCTGCGGCTTGGCGTCCGCAGCCCTTATATAAAGGGGCTCAGGCTCTCGCGGGAACAGCTGCGCTGCGTGACAGGCAAACGAAATATCCCCCGTGGCGCACTCAGCCAGTGCATGTTGTCGTGTCTTTTTTGGATCAAGCAAATGGGCCGCATTGCCGACCAAGACGGCCCCTTCCGGGAGCTCGACGGAACTCGCGTTTTCAAGTTCTATCGACGCCGGCGAACCCATCTCCCCGCCATCCTTTGCATAGCGCATGACAAAGGCTTGGCCGCGTCCGCCCGCGATTGCGATGACGGTCTCAGAACTACAGGCTTGTTCGGCCCGTGTTTGCAAATTCATGAGTGCGAAAGTCGTAACTGCGTTCACTGGAATGCGCAGTGCAACCCCATAGCCACGAGCGGTCGCAACGCCCACCCTAATGCCGGTAAACGAACCGGGGCCGACCGTTACAATAACGCGCGACAAATCAGACAGTGCCGTTGATGCTCCCGATAGCGCTTCATCGACAACGGCCAATAGTCTTGCGCCGTGGCCACGACCTATATCTTCGCAAGCGCGGGATCTTAAAACCCCGTCTTTTCCGAACAAAGCAGCAGCGCACAAGTTGGCGCAGGTGTCGATCGCCAGAATCGTCATCCAGACTACCTATTGGCGCGGCGGACGATCGGCAAGCACTTAAGCGGAGGTCTTGCGGACAGCCATCACGCCGCGTGGAGGCAACGCCGCATCACCCATAAGCACATCACCGGGACCGATCATTTCCGACACGTAGACGGCTTCTGGTCCGTAGTTAAACACATAACGAACACCTCCATTGTCACGGATGCGTACATCTGGCGGCAAGTCCAGCGGTTCGATGCCTGCTTCTCGCATGGTACGGCGTACGATCTGATCGGCCATGCGTGGACCGGGGCGTCCTGCAATATAGTGGACACGACCATTGGTGACATGCGCCGGATGACCATCAACCGTATTGACCAGCGTTGTTACATCAGGCCCTAGGGCCAGGAATTCACGCCATCCTTCCAGCAAAGCGGTGTTTTCACACTCAACTGGTGCAAAAGCTGGGCGGCTTTCAACATGCTTAATCGTCACATCAATGAGTTTCCTGAACGCGCCGGGCGGCAGGTCAGGCTCTATCTGGAAGTTTGGTGTTTTTGAGCCCGTCCGCGGCCCCAACACCACCACAGCATCACTTCGAGAAAGTTCATCCACCAGTTCTTCGTTTGCTGAAAATAGAGCTGGTATCACAACAAGTCTGCGCCCTTTAACCGCGGCGGCGCTCGGCGGCACAATATCCACATTGGCACCCGCCTGCCGCAATTTACGATAAAAGCGCAGCACGGTTTCAAGGTGCGAGAAATCTGCGCCCTGCGGCTGGATGTTCCATGCCCAGGCACTCTCATAATCAAAAACGAGCGCTATGTCCGTACGGTGCGGCTCGACCGCCGCGTCCAATGTTTCCAACTGCGCGGCAACTTGCTGGCACGTATACCAGCATTCACTTTTGTCGCCGTTAGGCAGCAAGAGCGCCTCATGCATTTGCTCTTGCGCAAAGGATGGCTGGCGCCAGCGGAAATATGAGACCACTTCGGCGCCAGCCGCAAAAGCTTCAAATGCCCATAAACGCAGCGCCCCCTTTTCAGGAGCCGGATTGAATGGTGCCCAATTGACCGTGCCTGGCTGCTGCTCCATCACCCACCATGCGCCCTTGCCATCACCGGCGCGCATATCGCCACAGGTGCGATAAAGATCATGGTGAAACGCCTGCAGATCAGGGTCACCCACACCCAGATAACGTTTCTTTGTCTCTTGCGATGATGAGTCGCGATCAAGAAACCCGATTGGATAGGAATCCCAGGTTGCCATATCAAGGTCTTGGCTGACGGCGTAATGGTCAAAATCCGTAAAGCTGCCCATGAAATTGTGTCCTATTGCCCTGCCAGGCGAACGGGTGCGGATGATTTCCGTTTGCAGTCGGTTAAACGCGATAACTTGATCAGACGAATAGCGGTAAAAATCCAGGGCGTGCGCTGGATTGGGCTCCGTGACCGTCAAATTGGGCAGTTCCACCTCGTCAAACGCATTATATTCCATGGACCAGAACACATTGCCCCAGGCTTCATTGAGCGCGCCGACATCTTTGTATTTGTCGGCCAGCCAGCGGCGAAAACCGGACCGCGCCGCTTCAGAATAGCTTAGCACAGTGTCATGGCAGCCATATTCATTGTCTGTTTGCCAAGCCTCAAGCGCCTCATGCTTGCCGTAACGTTCCGCCAGCAGCGTGGTGATGCGCGCACACTCTTGCCGGTAACCCGTATGGGAAAAACAATAGTGCCGGCGCGATCCAAAGCCGCGAGGTCTACCGTTTTCATCTGCGGCCAGCATGTCGGGCATGCGATCCACAAGCCATTTGGGCGGGGTCGCTGTGGGTGTTCCAAGCACAATGGACAGGCTTGCTTTTTGGAGCACGTCAAAGGCTTCATCGAGCCATTCAAACTTCAACTGTCCAGGCTTTGGTTCGAGCCGCGACCATGCGAACTCACCAATGCGCACAACAGAAATCCCGGCATCCGCCATAAGCCCGGCGTCGATCTCCCAACGCTCACGCGGCCAATGCTCGGGATAGTAACAGGTGCCGAGGCGCTGCTTCTTTGTCATTTTTCAAGTTCGCCCAATTGAATAAACTGCTAGATCAAAACCCGTGGTTCAAAGCACGGTTTGATCGGATTTTGAAACTCAAGAAGCACAACTTGCCCGGCATGGGTATCTGCCTCGCGCGCTTTGTCATCCATCCCTTCAAGAGCAGACGTGACAGCGATATGATTGCTGCCGACAAATGCCGGACAAGAAGGTTGGCTGACCGGTAATTGGATGCTCGCCGCGCGGTTTCCATATCGGGTATAAACGTCCAGGCGACCTGAGCCCCACCGCGCATTCCAGACACTCCCATCACCATCGCAAATAGCACCATCGAGACCGCCGATATCTTTTTCTGGCTGCCTGAAATGAATTTGGGGTTTTTCTTTTGGTAAGCCATCTTCAACATTCACAGCCACCCGCATCAGTTTTCTAGTTTTCGTGTCCGTGTAAAATGCGGTGTCGCCCTGTGGCGAAAAGCAGATGGCGTTGGGAATTGTGATGTCGCTAAAAAGTTTTGTCAAAACGCCTTGCCGATAGTGGTAAATCGCCCCTGCGGATGCGGCCGCAGACTTGCCCATCGTTCCAAGCCAAATTGCGCCGGATCGATGCACGCGTGCATCGTTCGAGCGTGTCAAATCGTCGTCGGTTTCGATGCTGCAAACCGGGGCCCAGCATCCCGTTCCCAATTCCCAGCTCCAGAGTCCCGACTCGGTGAAAATCAGATCATGTTCATCGTCGATTACCGCCATAGCGCTGGCCATTTCAGGAATGGGCTTGCTGGTTTCCAGTCCTGATTTGAAGTCAAATGCGTATCGCCGACGGTTGGTGATATCAAACCAAAAAAGCGTCTCGCGCCGTTCGCAGTAAAATGGCCCTTCTCCGAGCTCGCAATGGCTTTTCGACAAGATCGAGATGTGCGGGGTCATGATGCGTTATCATTGGTGGCCTCGTCATAGGCCGCTATTGTGGTTTGCGCGCGCCGCGCCACTTCATCCACCGACATGCCGGGCTTGTAGAGCGACGATCCAAGACCAAAGGCCGTCACGCCGGCTGCCAGATATTTTGAAAACTCGGCATGGTTGACACCGCCGACAGCGCCTATGACGCACTGAGCAGGCAGGACCGCCTTTATGGCTTTGATACCATCTGGCCCGAGGACGTTGGCAGGGAAAAACTTCAGCCCACTCGCGCCAAGTCTGATCGCCAAAAGTGCCTCCGTTGCAGAAAATACGCCGGGCAAAGTCACCATCCCTTCCATGCGCGCCTGCTCCATTACGGCCGCATCGATGTTGGGTGAAACCATAAAGCTCCCGCCGACATCGGCGAGGCGCTTGACGTCATCACTTGCCAACACCGTACCGGCACCGATGATACAGCGTTCTGGGAGAGCATCGGCCATTTTTGCGATGGAAGAAAACGGGTCGGGAGAATTCAGTGGTACTTCGATCGCCTCAAAACCGGCATCCGCCAAGGCGAGCGCCGTGCTTATCGCTTCTTCAGGCCTAATGCCGCGCAAAATGGCTACCAAAGGCCTTCTCAAAGATGGCCAAGGTGCGGTCTGTGCTGAAAATGCTTCACCCAATTGAAAGCTCCATTGCCGCGTTCAATGTCTTTTCAAATCGACTTGGCCACATGGTGCAAGCTGCTTTTCGAAGGCCTGCAACTGAAGCTTCATCGGCATCCACATTGACCGGCTCAAGGCCCGCACGGCGCATGGCGACCTGATAGAGCGGGCCCTGTTTTCCCCCGCCGACCAATATGGTCGACTTACCGCGACCACACCGATCCAAAGCCGCTGCGACATCATGACCAATAACGCTACCGGAGAGCCAAGCTGCACTTTCTGTCGAACCAGCATTGCCCAGAAGATCACGCGATCTTGTGGCAAAAAGGGCGTTGAGGACGCCGGACGGATTTGCCAACGCGTTGTCGACGGCCGCCAGAAACACCTCATGCTCGGAATCGATTTTCGGCATGACCGTCGCCGAACGAAATGAGTGGCGCAGCACGGTCTCGCTCATGCAAGCAGCGATCAACTCGCCCGTCATCGCGGTGTGGAAATGCTTGATCTGCCCCTCGCCGACAAGCGCCCATTTGGCGTGGCTACCGGGCATACAAACCAACATCTCTCCCGCCGCTTCTTCGAACTTGCCGAGCGCTTGTAGCCCGAGCAATTGTGTTTCCTCCGAACGCATCACATCAGGCAACACATCGTCGAGGCGGGCAATACCGGGCAAGATCTGCGTATCGCGCTCTTGGACGTCATCAATGCGCCGCGCCGCGCCAATGATGGCATCAAAAGAAACGGGCAGGTTTTTATACGGCGCTTCCGTCCACCCTTGGCGACTGCCAACCATGCCGCACATCACCACCGGGACATCAGTTTTATTGCAGCCGAGGTAGCCCAAAGCTTCATTAAGAGTTGTTTTAAATTCGCTCTTTGCGAGCGTGCGCATCCCCGAACTGCTCTTATGCTCGCATAAAATACTGCCATCGTCGCCAACCGCCCAAAGCCTCAGGTTGGACGTGCCCCAGTCGACCAATATGGCAGCGGGCGTCAGCATCATAGCACACCATGGTCAGCAATAAGCGTGTGCGCGGTAACGGCGCTGGATGCAGATGAGGCGAGAAATAGCGCCGGCCCCACCATTTGTTCCGGCACCAACGGCGTCTTGATCGCCTGGCGTTTCATGAAATCGGCCAGCGCCTCAGGCGTTGCCCAAAGCGCCTTTTGTCTTTCTGTCATAACCCAACCGGGCGCCAGACAATTCGCACGTACGCCGTTGATGCCGTATTTACCGGCGATGCCCTTGGTAAACCCGATAATACCTGCCTTGGAAGCGGTATATGCGGGCATGTCGCCAATGTTGAGCATGAAAGAGGTGGACGTGAAGTTTATGATGCTACCACCGCCCGACTCGATCATTCCGCCAATCACATTTTGAACGGTGATGAATGGATGGCGAAGGTTGATGCCCGTGTTCTTCTCCCAATAGGCATCGTCCACGTCCAAAAGATCATGCCGATCGTCCCAGGCGGCATTGTTGAGAAGCACCGTTATCGGTCCATGGGCCTGGGCTGCTTTCGCGCATGCCTCTGCCACTGCTTTTTGGTCGGTCAGGTCAGTGTTGAGATAGAGCGGTGCAACGCCGGTCTCGGCCTGCATTTTTTCGACAAGCACGGCGCTGGCCTCTTGCGCAACATCGATGAAAGCGACCTTGGCGCCCTGGCGACAAAACCCCTCGGTCAGTGCCGCGCCGATACCGCCGCCACCGCCCGTGATCAAAACAGACGCCCCTTTCATATCTGGATAGATGGGTTGCATATCAATTGCTCCTTGCGACGCGCTTGCCTTCATAAACCAGCATCGAAGCCGGGAACAGATTGGGATATCGAAGGGCACCGGCCATTAATGCCGCACCCGACAGTCGAGACGACGCCAGTCCAAATGCGGTGTTTCTGTTCAACACAAGAGGAACGCTCTGCGTATCCACCATGGCGACCTCATAAGAACCAGTTGGATCAAGGCCAGTCAGACGAACGGGATCGGTGGCGATCTGCGCGGACGCCCCCCGATGGCCGATAAAAGTGACGAACCGGTCGCGCGTCTCATCAACGAACATCTCGGCAAAGACTTCGGGATCATCACAATCGAGACGGCAATATTTAGCGCTGTGAAGAAAGTCGCGCTGTTCCTTGTACCACCGCGTGACGTTTTTCAGCGTCCGGCTTTCATCATCAGTCAGCTCGCGAGGGTCCATTTCGAAACCCATGTGCCGTTGTGCGGCAACCCAAGCGCGAAAGTGCATCGACAAGACCCGCCCGGACGTGTGGCAATGGCGCGGACCCACATGAGACCCTTGCACCTCCACCGGCAACCAGTTGGACGCCTCATGCTGCATGCGCAACCGCTCCAGCGCATCGTTGGAATCCGACAACCAAACGCGCGTCGCATAGCGCAACATGCCATAGTCAACCCTGCCACCGCCGGATGCGCAGCTTTCAAAGTCAACACTTGGGAAGGCTTTCGTCAACTTTTCCAGCAAGCCATAGAGTGCTTCGACCTGTTCGGGCCCACCACCTGTGAGAGTGCGATTATGGTCCCATTTGACGTAGGTAACCGGATACTCGGTCAAGACGGCTGCAATGGCATCATAGAGGTATTTGGTCACTGCCGACTTGGCCAGATTGAGAACAAATTGTCCACGCCCAGACGGCTGGTTTTCCGGCCCCAAAACCCAATCGGGATGGGCACGGTAAAGATCGCTGTCCATATTGACCATTTCCGGTTCAAACCAGATGCCGAACTCCATGCCGAGGCCGATAATATGGTTCACCAAAGGATGCAAACCGTCAGGGTATTTGTTAGGGTCAACGACCCAGTCCCCAAGTGAGCTGGTGTCGTCGTTGCGCCCCTTGAACCAACCATCATCAAGGATGAAGCGTTCCGCGCCCAAATCAGCAGCGATCGACGCGATCTCTTTAAGCTCCTCCATTTCATGTCGGAAATAGACTGCTTCCCAGCAATTATAGTGGACAGGCCGATGGACCTTGCGGCTCGCCAAAACGCCAGTGGCGCGCACATGCGCGTGCATCGCTCGGGAGGCGCCATTAAAGCCGGCATCAGAGTAGCCGATCCACACTTCGCGGGTCGTATCGCTTTGCCCGTCCGTGAAGCCCAATTGCACTTGGCGGCGGCCATCAGGAACTTGCTCGGCCACCATGCGATGCCCGCCTGACCAACTCAGAGTGGTGAACAAACATTCACCGCTATTTTCACCGCATCCATCTGAGGCAAAAATCGCCCCCGGAAAATGCGCGTGACCGGCTCGGCCCTCATGGCTTTCACGCACATGGCGCCCCACCTTAAAGCGTTGCTCCTGCCGCTGAAACTCACCGCACCAGCGGCCACCATGATCAATAATCCGCGGCATGTGGGCAGGGATCGGGATGGCCGCTGCAAGCCAGCTAAAGTGCCCCGCGATGGGTGTCAGCGAAACCTTCATCAGCCCGGTGGTTGGGCACAGAAAGACTTCGATAGCGAGGCGTGCATCACCTTCAATTTGGAAGGCCAGCGTTTGCTGCGCGCGCGCGCCCGCTTCCAGCTTCAACTTCGGCGCGCGGACATCCGTCAGCTTGACGCCCGGATTTCCCTGCCAGCCATCCATGGCAGTGGGTAGCAACGTGAGCGGCACCACAGGATCCAACTGTCCGCCCGCAATATTGGGCATGGAGAGCAGGGCGAGTTGCTCCAGCTTTTCATCAGGTGGCAGTTGCCGTCCAAAGTGGACAAGCGCTGGTACGCCGCTATCAAAACTGGCAAAGGCGGCGGTTTTGTCGGCGGCATCCAAGCGCCAGCACTCGACAGAGATATCGTCGCCTCGTTTGGCAAGATTGTGCAACGAAGTCACCCCTTCGTTGCGCCTAGCGTGAGGCCAGCGATAAAGTGCTTTTGCATCGCAAAGAACATGATCACAGGCGGCACGGCAGCCAGAAGAGAAGCAGCCGAGACGAGCTGCCATTGCTGCACAAATTCACCATTGAGGGTGCGCACGCCAACGGTAATTGGAAGCTTTGAGTCATCCTGCAACATCACGGTAGCCCAGAAGAAATCATTCCAGATAAAGGTGAAAATCAGGACGGCCAATGCCGCGATGGCAGGTTTTACAAGCGGCATAACCAGATGCCAGAAGATCTTGAACTCATCGACCCCTTCAATGCGCGCTGCTTCGATTAGTTCAAATGGTAGTGCCTTGATGAAGTTGCGCATGAAAAGCGTACAGAACCCGGTCTGGAACGCGGCGTGGAACATAACGAGGCCTGGCACCGTGTTTATCATTTCAAGACGTGTGGAGAGGTCAACCACAGGCAGCATGAGAATCTGAAACGGGACAAAGTTGCCGGCCACAAAGACAAAGAAAAGCGGGAGTGCCCACCTGAACCGGTAGATCGCCAGCGCGTAGCCCGTCAGACAAGCAAGGCCGACGGAGATGATGACGGTCGGCACGGTGATGATCAGTGTATTGACCATATAGTCGAGCGCCTTTGGCCGCGACAGCACCTCCCAATAATTGGCAAAAAAGGCAAACTCTGTTGGTATGCCGAACACATTGCCGGTATTGATATCGGCGGCCGTACGGATCGACGTCATGAAGATGGCGAGCAGGGGCAACAGCCAGACAATCAAGGCAATGGGCAGAGCAGCCTTGTAGGTCCATTGTGCACCGGTCGAAGCTTTTTCTATCGGACGGGGAAACATCAGTGTGCCTCCTTTTCATCGCGGTACATCTGCCAAAGAAAATAGGAGATGTAGACGAGCATTATCGCGAACAGGACCACGGCAATTGCCGACCCGTAGCCATAGCGACCGACGCCCTCACCTACCGCCTGATCATACATGTAGTAAGCGAGCACGTTGGTGGAACCGAATGGGCCACCTTGTGTCATCGTTGCGATCATGTCGAAGGAGCGCAGTGCCCCGATGACGGTGACGACAACCGCGATGAACGTCGCGGGTTTCAGTTGCGGCAAAATCACGTGCCAAAGCATCTTCCAGCCCTTGGCCCCGTCGAGGCGTCCCGCCTCAATCTGGTCGGGTGCCACATTGTTCAGGCCTGTCAAATACAGGATCATGCAGTAGGCGATTTGTGGCCACAGACCGGCAAGGATAATCCCGTAGGTCGCCAGATTTTCATCCCCCAAAATGGACGGCGGATTGACCGAGCAGACTGTTGTCATGTTGCCGACTATGTTGATCCGCTCTTCACAAAAGAACCAGCCCCAGACCTCGGCGACCAGACCAAATTCCGGATTATAGGCCCACGAGAAAATCAGGCCGACAACCACCTGACTGATCACAAAGGGGAAGAAAAAGAGCGACTTGTAAATCCGGATGCCGTTGACCGTCTGGTTCAGGAACAGAGCGATCGCCAAGCCAATGGGGACCGCCAGCATGTAGAGCACAAGCCAAAGGACATTGTTCCAAAGCGATGTATAAAAATTGGGGTCTTCCAAAAGGGCGGCATAGTTACGAAAGCCGACCCACTCCCCCGTCCAATTGCCGTTCACATCACGCAATCCATCCCAACGTGTGAACGAATAGGAGAAGGACTGGAAGATCGGGAAGATGACATAGATGGCAAAAAACAGCAGGCCGATGGAAACGAAAATCCATGGTGCCAGCTTGATGCGGTTGCGTTTGTAATAGCTTGTCGATGTGATCAGGTAAAAGGCGGAGGCAAAAAAACCAATCAGCAGGGCCAGTCGCACCATAAAGGCGGGAACCCGCGCATCGCGCCGTTGATCATAGCCAAACCATTCTTGAACAACGCCCGGATCAACAATCGCAAACAGCATGATAGCCGTGAACAAAAACAACGCGCCGGAAACGAGCACCGTAGGCATGTTGGTCGCATACCGGTCTGCGTGGCGCTTTGCACCATAAGGCGCTTGAGCAACTGCCATGACCTCTCCTCCCGATCTGGCCCGCACGTGATTGGGTCTGCTTGTCTGGCAAATCAGGCCCAAGCACCTGCGGGCGCAGGCGCAAGAACGGGCACCGGAAAAGGTGCCCGATCTTTTGATCAGATAAGCTTAGTAGACTTCGCCCTGAACGCGATCGAGTTCGGCAAGCACCTCGTCTTTGGTGCTTGGGTCAAGCATGAAACGCTGGAAGCCTTCCATACCCGCTTGTGCCATGGCAGCCGGGGCGTCACGGTCATAGAACTGAGCAAGACCAGCGGCGGTGGACACCGTCGCCATACCTTCCACGATGAACTTGTCATCAGCGTTGATTTCGGCCTGCGAGTTTGGTGGCAACTGACCCAGCGTCTTGTTCCAAGCCGACTGAATCTCTGGCTGTGAGACAAAGGACAGGAACTTTTTGGCGTTGTCCACGTTACGTGCGTTCGCTGGAATAAAGAATGCATCGGCTGGCGCTTCTTCCGCACGTGGCAGACCCGGCGTGATTTCAGGGAACTGGAAGAAGTCGATCTGATCTTCCGTCAGACCGGCGTCTTTCATACCGGCAACGGCAAAGTTACCCATCACATACATGGCAGCATCACCGTTAGCAAACGGAGCCAGGGCTTCCTGCCAGCTCATGGTCGCGTGGTTGTCAACAAATGAGCAGCGCTCCAACATTGTTTCCCAATTGGCGAATGTCTGCTTGATGCGCTCGTCTGTGTATTTGACCTCACCGGCTGTCAGTGCGTTATGCACGTCATAGCCGTTTGTACGCAGGTTGAGATAGTCAAACACGCCTGCCGCCGTCCAAAGGAACTTGGTGCCGATGGTGAACGGTGTGACGCCATTGGCCTTCATCATATCGCAAGCGGCCAGCATTTCGTCCCATGTGGTCGGTTCAGACAGGTTTAGCGCATCAAAAATGTCTTTGCGGTAATAAACGCCCCACTGGTAGTAGGAGTAGGGAACGCCCCACTGCTTGCCATCACGTGACATCGTTGGCTTGATCGCCTCAAAGTTTGTGGACAGGTTGGCATCGGAAGCCCACAAGTCAGAGATGTCCATAAACAGGCCGGCATCAACAAACGGAGCCATGCGGTTGCCCGGATACCAGGCAATGACGTCTGGCGAGTCGGTCTGCAGCGCGCCGCGGATTGTGTTTTTATGGGCTTCACGATCCGTGATGTTGACCGTCACCTCAATGTCGGGGTTAGCCGCTTTAAAAGCTTCGACGGCAGCCTCAAACGCCTCTTTCGGCGCTGGATTCAAATCGTCGTAGGTGATTGTAAGTTCATTGGCCAATGCAGATGTCGCCACGAGTGCGGACGCCGCAAGACCCAACAATGACTTCTTGATGATGGAATTCATCTGTTTTTCCTCCCAAAAGCACCAAGCCACTCCCACGGCCCGGCTAAATTGATGCGCAAGAACCAACGCAAATTGGTCAAGCGTTGTTCCATATAATGGAACTTCGTTTGACTATTTGAAATTATTGGATTATCAATATGTTTGAGTCAACCCGCAAAAGAAGGGTGGCCCGGGAGGAAATTGTAATGGATGAGAGTGCGTCAACAGGCACACTCGGCAAGGCTATCGCCGTGCTGGACGCCATTGCGCGCGCTGGTCAGCCAGTGCGTTTCCGAGACCTTCGCAACATGATCGGACAGCCGCCTGGCACGCTTCATCGCAATCTTTCAAACCTGATGAAAGAAGGGCTGGTGCGCACCAATCCTGACAATTCCTACGCTCTTGGTTACCGGTTGCTAACATTTGCTTCTGCGGCTTGGGCCTCCAACCGTTTCCGAGAAATCGCGGAGCCGCATCTGCGCGAACTTCACCGGCAAACTGATGAAACGGTGCACCTTGGTGTGCTTGAAGGCCTGGAGGTTGTGTATTTGGACAAGGTTGAATCACGCCAAGCCGTGCGCATGCACAGTCAAATCGGCAAGGCGTCGCCAGCTTACTGCACGGGCGTCGGCAAGGCGGCGCTTTCAATACTGCCACATGTTGACATGCGGATACGCGTCAACAGTCTGAGTTTTCACGCTTTTACGCCCAAGACCATTGTGAGTGCTCAGGCCTTGGAAGAAGAACTTGGCATTATTGCTGATAGAGGGTTCGCATTCGACGATGAAGAACATGAAACCGGCATTCACTGCGCGGCTGCGCCTATCCATTCGCCCGACAAATCCTTTGTCGGTGGCATAAGCGTCACCGCACCCAGCTACCGGGTGTCTCGCCAGCAATTGGAACAATGGGTTCCGCTAGTGATCGAGGCAGCACATGAGATCAATTCAGATATTGGAATTAAACTAGGGCCGCGTGCCTGAAACGATGTGAGGGAACTCGAAATGGCCGAAGTGGAACTCAATGCGCTTAAAAAGTCCTTTGGTCAGGTCGACGTCATCCATGGCGTTGACCTGAAAATCAACAAGGGTGAGTTTGCGGTTTTTGTCGGTCCTTCCGGATGCGGCAAGTCAACGCTTTTGCGACTAGTGGCAGGGCTTGAAGATGCCTCTTCCGGCACCATCCAGATTGCAAACCGCGATGTGACCGACGTGGAACCGGCTGAGCGTGGCGTTGCCATGGTATTCCAATCCTATGCGCTGTACCCGCACATGACGGTTGAAGAAAATATGGGGTTTGGTCTTCGCATGACGGGTGCTGAGAAAACCATGATCGATGAGAGGGTGCGCAAGGCGGCCGACATTTTGCACCTCGATCAGCTTTTACAGCGCAAGCCGAAAGCGCTCTCCGGCGGCCAACGCCAGCGTGTAGCCATTGGCCGTGCCATTGTTCGGGAACCGGATGTGTTTCTTTTTGATGAGCCGCTTTCAAACCTTGACGCAGAATTGCGCGTCCAAATGCGTCTGGAAATCGCCAAGCTGCACAATGACCTCGGTGCGACCATGATCTATGTGACGCACGACCAAGTGGAAGCCATGACGCTTGCTGACAAAATTGTCGTTCTGCGCGCCGGCAAGATTGAGCAGGTCGGCGCGCCGCTCGAACTCTACAACAACCCGGACAACCAGTTTGTGGCGGGTTTTATCGGCTCACCAAAAATGAACTTCCTTGACGCCGAAGTCTCTTCCTACGCAAAGGGGAATGCGAAAGTGATACTTTCGGAATTTGGCGGTGCGGCGGCACAGGTACCTTGTAAAACCAAACTGTCCAAAGGCGACAAGGTGATCCTTGGTATCCGGCCGGAACATTTTTCATCCACCGGTACCGCCAAAATGGACATCTTGGTCGACGTGATCGAAGATTTGGGCGGCGTCGCCTACGGCTATCATGGCGCTGACAGCGAAGCTCCACTGACCATCGCATTGCCGGAAGGCCACGGACTGAAGTTCAATTCAGCCTACAAAGCCGCATTTGATCCAAATCGAGCGTTCCTGTTTGATCCGCAAACGAACTTGCGGATCCGATAATCTGAGATGTCAGGCGGCGTTTGACGTCGGCGCTTCGGTCAGCAATTCGTAGATCGTGCCAGCGTCGGATGACGCTCGAATTTGCGTGACACGGCCAGGATCACGCAAAACCCGGGCGATGCGTGATAGCGCTTTCAAATGATCTGCACCAGCATCTTCGGGCGCCAATAACAGAAAAACCAAGTCGACCGGCGCATCATCAAGCGCGTCAAATTCAATGGGCGTGCGCAATTTGGCCAAATAGCCTACGATCCGGTCGAGCGACTGAAATTTGCCGTGTGGTATGGCAACACCCCCGCCGACACCGGTGGAGCCCAGTTTTTCACGCTGAAAGACAGTGTTGAAAACTTCACGTTGATCCAGAAGCTTTGTTTCACCCACATGATCGGCAAGTGCTTGCAGCAATTGCTTTTTGGAGGGCACCTCCAAATCAACAAGGACACTTTGCCGGTCGAGAAATGTCGCCAGATCCATGGATCTTCCACTAAGATATTCACTTCAATACATCCCCGGCATCAATCGGAGATCATTCCAACGAAGCGGGGTCGATCCAGCCGACATTGCCGTCGGCTCTGCGATACACAAGGTTGACCGCACCGCTCGCTGCGTTCCGGAACACATATACCGGGTTATCTTGTAGGTCTAGCCGCAAAACCGCCGTCGCCACCGGCACTGTTGCAAGGTTCATGCGCGTCTCGGCGACCACAACCGGTGCAAAGTCCTGCTGCTGTTCAGGCTCCTCATCTTCTTCTGCCTCTTCCGGCAGAGCTTCCAGAACCCGGTACGCATATTGCTCTACGCGGGCTGCAGCTTCATCTGTGTGGTGGTTTTTCAGCCGCCTTTTGTAGCGACGCAGGCGCTTTTCGATGCGTTCCGCAGCTGCTTCAAAGCTTGCTTGCGGATCTTGGGCTTCGCCTGTCGCCTGCAACATCACGCCACTATCCAGATGCATGACGCAATCAGTGGTGAATCCAGCCTTAGACTTTTCAACTGTTACGTGTCCGTTTGCTCCGCCTTGAAAATATTTGCCAAGCGCTTCATCCACACGATCCTCAATGCGGGCCCGAAACGCATCGCCGATTTCCATGTGTTTTCCCGATACACGTAACGTCATTTCCACTCCTCAAACTGTTTTTTACCCGCCACCGGTTAGGTGGGATGAAAGTTTGCGCCAATTGCGGGCCGATGAAAAGCCATCAAGGGGTGGATCGCAGTTTTTTCATGTCAAACGTCCACCAGCTGCGCATTGGCCAGCGCCCGTTTCTCGCGGCGTCGCTGAACTGATGATGGAATGTGCAAAAGGTCTCGATATTTCGCGACCGTGCGACGCGCAATGTCCATCCCCTCCGCTTTAAGCGCATCGGCAATCGCGTCGTCGGACAGAATTGCATTGGCGGTTTCTGCATCCACCATCTGACGGATACGCTGGCGAACGGTTTCTGATGAATGATCATCGCCATCCACTGTGGATGAACCAATCGATGCGGTGAAAAAATATCTGAACTCAAACAAGCCGCGTTGGGTGAGAATATATTTGTTCGCAACAACACGGCTCACCGTTGATTCATGCATATCAATGGCGTCCGCGATCGTGCGCATGGTCATAGGCTTGAGACCTTGGACGCCCCCGGTCAGAAAACCGTCCTGTCGTTTCACGATTTCACTGGCCACTTTCAAGATCGTGGAAGCGCGCTGATCAAGGCTACGCTCCAGCCATGTGGCATCGGCAAAGCACTGGGATACGAACTTCTTTTCATCGTCGGTGCGCGCGTCACGCGACAAAATGGTGTGATAGTCCCGATCGACCAATACCCGCGGTAAAGCATCCGGATTGAGCTCCACGCGCCATCCACCGTCGTCGGCAACGGAAACGGTTACATCGTGTACCACCCCAACGGTGGGTTCATCCTCAAATGTCCGGCCCGGGTGAGGCGACATTGCCTTGATTTCATTGAGAATATCAAAAAGGTCGGTCTCATCAAGTCCGGACAGGCGTTTAAGAGCTTTGAAATCGCGCACTGCAAGCAACTCCAAATTCTCCAGAACGATCGCCATGGCGGGATCAAGACGGCCAGCCCACTGCGCTTGTAGAGCAAGGCTTTCAGCCAAATTGCGCGCGAACAGGCCCGGCGGCTCGATTGACTGCAGCTCAAGAAGTACGTTTTCGACGTCATTTTCAACGCAGCCAAGACGCTCGGCCATAGCGCTGGTGTCCAATTCCACAAAACCGCGCTCATCGATTAGATCGGCAATTTCGGCGGCGATCAACGACTTGGCGGAAGACAGTCCAAGGGAAGCAATCTGATCGGCCACATGATCGCGCAACGTCACCGGATTGGCGGTGATATCTTCGATGGCTGCAATTTCAGCGTCACCGCCAGACGCAAGCTGGCTGTCTTTGCCGCCAACTGATTTCGCGCTTAAGCCCAAGTTCGTACCTTCGTCCTTGGCTTCGTCGGGGTACACATTTTCAAGGGGCGTGGCGCTGTTTGCGCTGTCCACCTGTCCACTCACGATGGTAACGGCAACATCCTGATCACGCGGCTGTACCGATTCCTCGCCAGATGTAGCCAATGCGCCGCGTTCAGATCGTGGCACTTCCTCTTGGGTAAGAAGTGGATTGCGTTCCACTTCTTCGCCGATAAACTTTTGCAACTCAATATGGGTCAATTGAAGCAGCTTGATTGACTGCAACAATTGTGGCGTCATCGTCATCGATTGCGATTGACGCAGATTGAGCCGGGCGCTTAACGCCATTTCGCCTCCATAAGGTACACATTCGGGCAAAACTGGCCCGATACTTGCAAGGCTCTTAGCTGGAAAACTTTGCTAATTCGAGTGCCAAAGTCGTTTAAAGGCGGAAATGGTCACCCAAATAGAAACGGCGCACTTCCGGATTGTTAACAATTTCGTCCGGCTTGCCGGTCGTCAGCACCTTTCCGGCATGGATAATATAGGCACGATCGACCAATCCGAGGGTCTCGCGCACGTTGTGGTCGGTGATCAGAACGCCGATCCCGCGCTCTTTCAACTGGCGCACCAGCCCTTGAATGTCTGACACGGCGATCGGGTCAACGCCGGCAAAAGGTTCGTCGAGCAACATAAAGGACGGGTCGGCCGCCAGTGCGCGAGCAATTTCACAGCGTCTTCTTTCACCGCCGGACAGGGAAATTGACGGCGACTTCCGCAAGTGGGCGATGGAAAATTCGTCAAGCAGTGCGTCGAGCTTGTAGCGGCGCAGCTTGCGGTCCTTCTCAACGACTTCAAGCACCGCAAGGATGTTTTTTTCAACGCTCAAGCCCCGAAAGATGGAAGCTTCCTGGGGTAAATATCCAATACCCAAACGGGCGCGCTGATACATTGGCATCTGGGTGACATCGCGCCCGTCAATGAGGATTTGGCCCTCATCAACAGGCACAAGCCCAGTGACCATATAAAAACTTGTGGTTTTGCCTGCACCATTGGGACCGAGCAGCCCCACAATCTGCCCGGCACGCACGGCCATGCTCGCCCCGTCCACCACGCGGCGACCGCGATAACTCTTTGTAAGGCCGCGTGCGATCAGCGTCCCGGTCAAATCGCGCCCGGCAAGCGGGTCGTTTCCGGAAAGGGTGCTGTCCTCAGGGCGCAGCTTGTCGCGGAGCCGTTGCAACATCGCCAATCAATTGGTCTCTTGGCGCGGTTGGATAAGCACGGTGGGTCTTGTGCTCTCATTCCCACACCCTTCAAGTCGCGAGCGGCTGTCCTTCATGGTAACAACCAATGTGCAACCCGTTGCCAAATTGCCATTGTCCGACAAAGTGACGCGTTTTCCGGTCAGCGTAAAAACTTCAGTGGCCATATCAAACGTACCCGTATCACCGGTGGCAATCTGGCCGCCGCGCTGGATGTTCACACCGCCGGACGCAACCAATCGGTCAATCGCCGACGCGCCTGGCACTGCTGAATCTGCCGCGCCCGCGGAAACATAGTGGATGACCAGCTTGCCGGCCCTTACAATGGTGTCACCCTGAACAATTTTGACGTTGCCATCGAAAACAGCGCGGCCTTGATCTTCAAGGACTTCCAAACGGTCACCATCGATTTGAACCGGTTGACTTCCTGACAAAGAAAACCCTGTTCCATCTTGAGCCAGCGAACCAATTGTCAAAACGCCGGTCGCCAAGGCGAACAGAAAGCTGCGCGATATCCGTTTGTTCAATATCCATTTGGTCATTGTGTCGCTCCTGTGGTGTCGGCCTCTTGCGACGGCTCTATGGTCACTCTTACGCCGTCTCCAAAAACCAACCGTTTGCCATTTTCCGTAAATGATGCTGAGCCGGCAGTGATCTGATGCCCATATTGCAGAACCTTGACCGGTTCATCTGACGTCAGACTACCACTATCGATCTCAATGTCGGCACTCTGAAAGACAGCTTCAATACCATCAGAACGGGTAAAAACCGACTCCTCAGTCAACCGCAGCCGATTAGCCTCGCGTTCAAATGTGCCCGAAGCGGCCTTTAAAGTACCGGTCAAATCCTGATCCATCTCAACTTCGGCGGTGATTTTCTCCAGTTCAATCATATCGGCGGTGGGTCCGGCTTGAACGGCACGTTCCGCCTCAACGATGTAAGGCCGGTCACCATCGGCAATACCCTCCAATCGCGGGTTGGACATCACCAGATTGCCATTGTCGATAGTCAGTTTCTCCAGTTGCACGCCCGAAACAACGGCAATGGCGCCCGGCCGAAGCATGACAAGCGCCAATACCAAAGCAAAGGACAAGGCGATCGCCATGGCCGGCACGGCAACGCGCAAAATGCCAATTAAGGCAGAATGCTGTTGCGCCAACAGGTAGGCGGCATCACGTTTTGCCTGTAAAATCGGGTTTTCCAAAGCGTTCGCCATTTCCAGTCACATTGACTTGCAAGACTACGGCATAAATTTATCCCAACGCCTTAATTGTGGTGATTTTTTTTCGCAACGAACATAAACAGTTTTGATTGGAGAGATTTTTGATGGACGGCGTGCGTATCGACGACTTGATAGACAGGCAACGTTTGCGGCGAAGGCTTGGTTTTTGGCGGGTACTGGCGCTTTCTGCCGCTGTGCTTGCCGTCATATTCCTGACGTTGTTGGCGCTGGGTCCAACCAGCTTCGGGGAAAAAGCGCGCGATCATGTGGCTCACATTAAAGTTAGTGGCACGATTTCCAGCGACCGCGATTTGTTGCAGCGGCTCGATGAAATCAAATCATCTCCACGTGTCAAAGGGGTAATTATCTCGGTCGATTCACCTGGTGGCACCACGACCGGTGGCGAAGCCATTTACGAACTCATTCGCGAGGTCGCAGAAGAAAAACCGACAGTATCTCAAGTCGAAGATTTGGCCGCGTCCGCCGGATATATGATTTCCGTCGCATCCGATCACATTGTTGCCCGCAAAAATTCCATCGTCGGTTCAATTGGGGTAATTTTCCAGTACCCGAATGTGGATGGGCTGTTGGAGGATTGGGGCATTGAGATGCGCTCGATCAAATCGAGCCCGAAGAAGGCTGAGCCGAATTACTTTGGCACGCCACCTCCTGGCGCCGAAGAAGGTATCCGCGCGATGATACTGGACACGTTCGATTGGTTTAAGGCACTTGTTGCAGAACGGCGTGGTTTTGATACGGCAACCATTACTCGCTTGGCCGATGGCTCTGTCTTTACCGGCCGTCAAGCGCTCGAACTGGGCTTGGTCGATGAGTTGGGCGGATTGGACACTGCGCGCACATGGCTAACGGAACAAGGCGTCGATGAAGATCTCGATCTTGTCGTTTACAGACCCGATAGTACCAGTTCTACCAACTTCCTGTTGCAGGCGACGCTTGAAATGCTTGGTATTGCCGACCAAGCGGGCGCCGCGGCGCGTTTTCAGGAGCGAGTGTTCCTTGACGGGCTATTGTCCATTTGGCACGTTGGGAGCAACTAACGGGGCTTCCTGATGATTAAATCCGAGCTTGTTCAAATTGTCGCCAATCGCAATCCGCACCTTTACCATCGCGATGTGGAAAATATCGTCAATTCCGTGCTCGAAGAGATCACAAAAGCCATGTCGGAAGGCAAGCGGGTCGAGCTGAGGGGTTTTGGCGCTTTTTCAATCAAAGAGCGCCCGGCCCGGGAAGGGCGCAACCCGCGAACCGGCGAAAAGGTTTCTGTTGACGAGAAATGGGTTCCATTTTTCAAAACGGGTAAAGAACTGCGTGACCGCTTGAACGCCAATAATTAGGGAAACACACATGCTGCGGCGTATTGTTCTCGTCTTTTTCACGATCCCGGTTGCGATTGCCTTGGTTTCCCTTGCAGTGGCAAACCGTGCGAGTGTGCCGATCAGTCTCGACATTATTAATCCGGGTAACCCGGCGATGACGTGGTCTGCGCCCATGTTTGTCTGGCTTTTTTCTGCGATGGCTATCGGCATTGTTCTAGGTGGTGTTGCCACTTGGTTTGCCCAGGGCAAGCACCGCAAATTAGAACGGCAGTTCAAACGGCAAGCCGATGAACTTCGCTATGAAGTAGAGGACGCCAAGAAGAAAGCGGAGCGCGAAGGTACGCCCGGGTCCTCGCTGGTTATGACGAACTGATCGGCAGCTTTAGCCGATCAAATAGACGATGATCGCCAGGATGAGGCAAACGATCAGACCCCAGAAAAATACGATTCCGGCATTGTGGCGATAAGTTTCAGCCATGTTTTTCGCTTCCCGTTGCCCTTGATTGATCCGGTAATAACCCAAACCCGGCAAGGCGCGTCAAGACCCGAAGGTGTCTTGGCAGGGCTGATAGCATGGTTCATAGGGGCCGCATGGTAAAATCAGCACGATCCGGTAGTTCGACAGCGCGGTCCAAACGAAAACGGCCAGAGGCCGGCGGAAAAACGCCTTTTCGTCCAAAACCGAAGCACGCCAAGCCGGCGATATTGACGCGGTCTGGCGACGGCCCTGCCCGCGCGCTTCCGGCAAAGCGCCATGGTTCAAGACCGAAGGCGGTCGTACCGGCGATCATCGAAACGGCAAACAGCGATGACTTTGCCCTTATCGATACCGGTCACGGTCAGAAATTGGAGCGATACGGCTCCATGACGCTCATACGGCCGGAAGCGCAAGCCATCTGGCCACCTTCGCTGCCGAAAGAAAGTTGGGAAAAGGCAGATGCGTTCTTTACCGGCGACGTTGATGAGGAAGGGGCGGGCCGTTGGCGCATGCATAACCCCGAAACGGGTGAAACCTGGGCAACTGCAGTCGATGACATCGCCTATTTTGGCCGGTTTACGGCCTTTCGCCATGTTGGCGTGTTCGCAGAGCAAGCGGCGCACTGGCGCGACATGGCAACACGCATCAAGAATGCCGGACACCCCGACCAAGTGCGCGTTTTGAACCTTTTTGGATATACTGGCATTGCCTCGATCTATGCGGCTGCGCATGGCGCACAAGTGACCCACGTGGATGCTTCAAAGAAAGCAATCGGTTGGGCGCGGGAAAATCAGCAACTTGCGGGCCTTGACGACAAACCAATCCGCTGGATTTGCGAAGACGCCATGAAGTTCGTTGAGCGCGAAGGGCGTCGCGGCAACCGCTATGACATTATTTTGCTTGATCCGCCGGTTTACGGTCGGGGACCCAATGGCGAAGTTTGGCAACTTTTTGACGATCTGCCCGCCATGGCAGCGGCTTGCCGGGCGCTCTTAAACCGTGAGGCACTGATGATGACGCTCACCGCCTATGCGATCCGCAGTTCCATGTTTGCCATCCATGAAATCATGATGGAAACCATGACAGGCTTTGATCCGGTGGGCGTGGTCACGTCAGGCGAACTGGTGCTCGAAGATGAAAGCGGCGGTCGCAAACTCTCAAGCTCTATGTTCAGCCGGTGGACGCGGACCTGATGGCGGACAAGAGCAGGGCAATTGGGAGCGTGGCACCCGGCCGGATCAAAGAAATCGATTCGCCGTCGAACACGATTATCAAGGACATAAAAGCACTTGAGAAAAAACGTGTGCGAACCGAAGCCAATGCCTTCTTTGTCGAGGGACACAAACTGGTCGTTGATGCGCTAGCGGCCGGATGGTCCGTTCGTACGCTCATCGTCGGCAAGAATGCATCAAGCGAGGAACGTGTCTCCGAGTTTGTCAGCCTTTGCGTGGCCAAAGGCATTGATACCCTCCTCGTCTCAAACAAAGCGCTCGCGTCGCTGGCCCGCCGCGACAATCCGCAAATGGTATGCGCTGTGGTGGAGCAAAAACGGGGTACGACAAAGGATGTCCTGAACATGGAACCTGGTGCATGGGTTGCGTTGGATCGGGTGCGCGATCCTGGCAATCTGGGGACCATCGTTCGCACAGTTGATGCTCTTGGTGCACACGGTGTCATTTTGATTGGCGACACCACCGATCCGTTTGCGACCGAGACCGTGCGGGCAACGATGGGATCGATTTTTGCAAAACCGATTGTCACGCTTGCCGAGGCGGACTTTTTGGAAATGGCATCACGGTTTGCCGGTTTGATCGTGGGCACACATCTGGAAGGCTCTGTCGATTTCCGCGTACCCGACTACACAACCGAACCCACCATACTCTTGATGGGCAACGAGCAAGCGGGACTGACCGAAGCGCTCGTGGACGCTTGCGACTATCTTGTGCGTATACCACAGGCCGGAACTGCCGACTCACTTAACCTGGCCATCGCGACCGCTATCTGTCTCTTCAAGGCACGGGAGCATGATTTGCGGCCCGCCAAGCAGGCGCTATCATGAGCCGCCGCCTTGCTGCCGCGCTGACTCTGATAGCAGGCCTTGTGGTCGGTGATCAGTTAATCAAATGGCTGGTCGAATCCATGATGGAGTTTCAACAACCCTATCAGTTGTTACCGTTTTTCTCACTCTACCGTACCCACAATTTCGGCATCGCCTTTTCGATGTTTGACAGCCAATCGCCGATGGTGCTGATTGGTGTTGCCTTGGCGGTTACCATTTTTGTGGCTTGGCTTTGGGCCATCAGCCCAAAAGACCAATGGGTTGCTCACGCCGGCTTTGCGTTGATCATTGGCGGAGCCATCGGCAATCTCATCGACCGCGTTCGACTTGGATATGTCGTTGACTACTTCCTGTTCCATTTGCCCGGTTGGTCTTTCGCCGTGTTCAACTTGGCGGATGCGGCAATCACGGTGGGTGCCGGCTTGGTCCTCTTGAACGAAATACTGATCTGGAACCGCGGCAAAGCGGCAGAAGCGGCAAAAAACCAAGAAGAGGATTGACCAACCGATAGCATATGGCCACGTTGCCGCAGCTTGATCGAGGGAGGACAATCGTGAGCGACACATTTCGAGCCATCATGGTTTCGCGCGACGAAAACAAGAAGCAATCCGTAGCCTTGGAACAGATCACCGAGAGTGATCTGATGGAAGGCGACGTTATCGTCGACATTGCCGCCACAACCGTCAACTACAAGGACGGCCTTGCGATCACGGGACGCTCTCCCATTGTGCGCCATTGGCCGATGATCCCCGGCATTGATTTCGCTGGCACCGTCGCATCATCCGACCATGATCACTGGAAGCCCGGTGACAAGGTCATTTTGAACGGCTGGGGGGTCGGTGAAGTTCACTATGGCGCATACGCCGGAAAGGCCCGCGTCAAGGGTGACTGGCTTGTCGGCTTGCCGGGCGGCATGGAAGAGAAAACCGCGATGGGTATCGGCACAGCGGGCTACACGGCCATGCTCTGCATCATGGCACTTGAGGATGCAGGGCTCAAGCCGAGTGACGGTCCGGTTGTTGTGACGGGCGCATCGGGCGGCGTGGGATCCGTCGCCGTTTCCGTGCTCTCCAAACTCGGCCATGAGGTTCTAGCGTCTACCGGTCGTCCGGCCGAGGCGGAATATCTAAAAGGGCTTGGCGCGGCCGAAATTATCGATCGCGCTGAACTCTCAGAACCGGGACGACCCCTCGGTAAAGAACGATGGGCCGCCGGTGTTGACTCTGTCGGATCGCACACGTTGGCCAACGTCCTTGCACAGACAAAGCGCTCCGGCGCTGTTGCCGCGTGCGGTCTTGCGCAAGGAATGGATCTTCCAACGACAGTCGCCCCGTTTATTTTGCGCGGTGTCAAACTTTTGGGCATCGATTCAGTGATGGCCCCGATCGCGCGCCGCGAAGCGGCGTGGGCGCGCCTTGCTGCGGAACTGGACGCCGAAAAACTCGACTCCATTACAACCACAATCGGTTTTGAGGACATCATTCAGACGGCCGAAGACATTTTGGACGGCAAAGTGCGCGGACGCGTGATCGTCGATATGGCCCAATAAGCGTTTTATAGCATCGATAACAGTCGATCGCGGAAACGGGATACTAACCGTTTCCGCGCATAGTGGCATGATGAGTGACACGCACAAGGCCACCAACGAGCATCATACTGTTCCGTCTCCCAGCGAGGAAGATCAGGACGCGGCTTGGGTGCGCGCCGAAGCGCAGGCAGCCAATTTCAGTCTGGATGAACAAAAAGCCCGCTTTCTGGCTATGGTCAGTCATGAAATACGGACGCCGCTCAACGGTATTATCGGTATGGGCAAACTGCTGACAGACACGCGGCTGACACCGGAACAGCGCAATTATGTGGACGCCATGACGTCGTCGTCACAAGCGCTTCTTCTTTTGGTCAATGATCTGCTTGAGTTCGGCCAACAGGGCAGCGGCGCGCTTCCGCAGACCAATGAACATTTGGATATCCGTACCTGTGTGGCCGGTGTGAGCGAATTGCTCGCGGGTCGCGCGCACGAAAAAGGCATCGAATTGGGCTGGCGGGTACTGCCTTCGGTTGCGGAGATTATTTGTGTCAATGCCGTGGCTCTGCGCCAGGTGCTGTTTAATCTTATCGGCAATGCGGTCAAATTTACCGATAGGGGCGGCGTCAGCGTCGCGCTTTCAATGGAAAACAGAAAGCTCTCGGTCGTCATCGATGACACGGGGCCCGGAATTGCCGAGAAGGATCAGATGAAGATCTTTGAGCCTTTTCACCAACTGGACATGACGACAACCCGTTACAATGAAGGGGTAGGTCTCGGACTTGCTATATCAAAACGGCTCGTCGACAACATGTCCGGGGAAATATCGGTGGGGAACTCACCGATCGGCGGCGCGCGGTTTACCGTTACAGTGCCGGTTGATCCGGTTCCAACCGTCTTTGACCAGCCCGCTGTTTCCAACCTCACAGGACGGCGCATCCACATCGACATGGACAGCGGTGCGGAAAAGCGGTTGCTGGAGGAAATGATAGAAAATGCCGGTGCGCAAATCACCGATCGCGTTGACGCCGATACTGTATTGGTCGATATGCGGCGGACCGAGGAGAATATCCTCGAACGCGGCGCGGTTTCTGACATCGATGCGCGGACCATCGTTCTGATTGAACCCAAGCAGCGTGGGACCTTTGGCGCGCGGGCCAAAGCGAACGGGCATGGCTATTTGACCCGCCCGGTTCGAGAAACGAGCCTCGTTCGCGTGCTGACCGATGAGGCGAAAGACACGCCGTTGCATGCAACACCCCCAATGCCAACAATAGTTGAAGCAGACAAATCGCTGCGCATTCTGCTGATTGAAGACAATGAGATCAATGCAATCCTTGCCAATCGGTTGCTGACCAGCCAAGGCCATGCCGTGATGTTGGCCAATTGCGGCCAACAGGCCTTGTCGCTGTTTGAACCTGGGCGTTTTGATATTGTAATCACTGACCTGCACATGCCTGAAACCAATGGCCTCCAAGTGATCAGCAGCATCAGGCGTTTGGAAGATGATCTGGGCCAACAGCGTGTGGTAATCGTGGGGCTGACGGCCGATGAAAGCGAGGAAACGCGCAGGCAATTCTTCGACATCGGCGCACAGGCTGTTTTGACAAAACCTTTTGAAGCCTCGCAGTTCAAAGATATTGCGCAGCGATTCAGCCTTTTATGATGCGTTGATTTTACAACTTGGCATTGTCGAAAAGCCTGCTACTTCATGTTCGTGGCAGCGAACTGAGCAAAACGGCAAAAGTTTCATGGTGGCGCGCGATAAATATGAGCGAGACCGGGTCCTGGGCAAGATTGGTGGCCTGACCGTCGCACTCGCCCAAACTGACGCGCAATTGACCGCAGCATTTGCGCTTCGATTTGCCGTTTTTCACCAGGAATTTGGTGCCCTCAATGACGCAAGGAGCCTTGCAACAGGACAGGACCGGGACCGGTTTGATGATTTGTGCGACCATTTGATCGTCATTGATACCGAACGCCCCGCGCCCATCGAAAACCAAATCGTGGGAACCTACAGGCTCTTACCGCACGACAAAGCCCTTGAAGCAGGTTTCTACTCATCACAGGAATTCACGGTAGAGGCGCTGGTGGAGCGCAATCCTGGGCGACGCTTTCTGGAACTGGGTCGTTCCTGCGTCCTTCAGCAGTATCGTGGGCGCCGCACGATTGAGCTGTTATGGCAAGGTATTTGGGCTTATTGCCGCGAACATGCCATTGACGTGATGATGGGCTGCGCTTCATTTGGCGGCACGGAGCCGGAAGAGTTCGCGCAAGGGCTCTCGTTCCTGCATCATTTCGCCGCCAGTGAAAAAGCGTGGGCCGTCGAAGCCGTCGGGCCCACAGCGTTTTCCACGAACCTGCTGTCCGCCGAGCAGGTCAAGCAACGCGCGGCCCTCGCTGAACTGCCCCCGCTGATCAAAGGCTATCTTCGTCTTGGCGCACACTTCGCAACGAGTGCGCTTGTCGACAAGGCATTCAACTCCATAGACGTTTTCGTCACCCTGCCGATTGAGAATATCAGCCGGCGCTACATCGACCATTACGGTGAGGATGCGCGCCGTTTCGCCGCCTAGCCTAGTCTCCGTCCTCATCATCCAGATCGCGGACATTATAGGCTGCCACGGCAGCCATGTTGAGAATGTCAGTGTCCCGAGACGTCAATGAGACGATCTGCACCGACTTTTCAAATCCCACGAGCAATGGCCCCAGAACCGTCGACCCGCCAAGCTCCTGCAGCATTTTGGTAGCGATGGATGCAGAGTGGAAGGCAGGCATGATTAAAACATTGGCCGGCGCGCTCAGACGGCAGAATGGGTATTGCGCCATGACTTCGGCATTAAGCGCAACATCGGCAGACATTTCGCCATCATACTCGAAATTGACATCCATGTTGTCGAGGATTTGCACAGCATCGCGCACCGTATTGGACCGTTCTCCCTGTGGCTGCCCGAAAGTGGAAAAGGCCAACAGCGCCACACGTGGTTGGTAGCCCAGTTTTAGCGCCATCCCGGCCGCTTCGGTCGCAATTTCCGCCAACTCCTGCGCCGTGGGCATATCATGGATCGCCGTATCGGCGACCAGAACATTGCGGCCCCGTGCCAAAACGAGTGAAAGACCAATGATACGGTGGCCCGGCATGGGATCAATAACGCGCTGGATATCAGCCAAGGCGGTGGCGTAGTTGCGGGTGACGCCGGTCACCATGCCATCGGCATCGCCAGCTTTGACGGCACTGGCCGCAAAAATGTTTCGGTCATTGTTGATCATGCGCAGGCAGTCCCGAAAGAGGTAACCCTTGCGCTGCAACCGATCATAGAGCGCTGCGGCATAATCTTTTGCCCGGTCTGAAAGTCGCGCGTTCACCACCTCGACTTCATCGCGTTCGATATCAACCCCGGCGTCGTGCGCCGCCTTCGCGATCAGCTCCTCGCGTCCCAAAAGTATGGCTGTACCCAACCCCTGGTTCACATAGGACACCGCGGCGCGAACCACCTGCGGTTCTTCACCCTCGGTAAAGAAGATGCGCTTTGGATTGCGACGCACGCGCTCATAAATGCGCTGGAAAGTGGCCGCCACCGGATCACGACGACCGGCTAGGTGTCGTGCATATTCGTCGAAATCCTCGATAGGCTTTTGCGCAACGCCGCTCTCCATGGCAGCTTTGGCAACTGCCACCGGTATGTCCGACAGCAAACGCGGATCAAAAGGCACGGGGATAATGTAGCCGGGTCCGAATTTGGGCCGCGTGCCACCATAGGCAATCGCCACATCATCGGGCACGTCAACACGAGCCAGTTCGGCCAGAGCGCGTGCGGCGGCGACCTTCATCGCGTCATTGATGGTTGTCGCCTGAACATCAAGGGCACCCCGGAATATGTAAGGAAATCCTAACACATTATTGACCTGATTTGGATAGTCCGACCGCCCGGTCGCTACGATGGCATCGTCGCGCACTTCAGCCACCTCTTCCGGTGTTATTTCCGGATCAGGATTAGCCATGGCGAAGATGATGGGGTTTTTGGCCATTGAGGCGACCATGTCCTTGTCAATGGCACCTTTGACAGAAAGACCAAAGAACACATCGGCACCATCCATGGCGTCGGCCAATGACCGCCTGTCCGTGCGAATAGCATGTGCGGACTTCCACTGGTTCATGCCCGTCGCACGGCCCTGATATATGACACCTTTTGTATCGCACAGCATGACGTTCTCATGGCGCACGCCCATGGACTTGATGAGCTCAATACAAGCAATCGCCGCGGCACCGGCGCCGTTACAGACGATCTTCACATCGCGAATGTCGCGACCTGTCAGATGCAGCGCGTTGATCAAACCGGCCGCGGCGATGATAGCCGTGCCGTGCTGATCATCGTGAAAGACGGGGATGTCCATCAGCTCGCGCAACCGGTCTTCGATGATAAAGCAGTCTGGTGCCTTGATATCTTCCAGATTGATGCCGCCGAACGATGGCCCGAGAAGCTTCACGCAGTTGATAAACTCGTCAGTGTCTTGCGTATCGACTTCAAGATCGATGGAATCGACATCGGCAAAGCGTTTGAACAATACGGACTTGCCTTCCATGACCGGTTTTGAGGCCAGAGCGCCCAAATTTCCGAGGCCGAGAATGGCCGACCCATTGGATATGACGGCCACCATATTGCCGCGCGCGGTATAGTCGAAAGCCGATTGCGGGTTTTCAGCAATTTTCTTCACGGGCACCGCAACACCGGGCGAGTAGGCGAGCGACAAGTCGCGTTGTGTAGCCATCGGCTTTGTCGGCACAACCTCCAATTTCCCTGGCCGCCCGCGCGCGTGAAAATCAAGCGCCTCGGCCTCGTCCACGACGGTTCCCTTCTTCCCGGACTTGCCTGAATCCTGCTTGATGCGTTGATTCATGGGGACGTTCCTCCACATTCGCCGTGTTTATTTGCTTCGTTCGGCGCTGGCGTTGTAATGCGCTAATACGTTGGGTGTAAATCACATCGCCCTTGTTTGTTTTTTGCCGAGGAAATCGTTCCAAGAATGGATTTACAAGGTCAAACCCGTGATCAGGCACCTTTTCAGGCAAGTTCCCGCCAGGAAGCGCCGCGCGTAGCGCTGCCATCTGCCGACGGTGCTACCCCGGCGATGGCGCAGTTTCTGGAAATCAAGGCTGCCAATCCGGATTCGCTCTTGTTTTACCGGATGGGCGATTTCTATGAATTGTTCTTCTCAGATGCCGAGGAAGCATCGCGGGCGCTCGGTATCACGCTGACCAAACGTGGCAAACATGCGGGCCAGGACATTGCCATGTGCGGTGTCCCTGTCCATGCCGCCGATGATTATTTGCAAAAACTCATTGCGCTCGGTTTTCGGGTTGCTGTTTGTGAACAGCTTGAAGATCCGGCGGAAGCGAAAAAACGCGGTTCGAAAGCGGTGGTCAGACGCGATGTGACGCGTTTGGTAACACCTGCGACCATTACTGAAGAAAAGCTCCTTGATCCGAGCGATACGGCCTGGCTCGCCTGTGTGGCACGTGCAAAAGCCGATGGGGAAATTGCCATCGCCGCGGTGGACATCACCTCAGGTGCTTTCCGACTCTTTGGCAGCCAGCAAGAACGGCTTGTGTCCGACCTATTGCGCATCGCGCCACGGGAGATCATTTGCGCGCAAACCCTTTTTGATGATCCAAAATTGCGCGCGGTTTGGGACAGTTTTGGGTTGATGGTTCATCCACTACCCGCCACGCTGTTTGATTCAAGCCAAGCACCGCGGCGGCTTGCTTCGCTCTATGACGTTGCGACCATGGACAGCTTTGGCGAATATTCGCGCGCCGAATTGTCGGCTGCAGCCGGCGTTGCAGCCTATATTGAGCGTACACAGATTGCCGAGCGTCCCAGCCTACAAGTCCCGCAGCGCGATACGGAAGCCAGCACGCTTTTTATTGATGGCGCTACGCGCAACAATCTGGAACTGGAACGCACGCTAAGCGGTAAACGAGACGGTAGCCTCTACAAGGTGATTGACCGCACCGCTTCAGCGGGCGGCGCGCGGCTCTTGTTGGAGCGGCTGCGCGCACCTTCGACCGATGTTGCCACCGTGGACGAGCGCCTCAATGCGGTTTCATGGCTATTGGCCAACGGCGAATTGATCGACAGGCTAAAGGCTCGCCTTAAAGCCACCCCTGACATGCCGCGTGCGCTTTCTCGTCTGGCGCTTAACCGGGGCGGGCCGCGCGATATGCAAGCCATCCAAAATGGCATTGAGGCCGCCTCTCAGCTCTACCGTGATCTGTCAGGTTCGACCGTTGAAGGCGAGTTGACGAAAGCTTTGGACATCTTGGATCAGCGGCTGCCGGGCCCTTTGCTCGAACAGTTGTCACAAACGCTGGCGGAAGAACTACCGTTGCTGGCCCGCGATGGCGGTTTTGTAAGGCGGGGCTTTGAAGAACAGCTGGATGAGTTGCGCGCGCTGCGCGATGAATCGCGCAAGGTGATTGCCGGCCTGCAAACCAACTATGCGCATCACACCGGGGTCAAATCGCTAAAGATCAAGCACAATAACGTGCTGGGTTATTTTATCGAGGTGACGGCGCAGAACGCGGCGGCTTTGACCGAGGGCGACGAGGCTAAAGCACTCTTCATCCATCGCCAGACATTGGCTAACGCCATGCGGTTCACAACGACTGAACTTGCCGGTCTGGAGAGCCGGATCGCCGATGCAGCCGGACAAGCGCTGGCCATCGAGCTCGATGTTTTTGAAAAAACACGCATCGCAATCGTTGATCAAGCCGACAATATTCGAACAGTCGCGCATGCGCTGGCCGTCATTGATGTTTCCGCGGGTTTTGCATCTTTGGCGCAAGAACAAGGCTATTGCCGCCCGATCATTTGCAGCGAGCGGCAATTCAAGATTACCGGCGGTAGGCACCCGGTCGTTGAGCAGGTGATGCGCAGGCGTGCAGCGGCGCCCTTTGTAGCCAATGATTGCGATCTTTCACCCAGCGACGGCATGGAACGCGGCAAGCTCTGGCTGCTTACTGGCCCCAATATGGGTGGCAAATCGACGTTCCTGCGCCAAAACGCGCTAATTGCGATCATGGCCCAGACGGGTTCGTTCGTCCCGGCAGGCGCGGCGCAAATCGGTGTCGTGGATAAGCTATTCAGCCGCGTCGGCGCGTCTGATGATTTGGCACAGGGGCGTTCCACCTTTATGGTTGAAATGGTGGAGACTTCCGCGATCCTCAATCAGGCAACAGATCGGTCTCTGGTTATTTTGGACGAAATCGGGCGCGGCACGGCGACCTATGACGGTTTGGCGATTGCGTGGGCGACGGTGGAATATCTGCATGGCGAAAACAAATGCCGCACTCTTTTTGCGACCCATTTTCATGAGTTGACATCGCTGTCGTCCAAGCTTGAAAACATGCGCAACGTTACCATCCAAGTAAAAGAACATGATGGTGATGTGGTTTTCCTGCACACCATTGCGGATGGATCGGCTGACCGTTCCTATGGGCTTCAGGTGGCAAAGTTGGCCGGGCTACCGCATGCGGTCGTAGCGCGGGCCAAAGACGTCCTGGCACAATTGGAGCAGCAGGGCAGTGGCAACAAGATTGACACGCTGATCGATGACTTGCCGCTCTTTTCGATTGCCCCACCGGTTTCCGAAGCCAAACGCGATGGCCCGCAATCCGCACTCGCCGATGCCGTTTCAAAGCTGGTGCCCGATGATTTGTCTCCACGCGAAGCGTTGGAGGAACTTTATCGCCTAAAGGGACTTTTGACCAACAAGACGGAGAGGCTGTGATGACCGTTATCGCCGCCAAAAAAGGACGGCTTGTGAATCCCGATTTCCTGCAGAAGCAACTTGCGGAGATCGCAGAAAGTCACGGCGATGCCTCTTCTTTCGAAGCGCGCGCTCAGGTTCTTTCCGTTCTCAAAGACACACTTCTTCATGGCCGCGCGGAAGCTGAACGCCTGCTTTTATCAGATGGCAAAGGCGTGAAGTGTGCCCAACGGATATCCGACCTGCAAGATGTGATCATCCAAAGCGTTTATCAATTTGCCCTCCGCGAAGTTTTCAAGGCAAGCAATTTATCCAAGGGGGAAAAGCTCACGCTGGTGGCACTTGGCGGCTACGGTCGGGGCACGCTGGCACCTGGTTCGGACATTGATCTGCTTTTTCTCCTGCCGTACAAAAAAACGCCGCTTAGTGAGCAGGTTACAGAATACATTCTCTACATTTTGTGGGATCTTGGGCAGAAGGTGGGTCATGCGACCCGCACGGTGGATGAGTGCATCAAGCTATCCAAAACAGACCCCACCATTTGCACGTCTATTCTCGAAGCGCGCCATCTGACCGGCGACGATGCACTTTATGAAACCCTCATGGAGCGATTTCAACGCGATGTCGTGCGCGGCACTGCCGCTCAATACATTCAGGCAAAGATGGACGAGCGTGACCTGCGCCACAGGCGAATGGGTGAAGCCCGCTATGTCTTGCAGCCTAATGTAAAGGAGGGGAAAGGCGGTCTGAGGGACCTTCATACGCTTTTCTGGATCGCAAAATACACCTACCAGCTCCGCAACCGCGAGGATTTGGTCAAAGTTGGCGTTCTGGCCAAGGATGAGCTGCGCCTTTTTGTGAAGTCGGAAGACTTTCTCTGGACCGTTAGATGTCATTTACATTTTGAAACAGGCAAAGCGGAAGAGCGGCTTGCGTTTGATCTACAACGTGCGCTCGCACGGCGTCTCAGCTACCAAAGCCACAACAATCTGCAGGACGTGGAACGCTTCATGAAGCACTACTTCCTCGTCACCAAAGATGTGGGCGATCTGACGCGTATTTTTTCAGCCGTCCTTGAAGATCAGGAAATCAAGCAGGCACCGATGCTCTCAAGTCTTTTGGCAGCGCTGCCTTTTTCCGGCGGCAGCAAGACAACGCTTCGCGGTATCAAGGATTTCGTGGCCGACCGCCAGCGGATCAATGTGGTGGACGATGATGTCTTCGACAAAGATCCGGTCAATCTGATCCGGATGTTCAACATCGCCGAGCGTTTCGGACTGGAATATCATCCACATGCGCTCAAGCTGGCGCGAGCCTCGCTCAAACGCATCGACAAAACTGTCCGCAAAGACGTCAATGCCAACCGGCTTTTTCTCAGCCTTCTAACATCGCGCAATGATCCGGAGATCAATCTGAGGCGCATGAACGAGGTTGGCGTGCTTGGTCGGTTTATTCCTGATTTCAGCAAAATTGTCGCGATGATGCAGTTCAACATGTATCATTCTTATACGGTGGACGAGCATCTCATCCAAACCGTTGGCACGCTCGCCAAGATCGAATCCGGCGTGCTGAAAGAGGAACATCCGTTGGCAGCTGAACTGGTCCCTGACTTGTCTGATCAGGACCGGCAGGTTCTCTATGTGGCGCTGCTTCTGCATGACATCGCCAAAGGCAGGCCGCAGGACCATTCAACCGCGGGGGCTGCGGTCGCTAGGCGCCTTTGTCCACGGCTCGGCCTTAATCCCGATCAGGTTGAGATAGTGGCGTGGCTTGTTCAAGAGCATTTGACGATGAGTATGATTGCGCAAAGCCGCGATCTGTCTGATCGCAAAACCATCGAAGACTTTATCGGCGTTGTGCAATCAACCCGCCGGCTAAAGCTGCTTCTCATCCTGACCGTATGCGATATTCGCGCGGTCGGCCCCGGCGTTTGGAACGGGTGGAAGGGACAGCTTTTGCGGACCCTTTATTCGGAGGCGGAGCTTGCACTGACCGGTGGCTTCTCCCCCTCGAGCCGCAGCGAACGCGCGCGCAATCTGCGAGAAAAACTGGTGTCCCATCTGGCGCACTGGCCGGGCGACGAGGCCGTTCGCTACGGTGCGCTTCACTATGACAACTATCTTCTATCAGTCTCACTTGAAGATCAGCTGCGCCACGCCGAGTTCATAAAAGATGCCAACGAGGAAGGTGTGCCACTGGCAACCATGGTGAACACCAACTCCTTCCAGGCAGTCACAGAGATTGTGGTACTGGCCCAGGATCATCCGCGATTACTTTCAGTCGTCGCGGCCGCCTGTTCGGGATCAGGGGCCGAAATTGATGGGGCTCAGATTTTCACCACATCCGATGGACGCGCCCTTGACATCATCCAGCTTCACCGGGCTTTCAAAGATGACGATGATGAATTGCGACGCGCTCGGTCCATCGGAAAAAACATTGAGGACATGCTGCTCGGCAAGCTGGACACGCCCACCCTTCTCAGTCGCCCACATCAATTAAAGAAACTGCCTAAAACGTTCCGGGTCGCGCCAAAGGTTGCTATCGACAACTCACTTTCCAATATGTTCACGGTACTGGAGGTAGAAGGACTGGATAGGCCCGGGCTCCTGTCACAACTGACCGAGTTGATTGCGGGTCTCCAGCTTGATATCCGCTCTGCTCACGTAATGACTTTTGGTGAGAGAATTATCGACAGTTTTTATGTGACAGATCTTGTTGGCCAGAAAATTGTCGATCCCGGTCGCCAAGCACGTATCCGCAGCGCTCTCTTGCGGCTGATGGAAGCACGAAGCGATCGCAGCGGCAGGGCGGCATGAGCCTGTTTGCGAAATTTGCAAGCGTCGGTGCAGCAACGTCAGCAAGCCGTGTGCTTGGTTTTGTACGGGAGGCCATGATAGCGGCGATCTTGGGGGCTGGACCGGTTGCCGATGCGTTCTATGCCGCTTTTCGTTTTCCCAACCTGTTCCGGCGTCTCTTTGCAGAAGGTGCGTTTAACGCGGCTTTTGTTCCCCTTTTTGCAAAGGAGGTGGAAACAAACGGTCGGGAGGAGGCGGCGAAATTTGCAGGCGATGTGGTGTCGGCGCTACTGCTCGTTCTGCTGGCAGTTACCGTCGCTGCCATGGCATTCATGCCTTTTCTCGTGGCGACGATTATAGCACCCGGCTTTTCCGATACGCCTGACAAATTCGACCTGACATCACAATTGGCCCGGATCATGTTCCCCTACCTGGCAGCCATGTCGGTGGTGGCGATGATGTCGGGCATCCTCAATTCGTTCCGCTCCTATTTTATCGCGGCCATTGCGCCGGTGATGCTCAACATCGTCATGATTGCCGCATTGACAGCAAGCGCATGGTGGGAGCTACCGGCTCGCGAAACCGGGATGGCTCTTGCGGTTGCTGTCGTTGTTTCCGGCGTCTTGCAACTGTCGGTACTGATCTTCGGGTTAAAAAAGGTTGGTTTTGCTTTTCGTCCGCGCCGCCCGAAAATGTCCCCCAAAGTCCGGCGCCTGCTGGCTCTGGCGGCGCCAGCTGCGCTGACCGGTGGGATAGTGCAAATCAATATTGTTGTCGGGCAGATCATAGCATCTCAGCAAGACAATGCGATTTCATGGCTTAGTTTTGCTGATCGCATTTACCAGCTGCCACTGGGCATTGTCGGAATCGCTATTGGTGTGGTGTTACTACCTGAACTGGCGCGCGCGCTCTCGGCCAGCGATATGAACGAGGCTCGATCGCTTCAAAACAAGAGCCTTGAGTTCGGCATGGGTCTGACGATCCCCGCCGCAGCGGCTCTGTTTATTATCCCATCGCAAATTGTCGCAGTCCTTTATGAACGGGGCGCTTTCGTGCCGGAGACAACTGTTGCCACAGCTTCGGCATTGGCCGCGTTTGCTGTGGGGCTACCTTCTTTCGTCCTGATCAAAATCCTGCAGCCTGCCTTTTTCGCACGCGAGGACATGAAAACCCCCATGTGGTTTTCCCTGATTTCGCTGATTGTGAACGCCGTCGGCAGCTTGATCATGTTTGTTTATATCGGGCATGTGGGCATTGCGCTGGCGACTAGCCTGGCGGGATGGGTGAACGCGATCCTGCTCGCGCTGGCCCTGAACCGGGGCAATGATTTTGCTGTTGAGCCGGTCACATGGCGACGCTTGGCCATGATCATCATGTCCACCGCCATTATGGCTGGGTTCTTGATGGGCTATGATCACTATACCGCCGCGATGTTCATCGATGGTGGCCCTCTTTTACGTCTTGGTCTATTGGTCAGTGCCGTTTTGGGCGGTGGATTTGTCTACCTTGTTGCGGCGATCGCCTTGGGAGGTATCGATCCTAAATTGTTGCGCACTGCGTTACGCCGCAACCGACAAGCGCCTTGAACCAAACCGCGGCCCCTGTCATAAGCCGCCCGACACTTCACAGATCGCAGTTCCCATGTCCGAAAATCAATTCTACCCCCGGGTCTTTTCGGGGGTTCAACCCACCGGCAATCTGACCCTCGGCAACTACCTTGGCGCCATTAAAAAATTTGTTGCGCTCCAAGATAGCCGTGACTGCATCTATTGTGTTGTCGATCTGCATGCGATCACGGTGCCGCAAGACCCTCTGGTTTTGCAGGATGCGACACGCAGTGTGGCTGCGGCCTATATCGCGAGCGGTATCGACCCGGAAAAGCATATTGTGTTCAACCAGAGCCGGGTGCGGGAACACTCTGAATTGGCATGGGTTTTCAATTGCATCGCCCGCATGGGTTGGCTGAACCGCATGACACAATTCAAGGAGAAGGCCGGAAAGGACCGGGAGAACGCGTCGGTCGGCCTGTTTGCCTATCCCACCCTCATGGCTGCTGATATTCTGCTTTACCGCGCTACCCAGGTGCCTGTCGGTGACGATCAAAAACAGCATTTGGAGCTGACACGGGACATCGCCCAAAAGTTCAACAATGACTATTCCATGCGCATTGGCGAATTGGATATTGGCGTTGAAATGGAAGTGGGGCGGGAGACGGTGACCGGCTATTTTCCGCTAACAGAACCGATTATCGAAGGGCCGGCAACGCGGATCATGAGCTTGCGCGATGGCACAAAGAAAATGTCAAAATCTGACCCCTCCGACATGTCGCGTATCAATTTAACGGACACGTCCGACGATATCGCCAAGAAAATTCGTAAGGCCAAAACTGATCCGGAACCCTTGCCGAGTGACGTGGAGGGTTTGGAAAACAGGCCAGAAGCCGCCAATCTGGTGGGAATCTACGCCGCCATGGCCGACATGGACATCGCTGCCGTGATTGGTGAAGTCGGTGGCAAGCCGTTTTCCGAGTTCAAACCTTTGCTGGCAGAAATGGCCGTTGAAAAGATAAGTCCGGTGGCAGCCGAGATGCGGCGTCTATCGGCCGATCCTGGATACATAGACAGCGTTTTGAAGAACGGCGCCGAGCGGGCGGCGACGATCGCGGGCAAGACCATGTCTGATGTTCGCGATATTGTCGGATTGAGCAACTGACCTTGGCTGATCCAAGTGCTTGCAGCGCTCTCATCGACATGCCACACAAGACGTCATGGTGAAACAACGCCTTTCGACCCGCGACGGGCACCGCAGAAAATTCCTGGCTATTATCGATGAAACGCCGGAATGCGAGCGTGCTGTCGTTTATGCAGCCCGCCGCGCGGACAGTACGGGTGGCGGCCTCGTGCTCCTTTATGTTATCGAATCGAGCGAATTCCAGCATTGGCTCGGCGTTGAACAGGTGATGCGCGAAGAGGCGATGGCGGAAGCGCAGCGCCGTATTTCAAAATACTCTGAACTGGCACGTGACACCGTCAATACTGTTCCCGAAGAAGTGATACGCGAAGGCACGGCGGTCGAGCAAATCCACCAACTGATCGAGGACGATCAGGAAATCGCAATCATGGTTTTGGCTGCCAGCCCTTCCAAAGACGGACCCGGCCCATTGGTTTCTTCAGTCGCCGGGCGCGGCGCGGCCTTCCCGATCCCGGTCACGGTTGTGCCCGCCAATCTGTCGGACGAGGATATCGCCTGCCTGGCATAATGGTGTGTTGAGGCAATTAATGGCTTGAACGCATGGTGCACAAACCCTAACTTGGAATTGTTCTAAACTTCGAGGCATCTGATGTTTATCCAAACCGAGACAACGCCAAATCCGGCGACCCTTAAATTCCTTCCGGGGCGGGTTGTGATGGATATGGGCACCGCTGACTTCCGCGATCAGGATGAAGCCGACGGGAAGTCGCTGCTAGCGACTCGCCTTTTTGATGTCGATGGTGTGGAAGGTGTGTTTTTTGGGTATGATTTTATCACTGTGACCAAAGACGATTCTTTCGACTGGTCACATATGAAGCCTGCCATTCTTGCTGGTTTGATGGAACATTTTACCGCCAACTTACCTGTTATGGATAGCGCAGACGGCGGCGCGACCAATGAAGAAGGCGAAGAGTTTTTCGACTCCAACGACCAGAACATTGTCACCACGATCAAAGAGTTGATCGAAACGCGAGTTCGCCCGGCAGTGGCCCAAGATGGCGGCGATATCACTTTTCGCGGGTATAAGGACGGCGTCGTGTTTTTACGGATGAAAGGCGCATGTGCCGGATGCCCGTCGTCCACCGCGACCTTGAAACATGGAATTCAGAACCTGTTGCGGCATTTCATACCAGAAGTCCAACAGGTCGAGGCCATATAAGCCGCCACCGAAGATCGAATACATAAGGCCGGGCGATGAACCCGGCCTTTTTTCATGTTGTCATGAAATGTCTATTTGGGGTTATGGCTGTTTCAGGACAACCACTTTGGCACCCGGCTTAACGCGATCATACAGGTCAACAATATCCTGATTCATCAACCGGATGCAGCCAGATGATGCCTCAGTGCCGATTGACCACCACTCCGGCGAGCCGTGCAGGCGGTAACCGGTGTCGCGGCCACCTTGTGTCAGGTAAAGAGCGCGCGCGCCAAGCGGGTTCATCAAGCCGGGCTTCATGCCACCGCGATATTTTGCAAGTTCCGGTTGGCGGCCGATCATCGCAGCAGGGGGTGTCCAAGTTGGCCATTTGCGCTTCCAGCCCACTTTGGCGGTGCCGGACCAGCGGAAACCATCGCGGCCGACGCCGATACCGTATCTAACCGCTTTGCCATTGGGCTCAACGAGATACAGGAAGCGATTCGGTGTATCGACAATGATGGTGCCAACACGGTGCTTGGTTTCATAACTTACGACTTGTCGGCGATATTTGCGCGGCACTTTCGATACCGGTATGCGCGGCAGGGTGAACTCGCCGTCTGTTTTACCAGCATAAGCGCCGGAGAAGAAAGTAGAGTTTGTGGTGGTTGTTGTACAGCCGGCTAAAACTGTTGCCAGTGCCACCATTATGGCTGTCGCCATCATCCGTATAGACATATTCCTATCCCGCATCCGCTGTGTGCCAAAATCGCCAAGTGTGTAAGCGTTATTTGATGCGTGATGGTACTGTCCAGTACGAATGCCTCGAAAAAGCCATTTTTTATCATCGAGCGGTGCAAACCGTCACTTGGCTACAACAGTTCGGGTTCGCATACGCCCCAAATCATGATTAAATTCATTATGCCTTTGGTTTCCGCAACTCCCTTTTCGCACCCTTTGACTGATCGTCGACAATCGGATCGGGCGCTGCGGGTTCGCCGTGGCGTTCAATTGATGATGTCAGAAAAGGGTTTTGCGGTTCTGCCGGAGCTGTCGCTCGCCAACGGTCGCCGCGCGGATTTGGCGGGGCTTAGCAAAGATGGGCGCATCTGGATCATTGAAATCAAGTCGTCGGTCGAGGACATGCGTGCCGACAACAAGTGGCAAGATTATCTGGAATTTTGCGATGCATTTGCGTTTGCTTCGCTACCGGAGGTGCCGCGAACGATCTTTCCCGCAGCTACCGGCTTTATTGTTGCCGATCATTTTGGTGCCGAGATCATTGATCCGCCATTGGAAGGCAAGCCGCTTAGCGCGGCTCGGCGAAAGGCCGTGACACTTCGCTTTGCACGGGCAGCATCACAACGTCTCATGGCGGCTGAATGGGCTGCCGCCGACAAGACAGTTTAAGTCCTAACGCGGCGCACGCTTGGCTAGGATTCGCTGAAGTGTCCGACGATGCATGTTCAGCCGACGCGCAGTTTCGGAAACATTGCGATCGCACATCTCATAGACACGCTGAATATGCTCCCAGCGCACGCGGTCCGCTGACATCGGATTATCCGGCGGAGGCGGTGTTTCATCTGGCGGGGCGGCCAATGCGTTTACCACATCGTCAGCGTCAGCCGGTTTTGCCAGATAATTCGCAGCGCCCAACTTCACGGCATTCACAGCGCTGGCAATATTGCCATAACCTGTCAGGACAATGGCTTTTGCATCCGGCCTTTTGGCTTGTAGCGCTTTTATCACGTCCAGACCGTTGCCATCGCCAAGGCGCATATCGACGACTGCAAAAGCGGGCGGATTGGAGGTCACTTGAAGAAGTCCCTCGGCCACTGTCTCCACGGTCGTCACGTCAAAGCCACGCGCTTCCAAAGCACGCGCCATGCGCCGCAGAAACGGGACATCATCGTCCATCAAAAGCATGGTCCGGTCGGTTCCCAAATCTATTTTACTATCCTCGGTTCTTTCAGCTGCTTGTAACATCTTATCACCTTTCAACATCTTTTACGCAGAGCGGATCGCACTGGATGACGCAGGCCATTGAATTAGGGCAATTGCACCTTTTCCAGTCCTCCCGCTATTGGAAAATTCCAGCCGAGCGCCGGTACGCTCAAGAAGCGTTTTGGCAATAAATATGCCCAAGCCCAAGCCTTCCGATCCCTCCCTTGCGCGTTGCGGCCCGCGCGTGGCTGACACATCAGGCTCACCCAATCGTTCCAGCTGATCGACGCCATAGCCGGGACCATCATCGCTGACTTTAATGGCGACAACCGCATCGTTCCAAGAGCAATCGATCTCCACGCGCGATGTGGCAAAATCAACGGCATTTTCAACCAGATTGCCGAGGCCGTAGAGTATGCCGGGACTGCGGACAAATACTGGCATCTCGCCCTCACTTTTGGCGGTAACATCAATTGCAACACCAAGGTTGCGGTGCGGCTCAAGCACCTCTTCCACCATTTCTATAAGGGTAAGCTGCGAAATCGGTGCTTCGGAAGATGTGTTCAGCGTTGCAATCCGCGAGAGGATGTCACGGCAGCGGTTTGCCTGTTCGCGCAACAGGCGAACATCATCCTTTAAATCATGGTCATTTGCCGTCGCCAGATCCATCTCTTTTGCGACAAGCGAAATTGTCGCCAAGGGGGTGCCGAGTTCGTGAGCGGCAGCGGCAGCCAGTCCATCGATGGCAGAAAGGTGCTGTTCGCGTTGCAGCACAAGTTCCGCCTCGTTGAGCGCATCTGCCAAACTGCGGGCTTCATCGGCGACCCGGTGAATATAAAACGCGCTGAAGAGTATGGACGACAGTACTGCGGCCCACATGCCCAACACAAAGATAAGCGGAAAGTCGAGTTCAGCCTCAGGGTACCAAGGTAGCGGAAAGTGCCAGAATGCAAGCGCCGACGCGGCAAGCGTCACCAGAACACAAAGCGCTCCTGTAAACACAACGGGAAGCGTTGCGGCCGATATGACCACATGGACGATCATAAGCGCGGAAAACGGGTTCTCCAGCCCGCCTGTCAGGTAAAGAAGTGATGCCAGATGCAAGACATCGAAAACAAGCACAGTAAAGACACTGGATGGTCCCAACCGTTGATTGGCCGGAAAAAGCCAGATCAAAGCCAAATTCAAAAGCGCCGACAGAACCAACAGCAATGTACAAGCGATGACCGGAAACGGAAATTTGAAGTAACCGGCGATAACCGAGATCGCGATGCCTTGGCCGAGAATTGCCAACCATCGCGTGTTGGTCAACGTCGACACGCGAAGACGCGATTGGCGGCTACTACCTGTTGCGCCTCTTATTGCCGGCGCTGTCATCGCTGTATCAACCATGGGACGCATATGGCGCCAAGTTCTGAAAATACCAGTCATTTTCGTGGCTTGGCGCGATCCGTCGCAGATGCATTGGCGGGATCTTCCGGCCAGACATGTTTTGGGTAACGGCCGCGCATTTCTTTTCGCACATCTGCCCAACTGCCCGCCCAAAAACCCGGCAAGTCCAGCGTCATCTGGATCGGGCGCTGCGCGGGTGACAGCATCTCAATGCGAAGCGGGATGGAGCCGTTCAATATTGAGGGGTGGACGTTTAGGCCAAAAAGCTCCTGCACCCTCGCGGAGAGGACCGGGTTGGCCCTTTCCAATTCGTAACGCAAGCGCACAACACGACCCGTCGGCAATTGAAATGTTTCAGGTGCCGCCTTTTCAACGCCAAACTGCAGGTCGGCAGGCAAGCGCGAGAGCAACGCCGCGCGAAGCTCGTCTGACGACAATTGGGCCAGTGAAGTCTTGCCCGCCAGAAATGGTTTCAGCCATTTGTGTATCGTCGACAACAACGCATCTTCACTAAAATCGGGCCAGGGAGCACCTTGGTGTCGGTGTAACCAGTTGAGCCTTGCGCAAAGCGCCTGATGGATGTCTTTAAGCGACAGCAGGCCGAGCCCCCGTGACATGACGAGACCACAAAGCGCTTCCTCCAACTCCTCTCCCGGTGCAATCGGTTCGGGTGTCGATGAAAGCGTCAGCGCACCCAGCCGGATTTCGCGGCGGGCGCTCAAGCCGCCATTTTCGGTCGGTTTGAGGGCAACAATTTCTTCCAACTGCTTGGCGAGCGCCTGTTGGATATCACGCTGCGCCAAAGGGGCAGCAAGGGTGACACGGCCCTTCGCTGCAGAGCCTGTGACATCGACGATAAGCAAAAACTTTTCGGTCGCCAGAGGGTGTTCCTCATTGACTTGAACGCCACGACCATTGGCCATCAAAAAACTGCCCGCCTGTGCGCCTCTTCTCATAGCCACCCGATCGGGAAAAGCATCCATCAGAACCTGGCCGACCGTTCCAATTGCATCATCCTTCTTCGGCAAATTCAGTGAACCGGCCAGCTTTAAAGCGCGTTGGCTCACCGCGTGTCCGCGTTTGCCGAAACGCCCTTTTTGAAGGTCTCGCACCATAGCCTCCAAATCCAATTCGCGACTGGTGGAGGCCAGATCAGCGATCGTAAAAGCGACTTTGGCGCGATACACAGCGTCTGACGCACTGGTCGCTGCGGAGATCATGGCGGCCAACGGCACGGGTAGCGCAATTTGCGCGATCTTCTTACCTAATCCGGTGAGTTGCCTCTTACGGTCCAGCGCGCCCAATCGGATTAGACTGTCATAGGCTTCCTTGAGCGTTGCGGCCGGCGGCTGATCCAGGAGCGGGAGTGTCGCCAGATCACTAACACCCCAGAGCGTCATATCGATCAATAGACGACGTAGATCGGTGCGTTCAATTTCCGGCGGATCAAATGGTGCCAAAGCACGCATTTGCCCCTCATGCCACAAACGAATGGCTACGCCCGGTGCCGTACGCCCTGCTCGTCCTGCCCGTTGCTGTGCGGTCGCGCGCGAAACACGAACGGTTTCAAGGCGTGTGGTTTGAAACCGCGGTTCATAGACCGCTTCGCGCGAAAATCCGCTATCAATGACTATTGTCACTCCCTCGATGGTGATCGACGTTTGCGCAACCGCTGTTGCCAGGACAATTTTGCGTACGCCCTCGGGCGCGGGTTCGATAGCAAGCGTCTGATCTTTCAGATCCATGGCGCCGTAAAGGGGGGCGACCATAGCGCCTCGGTCACCCAAATCAGCAAGCAAACCGGTTGTTCGTTCGATTTCCGCGCGGCCCGGCAGGAAAACCAGAATGTTCCCGTGATAATCGCGCAGCGCACGACGCACAGCGTTCGCGGCCGACTTTTCAATCGGTAAACCGCCCTCTCGCGGAACATGGATCAGCTCAACCGGATAAGCGCGGCCCTTGCTTTCTATGATCGGCGTTGAGCTACCCAAAAGCGACGAAACGCGCTTGCCATCCAACGTTGCCGACATGACGAGGACGCGCAAGTCCTCGCGCAACGCCGATTGGGTCTCCAGCGCCAACGCAAGGCCGAAATCGGCTTCCAGCGAACGTTCATGGAATTCGTCGAAGACCACACAGCCAATGCCATTCAGTTCGGGGTCGTTGAGGATCATGCGTGTGAAGACGCCCTCCGTCACGATCTCAATGCGTGTTTGCGCCGATATCTTGCTATCCATTCGCATGCGATAGCCGACGAGTTCGCCCACCTTGGAACCGCTTAATTTTGCAACGCGTTCAGCGGCCGCGCGTGCCGCCAGCCGACGAGGTTCGAGCATTATGATTTTTTGACCTGCCGACAACCAATTGGACTGCAGCAGTGCAAGCGGAATGAGCGTTGTTTTACCCGCACCGGGAGGTGCAATCAGGATTGCGCTTCTTGAAGAGGTCAATGCCTGTGTCAAATCGGCAAGCACCTCGCGCACAGGCAAGGAGGGCAAATGCTCAAACAGCATCGACATGGATGGTCGTACCGGCCGCCGCATCCGCGTCCGCTTGGTCATGCGTGACGAGCACCACTGGTAGCTGGCGCTCTTTGGCCCGATTGAAAACCAGTGTCCGCATCTGGTCTCTTAATGCTGTGTCCAATTTGGAGAAAGGCTCATCGAGAAGCAGATAGGCCGGTTCTGACATCAGCACTCGTCCCAACGCCACCCGCGCCTTTTGACCGCCAGATAGTGTGTCAGGGTCGGTATCGATGTAGGCTGACAGATCAAGTGCATCGAGCATTTGCTGGGCACTGGCGCGGCGCGCCTCTTTGCCCCGGAGCGTTGACGGCGCAGCAAACGCCAAATTGCCGCCCACTGACATGTGAGGAAACAATAGCGGATCCTGAAACAACAAGCCGGCTTTGCGCTTTTGCGGAGCTAGCGCGGTAATCTCGGTCGCACCGCAAAACACCTGTCCACGAGCTTGGAATACCGGGGCCAAAAACCCGGCAATGAAAGCCAGTAGCGTCGACTTGCCAGAGCCTGATGGCCCCATGACCGTTAATACTTTTCCCGGCATGATGGTTTGGTGCACAGCCACCAATATCTTGCCGTTCAAACTGATCGTGATCTCTTTCAAGAAAAGACTGTCTGGGGAAGAGCCGGTCATGGCATCCTGATCGCCCGCCGATTTCTGAAAATCAAGGCAGGCACTGCGGTTGCAATGGCAAAGCCGATAAAGGGCAACATCATCTGAAGAAAAGTAAAGACACCAATGACCCGCCTGTTTCCACCAGCACCCAGCGCAACAGCTTCGGTGGTGATTGTGGCAAACCGGCCGGTGCCCACCAGCAAGGTCGGCAGGTATTGGCCAATCGAAACCGCAAAGCCGACCGCAGCGGCAGCCAGTATCGCACGCAGCAAAATCGGCATTCGCACCATGAACAATGTTGACCAATTGCCCTTTCCCAATGCGGCTGCGATTGCTTCGTAGCGTTTGTCAAATGCGCGCCAAGGCGCGGAAAAGGACAAAAACACATAGGGCAAGACAAACATCACATGGACGAGAATGACTGCCAACCAGCTGGCATTGGTACCGCTGGCAAAGAAGAAAAACTGGAGGCCGAAGAGAAAACCAATCTGCGGCACCAAAAGCGGAAGATAGATCATCAACAGTGCGCGGTTTCCGCCGGTCTGCCCCGTTTGGTTTTCGCGCACGAGGCAGGCGATCGTCAGAACGAGTGAAATGAGTACCGCCACAACGCCGATTATGAGGGTCGTTAAAAGGGGTTCGTTAAGCCTTGGCCATGTGCGAGACCACGTGCGCATCGTGAAACTATCGGGCAAGGTATTGGGGAACTGCCAGAGACCGGAAACGGACCATACTGCCAGGATGACAAGTCCGCCAAACACCAAACCTGCACTGACCCAAATGGCCAAGGCCGTGCTCCAACGAAGCCACGTGTCACGCCGCATCCGCCAGCCATTGGCGGTGATCCAGCGCCGGATGGACGCAAAATGCGTCTCAAGCGATGACCAGAATAGCAGCGCTGCTGCAGTGACAGCAATCTGCAGACACGCCCCTGCACAGGACATAAACCGCATGCTCAAGTCAGGGTCGCTCATCCATACCGATAACCGAACCGGCAGTGTCTGCGGCACTGTGGGCCCCAAAATGATGGCCATGTCCACATTGGATGTCGCGTAAGCGATGACCGCGTATACCGCGAGCCTGATTTGCGGATAAATGGCAGGCCAAGCGGTAATTAAAAAACCGGCGACCTGACCGTATCCAACCGACTGCGCAAACTGGAGAGAACGCCGCACCGGCACTTGCGGCAAGGCGGCCAGCGTCATAAGCAAAAGAAACGGGATTTCCTTAATCACCAGTCCGGCGATTAACGCTATCCCGAATGTATCATTGACGATCAAAAGGTCGGGCGGCGACTCCCAACCCGTCGCCCATGGAGAAAACATACGCGCTATGAAACCTGACGGCATGACCATGAAAGCAAAGCCGAAGGCGGCAGCGGCATGGGGAACGGCCAGAAGGGGTGAGACGATCGACTGGAGCCTTGCAAAAAGCCGTGTCCCATACCAGCCGGCCGTAAAAAGCGCGACCAGCGTCACGGAGATTGCCGTCGCCGATATACCAATGACAAATGCTTGAAAAGCTGAACGGTAAATGCCCGGTTGCGCAAACAATGCCTGCCATGCGGCAAGATTGAAATCATTGCCGCCGACAGCCGGAAGATACCCAAAAGCAGGGATAATGGTGCCGAGCAAACCGAAAGCGAGTGGTATGATCAGAACACCAACGGCGAGTATCGGTGCGAACCGCAGCCAGTTCATGCGGTTTCGCCGCTTATGCGCTTAGTTTGCCACGCCGTATCGCTTTGACCATTCCGTTTCAATGCGCCCCATCCATGATGCATGCGGTTCGAGCAGGGCCGGGCCTAACTGATCGGGTTTCAGCGTTGCTACACCCAGGTCGAGTTCTGCAAACGCATCACGATCTTCCCCGGCCAACTTATCCATTGCCAAAACCGTGGGGTCACCCCAAATCTCGACGTCCTGTTTGCGCAATTGAGCCTCAGGAGACATCAAAAAGTCTGCTGTGACCAACGCAGCTTCCTTGGAGTTGGCATTGAAAGGTATAGTCAGAAAATGGGTGTTTGACAGGGTGCCTTCGGAGAAAGTGAAAGATCGAACGGTGTCGGGCAAAAGCTGGTTGGCAATCGCGTTGGACGCTTCAGCGGGATTGAAGGCGAAAGTGATTTCAAGCTCGCCATCCGCCAGTAGCTGCGTCATCGACGGATAATCCTTCGGAAAAGCGCGCGCCGAACGCCAAAGGTTTGGGTGCAACTGATCAAGGTAGGCAAAAAGTGGTCCGGTGATCGTCGCGAACTCAGCGTCGACGACAGGCTCTTGCAACACTTCAGGGTTTTCGGTCGTTTCAATCAGCACCTGCTTCAAGAAGCTTGAACCGATGAAATTCGGCGGCTGCGGATAGGTGAAACGGCCTGGATTTTGTTTCGCCCACGCCAAAAGTTCGTCGGCACTGTCGGGCAAATCGTCTGCTGATGTGCGGGCGCTGTCGTGGAAAAAAACGAGCTTTGCCATACCCCATGGCGCTTCAAGCCCATCAGTGGGGATAGTGAAATCTACTGTCACTGTGGGTTTTGTTTCAAAATCAACAAATTGCCAGTTCGGCAATTGCGTCACCCAATCGGGTGCAAGCAAAAGTTCCTGCTCTTTCATGGACGCGAAATTTTCGCCGTTGATCCAAATCAAGTCGATGGAGCCGTTGCTTGTGCGGCCCGCTGCGGCTTCTGCGACCACCGTGGAGACGGCGTTGGCTGTATCGCCCAGCTTCACGTGAACCAGATTGATGCCGTGGCGTTCTTTCAGTGTGTCGCCCGCCCAAGCGATGTAGTCATTGATCTGTTCCGAACCGCCCCAAGCGTTGAAATAGACCGTTTGTCCATCCGCCATTTTGGTCACGTTTGCCCAATCGGCGACATCAATGTCGGCCGCCATGGTTGTTGAGTGAAAGGCAACAGCAAGCGCGAGCGTCGCGACCAGAGTGGATGTCAGGCGCACTTATTTTCTCCAATATTCGAAAAGTCTGTTCGCATCTTTTACATATCGACAAACCCGTCAAGGCTCGGCGAAACACAATAGCTCACAAACAATTGATGGCGCCGCTGCCGCCCGATACTCAGTCGGTCTGTTTGATCGCGATCTTCTGAACGATCGTTTCGGGCTGTGGTCGGTCGAGGTCAATATGCAGCAGACCATGCATCAGTTCGGCCCCCAGGACGCGCATGCCTTCAGCCAACACAAAGGCTTTTTGAAATTGACGCGCCGCGATGCCGCGATGCAAGAATTCGCGCCCCTCGGTACCCTCATCGCCCTGCTTGCCACGGATGACCAACTGGTTATTCTCTGTTGTGATATCGAGATCGTCGAGCGAAAAACCGGCGACGGCCAGCGTGATACGCAGGCGCACGCCATCTTCATCAACCAGGCGTTCAATATTGTATGGTGGGTAGCCATCAGAGCCCTTGGCGACACGCTCGAGTGACTTCTCAATGGCATCAAAGCCCAAGAGCAGCGGGCTGGAAAACGACGTTATCCGCGTCATGGTTTTCTGGCGTCCTTTGCAAAAAGCGACGAATTCGGGCACAGACCCGTTCGGCATCTGCAACTGAGGCTAGTATGGTCATTGTCGCGGTCGATTTCAAGAAATGGCGGATTCTCTGGCATGGCGCGCAAAATCATTATCGATACGGATCCGGGGCAGGACGATGCGCTTGCGATCCTTCTGGCTCTCGCCAGTCCGGAACTTGATGTTGTTGGCATTACAGCGGTAGCGGGCAACGTACCGCTCGAATTGACCCAAACCAACACGCGCAAGGTCTGTGAATTGGCCGGCCGTCCGGACATGCCGGTTTTTGCCGGCGCCGACCGGCCGCTGCTGCGCAGGCTAGTCACGGCTGAATATGTGCATGGCAAGACTGGGCTGAATGGTCCCGACTTGCCCGAACCCTCCATGGCCTTACAGGAACAGCACGGAGTCGACTTCATCATCGAAACCCTTCGCAACGAACCTGAAAACTCAGTGACGCTTTGTCCTTTGGGGCCCCTGACCAACATCGCCTTGGCCTTTGGCCGCGCTCCCGACATCATCGCCAAAGTCGCCCAAATCGTGCTCATGGGTGGCGGCTATTTCGAAGGTGGTAATGCCACGCCGGCTGCGGAGTTCAATATTTATGTCGACCCTCACGCAGCGCACATGGTTTTCGATTCAGGCGCGGATATTGTGATGATCCCGCTCGACTGCACACACAAGGCGCTGACGACACAGGCCAGACTTGACGCCATGCGCGCGGTTGGCACCGCAGTGTGCGATGCGGCAGCGGACCTGATCGATTTCTTTGAGCGCTTTGACGAAGACAAGTATGGCACCGATGGTGGGCCATTACATGATCCGTGCGTTATTGCTTACTTATTAATGCCAAACCTCTTTCAAGGGCGGCGCTGCAATGTCTCCATAGAAACATCATCTGAACTCACCATGGGGATGACGGTCATTGACTGGTGGGATGTGACTGATCGAGAAGAAAACGCGTTGGTTCTCGGTGATGTAGATGCTGACGCCTTCTTCAAATTGCTGACGGAACGTCTTGCGACCCTTTAGTCCGATTTTCCGCGCGCGATCATGACCTTGTCCATTGTCGGGATCGACGGCTGCGCGCCTTCCTTGAGGCATGCAAGCGCGCCCGCCACGACCGCAATATCGACGCAGTCGGCCAGTGATTTTCCGTGCGCGAATGCGCCAGTGAAATAACCGCAGAACGTATCACCGGCACCGACTGTATCGACCGCCTCGATTTTTGGCGGCACGGCCTGCAACTCCTCGGTTGGTGAAAGGGCCAGCGCGCCCGCCGGGCCCAGGGTGATAATCAGGGTTTTGCCCGTCCGTGCGATCAATTCGCGACCTTTGGCAATGCGGACACGTTCTTGCGTCATGTGTTCTGCTTCTGCCGGCATCCCGATCTTCATGGCCTTAGCCAACAAGTCAAACTCGGTTTCGTTGACAATTGTCACGTCTGCTTTTTGGATGAAGGTAGCCGCTGACGCTCTGAACGGTGCTGGATTGAAAATTACCGGCACGCCCCGTTCATTCGCAGCTTCTATGAAGCCTTCGGTTGCGGTATCCGGGATTTCCATCTGGACCAGCAAAGCAGATGCGGCCGAAGGCAGATCGCCAACTTTGACGGTTCCGTTCGCGCCAGGCACCACGGCAATTTGGTTTTCCCCGGTGGTCTCATCGACGAGGATCAGCGCAACACCCGTTGGCTGATTTGCTGTGGCGACACCGGCAAGGTCAACATCGCCCGCTGCCAAGAGCTGCGTTGCAGCACTTGCATTGGTATCATCCCCAGTCGCCCCGACCATCGAAACACTGGCGCCTGCACGCGCGGCAGCCAGGGCCTGATTTGCGCCCTTTCCGCCGGGCGCTTGCGCATATGCAAACCCGCTGACCGTTTCGCCGGGCGATGGCAAACGCTCGACCCGCGCGATCAAATCCAGATTAATGGAACCGGCGACGATGATCATAATATTTCCTCCCAGCGTGACATCGCAGTACGTCGCAAAAAGCGCAAGTTTAGAGAAAAAAATCAATCATAGGCATGTTGACGCGTCAAAGTCCCAAGCATAGACAAGCGCTTCAATTTCGTGCCCAGATGGCGGAATTGGTAGACGCGCCAGCTTCAGGTGCTGGTGTCCTTATGGACGTGGAGGTTCGAGTCCTCTTCTGGGCACCATTTACCCTTCTCATATCATCGCAAAACCATTGAAAAATAAGGGTTTTTAGGTTATGATGCTGCTCATCATTGACCATTGATACCCACCCAATAACCGGCATTTCTGGGTACTAAACTGGGTATCGGTTTCGAAAACGGCCAAAAACGAGCTTCGATACCCAGATGCAGCTAACTGATCTGAAAATTAGGAAAGCGAAACAACAGGATAAGGCTTATCGGATACCCGACGGTTTGGGCCTCTATTTGCTGGTGAGGCCTTCTGGATCGAAATCTTGGCAGTTTCGCTACCAGTTCATGGGCAAGGAGAAATTACTCTCAATCGGTCTGTACCCAGCCATTTCACTCGCTGAAGCCCGAAAAAAACGAGATGAAGCCAAGGTTACCATAGCCGCTGGTACTGACCCGTCAGTACAGAAGCGTTTGGAGCGCATTGAAGCTGAACACAAACACCGGACAACGTTCAAACTGGTTGCTGATGAGTACTATGACAGTCTTGTAGCCCGGGAGCTGGCACCCGCCACGCTGCGCAAGAAACGTTGGCACATCGACGAGTTGGCGAGAACGATCCACGACCGGCCCATCGACCAGATTACCGCCGCCGAGGTGTTGCATCTGCTCAAAGCAGTGGAGCAATCCGGACGCAGGGAGACCGCGAAGAAACTTCGGGGCACGATCTCGGCTGTGTTTCGCTTGGCAGTCGTGACGCTTCGGGCCGACAATGACCCCACAGTTGCTTTAAAGGGTGCATTGCTTCCACCCACGACCAAAGGCCGCGCAGCCATCACCGATGAGGTTGAATTTGGAAAGCTCTTGCTGGCGCTCGATGATTTCACCGGTTGGCGTCCGATTGCCGACGCAATGCACTTTCAAATCCTTACCATGACGCGACCCGGAGAAACGCGCGGTGCAAAAACCGGCGAGATAGATCGCGAAAAGCGTATCTGGACCATACCGGCTGAGCGGATGAAAATGCGTCGCCCCCATCTGGTACCCCTGTCCGATCAAGCGATGGCTATCGTTGATCGTAACTGGCCTGAACATGAGCAGGTTGAGTTGGTTTTTCCATCGCTCGTTTCAAACCGCAAATGGCTTTCGGAGAACGCCTTCAATACGACGCTGCGGCGGCTAGGCTTTGGCAAAGAGGAGGTGAGCGCGCACGGCTTCCGCGTCACCGCGAGCACCATCCTCAACACGCGCGGCTTCGACGCTGATGTGATCGAGGCCGCATTGGCGCACCAAGACCAGAACGCGATCCGTCGCACCTACAACCGCGCCACCTACTGGGATAGGCGGGCGGTCATGATGCAATCTTTGGCCGACTTGCTGGACGAGTTTCGGGAACGCGCGAAATCGTGAAGAGTGCTTATAACATCACATGGCTGAACATCGCTGCACATAGGCGCTCATAGCGGCGTTTGCACTTTCGCCAAGCCTAGTGCTAGCCTCTCTCTGCCCATGGCGCGCAACTGCAACCCACGGGGCATCGCGATGCTCCTCACACGAGGAGTAATCGAGATGTTCGTATCAAAACGTCAGCTGAAGGAGATGGTCCTTTACTCACCGCAACACATCGCCCGACTGGAAGCGGCAGGCAAATTCCCAAAGCGGGTAACGCTGGGCCAAAACCGCGTGGGGTGGATCAAAAGCGAGGTGGAGGACTGGATACAACAGCGCATCGACGAACGCGACGACGCCTAACTCCTTAACCGGAGCGAAGAGAGCTGGTGGCAACACCGGCTCTCTTTTTTGCCGCTTGCGGCCCACTGCTGCCATTCGGCAAGGTGTTTGATGATGCAGCGCGATATCGCCAAACTGGACATTCGCTGCGGCTGCGAAGCGTCGGCCAGGTCAACTGGAACTATGCGGAAACCCGACTTTGGTTTTTCGCCTTTTGCTTGCGCAGCGTTGGATTGCGCGTGCGGCGCCATCGTCGCCGCGACGCAGCCAAATTCTCCAAACCGGTCATTCGACATTGCAAGGAGGCCGTGCTTGTGAGCGGTTATCTGTTGCTAGCTATTTGATACACTTAAATCGCTGAAGTAAGCGAGCAAAGGCAAAGGTCACATTTTCAGTATCAGGCCTAGCTTCCTTTCAGACATCTACCGTAAGATGTCGTCTAGTAAGATCATTACCTCCCAACGGAAGTTCGTCACCGCACTATAGGATCGTGAGCTTTATTGGGAAATATGCACGCGGGAAGGACGGACCAAGCAATCAAAACCGCAAAATAGACGCTCTCAGGTAGTTGGCTTATCTGGCTCATCGCCAGTATCCCACCAATCATGATGAGATGTGCGGTCAAACCCCAGATCAGACTTGCAGATATTAGCGCTGCGGTTGATGCCGGGTTTCGCGCCAGCAAGACATAGGCCCCAACCCCGACTGGTAGAAAGATCAAAATAGCTGTCAGTAAGCCAGGGTTGTAGCTTCCTGAAATAAGACCTGCCCCAATATGGCTGATGGCATTCACGACGACGATGGCGGCCATGCAAAACGCTGCGAAGATATGCTCACCCCCACGCCAAACTGCCAATGCACCGACCAGCCATACGAGCGAAGTGTTGATCACAAAGACGGACTCATCCGACATGAGCTCTTGCACCTGCGCGTGACCCAAAAGGTTCGAGAGGAACGCGTTCAAGTAAGGTTTGAAAGCGAAAGTGCGCCCATAGACGTCCACCCAGTGCTCCTCAAATTGGTGCAGGATGTAGGCCACAAGCAGTGCTAGGGCAATCGACCGTGTATCTATAAACCGCCCGGAATCAGAGAAGCTGAGCGCGACCAATACCAAAAACGGTGCCATGAAAGTGCCGACCTTCATCCAATGCTGGACCAAAAAGTCTTGCTGTCCAAGCGGGATCCAAAGGAATGCAAACGCAGCGATCAAGGCCCCCGATGATACCCTTTTAGTCACGCGTTCGTCCATCGCTGTAGCCTCTTCAGGCGAGCACCAGCGCGATCAAGAGCAATGCGCCGACGACCGAGAACAGAAACATATTAGACTCGATACCCAGGACTGTTTGGACATATCCGTTTTCATCCACAAGTGCACCGCCATACGCAGGCCCGAAAATGGTCGCCACCCAAAAACCAGCGACAAACATCAGCCCGAATGTAATCGGCAACAGAATGTCATCGCGCACCCAGATAAGAAAAAGGGCGATCAGGGCGATGCCCGCAGCAAAGGCCAAGAACCACGCGCCATGAAATCGCGCGTGCTCGCTCCAAATTGGGTTGAACTGGTGTGTCTCATTCAGGTCAGCAATCGCTGGAACCAGGCCGTAGAAAACGGTGATCGCGCTCACCCCAATCTTGAGGGCGACTTTCAGAACTGGACTGGTCACTCACATTTCCACTTCGTCAGAATAGCTGGGTGAGGCACGTCGCTCTCAGAGCCCGGCGTCTGCTGCAAGCTTCGCCATGAGGCGCTCCTGGATGTGCAGGTCCGTCGCCAGCTTTGGCAACGGCTTTTCCTTTCCTTTGGTAATGTAGATGCCAGTGCGGCCACCGAAACTGCTGACTTGAGCAGCATGGATCATCTTCGCGGCTTGCTTGTCCGGGCCGTTGTCGGCCGGGGTAGTTTTTGGAAGTTGAGTCATGTTGTAGGCATTTCATTGGGGCTGCGCCTTTGGCAAACGCACCCCCATCGATCGGGGTTTTGAGGTGAGGAAGGTTCTTCAATTGAAATTGGATGGGAACAGCGCGCGCGCGGCTTCTTCGTCGAAGGCGGGCTTGCCGCCGCCAGTGGTGCTGAGCCCACGGGCGCGTTCGGCGGCAGGGCGGGCGTTGACGCGGTCGTACCAGGCCTTGACGTTCGGATAGCTGTCCAGCCCGCCTGCGCCGAGGACGCCCTCGTGAAGCTCGACCCAGCCCCAAGCGGCCATGTCAACAATGCTGTATTCGTCCCCGAGGAAGTGGGTTTTGTCCGCCAGGTGGGCGTCCATAACCTCGTAATGACGACGCGCCTCGAACCCGTAGCGCCGCTTGGCATAGTCGCCGCCGTCCGCCGCCCCGGCGGTCTGAAAATGGATCCACTGGCCGCTAAAGGGGCTCAGGCCGGTCGCGACGAACATCAGCCAGGACAAGAGCTCACCGCGATCTTCGCGATTGCCGAGGAAACGGCCATGCTTGCCCGCGAGATAAAGCAGGATCGCGTTCGAATCGAACACGCGCACGCCGTCGTCTTCGATCGCCGGCACCTTGCCGTTTGGATTTATGGCACGATAACCGGCCGAGTGCTGCTCACCCTTGAAGATGTCAACGAGCACCATCTGGTAGTCGAGCCCGAATTCCTCGAGCGCTAGGGTAACCTTGCGGGGATTGGGACCGCCGACATACAGGTAGAATTTGATCATCATTCTTTCCTTCGGTTCTCAAGCCGCCATATTTTGGCATCTTCTTTGTTCCGTTTCTGTCGATTTCACCGGCTTAGACCAACAGGCCTTTGACTGCGGTCTCAATGCCGTTGATGTCTTCATCCTTGACCAGCACTACACCGTCCCAGGCGTCAGCCCAGGATCCCACGCCGTACTTGCCTTTGATGTCCATGCCGAAGAAGGGCGCGGTTAGTTCCTGGGTTTGCAGGACATTGGCGCCGGCCCGCCGTCCGGGGCTGGCCGCCAAAAGAACGAAGGGTTTGTCCTGCCACACTTTCTGGTCGATCCTGCTCATCCAATCGTAGATGTTCTTCCAGGCCGCGGTCACAAAACCGTTGTATTCGGCGAAGGAAACAATCAACGCATCCGCAGCGCCGATTTTGTCGAAAAGGTCCTGTGCCAAGGGATGAATTCCATCCGCATTTTGGCGGTCAGGCGAGTAAATCGGCATCTCATAGTCATTGATGTCGAGAAATTCGATTTGTGCTGCCGGATGTAACCTTTGAAGTTGTCCCGAGGCATAACCAACCAAAACGCGGTTGATCGATTGGCTGTGGTTAGAGGCTGCGAACGCGAGAACTTTCATTTGTGGTCCCTTGAGTGATGACTTGCCTAAGACCCAGGGGCAAACGATAGCCGGTCCTGCCAAGCAACGGGGTCTTGTCCGGCGGGTCGGTCAAAGAATATTCCCGGACGGTTGACTGAGAGGTCTTCCAGAGTGTCTTCGATGACCAATGCATATTGCTCGGCTATCCACGGGCTACACGCTTGCGGGTTTAGGTAAAGCCAAATCGGGTGAGGATCGCTCGGATTTGCATGCGGTCTAGCCATATCAAAGCCGCACAAAGCGCTGCCAAAACAAGGGCAGGTTCCGCAGAGGGGCCAATAACGAACACGTGGAAAAGTGCACCACAGATCATCGTGATAAACAGTAAGCCCGCGCCGACCACGCTAAAAGCTGGGACCCACAACAATGCGGCAGATCCCAGTTCTACAAGGCCCGTGACGTAGCGAAACCACTGCCCCCAACCGATCGCGTCGAAGGTTTCAACCATCATGCTCACGCCGGCCAACTTGGCACCACCAGCGGCTACAAAAATGAAAGTCAGAAGAACTCGAAGTGCTAATGAGACGTAGCGCATGGGATCCCTCAATTCTTGGCTGGGAACTGGAAATTCACTGGATGTGTAAAGACCATATCGGTCCGATTTGCGTTGCCGTTCACAAAGAGTTCGCGCGCCAGATCCGCCACCATGTGCGGGTCTTCCGCGTGTAAGAAGTGGTTGGCGGCAACCAACGCGACACGGGCGTCGGGCAAAAGATCAGCAGATGTCATGTATTCCTGCGCTTTTTGTCCCGGGTCGTCCGTGCCTTGGATCAGAAGGACTGGCATCGTCATCTTGGGGATGACGTTTTCCATGCGGAACTCAAGCTCGATATCAAAGCTCGTGCCTTGGAACGTGCGCGCGGCGGCTTCTGGCGTGCCAGGAAAACTGAACTCCCAGTCCAAGCGTTGCAGGAACCGCTCAGGGAAATGCACTGAGCCGTAGTTGCTGGCATATGCCAACCTTGCGAGATTTTCCTGGCTTTGAAACTCGACAGAAGCCATCGCTGCATGCGGTGGTCGTGGAAGTCCGTGCGGCTGATCAAAGGACTGCTGCATCCGCACATAGGCCAGAATGCGTTCGCTCATGCCGTCTAAGGAAAGCAGGTTTTCACTGACAACCGTGCCCCGGTCATGGCTTATCAGGTTGAAATCCGTGACGCCTATTGTGTCCAACAGAGTAGCCAGGCTGCCTGCAGCCCCGGCGTAGCTGACGTCGATCTCTGGGCCTTTGTCTGATTGCCCATAGCCCAACACATCAACCGCGATGACGTAATACTCATCGGACAACAGTGCCATTACCTCTGCATTGGCCCACCACGTATCCGGGTAGCCATGCACCATCAGCACAACCTCATCTGATGGATCGCCCGCAGTGACAAAGTGCCAAACAGACCCGTCAGCTTCTACAAACCAATGGGTGCCAAAGACCCCGAAACCCAGATATTCGATTTCGCCATGTTGGCTGACCTTCAAGGTTTGCGGCGTGGCCTCTGGATAGCGGCTTGTATCCTCGGCGATCCGTGCCAGGGGATAGGGATCATAGGAAAACTCTTCCCAATCCGGGGCCGTGTCTTCAGCAGCGACTGGGACTGCAAGTGCCAGACTTGTCAGAAGGACTGCTGCGCCAACGGTAAAAATGCTCTTGGGAATCCGGTGTGCTGTGAACATCAATCGTCTCCTTACTTTTGGTTGATTATGTCCACTTAATCGGGAGAGGGCGCATTGATCCAATTGTTATTTCTCATATAGTTCATCGCCATGAGGAATGTCCGCAAAACCGACCTAAATCTGCTGGTTGTCTTCGATGCCATCATGGCTGAGCGGAGCGTTACGAAAGCAGGGGAACGCATTGGCCTGGCGCAGCCGTCCATGAGCAATGCTCTCACCCGCCTTCGCGCATTGTTTAACGATGAACTTTTTGTGCGGACCCCAGAAGGCATGATGCCCACGCAGATTGCTCGAGACGCTGCCGAACATGTCAGGGCTGCCGTTATTTCGGCCGAAGAGGCGATAAATGTTGGGAGCACCTTCGACCCTCAAAGCTATGAGGGCCAAATTGTTCTTCTCACAAACGACTTGATCGAGCTGACAGTGTTACCCAATCTCGTGCGCAAACTGGCACGGACGGCTCCTGGAATTCATCTGAAGACACGGGGACTGGAGGGTGAAGATTTCGCGAAGGATTTGGATGCCGGTCAGGCTGACCTAGCTCTCTGTGGAGCAATGAGCGTCCCGAAACGATTTCATTACCGAGTCCTGTGCGACGAACCATTTGCCGGTATCGCTCGCTCTGACCATCCAATTTTGGAAGGCCCTGTCGCACTTGATGCCTTTTTGGCCGCGAAACACGCTTTGCTTTCGCACCGCTCCGTCGGCAAGGAGATCGTTGATACCGTGCTCGCATCAAAAGGATTGACCCGCGATGTCGCGGTGAGCGTATCCAACTTTGCAACACTCCCACCCCTTGTTGTGGAAACCAATGTGATCGCGGTTCTGCCCCAACGTCTTGCAGCCAAAGCGGACAAAGAGCTCCCTGTGGGTATGTTTCAGCTGCCTTTTGAGGTGCCGACGGTTCAGTCCAAGCTCATTTGGGGCCGTGGCACAGATCGATCACCTATGTTGACTTGGTTTCGAAAGCTGGTTGCTAGTGTGGTTACCGACGATACGTTTTGATCGGTCGGTCGGCGATAGCGTTCACATCGTAGCAAACAAACCCGCCATGGTTCGGCTTTAAGCCCTTCTTGACCGTCGATACTGTGCAACTGCACTTTGACGAGAACACCGCAAGACCTTACGAAACACCCTCTAGCGGATCGAGCAAAGCCAGTTTCATCGCGGCCTTATGAAGTGCTCAATCCGAAATTCTAAGAAGACTTTATCAACGGCCGGTTTTAGCGCTGCTTAGCAGCAATTGTAACTTTGCGTAGACAGCATTCCTTTCGGTGCGAGCGCTCATTGCACAAAGCTTTATAGCGCAAGTTGGGCTCGAAGATGCCTCGCGGTGGCGCAGCATAAACACCGCGTGGACCACTTAACGAATGTCGGCTTTTTGCCCAACAGTCTCACCGGCTCGCGTCTGCGGCGAACTTCCACTTCCCGCCCAATCTCGACGCCCAACATTCATCTTGCTGAGGCACTGACACCATTTTTTTGCTAGAGGGATCGAACGGGAGAGCGCAGCGTCTCCCTTCGCAAGAGGTAGTTGTGTATGACACTTCTACAAATCTTGCCGTCACTAGACGGAACTGTCTTCCAACTAATTTTTGATCTTGTTCAGGCGCCCGCTACGTCTCGATGCGCATCTTCGATCAGAAGCAACGATCGCTTCGAGCCCAAACTGGAAGTTGAAATCGATAAGGGTAACAGCTGTTGATGAGGTTTCGGAGCAAAGAAAATATTTGATGTGTAAAATAGCGCAAATTCCGACCAGTCTAAGCCATTGGCATTTTGCTGAGCGCAAGAGCATAAGAAAGGTAACAACACGGAGCAGTACAAAATGTCTAGTATGCCGCAACAGTCAAAACAGACCAAGCTAGCGCTGACAATAGCTTGGCTGATACTTTGGCTGATGGTTTGGATCTGGTGGCTTGCCGTACTACAGCAACCAGATCTGTTGCCGCTTCGCTCGTTACTATCGGGTTTTTTTCTTTCGGTGAATGAGCTTCCGCCTGATACCGTTGGCACTACCCTTGCGGCCCTTGCGCCTGGTTCCCTTACGGCATTCGCGATCGCTTGCTACGGTGTGCGCACCAGTAGCGTTCTGCGCGTTGTATCTGGTCTCCTCGCCACGGTAGGGCCCCCGCTCGCGGCATTAGGTATTATATACGAAATTGATAACAAGCTCGATCCACTCGCTGAAGTGGTCTTGCCGTTTCCCGGTTGGACCATTATCGCCTTTGCCGTCGGCAGCGCGGCCTTGCTACACGGGCTTTTTCTCGCCTCCATGCCCGGTTGGCGACGGAGCTACAAAGCAATCGACTATGCTTGGTATAGTGGTGCGCTAATCTCGTTCGGCCTTCTAGCAACGATCCAGGGACAACGCATGGACGAGATCGCCTTCCACGACTACATGCTAGCGAACTACGCGCTCCAAAAGCAGGAAGCACTTGAAAACCTCACAAGAACTTATCGTTTCTGCAATGGCACTGGGAACGATAGCCGCGCGAAGGACAATGACGAGCTGCCCTCGGAAATTCTCTGCCGGTTGATCGAGGCGGAAGTGAAGATGTGGCAGGCGAACGTCCTTTTGAATACTGACGATAAGTTCGATATCGCTATTATGCATCCTGCGCTGAAGCATACACACCAGGATAATGGTCACGATCTCCTGTACGGCCTTTATGCGTCTCGCCTCTTCCAGGACTCGGACTTCGAGAAAAATGGACGCTTCCTGTGCTTGTACGCAGAGGAAGAGTGGGCAGCGAGCGGCTTCCGGTCCATTGCTATAGAAGATATGCTTTTTCCGCCACCGGTCACTGCTTGGGAAAACAACCATGCTGGGATCGGCAATCGAAGCAGGATGACCTTCAGTATGGTTGGTATCCCGCCACCGCACGATTTCGCCAGAGAAGCCTGCCGAGCCCGGCGCGCAGCGGAGGCTCCCTTCCGCACCCTTGCAGGGCGCAATTTTCGGTCTGAGAAAGCATGGATGGCAGACCTCTGGGCTTGGTGGCCATTCATCCTTAGTTTGGCCTTCGCTACTCGCCTACTTAAGACTACACGCGAGGTGTTTTTTTGACCGTCGCACTCGTTATTTCCCAACTTGTCAGTGCGAGCAAACTGACTAAATATCGGGCAGTCTAGCATTGCGGCATTGCCTTTCAATGCGTTTGCACATGGCTAGCCAGTTGGTTAACAGGGATATTTAAGGGACCTCCGGTGGACCGGTAGAAAAAGAACATTTCCACCGATCTTGAGCAGCGATCTTTGATCGCGACAATGAATGCTTACCCAGTTACGCTGATGCGCTGAACACTTCCACGGAATGTCCCAGTCAGCCCTTTGATAGGAGAAACGAGATAATACATTCCCTTGATGTACTTGCTTAAGGCTGAAAAGTCCGCAAAGTGGACGTGCATTCGCACTCGCACCGAACGTCGGCTTCCCGCCCACATTTGCCTTTGTAGCTTGCGGCCCAGAGCAGACATTCGTCATCTGATTTCTAGACGTCGGCTCTTGGCGGCATTGCGGACATAAATAGGTCGGACAGTCTCGGCGTCAACGGCGAAACCCGTCTGGCGAATGACTGGTCAGCCGTCCGCCCAATACCGCTTGTTTGCCATAGCGTCTGTCGGTCCTAGTTATTCATCGGTCGGCAACGCCAAGCGTCGATCGCGATACTCTGTTGGTTGCAATTCGCAAATGGCCTCGATGGCAAAAGAGCACGGAACGGTCATCGACACCACTTGATCTTGCCATCGCGCACCCAGAAATGACTCTTGCAACCAACCTTCCGCCAGACGGACGGATAAAGCGTCGGCGACTTGCTCGCAGCGTTTGTCAATTTCCACGATGGCTTGGCTTCAGGGAAGAGTGCAAGTTCTATCCGCTCGCCGCACTTGCAGGGGCACAAAAACGCTGCAGCCCAGAACTCGTCCCCTTCTCGAGCAATCACAAGCTCGCGGGGCTTAATGTCGTTGGGAGGTGTGTCGCCCTCATGCCATCTGAGAACAAGATCGGGCGTTCTATCAAAGACCCAAGACCATAGCTTTCGAAACCATTTCATGCCGCGCGCCTCTCCGAATGGGATGGGCCCAGCAGACCAAGGAGAGGCCGCCTTAAGCCTTGTCCAAAAACCTCCGATGGCAACGCGTTGTCGATTTCAGGTTCTTGGGCGTGTTCCTCTTCACCTGCAGCCAAGCTGAAATAGGTTGACGCAAACTGCTCATTCGCATCGTGACGAATTGTGTACAAGCGTGCCAGCCATTCATTCACTGCAGCGCTAGCGGCTCGCATGTTCAACGAAATCACAGACGGCGCTTCTTCAGGAACGCCTTTCAGATAGCCTTCCAGAACCTGTCGCGCGTGGTCATCGGGGTCCGCACGACGGAGATATTCTTCCGCCAAGCCTTCGCCGGTGACCTCGCCCCTTTGCCATAACGAGGCGCCACCGGGCCGAACGAAGTCGACACGGCCACACACATCGGCGATTTCAAGCTTTCCGTCGCGTTGTCGCGTCGGAATGACAACTCCCATGTCAATCAGAGGACAAAGAAAAGCTTGCGCCATCAGGTCGCAATGATAGCGACCTTCCATTGAATCGACACAGGAAAACAGGATGTCGGCCTCACTCGCTGCAGCGAGAGTCGTCTCGTGGTTGACCCGGGTTTCGAACGTTTCGACAATAGCATTTGGCGCATGCTTTTGAATCGCGTCACGAAGAACGTGGGTTTTGAATTTGCCGATGTCCCGAGCTGTCGCATAAATGATCCTATTGAGGTTTTTTGCTTCGATCTTATCGAAATCGATGAGAACAAGTCGTCCGACGCCGAGGCGAGCGAGCAGTTCGGCAGTGATCGATCCTGTTCCAGAGACGCCGACCACCACGGCAGTCTTCTTGGCAAGATCTACGGTCATTTCCGAGGAGTAAGCTAATGGGCTGGGGGCCGCGTTGGATGCAAGGTTCCGTATCCGGTGACCGACTGATGTTATGTTCTGGACCTGACGGACCTGTAACCGTTCATCGTACATCCGGGCGCTAACACAACCATTTGGCAGCATGATGGCCGACCCGTGAGGAGCGGCAGCGTTTCGCCCACCATGCTGTAGCACCGGTATGACGATCCGATCACTCTCGTCGTCGATCCGCGAAAATTGGTCATAGCCTCCCGGATGTGAATGCATCAGAATGACGGCGCCATTTATGAGTTCGGCCTCCTCAATGGCTTGCTCCAGAAAGCTGCCCGGCCACGTTAGCCGTTTCGCCGTGCGAACCTTGCAAGCTTCATGAGGTACGAGGATCGGTTTTCGAACAAGGAGTTGATCTCGCGCGCGACCGGCGACCCCGCAGACAAGAGCGGCGGCAGCTTCCAGCCCATCCCCTGAAAATAGGTGGTCGTAAAGATCCACACGGTCACGCTCGATCATCCGAATTGCAGACACGATCAGTTCCCCTCGACTTCGCGCAGGATTGCATCCTCGATCAGTGCCACATGGGTCACTAGGCTATCGGTTGCCGGATTCCATGCAGTTCTGGCGTCGCGATGTCGCGACCATCGCTGGTAAGATACCCCGGCGATTGTTTCGCGGCTTTCAGTGGCTGGGATTCGTCTCCCGTTTGCGAGTTGCAAATGTGGCGCACAATAAAACATGTCGAGCTGTGCGGCCGGATATGTCGGTGGAATCAAAACAGCGATATCGACCACACCCTGCACATATCCGGCCGGAAGCTCATACCCTCTCAAGACGAACCATCGCTTGGTTCCGTGGGTCAACGTTTCCCATATCGCGGCACGACCTTCGAGAAAGTGCACGTCCGCATCCCGCAAGTTGAAAGCGCGGCTAAGCCCCGACGGGGCTTCACCGTTGTTGACGTGGTTCGGCCGGAGCCAGAGTTTTTCGATGCCCTTCCTCGAAAGATCAATCGTATCATTGAGGTCGACCGGCTCCTTCGGGAGGCCTGCAAATTTCAAGACCGCGGTCCAGCCCATATCGGGGTCGATGCCTGCTTTGATCAGTGCATCCTTAACGACGATAACTGGGGTGTCGAATGTGAGCGTCACGCCCTGAACCAACAGCTTCCAGGCGCTCTTCCTAGTGAACAGCCGTTCAAGTCCCTCGTCATCGAGTGATACCTTGTCGTCTGGAACCAAGATACTGTCCGGTTCGCCAGCACGCGTCACCACAATCTCCTGACGATCACTAACTCGGAAGATAAGTCGCAACATGTTTTCCGAGATCTGTGGCGCGCCCCACGGGAACCGTTGGTCGTTAAATGCACCAAACCAGAGGCGGTCTGTGCGGAAGGCAAAAAACCTCTCTGCACCACGACCGGCAATATCGATGACTTGGTTTGGCGCGATCTCGTGAAGCCCGTCTCGATCGAGAAGGAGAAGCACGTGCTCATTCACGGGATATCGATCAAAGGCATCAAGTATCTGCGTGCCAGTCGGCGAACGATCCGGAATCAGACGCTTTTCGTCGAAATCATCACCGTCCCACAAGCGGACGCGATAGGCCGTGGCGGCGATGAGTTGCTCTTGGGCGCCACCGCGCGCCCACTGTTCAATGTCGATTTCGTTGGACTTCATTTTTCATAACCCTTGTTTCTGTTGTCGATGGACGCTCGATATAGCAGGCATGCTAAATATATCAAGCAATAATTAGCACGCTTGACAAATTTAGCGAAAAAGCCCTATCTTATGGGCTTACTGAAAACTGCCGATGAGACTAACCCGATGGCAAAAGACCGCGTCGCAACCAAAAATGCTGCTGGCAATTTGGGGCCTTACCTGCGCAAAGCGCGAGACGATAAAGGCTACTCGCTCCGACAGGTCGAAGCCCAAACGGGCGGCGAAGTCTCGAATGCGTACTTGAGTCAGTTGGAGGGGAACAAGATAGCCAAGCCGTCGCCCAACATATTGTATGCTTTGTCGAAAGCGCTTGATGTCGAATACGATGAGCTGATGCTGCGTGCAGGTTACATCTCAGAGCTCGCTTCTAATAAGCAGCCAAAGAACAAATCAAAGGGTAAGCGACAGTATGCCATCGAAAACCTGACAGCTGCTGAAGAAAGCGAGTTGCTGCGTTACCTGAAGTATTATCGTAGCACACAGGAGTAGCACGATGATCGTGGAGAACTCTCCGTCGTTCCACCTTGTTGGCAAGAGCTTCAGTGGCGCCAAAGCCGGACGATCATGGCTAGTAAAAGAAAAGCTAAACCGCCCCAAAGGCGGAACTGGCGGAACTTTCTCTGTTGGTTATGTCGCCTCAGACTCTAGTGGCGAAGACTTTTTCCTCAAAGCGACAGATATTGGCCTGCTTCGGGTCGACGCGGGCAAATCGAAACTGGAGCAGATGGCTGACGCGCTCAATCTGCAACGCTTTGAACGCGAGATGTTAGATATTTGTACAGTAAACGGATTGAATCGAATTGTTCGCGCCGTTGATTACGGCGAGCTTGAGGTCGTCCACGAGGGGGTAAAAGAGTTCGTCTTCTTCATAGTCTTTGAAAAGGCCGTTGGCGACATTCGCGCGTCAGCGAGAGACTACAGAAAAAGGGGCATGTCATGGGTTCCTCGCGTTGTGCATAATCTGGCCGTGGCAACGTCCCAACTGCATGGAAAGAACATTTCTCACAACGACATCAAGCCATCAAACCTGCTGGTGTTCGATGCAGCTGTTCAGAAACTCTCGGATCTGGGAAGAGCAACTTGTGATGATCGCATTGGTCCTTGGGACGAACACAAAGAGGTTGGTGACCGTAATTATTCGGCGCCTGAGGCCTGGGGTTATCAGTACGCCGCGCCATTGAACGGCGTACGCGTTGATCACAGTTATCGTAAACGCTTCGACCTCTACATGCTCGGAAGCTTAATCTACTTCCTGCTGACCGAACAGCCATTGAATAGCGTAATGGCCGTTTACCTGAGGCCAGAGTACGGACCTTCGAACTGGACCGGAGATTTCGACGGCATTTTACCCTATCTGCGTGATGTTCATGGGCAGGCGATGGCCGACATGGATGCAGAAGTCAAAGCTCTTTATGGAGACAATCGACATCAGCGTCTCTCAGAGATTTTGCAAAGTGTGAGACACCTAACCGAGGTGGACCCAAAACTGCGCGGTGATCCACGCAATAAGACGTCTGGCCTGCAGAATCATGACTTACAGCGACTCATCTCTCGCACTGACTTACTCACGAAAAAGCTCTCATTGCTGGAAAAAACATGAACCTCGACGACAAAAAGGCCCGATTACCGTTTCCTAAATGGCGGGCGTTGTCCAGCACGCCATCGTCCGAGCTTGTGAGCGCAGGCGATGTTGCACCTGATCGGGAATTGGCAATGGCCCGAGCAGATCGCATGCACGCCCTGTACGAACGGTGGCAGGCAACACCGTCGATCGACTATGCACTCGAGCTATTGGATTGCGCGAGTTTCGTTGAGGACAAAGGTCTATTTTATGGGCCGGCCGCTCAGATCATCAATTCCAATGAGGTAACCAAGACATCCAAGTTTGTCGCTCAACAAGTCGTTCGACCTGACCGCAATTCCTTGGCGCCTACATTTGATTTCAGCAGTAAGGATCACATCCACAAAGCGATTGCTGAGAACCGACAAAGACTTCAAGAGGAGCCTCGAAACAGCCTGCTCCATTCAGAACAGGCCCGACTGTATGCAATCATTGATGAAGCTGATGCGGCCGAACGATCATTCAACGTGGCACTAGCTATATCGCCAGACAACAGACATGTCTTGAGGAGCTACTCGCGTTTCATGGTTCATGTCGGTGGGCCAGAGATGGCCCTTCGGCGTCTGCGCATTAGCAATGCCATTTCGCGCGATCCTTGGTTACAAGCAGCTGAGATAGCGATTTCAGAGCATCACGGCGTAGGCTCTCAGGTTGCACGTGCGGCAACGAAGAGCTTGGAAGCGGCGCGCATTAAACCAGCGCATATTTCTGAATTGGCGACAGCATTAGCGACGCTAGAGCAGTCTGTTGGAAATCGGAAAAAATTCAAGAAGCGTCTTATACAGAGCTTAATTCGACCTTCAGACAACGCCTTAGCTCAAGCAACCTGGTTTTTCCGCCAAACGCCAGATGACATCGCAGAAGAGTTTTCTGACGTGATGTTGCCAATGGTCCACAATTCCAAAGAGGCTCGAACTTACGCTCTTCTGAAGAGTCGCAAGTGGCACGAAGCCGTGGAGAGTTATGCAGATTGGCAAAGGGAAGAAAGCTTCTCTAGTCACATCGCGATTGAAGGCTCCTTCTATGCTTTGTCTTTTTCTAAAGACTATGAAACGGCCATCTCTATTTGCAGGAATGGCTTGATCGCCAACAACGCATCTCACGGCTTGCTGAACAACTTATGCTACGCAGAACGCCGGATTGGTTATGTCGACAGTGCGGTCAAAACGATGAATAAACTGAAGTCTGTGTATTCCGCGTGGGAAACATCCCCAATTTACCTTGCCACCGATGGCATGCTGCAATTCGCAAACGGGAGTCACGATGTTGGCAGAATGCGTTATCAGCGGGCTCTTGAAATCGCCGACGGGGAACAACAACCGTTTCTACCGGAGCGAATTAAGATGCACTGGCTCCATGAAGAAGCGCTGTCAGGAACTGTTACGCGGGATCAGTCTGAGCGGTTGATATCAAAGATCGAATTAAGTGCTCTGTTAGCTGGTGAAGCCAACGAGCATGAAGACTATTGGAATACCATGAAAGAAGAAATCATCATTAATTGTTCCAAATCAGGCGAGCTTCACAAACAGCAAAGAACTACGCCTCACGTTCTCGAGGCTCAGTTTTAATCGAACTCCCTCCGCAGTTAGGGCGTCAAATCGTTAGATCCAGCTATTGGATGATTCATGGATTAGGTCCGCTTTGGGGATTGAGCAGAAGCATCTATTGGCATGTTCCAATGTCCGCTTCCCGCCCAAACTCGACCAACGGAAACACAGGCATCAAGTACTTCGATTGCCCTTTCCGACGACAAACGAAATTATTTTGTCGCAGTATCATTAGGTTTGATTTTTCTGTTTTGATACGCCACGCGCGACTCGGCTGTTAGCTCATCATAGAAACTAACAAACACATACTCCGGATCATTTCTGATTTCAGACCACATGAGATGCACTGATGAAAAGTTGGATAGATTTGGAGCAATGTCACTTATTGGCAATGCATAGCCTGGACTACTTTCAAGTAACCGATCTAATACCCCATACGCATTCAAGAATATTACGCTGTCTATTGCGTCTTCGATTGAACTCATTTCCTACCTGACTATTAAGGGCCTAACTCGTTCGTATTCAGATATGTCAATAAACGATCGGTCGCCCCTGTGCAGTGCATTCGTGTGAGCGGCGCGGCTCCGACTGTCAACGGTCGTTATATGCGCTCCGGTTTTTGAGTCAAAAACATGCTCTCTACCTTTGGGGCCACGAACAATGATGTTACCAGTTCTGTTATCTCTAAAAATCTGGTTCTGTGTCGCTTTTTGGGCGTCGCCTCGAGCAAGCGCCACCTTCCGGCCTTCAGCCTCTCGCTGTTGCGCGTGATCTGTTTTGCGCTCATCATCATCCGGCCCTCCGGGCGGTGTTGATGCGACCTCTGCGCCGCCCCCATTCTTCCCGTCACCTGCGGCACTACGTTTCTTTTTCTTCTCATGTTCACTGGCCATGTGAATGGCCAGTGCTGCCGCCAAACCCAAAGCGGCTCCACTTATTTCAGACAGCGCACCCGGCTCCATCACCTCGATATCGTCGGTTCGATGGTCTCGTTCAGGTCTTATTCCTCCGCCACCACCGAAAATGCGCTCAAGCCAATCTTTGAACGCATGCCCATTGGGGTCACTTTTGTTCACCGGATCGTTGGCCGAGTATGCATATCGGTTGGTGCCAACGCCTTCGATGGTGGGGTCCCAATCATCGGGCGAGATGTAGCGGCTTTGCTGGACGCCGGTGATCTGCCTTGCGTCGAACAGATTCTTATGATGTGAACTTGCTTGAAGAGAATTGCCGGACTGTGCAAACGCCGAAAGAGGCGCTGAGACGACCAGCATCAGCGCCAAAAAGCTTGCTATTAATCGTTTGACCATCTGCGCCCCGAACATGTTGTTTGCCCCTTCATCTGTCTTTTATCCGCCCGCCTCTATCGCAAGCTCGATTGCCGCCAGCCAAGTGCTTCGGCTTGACTGAATGCACGATTATTCTGCTCTGAAAGATGCCTGGCCCGCGCCAGTTCATTGGCCGGAATGTCGCCCTCAGTCACGTAGCAGCTGATGAACTCATCATGGAGCAGATGAAAATAGGCGGTGCCTTTCTTGGCCATCATGTACCCGTTGGCCGGATAGGCTTCGATCAGTACATCGGCGACCGCAATGGCCTCGTCGTAACGTTTCTTGTCGATGAGCCATTCGACCACGATCCCGGCCATCACCGCGAGACTTTCCTTGCGACTGAGGTGCTTGAGGAACACGCCATTATCGATGGCCTGCGCGGTGATCGGCAGTTGATCGATGTAATGTTCATCGCGCGTAAAGCCGGCACCGGAGGTAGGTTCCAGATTGTAGGTCTTGCCCGTCTGCTCGTCGGTATATTTCACCAACAAATGTAGTGGTGCAGTCGATAGCGACAGATCAAGATCAAGCCGTTCGCCCAGCGCCAAAAACAGGATCGGCATGGAGATGCAGTTGCCCTTGCGGGTTTTCAGATAACCGGAAAGCAACCGGGTCTCGAAAACATCGCCATAGGGATCATCGAGATCATACTGGAAAGGGCGCTGATCATTCCAATGGCCCGGCTGATAGATAAACGCCTTGAGCGCTCGCAAACGCTCAATGCTCTTGGCCTGCTCACTGGCCGGGATGGTCGCGATCATCTCTTTGACGATCTCCGCCATACGATCAATCTCGGCAAGTGTCGCCGCAGCATCCACGGACGGATCAACCAGCCGATCGATCATGACTTTCGCGTTGGCATAGTCCAGCCGGTCCGCAGGCGCTTCAACGATCGCGCGCACCTGCTGCGCCATCGGAAACATTGGCTCAGCTTTGGCAAGGCCTAGCGCCGTCCAAACATAGAAAATGAAAAACAAACCGCCCGCACGAGTCATGCATTGCCCCTGTCAAACTCGATGCATCAATCTCAAGCAGATAAATGACCGGCTTGCTAGAGGGTTGTAAGTACCAGGTGAGCTCAGCTTGGGGATAAACTGAGGGATACGGCATCCCCATCTCAAAACGACCTTATCCCCAAACAGCGCAGAACTTCGCTTCTGATATGACTTCAAAAACCCACCAATACTTGACCTAAATCAGAAAAGCAGAAAGTCTGTTTGGTGGGCAAACAGACGGGGCTTTTCATGCGATTATTGTTCTCTCGTAACCAGCGGCAGCGCGACCTGATTTCACTGATGCCTCTGCGTATCGGTTTTGGTCCGATGTTTACCCTCAAGGTAGCCGTTGAGTTTTCAGAAGAAGAAGCTTCGCTCTTAAACAAATATCATCTGGCTTCGGCGATTTTGGTTGAAAGCGACACCGGCGAGGATTTACGCAAAGCGTTTCGCTCAGCTCTTTATCTGGGCATCGCCTCCTATTTCATCCTCGGCATCGCCATTCCTCTATTGCCGCTGCCTGATAGGCATGATGATCTGTTTGCGTCGTCAAGCACATTTCTCATGTGGCTACAGCTCATCCCCGTGGGTGCAGGCATTACGCTGGTGATGACCTTTGTCTATTTCAGTGCCCTGCGGGAGAAACTAGTCGTGCGCGATCTGATGCGAGACGGACGCACCTTCTACTGCGACACCGTGGTGAAGCTCGTCGAGAAAGAAGCCTATCTTACCGCCATCGGCCAGTATCTCCAACATGTGCTCGAAGCCTCAAAGACGTGGGGTGATCGCGACGTGATTGAAATCAAGCCGCTTGATCCGGCCAGCACCAAAGCCGCTATCGTCGACCGGCTATGAGTGACGGGCCTATCTTCACCGGCTTTGGGGTGAAGAACCGGCTCGCGCTGGGGATTAAATGGATTGGATATCGCTGGCGTCTTTCAAAAGAAGTGCGGGCCGCTTTGGAGCGCGCCGAGCGCTTGCAGGTACGCGTGATCGAGCTCGGATTGGACGATGACCCGCATTGGCTGGTGCAGCTGATCGCCAAGAACATCCTCGCTTCGTTTGATGTGGCCGAAGGTGAAGCCGAACAGGTGCCACTCTATGAGCCACTAATTCGCTCGGTTAGGTCATTGTTGGTACGCGAAGGCTATCTCAACCTGCCGCGTGGTATTACCGGCAGTGAACCGCCACTGCGCTCCGAGGTTTGGGCAATTGAAGATCAATTGCGGCGAACCAACCGCATTCTCGACGACCTACCCGCTTGCGTCGATCTCATCACCGCGTGGTACGCGACCAGCCTAACGCCGCTGATTGAACAATTTCCCACGCTGTTCACACCCACCAGTGACGAGAACACCGACATCAGCTTTGAGGCAACCCTGCTTGATCTTTTGCAGCAGGGGCGCGAGTTCGCCCAGCAGCTGATTATGGCAGCTCATGCACCGGAGCTCGAGAAGTTCGACTTGGCGCTCGCAACCAGTACCCAGCTCGCATACAATCTGGAATTGGAGTTGGGCCTCAAACAACCGTTCGATGCCCTCGAACTTGACCGAGCGCTTGGCCGGAGCCGTGCCAGCAATGCTGATCTGATCGAGCGGCTGCTAGGAAAGACTACTTTTGCTCCGCTCATTCAGGCACCTGTCCCCATCACACTGCCCGCACGCACCCGCTTTGAACATCATCATATCGTGGCCGGAACCGGTCACGGCAAAACCCAAATGCTGCAAAACCTGATCCTGCACGATCTGGAGCAGGTGGCCAAAGGGCAGGCCTCGATTGTGGTGATCGATAGCCAAGCCGATCTGATTAAAAACATCGCCGGCCTCGACATGTTTGCAAAGGGCCAGCCGCTGCACGACCGGCTGTGTGTGATCGACCCCAGCGACATCGAATGGCCAGTGGCGCTCAACCTGTTTGATGTCGGCCAGCAGCGCCTGGAAGGCTATTCGCAATTAGAGCGCGAACGGCTCACTAACGGCATTCTCGAACTCTATGACTTTGTCTTGGGGTCGCTTCTCGATGCGGGAATGACCCAAAAACAGGCGGTCATCTTCCGGTACATCACCCGCCTCCTCCTGCGCATCCCCAACGCCACCATCCACACGCTGCGCGAGCTTCTAGAAGATGATGGCTACGCCAAATATGAAGACTTTATTGAGCAACTGGAGGGCTCAGCGAAAGCCTTCTTCACCGATGAGTTTCAAGGCAAAGAGTTCCAGTCCACCAAGAAGCAGGTGCTGCGCCGCCTGTACGGTATTCTGGAGAACCAGACCTTTGAGCGGATGTTCTCGCACCCCAAGAGCAAGCTGGACCTGTTCTCCGAGATGAACGCAGGCAAGGTTATTTTGATCAACACCGCCAAAGACCTGTTGAAAGAAAACGGCACCCAGATTTTGGGCCGGTTCTTTATCGCGATGATCGCGCAAGCTGCCCAAGAGCGGGCTGTGTTGGCCAGCGACCAGCGCCTGCCCACTATCATTTATGTCGATGAGGCACAGGACTATTTTGATCGCAATATCGGGATCATTTTGAGCCAAACCCGCAAGTACAATGTCGGGTTGGTTTTGGCCCACCAATATCTCGGGCAACTCGATGGCAAGCTTCAAGAAGCCATCTTTGCCAACACGTCGATCAAGTTCGCCGGTGGCGTGTCAGCCAAAGATGCACGCACATTGTCAGCGGACTTTCAAACTGATCCTAGTCTGATCGAGAGCCAGTCCAAACTCTCCTTTGCTGCCTTTGTCAAAGGTACCACCAAGACTGCGGCTTCCATCGCTATCAACTATGGGGAAATGGAAGCCCTGCCGCGCCTTGATGCCGATGCCCAAGCCACCCAGCGCGCAACCATGCGTGAGCGCTACGCCATCCACTACACCGAAGCCAATGAAGCGGCTTCACGCTCCGCTGCCGACTACAACCCCAAAGACGACCCAGAACCGCCTGAGCCAACCGAAGACACGGCAGATGAAGAGGAATGGTGGGACGGCGAGGATGACGACAACGGCGAACAGCCGTGGGAGAAGTGGGGCGATTTCCGTGATGAGGAATTGCCCGAGCACCCCAACGACAAAAGCAAAGGCAAGAAAAAGCCGCGCCAGACGAGAAATCCCAAAAAGTGATGCCTGCGCATAGTCGGCTAACCCAACACCTAGCGGCGCTCCCTGATCCATAGCGCACGTTGCCCGGCCTATTCCGAGTGGCCATGCCGATCTCTCCTACTTGCGAGGAGATCACCATGGCCTTCGACCAGAGCGCGCGCCGGAGCCGGTATAAGCGGCAACCCACCGGCAAGCATATTCGGCTGACCGAGCGCGACAGCGCTATCCTCACCCAGCTCTTCCGCTACCGTTATCTCAACTCCAAGCAGCAAATAGCGCTCCTGCAGCCACAGTCGGAGAAGCGCTTTATCGAGCGCCTCGGTGATCTGTTCCATGAAACCGATTTGCTTGGACGCCCCAAAGCCCAGTGGCGGTTTGCGGACGCCAAATGCCAGAGTGTTATCTACGAGCTGACCGAACATGGCCTCAATTGGCTTAAGCAGCAGGGAATAACGCCGGAGCGCGTCACGCTCTTCTCACGCCGCGAACGCTTCGGCGTGCGCACCCAGTTCGAGCACCGCTTGTTGGTGATAGCGCACTTGGTGAACGTCGAGTTGGCGACCATGGAGCATGCTGGCGAGCGTTTCGTGACGATTGACGAAATCCTGCGCCGCGCGCCAACATCCGTGCGTGAATTGCCCAATCCGCTGGCACTGCCCATCACCGTGCGGCCATCACGGGCGTTCCCAGAGCTTAGGCGACCGTTCAAGACGCACCTCATTCCCGACGCCATCTACGGCATTGAGAAAGACATTGGTGGGGAGAAGCGTTACCGGTTCTTCGCCGTCGAAGCCGAGCGCACCAGCCCCAAGAAGCGCGGCCAGCTTGACCTCTCCAGCAGCGAGAAAAAGCAGCGGCTCTACGGCGAACTGCACCGACAAGGCATTGCTCGCAGCTATCTGGGTATTCCGCATCTGCGGCTGCAGCTTGTTCAACCAGACCAATACTCATAGGCGGCGCCAATGGCGGCCACGATGGCCGAGAGCGCAAATACGGGCCCTTTTTTGTGCTCCACCATGCGGATCAGCAAGAAGCGAAGCAGGGCCACCAAGCCGCCCAACACCAGCATGAAAAGCCAAAGCGCGTAGGTGAAGAAGAACAGGATGAAGAAGAAGTAGAAGATCAAGATAATGAGTGCGGTCACCACGCCCACGGCGTAGGTGGCGAAGCCACCATATTCAAAGCCAAGTTCGCCAAAAAACGCCGATCCGTAACGTTCCAATCCGAGGAACGCCGAGTACATCAACGCCCACAGCAGAACAAAGGTGACGATTGTCTTCAGGCCGAACCACAGCAGATGACCCTCACTGGCATAGAAGCGAAGTGCATGATGCCAGACCGGGCGCAAAAACCAGCCAGCCAACGCAAATGTACCCACAACCACAAACATGATGATAAGCTGCCAGTCGGCCAGAATAGCCAACCCGTCTTCCCGCACCGCATCCACAAGCGCCCAAACCATCAAAATGACCAGCAGCCCGTGCGCAATAATGCAGGCCCAGTATGAAAAGTTTTTGCCGCCGAGCTTGGCCAGAAACGCGCGAAAGCTCCAAGTGTTGAGCCAATCAGAGAGCTGCTTGGTCCGACCTCGCAACCATTCGCGTTGGTGCGGGCGCAGCAGCACGTCTACGAGGTTCAGGAGGATAACGATACCACCGGCGTATATCGCGATGATCGACCAATTGATTGAAACTGACACCCCTGACGCCCCATCATTACCGAGTCACCGTTAGCTTAGTGATAAATGAGCCCGAGAAAAACCCGCCTCTGCACAAACAAAAACGGCGCGTCCAAAAACGCGCCGCTTAAGGTTTTTTAGCCTCAGTTGAAATGATCTACTTGATCGTGAACTCGGCTGCGTAGCTGGCGGGCTGATTGCGGAACTGGTTTTCCCAGTCCGCGCGATACACCGCTTGGCCGTCAACCGGCGCAAACACCCGCTTACCAAAGTTCAACTGAAAACTGATGGTCAAGTTGTCGCCCACAATTATCGGCTTGTCTGGCAATACCGTTTGTTTGCGGTCGGCTATCTTGATGTCACCAACATATACACCGTCGCCGGTCTTTTTCTTCACTTCGACTTGGAACGGGACGGAGAAGTCAGCATCCGTTCGGAACAGACGACCATCGAGGGTATTACCCACATTGATAACGTCAGCCGCCCACACAGGGACCGATGACGCCACTGCCGCGAGAAACAAGCCCGTCAGGAACAGGTGCCTCCTCACCATCAACTCATACTCACGGTCGAGCGCGTGCCATCGCCACCCCTGAATGTACCGTCATAGCCGGTGCTGGTGCGGGTGAAGGTGAAGCGCGACTCGCCCCACGTGAAGCGGATCGTACGGTTGATATTGCCGGTGTATGGTTCGTTGGTGCAGTTGCCACGGAAGCAATAGCGCACCTCGCTCTCTGAAAGGATTTTGAGCGTGGACGGGGCTTGTCCGCCCCATTTGCCGGAAAAGGTTTTGGTGGGCAGGCTGAGCCCTGATGTATCAGTGTCTGAGCTGGTGGTGCTGCACCCTGCTAGTGTGAGTACACTGAGTGCGGCCAATGAAGTAACTAGTTTGTGCATGATTAATCCCCTTAAATCCAAGTGCCGGTGCTGCCGTCTTTGCAGGTGACGGTGCCACCGCTTTTCAGCAGACAATCGTTGCGCTGCCCTTTGAAACGCAGCTCTGTGGTGGTGTGCGAAAGGACCCGCGTGGGGCCAAAGACTTGCCGCTCGGCGTCATAGCCCTGACGGAACTTGCCCAGTCCGCGACTACCGGCTATCTGCGCAGCCGGTCCGGTATTGATGTTCAGATTGACGAATTGCCCGTCTCGCAAAAGCAAATCGCTTTGCGTGTCCACCGGCCCCTCGCCGGTGCTGGTACATCCCGCCACGGTTACGAGGGGAAGCGAGATAAGCCCCAATAGTTTGTTCAATGTTTTAACTCCTGTGCATTTTTCAATAAACCAACCACCCGACACCACTGGCGTCAGGCAGTTGGTTACAAGAGCGCACAGGCGGAACTTGTCCTGCTTATTTCCACGTGACAGCAAGCCCGTGAGGGCACACTGCTCGTTGGTATTATATTTAGCAGGCTACCCGACATGGGTTTCCTGCGCGCTTTTGCGGTAACCACACCGCTTGGTTGTTGTAGCGGAAATTGTGCAAAACGCAAAACCGCATTTCCGCCTGCTAGAGCCCCGCAGTATCTGCGGGGCTCAGAGCGAGCAGCAATTGGTACTACGGCACCACGTTGCTCGGAGCCTGTGCGCTCCCGCTTCGAGTGAAGCGACTACGAGGTAGCTATCATGCTGGCCACCGGCGGTGGTTGAATTCCAAGGCAACGATTTTCAACGAGGGGCACCATCACAATGTTTGGGGAACACCTTGATACGACTACCATCAAAGATCGTATTAACCACCGGTTCGGTTCGGTACGACGTTTAGCTGATGCGTGGACAATCCAATTTGGCGAAGACACGGTAACCACTGACGCCATCTACTACTGGCTGCGAACCGGCAAACCGCCGGGTTCATTTGTACAGTTGATGCGTTTGTCGCAGCTGCTTGGTCTTGACCCAACATGTCTGTTTAAGAGCAACCCACAGCTCAAGGCGGCCCATATTGATAAGCTCCTGCGAGCAGCCATCACCAAAGTGTTCCACGTCTCGCTATTATCTGATGACTTCTTTGACGTGTTCGGGCCGCAGTCAATGTGGCCAAACAATCCGAAGCTTCAAGCACTTGGGCTGGATCGTTGGTACGCTCGCGACTTTCGGCACGATGGCTCACGCTTGAACTACTACCAGACCGTGGAACTGAAACCCACAACCACGGAGCGACCGGTTGTTTGGTACTTTGCATACTGCCCTATCCCCAGCGATGTGTGGCGGGTCTATGGCAGCGTGCAAACGGATGCCAACGGAACAACGTCGCTCAACAACTTCTACAAATCTGGCCTGTTCACCAGTCATCGCTTCTCGGACGGTACCATTGACGTCTCAACTCTATTCGGTGGCAGCGCCTGTGACTTTCGGGTCGTGTCCATGCATCCCTTTAGCTTACAGCTGGTAGATCGAGATGAGGTTGAGCTGCGGTTTCTTGTGTAGGGCGCAGGGTATAAGAAAGCAGCATCCATTGATGCTGCTTTGTGGTCAAAGAACTTTTAAGCCGTTATCGCTTCGGCCAGCGCCAACGCTTCAAAGACAATCATTTGCCGTGGCTCGGCTTCCCAAAGCTTTCGCTTTTCGGGTCTTGAAGGTTCGAGTTGCGGGTACTTTTTAGCCAACAATGCCGCCTCTTCATATTTATTCGCGCAGCGCTGCTCCCGCTTGATGGCGGCATTGTTGATCTTGGTTGTGTCCGCATGGTCGGCAAGCGCAGCGATGATGGCACGAACGTGCTCACCTTTGCGGGTCGCCCGGTAGGCGTCCTCCGTGACGATGAACGTAGGCTGCAAATCCTGTATCCAGTCTTCAAGGTATTCCACCGCGACCTCGGGCGAGTGAGCGGCTTTGCAGGTGAGTTGCACGTGCCTGAGCTGACCGTCAGCCACCAGCACACAACCAACCCGTCCGCTCGCCACGGCGATCCCCAACACCCTACGCGAAGCCGCCGTCATTTGCCGCTGGCTCACCTAACAAGCGGTTGGCAATCAACGACAGCGTGTGCTCTCGATTAAACTGACCAAACCAGTTTTCTGCTTTTGGTGGCAAGCTAGCGATCCGGTCGGGTAGCGTACGCGCTACGTCTTCCAAGACGGCTGCAAACAGACTTTCAAAGGGTTTCCCGTATATCAGCGTCAGCGACGCGATGTCCGAGACCGATAAGGGGCGACGACCGTGCTCCAACTTGGACACCCGGTTTTCCGAGGTGCCCAGCAGATGAGCCAGATCGTCCTGCGTCAGGCCGGATTTTTTCCGAGCCGTCTGCAAATCTACGCAATAGACATGATGCATGTGAATGAACTTAGGTACTAACGCCGCTTAGAATACGGCACCCGCCCTTTTCGCCATAGATACACCAAGTGGCATTTCCGGCAGGTCTGTGGATAGCAGTTCACCACCAACGCGGTGTATGGCACCACTCTGCGGAGGGCTCAGGCCCTCCGCTACTGCCAACACCGCGTTGGTGGGAATACTACCCTTGCCACCGTGTCCCAAGTATCAGCAGCCTAGCAATTGCGGACACCAATGCTAGCTGCACCAACCGGCGTCACCGTCCCGCTCCCGCATCTACTGCCAGCTTGGTTCGCCCGCTAGACTTCCAGCCATGGAAAAAGACAAACAACAGTTGCTTGAAGCGTATCTGCGGCTTTGTCAGCGAGTAGCTGAGCGAATGGCGCGGGAAGGTTCATGGCCATGGGAAACCGAGGTAGACGATTCGACAGATCAAGGGGATTTGGTAGAGTCCGAGGATAACCAAACCGATGTATGAAAACGTCCTTCGCCTACGTTCGCGTCTCCACCACCAAACAAGGTGATGGCGCGTCGCTGGATGCGCAAACCGAAGCCATCAAGTCATACGCCGCTCGCAACGGCATCACCATCACCGAGTGGTTTCGCGAAACCGTGACGGCGGCCAAGGCCGGTCGCCCCGAGTTCAATCGGCTCGTTAGAAAACTCAAAGCCCGCAAAGCCGATGGCGTGATCTTTCACAAGATCGACCGTTCAACGCGCAATTATTTCGATTGGGCGAAAATCAACAGGCTCGCCGATGAAGGCATCACCATTAATGTTGCGGTCGATGACCTCGACTTTGGTACGCGCAGTGGTCGGCTCGTGGCGGACGTCCAGATGGCCATCGGCGCAGACTACATCCGCAATCTGCGCGAGGAGATCAAGAAGTCGCAGAACCAGATGCTGAATAACGGGCTGTACCCGTTCACACCGCCACTTGGATATTTGGCCAATGGAAAGGAGTACAAGGGAAAGCCCCACCGCATCTGCCAGGAGCGGGGTCCGTTGGTGAAATACGCGCTTGAGCGGTACGCCGGCGGTCAGGTTTCGATGAGCGCGTTGCTTGAAGAGATGAAAGCCCATGGCCTCACCTATGACGATGGCAGGCGCATCGGCAAAATGGGCATTGAGAGCATGCTCAACAACTCGTTCTATGCCGGTATCATCCACATCAAGAAAACCAACCGGCGCTATGTTGGTGCACATGAACCGCTCATCACACCTGAAACGTTTGAGCAGATCATCGCGGTCAAATCAGGCCGGAAAGCCCCGGCAGTCACTAGCCATTCATACCCCTATCGGCGACTACTCAAATGCCACCTCTGTGGCCGCACGCTGGTCGGTGAACGGCAGAAAGGCCACCTCTACTACCGCTGTCACACCAAGGGCTGCGCAACCAAATGTATTCACGAAAACAAGGTCGAAGAAGCCATAATCACTTCATATGAAGAGTGGGCTTTTAGTGATGCCGATGTTCAAAGTCTGTGCGACGAGTGGAACGCGTATGTGGCACGGCAGGAGAAAACATCCGGCGAGCGCACACTTCACATGCGCACGGCTGAGATCAAGAAGCGCTTGGACCGCCTCACCGACCTCGTGATCGACGGTGTTGTTGATACCGAGACCTATCAGGCGCGGCGCGAAGAGCTTGAAATAAAGTTGGCGACCTTGGATCGTGAAGCATCCAAAACAAGCAATCTAGCAGCCCTCACGGCCAACCTGCAAAAATTCCTCGAACTCATGAAAAACGTTGCTAGGCTTCACAAATCGTTGAAATGGCCAGAGCGGCGCGAGTTGTTACAATTGCTGACTTCGAACCGGAGCCTGTCGCGAGAAAAGCCATATTTTGAGCCGTCAATGTTGGTGCAGAGCGCTCGTGCCGTGCTGTCTACCTTAGTGTGTGTACACCCACGGGGCGCGGTTCGAACCTTTGAAAATTTAAAGGAGGAATTATCGTCGGATTATTTGTCCGCCGCATTCAAACTCGATGGCATTTTGGAAACCCGAAAAATGGGACGAGACTCGTTTTCTTCACCTCAAGATTTTTAGTATCCGAAAGGTAGTAATATTATAAATGGATGATTACAATTAAATAATATATAGTTGAAGCAATGAAATCATCTATACTAGAAATACTCGAAGTATTGGAGCCTTTCGGAAGCGAGCGCAACAAAGCTCACATTAAGCAGTTGGCACACATGGCGCACAAGACAAATGACGATATCGTGCGAGACCAATCGCTCGATCTTCTACTGTACTGTCAAGAAGATGAGTACGGTCCACTTGGAATGCGGACACCTGATGATGTCCGCCGCAGCTTTGCACCTAAATAGGGTACTTCACCGTTCTTTCTTTGGGCCGTTGCCGTGGGCAGTTGTTCTTCCGGTAGAAGTATTTGTGTGGGTGACTACGTGAGTGTGATTACTCTTATCACCTCCGGTAGAACGGAGGGTATGCTGTGTTACCCGATTACCGGACCGCTCAGTTTTTGTACTTACCTTCTCACCGCCATCTGAGAACCATTTTCCAAATCCCATTTCCAGCTCCTTTTTTTGCACCAGCCTCCATAATGAACCATAGTTGTGACGAAAATTGGGCGTGCGCTCGAAGGCGAAGTTTAAACAAATAGAAGATTTTCTTCTGGGTGGTAGTATACGATCATGGAACTAAATTGGCAGATACAGAAACTAGGGACTGCTGGCGAACCAGTACATATCGGCCTAAAACAAGGCACCGTCATATTCATCGTTGGCGCTAATGGGTCTGGAAAATCAGCCCTCATGACCCAGTTGTCAAAGCAAACGGGGCAGCTAAGCACAGTACGAATTGCGGCTCATAGGCAGTCTTGGTTTAGCTCTAGTTCCGTCGACCTGACACCAAAAGCCCGTAAAGAGTTACAAACGAACATAGCTTCGCGTGATACAAGAGACGATAGCCGTTGGAAGGACGACTATGCGGCACCTAGAGCACAAGTCGCTCTGTTCGATCTTGCAAACGCACAAAATACGGTATCCCGTACAATTCACGAGTTACTCAAATCCGGAAAAGACCCAGAAGCGAAAACTATGGCGCTGAGACCATCGCCTTTGGAAGCGCTAAACGAAATCTTGTCAATCAGTACCCTTACAGTTCGTCTTTCGATTAACGATAACGGAGACATACTTGCTCAGCATGGGGATGGTCCCACCTTCAGCATTAGCTTGTTATCGGACGGAGAGCGCAACGCGTTGATGCTAGCCGCGCAAGTACTGACCGCAGCGCCAGACACACTCTTTCTGATTGATGAGCCAGAAAGACATCTTCACAGAGCGATTACTGAACCAATGCTCAGTGCGTTGTTTGAAAAGCGAGATGATTGCGCTTTTGTCATAGCTACTCATGAACCCGAACTGCCTAGTTGTAATCCAGATGCGCTGGTCATTCTCGTTCGCCAATGCAGCTGGGCTGGACACTCGGCCAACGGTTGGGATGTGGACATTCTTGAGCCTGGTTTGGATGTTCCAGACGATATCAAGAGAGCGCTGCTGGGCTCACGCCGCAGGATCCTTTTTATAGAAGGTGATACGCAAAGCCTTGATTACCCCCTTATATCTGCGCTTTTCCCGGAGCTGTCGGTTAGACCGATGGGAAGCTGTGGAGAGGTCATGCGCTCAGTATCGGGGCTGGTTGGCACTGACGGTCTTCACTGGCTCGAGCCAATTGGCCTTATAGATAGAGATGATCGAACAGAAGATGAAATCGTTGAGCTTGAAAAAAGCCGGATATTCGCGCTTGAAGTTAGCGCTATTGAGTCGATTTTTTACTCAATCGAAGCTGTAAATGCTTTGGCCTCGCAACAGGCCATTCTCGGTGGACTAGATACTGACGAACTCATCGGCAAGGCCATCGAGGCAGGAATCTCTTCGCTCGATGCTGAAGCTTGTGAAATATTAGCCGCGAGACGGTCTGCCAAAAGTGCGAGAAACGAAGTGCTTGGCCAGCTGCCAGATTGGAGCGATATCCGAAAGAGCGGGGGCGAAGACATCGAACTGCATGTTCAGACGAAATACAAAGCTGAACTCGAAACAGTCAGCGATGCTGTCAAAGCTCGTGATCTCGCAACGATCACTGCGCGATATGCAATTAAGAAGACAGGGCTTCCATCTGCGGTTGCAAGTGCGTTGAGATTTACCAACCGCCATCACTACGAGGAAGCCATCGTTTCACTGGCAAAAAGAAATGCTGGTTTTCGTACGGCCCTGCGCACCAAGCTCGGTCGGCTTACAGAACATCTTGATGGCAATTTAGCTTCGTAGACTGCTTACCACTGGTTGTGAGATCTTCCATTTGTGGGCCTCGCTGCCCCAACATTTCAGTTGCAAGCAGTCGCCGTACTACCGCGTATCTTAGCTGATTTGGAGTTCCATGATTGTATTACCCGATATCAGAATATTTGTATGTTGTATGGAACGAGCAAAAGACGAATTACTCAGCAGTTACGTAAAATTATGCCAGCGAGTCGCCGAGGGGAAATTAGAAGAAATACTAGAAGAGTTTGAGAAACGGAAAATGGCTAGAAAGGCCGGTTTAGAACCGCCGTTTCCGCTCAGAGAACCTTTTGTCCAGTTTGTGCTTCTAGCAAATTTCCAAATGTGTGGTGTACACCCACGGGGCACGGTTCGAACTCAGAAAGAAAAACCAAGTGAGCTTAATACGATTAAAAACGTTTTGGGAGATGCAGGGGCTGCTAAAACTATAGAAAGGCTTTCTCGACTTGCTCCACGGACAACCCTTCATACGAGATGTTCGGGTCACAGTAATGACGACCCTTGACAACAAGTCCGTCCTTGAATTCTAGCACGATGACTTCGGGCGTTCTAAACGAGAAACCAGCTCTTTCAGTGTCAGGGTAGCTCTCAACCAACTCAATGAATACGGTGTTTTCATGTTCGGAAATATTCTTAATGTTGTATTCTCGACCTTCCACTTGGTAGATTTCTTCAAAATCTGCGGGATTTACACCCTTGTGTCTAGGAAATAGGCACCCATTTTTTGGATGCCTATATACCCATGTCATTGAGTATTCTGGGTGAAGTAGATTGAGCGCCTGCGAGAGGCGTCCTACTCGTTCCAACTCTAACAGGTCCAGCGCAATCTCTGAGTTTTTCTTATTCGCCTTCACCCAGAGATTATAACACAACAACCCTGCCTAATATCCATATCAAGCCGAACGCTTGAGGAAACCGGCATCAGGGAGCATGCTCCCCAGACGGTTGAAGGCAAACCACATTTCTGTAGACAACATACTTGACGCAAGAAACTGCTGTCCAAAAGAATGCCACTTCTGGTATAGGCGTGCAAATTCGTACTTAATGCTCTCGGGGAGATTGTTTTCTAGGCAATGCTCTACTTGTCCACGACCGGCAAAGACTTGCAGTTTCTCAACCTTATTTTTCAAAGCTTGAGTGCGATTATTCAGCTCAGTGAGCTCATCTTCGAAGTGTCTTAGAATTCCAAAGAATCCGCCCGAAAGTCTGCACTCCATCACATCTGCCCATGCACTTTGATCAACAACTCCGTGGCGAGCCATTTGTTTACCAAGCTCGCCGATGTCCGTCTTCCCATATTCAGGAATATCTTCATAGTCGAGTTGTAGCATTAGCGTTCTTAGTTGACTGCAGGCATCTAGAGCGCTTCCTATTTGTGATTGTGACTCATGCAAATGAGTTAGGATTTCTTTTGTACTACCGATAGAACCCGCTAACTCGCTTAAGATGACATCTTCCAGTGATACATTGGCGAGCTCTAATTCTGCCCTGGCCGCGCTCACCGACCTAGACAGCTTGGTAGACGGGACCAAATATTTTGAGCACGGTTGATGGTTTTGACCACCCATTTGTAGCCTCCAAAATTTGTTAACACGCAATAAACCATAACACACCGCCTGCTGATCGAGAACAGGTTAAGCTTTCGCCCAAAGACGTTGCCTGTCTAAAGCAACCACTCGACACTTTGCAGCATTACCTCTGGGTATGTTGTATTTTCCAATGAAAGCTGCGCAACTCTACAGAGGTCCCATTGCTCACGTATCTATTGTAATTGGTGTACTCAGCTATGCTGAGACATAGCTCAAAATATGAACGTATCATTACTCGCCCAATCAATCGGAAGGGAGCCGACACGCCTTTTCGGTATTCGCCAATATGACCGACTTTATCATTTCTACGCCATCGGGATGACCGGGACAGGGAAGTCCACGCTACTTTTTAACTTGATGAAGCAGGACATCCGCAACGGACAAGGTTTTTGCGTTGTTGATCCGCATGGCGATTTGGCTACTCAACTCCGACCGCTGCTTCCATCAAACGCCGTCTATTGGGATGCCGCCGATCCCGACAATGAATATGGATACAACCCGCTGACGCCCGTCTCAGCCCAATATCGACCACTGGTCGCTTCAGCGCTAATCGACACCCTTAAAAAGCAATGGGCCGATGCCTGGGGTCCACGCATGGAACATCTATTGCGTTACTCCCTATTAGCCCTGCTTGAATATCCCAGTGCCACCATTGCCGACATTATGCCGATGTACCTTGAGAAAGACTTTCAGCGACGCGTCGTCAGTTGCGTTACCGATCCATACGTCCGCCGCTTCTGGACCTCAGAGTATGAAACCATGAAGTACAAAGGGGCGGTTGATGGCGTAGCGCCGATTGCTAACAAGCTCGGTGGCTTTCTGGCACATCCTATTGTTCGGCAGTCTGTGACCAAACCTGCAAAGCCGCTGCGGTTTCGTCAGTTGATGGACGAAGGGCGGGTTCTGATTGTTAATCTGGCAAAAGGACGATTGGGTGCAGACACCGCCAACATTGTCGGTGGCATTGCCCTCTCAAACTTGGCACACGCGGCGTACAGCCGCCAGAATTTACCTGAGGGCCAGCGAGCTCCTTACTTCGCTTATGTCGATGAGTTCCATTCGTTCACGACGTCTGCGCTGGCAGACATGCTTTCAGAGCTGCGCAAATACAAGCTGGGGTTAGTGCTGGCTCACCAACACACCGGTCAGCTCGAGAATGACGTTTCGCAAGCCATTTTCGGAAACGTTGGGACAATTATGACATTCCGGGTGGGTGCCAGTGATGCCAACATTCTGGCAAGACAGTTTGGCGCAAATGTCCCGTCAGTGCGTGATCTGGTCAATCTGCCCAACTATGAATGCTATGTGAAACTGATGGTCAACGGCACTCAGAGCAAGCCATTTAGCGCACGAACACTGTTGGCACAAATTTCTAAAACTGTTAGGGGGCAAGAGCGTCATTACGATTGACGCATTTGGACTTTACGAAGTCAAATAGACCAAATTGTGTTTTATTCATTTATCAATAACTGAACCGTCCGTTCGATTTTCGCCTATCAGAATATTTAATAAATACAAAAAACAATTTATATTTTAAAAATCTAATATGATGTATTTCACGTAACACAATACGCGCTCATGATACAAAAAATAATCGCCGAAATACACCGCTATAAACCGATCGATCATCCTGATCCCTCGCAGTTCAAGCGACGGTTATTGCAATTGACGAACGGCCAAAGCACCTCCGACTGTTTTGCCAATCGTTATGACGATGCGTGTGAAGCCTACGAGGACCTAGTTGCTCAGTTTAAGCAAGGCGGATCATCCAACAATATTGAAAAAACTAAACGCAAATTGGCAGCTGCGTTAGACAGGTTGCCGCTAGAACGTGTGGCTGGCGTACGATGACCGACGTCTGCCGTGTATATTCCCGAAATTTAGCGAGGGGGTTTTCGTGAATACCGTCTTCGCTGGAGCCCCTTTATCACAATCTCGCAGGGCAAATTGGGGGCACCTATGGACGAGATGGAATTGGCGACGAAACGCGACGAGGCAGTCACGCTCGTAATGCTGTTATGTTCGCACCTGTCGAGTTGGCATCCAGTATTGGTTGATGAAGCGCGGCAGCTTGCGGATCGCATTGTCGACCCAGCAACTAATAACTTGGACACGGTGCTTTTAGCACGACTAAATGGGGCGGAAAGTGGGACGACAAAACCAGAGTGTACTCCTGAGCGAATATGATTGGGTTGACGACCTCGTCAATATTACGTCCCATTTTGGGGTAAAGCATGCCGCCTATTTTGGGTTGGAACTCCCGCATTTCATTTTGCCGGAGCCTTTCTTCGTCGCAACATATCCAGCTCATTGGATCGAACACTACCGCGCACAAGGCTATGTTGAACATGATCCAGTATTGCACCAAGTGGCTCGAGAAATCATGCCAACCAATTGGTCTAGTTTAAAAGAAAGTAATCCGATTGCGCGCAAAATGTTTATGGAAGCAGAAGTTTCGGGCATCGGCAATCAAGGCATTACCGTACCAATTCGCGGTCCAAACGGAGAAACTGCTATCTTCTCTCTAATAAACAAATGTTCGGATCAGGAGTGGACGCGGCTCTTGCAGGATCAAATGGCGCAAATCCAGTTTGTCGCACACCAATTCCACACCAATGTCGTCGAAAAACATGGGCTGGGCAATCAATACCACCTTTCCCGCCGGGAAAAAGAAGTTCTTGAATGGCTCGCAGCAGGCAAAACCCAAGAGGATGTCGCTGACATTCTTCACCTCTCGGTCCACACCATTCAAACGTATATTCAAAGTGCTCGATACAAGCTTAATGCGATCAACACAGCACATACCGTTGCCAGAGCGATTCGCATGAAGTTGGTGAGACCGCGCGATTGAAATAGTCAAAGTCAATTCGCGTGTAACCGCGAATAGCAAGGCGTTGTTTACCTGCTGCACACTCCACTTGTCATTCCGTCAAGCAGGAGAGTGAAATGATTAAATTAATCTATGGATATGAGTTAGCGAGGGAGGCTTATTTGGCCGACCAGATGTTCCGATTGCGTGCAGAGGTGTTTAAAGGCCGCCTCAACTGGGAGGTCAAAGTTTCTAACGGTTGGGAACAAGATCAGTTCGACAGACATAACCCGCTTTATGCACTTTCGATCGATACAGATGGCGAATTGCAAGGAGCTTTGCGGCTTCTGCCAACAACGGGCCCGCATATGCTGCGTGATGTGTTCAATTCGTTGATGGACGACGACGCGCCGATCGTTTCGCCGCAGATTTGGGAAAGCACCCGTTTTTGTGTATCCCCCAAAGCGGCGGCGATCCGAAGTCACAATCGTTTGAATTATGTAACCGGTGAGTTGCTGGCAAGCATAGTCGAAGTTGGCCAACGCGCCGGGCTGTCATCAGTCATTTCCGTATATGATGCTCGCATGCGCCGCATCTTGCGGCTGGCCGGGTGTGAGGCAGTGGAAGTTGGCACGCCAAGAAAAATTGGTAACGTGACAACTTATGCAGGGCTATTTCCAATCGATACACCGATGCTAGAGCGTATCCGAGCCGCGGCTGGTATCGAGGGTAGCGTTCTTGATGTTACACCAAACGCCAATGCGACGCTCGCTGCGTAACAATCTTTTGCATTTAGCGCCAAGGCAATGCGCTTGTTGATCGTGTAGGCAGACGCCTTCCGACTCTGTTAGCTAATCGGTTTTTGGTTATGTGTTGTTTGAGTATTCATCAAAGTTAAAAGGCAGGCCGGTAGTGGAGCAACAATGCCGGTCCGCCCGCCGCAAGACCCCGGAGCTAAATTTTCCGATTTGCTGCCGTATGCGAAAAGAACTAAGTTTCACAAAACACCTAACATGCGCTATGGCCCTCTGTGTGGACCCGAACCTTCGAAGCGTATTTCTTTTTGGGTAACGATCTGGGTATCAAGCATTTTCACACTCAGATAAACTATTGTAAACATTATCTTATCTGGTCTTTGCGAGTCCTCTTCTGGGCACGACGCCTGCTCTCGCACAGCTCAATCTGCCATCTCCACCTCTAAATAGCGGCTGTCGTCAGCTTTGATCGGCTATTCAGCGCGCCGGTACCTTATTGAAGAATGTCGGAACATATCGCATTGGCGGAATCTACCCTGCCGGTCTTTAAAGAATGTCGAGTGATCCGGGATAGCGTCATTCAGATCCAGTCAGCAAAACCAGCGATAGACGAGTTTTGGATGGACCACCTCGCACGAGCGCTGTTCTCAACGGATTCCTACGCAGCAGCCAACCAGCAGCATGCGGATCATCAGTTCCGGGTCAATCGAGGGGCGGCCAATCTAGCTGTCATAAGGTGTCAGAAGCGAGCGAACAGCGTTTGGATTTCGGCAATCAGTTCCTCAATTAACTGGAAAACTGAAACAGCCAAAGAAGCCAAATCAAGCGGACTGATTTAACAGTATCGGCGCCGCTAAGACACTTAACACCGGCAAAATGTCACTTGGTGGCGCTCACTAACCCGTTTTCCGCAAGATTACCAATCAACACCAGAGGAAGAAAGCCTCGGCTTCCAATACAGGGCAATTGAAAGCGGTCTGTCGTCTAACCTTCAAACTCTCATGTCATTTGCAACGCAGCCATTGATCCGAACGATTCCAAAGAGACCCCAGTCAGGCATACACCGCGCAAAAGCCTGACATCACATCCCTGAAAGGGCGGCATACATCATGACCACCACATTCGTTGGTGCGCAGGTCTACCTGCCAAGCGAAATAATCGAAACCAACGTCACTATGGACGACGGCGTGATCACCGAGATCGGCGGCGCGGCACGCGGCAACACCGTCGACGCCGACGGCCAAATCTTGGCACCGGCACTGATCGACGTTCATGGTGATGCCTTCGAGCGTCAATTGATGCCGCGCCCGGGCGTCATGTTTCCAATGGAGACCGCCGTTCTGGAAACAGACAGGCAACTGGCTGCCAATGGCATCGCAACCGCCTATCATTCGATCACACTCAGCTTCGAGCCCGGCTTGCGCAGCGTCGATACGGCTCGCGAAATGATGCAAGCTATCCGCGACCTGGCGTCGCGATTGACGGTGGAAAACAGGGTGCAGTTGCGGTGGGAAACTTTTGCGCATGAGGCGTTGGATGTGCTGGATTGGGCTTTCGACGCGCCGTTAACGCCGTCTCTGGCATTCAACGACCATCTTTCCATGGCCATGCGTTCCTACGATACGCCTATGCAGGAGCGCCTTTGGGAACATAATCCTGACTTTGCGCTTGTTGATCTGGATGATCCGGTACTACCCGGAAAACGGTGGGCCAAAATTGCCACGAGAACGGGCATGGCCTTGGACGATTTCATGACCATAGTTCGCCGTGTCTGGGACCGCCGCGGGGACGTCGTTCCCACCATTGAGAAGGTTGCCAAAAAGGCGCGGGAGAAGGGCGTCCCCATGCTGAGCCATGACGATACGCAAGTTGAGACACGCACCTTTTACCGCAACCTCGGTGCCACAACGACTGAGTTTCCAATGACAATTGGTCCAACCCAAGATGCCCGAGACAATGGCGATTTGATCATCTTCGGGTCTCCCAATGCCGTCCGTGGCGGCAGCCATATCGGATCTTTGGGCGCTGGTGACATGGTTGAGGCGGGCCTCTGTGACTTGCTGGCTTCAGACTATTATTATCCAGCAATGCTGGCCGCTATTGCCCGTCTGGATCGCGAAAAACGCGCCGACCGACTTGCGCTTTGGTCGCTGGTTTCGACAGGGCCCGCGCGCGCCATGGGCCTTACTGATCGCGGTAGTATCGAGAGGGGAAAGCGCGCTGATCTTGTGCTTGTCGATTGGCCTGACAAGGGAACGCCGGCGGTCGTTGGCACATGGATTGCCGGTCGAGCCGCATACCGTTCGGAACCAGCGCGATGAAACCGACCCTTCGCGCTTATGGGCCAGCCATAACGCTCGGCTTAACGCAGATCCTTGGCTACGGAACGCTGATGTATGCCTATGCGATTCTTCTGCCGCGCATGGCAGAGGCGCTTGAGCTCTCACTTTCCACCGTGTTTGGCGTCCTCTCGCTCGGTCTCTTCTTTGGCGGCCTTCTCTCACCCGTGGCAGGCAACCTTGTGGATCGCTTTGGTGGCCGCTGGGTGATGGCTACAGGGTCTGTTGTGGCAGGCTTTTCGCTGATGGGTCTTTCGCTGGTCGAAGGGCGTATCGGCCTATTCTTATTGATATTGATTGCCGAAGCCGCCGGGATGTTTGTGCTCTACAATGTGGCTTTTGCATCCGTGGCGCGGCTGGAAAGCCCGGTCCGGCCAGCAAGATCAATCTCCATCATCACACTATTCGGCGGCGTTGCCTCGACCATCTTTTGGCCTTTGACGCTCGCTCTGGAAACCCGACTGGGTTGGGAGAGTACATGGATCGTCCTTGGCTTGATGATGCTCCTTGTGGCCGCACCGCTCAACTTCTTCGCGCTCAGCGGTCGGCAAAAAATGGCGGAAAAAACCGATAATGATGCGCAAGCCGATTGGCCCCAGCTGCAAGGCGACGACCGGCAACGCGGCATGTTGTGGATGGTAGTCTCCTTTGTCTTTTCCGGCTATTTGATGGGCGCGGTTATGACGCTCTGGGTGACAAACGTCCAAGACCTCGGCCATAGCGTGGCCATGGCCGCGTTCGCAGGAGCCGTGATCGGGCCCTTCAAGACGGTCGGTCGCTTCTTTGAAATGGTGGTCAGCCGGAACCTCTATCCCATGATGACTTATGCGCTCTCCATGGGCCTGATGCTTTCCGGATTTGTAGCACTTTTGACCATTGGTTTTTCGCCGGTTGGCGTCGTCATCGCTGCCGCGCTGTACGGCATGGGCGACGGTATTAAGACGATCGCCCGCGGCACCCTTCCGCTCGCGCTCTTTGGCCAGAAGGGCTACGGCGCGCGCCTTGGCTGGATCTCATTTGTGCAAATGGGTGTAAACGCATCAGCGCCATTCGTGTTTGCTTGGATGACACAGACCTACGGCGGCTGGATTTCATTTGCTGCCATGGCCAGCGTGCTCACACTCGCCATTCTCACTTACTTCTTAATCCCTGACCCGAGGAAAACCGCCCATGCTCCCGCTTAAAATTGGTGCCTGCTTACTGATCGATGAAATTGCTGACAACCGCAATTGGTTGTTCGAGGCCGACCGTGACATCGAAATCCAAGATTTTGTGACATTCACCGCGCTGGCAACGGATCGCGATGCACTGGTAGCAAAAGCAAAAGAGGCCCTTGATGGCCATAAGGGTCGCGTTGGCATTCATGGTCCGTTTGAGGGACTTGATATGGACAACAAAGATCCAGAGTTGCAGCCGATGATCACCCAGCGCTTCATCGTCGCGCTTGAAGCAGCAGAGGCGATTGGCGCGCGTCAGATGGTCATGCACTCACCCTACGACCGCTGGTACGCGAACAATCTTTTTGCCAAGCCGAATTATGCGCAGGACAAGCTCGACTTGATCCATAAAATTCTGGAGCCGGTTGTCGCTCGCGCACAAGAGCTTGGCGTGACACTGGTGATTGAGAATATCATGGATGTTGATCCTGCCACCCGCCGCATGATGGTTGACAGTTTCGAAAGCGACGCCATCGCGTTGTCGATCGACACGGGCCATGCCCATTTGGCCCGCCGCATGTCTGATGCCCCACCCGTAGACTATTTTGTGCGCGATGCCGACGAACAGCTGAAGCACGTCCACATTCAGGACCTTGACGGCCATGCTGACCGCCATTGGGCGCCCGGCGAAGGTGAAATTGAATGGGAAGCTGTCTTCCGTGCCTTAGGTGAAAATGACGGCGATCCACATCTTGTACTGGAGCTGCGCGACAAAGCTGACATTCCGAAAGGCTTTGCTCATTTGCAGCAACTCGGTCTCGCGGTGTGATTGAGGAACGAATTAAGAAAACCGTTAAGCATGATGAACTCACGATCAGGCTGGAAAATACAAGCGACGTGGAAGACATTCATGCGGTAACCCGAGCTGCGTTTGCACCCATACGGTTCAGCAAGGGTCGTGAAGCACCTATCGTTCACAATATCCGCCAGGGCGGAGATTTGACAATTTCTTTGGTGGCAACTTTGAAAGGCAACATTGTTGGTCACATCGCGTTTTCACCAGTCACGATTGACGGGAGCGACAAGGGCTGGTTCGGTTTGGGACCAGTTTCAGTTAGCCCGAATTACCAAAAAAGAGGCATTGGTAGCCAGCTGGTAACAACTGGTTTGGTTGAGCTTGAATGCACTGGAGCGACAGGATGCGCGCTCATCGGTAGCACCAGCTTCTATGCACGTTTTGGCTTTGTGAGTGACAGCGCGTTGTCTTACAAGTCAGTGCCCAAGACCCACGTACAGTGGATGTCATTTTGCGCACGCACGGCTCAAGGCGAACTTCGGTTTGCACCGGCATTTGAAACTTGAAACACGCGAGCTTTAATGTCCACGAACCAGCTTGGCGATCCAGTGTCCGCTTTCGCTAGAAACTGCGTCAGATGTTCGATGGTTGCACGGGGATATGGAGCGGTAGTGGAAGTATTATGGCATTAAAAGTCCCGACCGTGCATACCGACCGATTAAAGCTGGAACCAATTTCCAAATCTCATTCAGGCGGCATGTTCGCTTTATGGTCAGATGCAATGGTGTGTGAATATTCCGGCACAATCAAAGACCAGAGCGACAATGTTGTCGCAATGCCTGCACAAACGCGGGCTGCAAGCGATCTAATCATTGATTTTTGGCTTAGGGCTTCTGTTGACGAATGGGGCTTTCGGTGGGCGATAATTTTACCAGAAGAGAATTCTTTTGCAGGAACGATAGGTTTCAATTCATTATGCAATCCGTTTGAAATAGCCTTTCATCTTCGAACTGTGTTTTGTGGCCGCGGAATTATGACAGAGGCATGCATCGCAGCAATTCAGTGGTCAACGGAAAATGGCGCTTCAGGAATTGAAGCATTTATTTCACCTAAAAACATTCGATCGTTGGCATTAGCGCGCCGTATAGGAATGGATGCCACTGATGAGTTTTCCGAAGGTGCCCAACGCTATTTAAAGAAATTTTAAAACGTCTACGTGATCCGGCGATACGAGCTTGCCTTGTAATCCCGTCACCCCGACCAAGTTTTGCGCAACGTTGAAACGGTCAAGTTCGTCTTGACGCGAAATTCAACTACATTGTTGCGGTCAGCATATGGCTCCAACAGGTGTCTGACGTCTTTTCGGAACTCTGCCAGTCTTTCGCCCAATCGGGGCACCGCGAACGTATCTCGCGAATGCTGGCAGGCAATATAGTCATCGATGGACTGCCGGAATGGCTCAGATCGAAATTCGTAGGACTGGATTACGTCCAAATATTTCAGATGCTTGGCCCGGGAGTTTCGCCATTCGTGAGACCCAAATGGGCGTCCCGTTGCAATCGGCACCCATTTTTCGAGAAACTGCTGCCAGCCCTTTCTCCAAGGCGGATCATGGGGCGTGTCGCCCGAAATGATCGCAAGAATATGGTCTGACGTTAAATGATCGCGAAGCTTGCCGAACAAAACTTCCGGGTCCATCCAGTGAATGCTCGAAGCAAACGTGACCACATCAAACTGACCGGTCAAAGACGCGTCTTCCGCAGCTGCAGCAACCCATTGGATGTTTTGCTGGTCACCGCCCTTCAGGCTCTGTCCCAAGGCGATCATGTTCTGCGACGGGTCGACGGCAACAACCTCCTGAAAAACACGCGCCAAAGGCCTTGCGACCTTTCCCTCACCGCAACCCAAATCCAGCAGCCTTTCGGTAGCGGGCGCCTGCTCCTCGATGTAGTTGAAAATCTGGGCCGCATAGGGGGGGCGGTGAATATAGTGCTCGACGATCGCCGGCGCTTGAAACGACTCTCCTGTCAGGCTCGCTGGAAAGGATGTTTCAGGCAAATCGACCTCCCGAGGTTACTTAAATTGGCAACGCCAAAGCTATGCCACCCACCAACAGTGGCAATGGAATGCTGACCGCAAAGCGCGTTACAATAAAGCGTGCGCCGAGCAAGGCGAGTTCCTCTGCCATGACCTTGGTGATGGCAAAAAGCGCCCAAGCGGTCAGGTAACTCATCATGGCGGGGGCGGTCGCGCCGGCCTGCGTTGCGCCAGCTGCGAGCGCGAAACTCACAAATGCACCACCAGGCGTGAGGATGCCGAGCATCATGCCGAGTGCGACACCTTTGAAGCCAGATGTATCACCAAGATATTGCCTCACCACTTCTTCCGGCAAGAGCTCGGCAAACAGCCCGGCACTGACCAGCGCGACGAGAAGGCGCGGCGCATTGTTGATCAACATGCGCCTGACACCGGAATAGGCCTCAGCGCGACGTTCATCCGTTTCCAGTTTCTGCCAAAACCATCCGGCCATCAGTGCCAGCACAATTGTCCCGATCAGAATGTTCATCGCAGCACCCTCGATACAATCCAACCCACGGCGAATGGAAGCGGCAAGCAGATCAATACCCGAAGCAGAACGAAATCAATGTGAAGAAACGACATCTCCCAGATCACGGTGCGGTTGATCCCATAGAGGCTCCAGGCCGTGACAAAGGTAATCAGCGTCGCCGTGGAAGCGCCTGCCGCGCGAAAGCCAACCGCCAGCGGAAAGATCATCATGGGACCGCCCGGCACGAACGCACCCGCCAGACTGGCTACACCGAGACCGCGGAGCCCGCTTTCCTGTCCCAACCACCGGGTAAAGACTTCCCGCGGCACGAGGATAGGCACCGCCGCGGCAATAAAAAAACCGCACAGGATTTTGGGGGACAAAATTGCCAAAAAGCCGAGATAGCTTGCCGCGATCTCCACCACCCGCCACGGCCCTTTGAACCAGGCAACAAGCCCGGCGGCGACCAGCGCAATCGCCAACAAGATCATGAACGACGCATCAAAGGCGGTCTGACGACCGAGCGCCGGCTGCTTCTCACTCATGGCCGGCCTCCGAGCGATAACGGGCTAACCATTGCGCGGTGGTTTCGTCAGCAAGTTTTTGTGTGAGCGGTTGGATATTTTCCGCATGCGTTCGGCTTAGCCCGATCCATTCGAGCACCTGCGCAAGCGCACCGTTGGTATCTTTGGAGAGTTCATCATAGGTGACTGTGAGTGGTTCGATGCCTTCACGATGAAACCAAGCGCGCCAAGCTTTATCGGCCGCTTCAAGCTCTGCGACTTGAGCATGGATAGCTGCGAAATCATATCCGTCAGAACGACAGGGCGCCAGTTTTTCGTAGATGCTTCCGTCGGCATTTCTGTGCCAGATGCCGCTTTGCTCGGCGCGAATGAGTGAAATCGCCTGATGCAGTTTGTCCGGGCGCGTTAGGTGGATGTAGCGCAACGGCCCCAGGACTGCCTCCAGCCGTTGACGGTCGGTTTGTTCAGATTGGGCTCTTTCGAGAGTCTGGCAAAGAAGCGCAAAGCTGTGTGACTGTTGACGAACGCCGAAAACAACGCCGCCTGCACGCCCTTTCTTCAATGCGATTTCAATGATCTGCTTGATATCGGGCGGGTCGTTCGGGAGATCGAGATTTTTAGCCCAAGCCTCAAGCGTTTCCCCGTGAAAATAACTGCCCGGCCTCCCGGCAACACCCGTCTCGCGCAGCAACCTGCACAATAGTGTGCTGCCGCTTCGCGGCGATGTACAAATCATGTAGCCGGTTATCATCTCACCCATATTTGGCGATAAATGCATCAATAGGGAGCGCGCGGATGTCGGGAAGTGCTTCAATGAAACGTTCACGCGTCCAGTCCCACCACGCCATTTTTTGCAATGCCTCGGCTTGTTCCTCCGAGAAGCGGCGCTTTATTTCCCGAGCGGGAACGCCGCCAACGACGGTATAAGGTTCAACATCGCGCGTCACCACGGCCCCTGCCCCAATAACTGCGCCATCACCAACGGTGACACCCGCCGTAATCGTCACGCCATGGCCGATCCAGACATCGTGCCCGATGGTGACCCAATGATCTTTACGCCATTGAAAGAACTCGGTGTCATCTGGCCCCATGCCGTATGCTTCGGACCGATAAACCGAATGGTGCTGCACAGCGCGCCAAGTGGGATGATTGCCCGGATTTATGCGCGTGCTGTTAGCGATTGAACAGAATTTGCCAATCGTCGCCCATACTACATGGCAATCGCGCGTGATGTAGGAATAGTCGCTCATAGAAGCTGACTTCATGATAGTGCCTTTTCCGACCTCGGTCCAAGCACCCAGTTTGCAATCATCGACTTGCGCACCATCATGGATGGTTGGCTTCTCTGAAAGGAGACTTTTTGATCCTGCGCCGCTCATGAAATTTCCTCCAAAAACCCGTCACCCGATCGCTGGCTGCGAAGGACAAAGAAGATGAAGCCCGGAAGCATGTCCAGCCGTTCCGGGCAGTCTTCGCTCATGTCGTATCGTACGAGCCCCCGGCCCCTGACCGCACGCCGGATAATTCGGTAAAGGTGCAGTGCAACCGGCACATCCAACCATATTAAGATGTCAGCACGCCCCACGCGCAACTGGTTCGTTTTGGCATGGCTGCCCTCAAACACCCACCTGTTATTGGCGACGATCCGGGCAACAATGGATGGCTTGTCTTCCTCGGGCCGCTCGGTGTCCATCCCGGCAACCAGTGCACCTCCCTGTCCATATGCAAGACCGGCAAACCGAGACGCTCGCCAAGGATACTGGCGAGCAAGGACTTGCCCGATCCCGGACAGCCGATAATCATAATCCTTTGCATGCACGCCCCTAACGCGCACCTTCCCACTTGCCAATCAGCCTGGTGCGCACCAAGCCCGAAAGATAGTCAATCAGGTAAACCATCGCGATGATGAGGAAGATGATCGTCCACGCCTGATCCCAGAAATAGCCGGCGATGCGGTCACTCAAAATGAAACCGATACCGCCCGCGCCCACGATACCAAGGATCGTGCCGGAACGGACGTTCGATTCAAAATTATAGAGTAAAACCGAAAGGTGTACCGGAAGCACTTGTGGCATGATCGCATAGCGGATCGATTGGAGGCGAGAACCGCCGGACGCGACAACGCCCTCCACCGGCTTGCGCGACGTGTTTTCCAAAGCTTCCGAGAACAATTTGGCAAAGGTGCCGATCTCGCTGACGGCAATGGCAAGAATGCCGGCAAGCGGCCCGAGGCCAAATGCGCGGATGAAGATGAGTGCGAGGATCAATGTCTCAAACGCACGAATGATGTCGTAGCCACGGCGCGTGCCCTGGCGAAGCCAGAAAATCTGGTTGATATTCTTTGCGCCCAGAAATGAAAGCGGAAACGCGATCACCGCACCCAGTACCGTGCCCAGAAATGCCATGGCGAGCGTTTCACCAAGTGCGGTAAATATCTCCAACCATTCTGCCCACGTCTGCCAAAAGTGCGGCGGGAACATGAAGCTAAGGACCCGACCGAGCCTCTGCAATCCAACCCAAATGCGCTCGGGCGAAAAATTGAAGTCATAAAGGCACCAACAGAATAGCCCGACAAAGCCGATCCAAAGGGCGATCTTGCGCCCGCGAACCAACCGGGTATCGCGGAAGACGCGGGGATGCGCCGCCATGGCTGCATCGATTTGCTCAGCCGTCGGGGTCATGTTGCCGGCCCTTTCTCAAGTCCAATGATGCGGTGGCGCAATTTTTCTGATCCGTAGTCGATGACCACGACAGTAATGAAGATAATCAGGAACAATGCCGACAGGTCGGTATATTCCTGCAGGCTCAGCGCTTCGCGGAATTCCTGGCCGAGGCCGCCCGCGCCAACATAGCCAATGATCGTCGATGATCGGACATTGATTTCAAATCGAAGCAAGGTGTAGCTGACGATGTTGGGCAGCACCTGCGGTACCGCGCCATATCTGATTTGGTCGAACCAGGTTCCACCGGCAGCCTTCACGCCTTCCAAGGGCCGCATGTCGATATTCTCATTGACCTCAGAGTAGAGCTTGCCGAGGGCGCCGGTTGAGTGAAGGCCGACAGCCAAGACCCCCGCCAAGGGACCAACAGAAAAACAGAAGACGAAGATCAGCGCCCAAACGAGGTCGGGCACAGTTCGGGCTATCTCCAAATAACGGCGGCAGAACCACAGCACCCACTTGTTAGGGGCCAGGTTGCGAGAAGCCGGGAACGACAGAAGAAAGCCGCCGAAAACGCCGAATGTGGTGCCCATAAAAGCAATAAGAACCGTCTCAAACCAGAGACGCAACCAGACTTCCCAGCGCCAGAACCACTCGGCAAAATCGGCGCCAAGGCTTTCCCAACGCAGGGTGGGGAATGTCTTTTCGATAAAGTCACCCAGTCTTGGCAGACCGGCGGGAATAATCCAGCGCCATTCGCGCGAGCCATCAACATTGGTGACCTGTGTGACTTTGAAGAAGTCTCCGAGCCATGCCGAAAAAGCAAAGGCGAGAATGAAAATGATCGCTCCAATTAGCCAGGTTGTTCTGGCGCGGCGGCGCAGCGCTGCAAAATCCAATTCAAACTGGTCCAGCGGACGCAAGGGAACGACTGCGGCTGTGGTGCTCATGACTAGCTTTCTTCTGGGTCAAACGCCTGCAGTTGAAAGCGGCGCTCCTAGAAAGGCCCCGGACACTTATCCGAGGCCTCATATTTTTTTACCGGTAAGAGCTTATGAACGGCGTTGGCTCTTGAGCCAGTCACGCATGTCCACGATCCACTGGTAACGGGAGTGATCAACTTCGATCCAGCCAGTCTGTGGGTTCGGATCACCCTCAACAGAGCCGGTCATTGTCGCGAAAGCCTCTGGATTTTCTGTCGGAATGTTCATGACAAGATCTTTCATGACGGCTTTCAGCTCATCAGGAATGTTTGCGCGGGCAGTGAATGGGCCAGATGTGATTTCCGGTGATTCCCAGATCGGGCAGATTTGACCTTCGGTGATCATCTCTTTTTCGATCATGCGCTGCCAGCGGCCATCAACGGCGTTGTTCTGCCAAGTTGCAGCGGCGTCAAATGTGCCTTGTGCAACACCAGCAACGCCAGCTTCGTGCGAGCCGGAGAACGGGATTGCGGAGAAGAATGTTTTGGGGTCAACTTCTTTGGCAATGTTGAAGTAAGGCACAGCATAGCCGGAAGTTGAGTCAGGGTCCGCGAAAGCCAGAACCTTACCTTCCAAGTCTTGAATGCTGCTATAGCCATCTTCGCAACGTGTCACGACAACGGAATAATAGCCTGTAGAGCCGTCCTGACGGATACGGGAAACAAGCGGCTCAACCTTGCCTTCTGTCGCTGTGTAAGCAGCAGCGTATGAAGAAGAACCGAAAAATGCGAATTCAATCTGGTCCGCAGCGATGGCCTGGATCACGCCGTCATAGTTGCCGGCTGTGAAGATTTCGACTTCAACACCGAGCTCTGCTTCAAGATACTCTTCAAAAGGCGTGTAGCGCGCGATGCGGTCTTTTTCGTTTTCACCCGACAGAATGCCGAACTTGATGACTTGGTAGTCTGTTTTCCAAGCGGCGTCGTCCATGGCGAACGATGGTGCTGTGGTTGCCACAATTGCGGCGAGAGCTGCAGTCGAGAATCGCATAGAAATGTCTCCCTGTTTTGCGATTGGGATGCTTTAGGCAGGTATTTTGTCCGTCTTCGGGGACGTCACCCCGGCAGCGGCCTTTAACGCTTCGGTCGCTGCAACCGCCTGGGTTGATGTCACCGCCTCGTTAAATTCTTTAAGGCCCTCAATACCGTAGATGTCGCGAACCACCGCGTCGGTCAGCTCAGACGCTTTTCCGTCAAACATCACACGCCCGAGGCGCATCGCGATGATCCGGCTGCAATAGGCGCGGGCCGTATCGAGAGTGTGCAGATTCACGAGAACGGTCAGACCGTCCTCCTGGTTAATAGTCTTCAGCCCATCCATCACGCGTGTCGCGTTGGCAGGGTCGAGCGATGCAATAGGTTCGTCCGCGAGCATGATCTTGGGTTGCTGGACAAGTGCTTTAGCGATGGCAACGCGCTGCTGCTGACCGCCGGACAAAGTGCCGGCGCGCTGAAGCGCCTGCGGCACAAGATCAAGCCGATCCAGCGCGTGCAGTGCCATCGTCCGCTCCGCATCGGTAAACCGCATCGCCATGGAGCTCAAAAAACCATGTTCTGCCAAGCGGCCGATCAGAACGTTGGTGATGACATCCAATCGATCGACCAGATTGAACTGCTGGAAGATCATTGCGCAGTCGCGGCGCCAGTTGCGCAACTGCTTTCCCTTCAGGGCCGTAATTTCCATGCCATCAAATGAAATCGACCCCGAAGTGGGGTCGATCAAACGATTTATGAGGCGGAGCATTGTGGATTTGCCAGCGCCGGAACGGCCGATAACGCCGACAAATTGACCGGGCTCCACAGTGAGAGAAACTTGGTCGACGGCTTTCGTTTCACCGAAATGTCGCGACACGTTGGAAAGGGTGAGTTCAGCAGTCATGCATATTCATCCGAATGAATTTTAGCGAATATCCCCTGCCTTCGTGACAGCCGTGTTAAGTCCTCATGACAATTCTATAACTGTTTCTCACGCAGCAGCGCGGATCGCGTCTTCCGCTAGGGGAAAACTACCGTCGTTGTGAATCATGTTACCCCCGCGGATGGTCGCCACAGCACGTTGGTTGGCGTCGAAGACCGCAAGGTCTGCGCGTTTGCTCACTTCAATCTTGCCACGGTCTTCCAAACCGAGCGCGCGCGCCGGATTTGTCGATGCCAGCCGAACGGCTCCGGGCAGACCATCGGGATCCGACCTTGCAAGCTGTTGGATCGCAGGCATGATTGCAGCGGGATGATAATCAGCGGCCAAAATGTGTAGCAAACCCTTTGCATGCGCTTCGCGCGCCGACAGATTGCCGGAATAGCTCTTTCCGCGCATCGCGTTTGGCGCACCCATTGCGATCATTAATCCCCGATCAGCAGCCGTTTTTGCCGCTTCAAGCGTAACGGGGAACTCGCTAATCGTTGCGCCGACATCGGCCATCAGATTGGCTTTCGCAACCGTGTCATCATCATGGCTGGCGATTGCCACGGCCCGATCGGAGCAAAGCTGCGAAACCCTTTCAAGGTTCTTCAATATCTGCTCGGCGGGCACGGCATGGGTCATGCGCTTTTCCACATAGGCGCGTGCCTCCTTTTCGCTGAGCCCCCCGCTGATCCTGTTTGCAACCAGCTTTTCAACGTTCCGATACTGACCTTGACCCGGCGTGTGATCCATCAATGAAACAAGATCGATCGCTTTCACATCCAACAATCCGCCAAGCGCATCGATGGCATCTGCGTAGGTCACATCGAAACGGGCATGAATGCGGTGATCAACGCGCAAATCCACAATGTTTTCTTTGAGCGCCTTGATGATCTGGCTGGTGTGTTCGAAAGAACGGCGCGCGCCGTCTTTGGCTGTGCGCGAAAAAGACACGCCCGCATAAGCGGTCGTCACGCCAGACGCCGCAAGGCGGGCATCAAGATGCTTGACTGCCACTTCCATCGGGAAATCAACGCCGGCGCGCGGCTCCAACTCAAGTTCGATCATGTCGCCATGCATGTCGATGAAACCGGGGTAAACCGTATGGGATGCCTGACCGCCGGTTTCCTGAATGTCGGCAATCACGCCGCCTTCAATCTCAATGCTGCCACACGCGATAACACGATCAAAAAGGACGATGGAAACATTATGCAGGCGCATCAAGGCGATCCTCTTCCAATTGGATATCTGGGGTCAGATCGACAATGCGATCGATAAGGTGCTCGACATCGTCGGGGTGGTGAAAGACCCCGATCATGGCGGCGCCGTCGGCTTTGAGTTCGGAAAGCCGCTTGACCAGCGCCGCGCGGGCAGATGCGTCGAGCGATGCCGTCGGTTCGTCGAGCAGAAGCAGTTTTTGCGGCAGGATGAGCGCACGGGCCAGATTCACCTTTTGCTGCTCACCGCCCGAGAAAGTTGTCGGATAGGCGCGCCACAGTTTTTCCTTCACACCAAAGCTTCCCAGCGCCGCCCGCGCTTCTTCCAAAGCTTCGTCCGCACCCGCGCCTGCCAAGCGAAGCGGCTCTGCCACAATCGCTTCTGCGCTCACTCGCGGGCGACTTTGCAGGAACTGGGTCACAAAGCCGATTTCCGTTTTGCGCAAGTAAGCGATGTCGATGTCGGCGGCACGCGCCAAGTCGACCGATCCGTGCGAGGATTGAAACCGGATCGAGCCACTTTGCGGCAGGTAGCTGCGATAGAGCGTGCGCAGTAGCGTTGACTTACCCGCGCCATTGGCACCTTTCAAAAGCACAAATTCGCCCGCATCGACCGAGAACGAAATATCGTCGAAGGCAGCAATTTCTTCGCCCAGATGGTGGAGGTTGAACCCCTTTGAGAGGCCCTCAATTTCAAGAACAGGTGTCATAGCTTGGCGTGCACCAATTGCTGCGTGTAGGCATGTTGCGGGTCTTGGAATATCTGGTCAGCAAGCCCGGCTTCCACAACCTCGCCGCGCCGCATCACCATAACGCGGTCAGCTAACGTGCGGATGACGCCAAGGTCATGGCTGACGATCACCATGGTGATGTTGCGCTCGTTTTGGAGGCGTTTAAGCGTATCGAGAACAAGCGCCTGAACCGATACATCAAGCCCGGTTGTGGGTTCATCCAATAACAGGAGGGCTGGCTCGAGCGCGATGGCCTTGGCTAATTGCACCCGCTGCTGCATGCCACCGGACAGTTCAACGGGCGGTGCGTCGAGGCGCTCCAGTGGAAACTCGGACGCTTCCAACGCATCAGTGGCTTTTTCGCGCAACACCTGGAAACTACGCTCACCGGCGACCAACAAACGCTCCGCTACATTGCCGGAACTGGAATGCTTCATCAGCAAACCAAGATGCGGGTTTTGGTAGACGATACCAATACGCGTCGCACAGAGCATGCGACGGGCAAAGCGATCCAAGTCAAACAGATTGCCGTCGACGTCTGGCAGATTGAGCGAATAGCGGCCGGCGTCGGGCGTTTCTTCCAAATTCATCATGCGCAACAGGGTCGATTTGCCCGAGCCGCTTTCGCCAACAATGCCTAGCACTTCTCCGGGATAGGCGACCGCCGATACATTCTTCAGCGCCTCAACCGGCCCGTATGACTTGGAAACGTCTTCAATCTTCAACAACGGATCGATGGTGACAAGCCGCGGCTGATCCAACGTGGGGATGGCTTGGGAAAGCGTCATGACGGCATCTTTCCATCCTGGTACCAGGTTTCGCCCAGGGTGACCTCTTCACTATCAGTTTTCCGGATCGTTTTCACGCCCCACTCGCTGTCGGAAACTTCAAATGCCGAGGAGCCGTCATCTTGCGGAATTTCATTCATGAAAAAGCCGCGCGTCCCGGATCGTGTGCAGGTCAGATGCGCATGTTCTTCCACCTTGTAGGGCACGTCGCTGAACACCAGCGGCTCGACCTTTGTGTAGGGTGGCACGGCAAAAATACGTTTCTCGCGACCGGCCGACAAAATGGTCAAATGTCTTGCCATATGTAGCTTAGGCACATCCCATCTTGGAATTGGTGACGGGGTCATCACATGGCGTCCATGGACCAGTGAGGGATAAGAGGCCCCCTGCATCACTCGACCGGAGCGCACGATTTGCTCGTAAAGCTGCAGCCACATCCGACCATAATCGGCATCGGCGTGCATCTGGCGCGCGATCGACATGTTGGGTTGGACCGGGCGCAACGGTTCCGGGTTTGGCACCTGGAGCACCAGCACCTGATCCTCGCGCATGATCTCTTCGGGTATGCGGTGCCGTGACTGAATGAGATCAGCTTCCAAAGTGTCCATGGTCGTCGGCGCACCTGCCACCCGTGCGATAAAACGGCGGATGGAAGCTGCGTTGACACTGTCATCTGCACCCTGGTCAATCACTTTGACCCGCGTCTTCGGGTTGACCAATGTGAGCGAGACCTGCAAGCCGCCTGTTCCCCAGCCGCGCGCCATCGGCACTTCGCGGCTTGCATAGGGCATCTGGCATCCGGGCACGGCGACAGCCTTGAGCATTTTTCGGCGCAGCTCGCGTTTGGCCGAGGCGTCCAAGAAGCCGTAGCTCATTGCTTCCCAAGGCTTGGTCAGTGAAGTAAGGCTCATTCCGCCGGCTCCATCTTTTGGGCCGCTTTTTTGGACTTGGCATCACGCATCGCGTCCAATGAGGATTGGAACGTCACATAATGCGGCAGCTTGAAGTGGATGCAGAAGCCAGAACTCTCCACACCTTCGGTATGGTAGAGGAAGAATTCTTCTTCTGTCGCCGATCCTTTTTCAGCGCCCGGGCTGTTCAAATCGAGCGTCGCTGATGCAATCACCTTGACTTCGTTCCAGCCGAACGTAGCCGAGTAACCGAGGCTCAATTTCTCGCCCTTTTTGTCGACCACTTCAGCTTGGCTGACCTTCACGCGACCGGCTGAAAATGCTCTGCCGTCGGGATGCGAAACCACGATTTCGGCTTCCGCCAACCTTACTTCATTAACGGTCGGGTGTGCAGAACCATAGCCGCGCATCGCTGAATAGCCGAGTGCCAGCGCGCCACCGGTTTCTGCCCGCGCCAAGCTCTGCAATGTATGGGCACGCTTTGACGGGAAAAGCAGCGGCTCGCGCGTCAGGTCGGGAATGTCATTGCCTTCGGTCTTGTCCGGTTTGGGCAGATCGACCAGATCATTTTCAGCCTGCCAAGCACTTACCGATGGCTGGAAAGCAGGTGCTGGTCTGGCAGCAGCATCAACTGGCGTCGGCTCGAAGGTCTCACCCTTCAACACTTCGGTCGCCAAGATTCGGTGCGCATAGTCGAGAGTTGGTCCGAGCACTTGCCCCCCCGGAATGTCTTTGAACGCCGCAGAAATGCGCCGATGCGTAAACAGATCATCTTGTTCGACCGGCTTGGAGACAGCGATGCGGGGCTGGGTCGTGCGCCAGGCGCGCAGCAACAAGACGGCCTCGAACATCTCGCCACCGGTTTGCGCCAGCGCCAAAGCCGCCAAGTCTTCATCATAGAGGGACGCTTCGCCCATCACCCTGTCAATCAGGTAAGGAAGGCTCTTCTTCAGCGTTTCAATGCGCTCTTGGTCAATCGAGCCCATTTCCTCGCGAAACAGGCGTTCAGATTGTTCAATGGCGCGTTCACCCCCGCGCGTTGCGACATAAGCCATTATGGCACCTCGACTGTAGTGGATCGGGGCACGCCAATGACGTCCGCCCCATCGAGCAAAAACAAGTCAAAACCCATCGGGTATCGCATGGTCTGCGCACGGACTTGCCAGAAACCTTGAGGCAAACCGGAAACAGCCAGCTCCTCAAAACCGTCAACGCCCGGACCTGAAAACCGCAGCCGCTCCCCGGCGCCGAATCTGGCGCGAACAATTACGGTCGCCCCGTCATCGGGATAAAGGTCGGAACCCTGGCTCACAGCCCGTAGCGGCTCGGTATTTTCCAGAGCGCCCAAGAATGCATGATCGGCTTGGTGCAGTTCGGCAACGTGCGCACCAGTGCGAAAAATGGCCGGTATCAGCAACGTGTCAGCGCAGAAAACGGCACATTCACGGTCGATCAAGGCTTCAACAACCAGCGCTTCACCTTCGCCCGGTAACGTACGTTTTAGTCCCGGTCGGCTAAGGCTCCAAAGCAGCGCGTCAAAAGCGCAGTTGGCGCGACGCTCTTCGGCAGATGGCATGGGCAGTGCATTCATTAGAATGTCTCCATGTCAACGCGGGTGGCTTCCACGCGCTGCAGTGTTTGTTTGTCCGCAGACGCCAGCGCAACAGATTCGGCATCCAGAAATTCATGACAAGCAGCCGTGTTGATGTCGCGCTGGAGCGCCAAATCGACCAGCGCCATCGCCATGGATGCCTCCAAGTCGTGCCCGCGCCGCATACCGTAACCTTGCGCGTCGGCGCTCTGAATATGCGCCTCGCTCACAAGCACTTCTCCAAGGTGAAAATTCGTGCCTTGTGCTGTGTCCCGCATCGGCACCATGACGAGACCCGTGCGGCTATGCAGGACCTCAATCTCGCCAAAGGCTTCAACCAACCTTGCGGCAAACTTCTTCAAACGCTCGGCATCTGCTTTTGCCAAAACATCCAGTTGAGCGTCGGTCTCAGCCATTGTCTTCTTTCCCCTCCGACATTGTGAAGCGGACACGGCCTGCGGCCCAAATCACCCTGGAAAAACTCAGTGGCGAGCCGTCCAGTTCCGTGTCGATCGCCTGTACAATCATGACCGGTATGTCTGCATGCTGGCGCAGTGTCTCTGCTTCAAATGGTTTGGCGGGGCGGGCATACATGCTCGTTTCGCCGCGCACGTAGTCGTCAATCCCGTACGACTTGTAAGTCTGCGTGGTTGACCCCAACAGATCGCGACGCTCAACGATATCGCGGAAACGGATTGCATCATGGAATACGGAACCGAACGCAATCGGCACGCCATCAGCGAAAGTGATCCGGCGGCTTTCAATGATTTTGGCACCTTCAGGCAATCGCAGCGCATCTGAGACGCGTTTGCTGGCGACGCTCTGTTCTGCACCCAACAAATCACCGGTGACCTCATATCCATGCGGTAAAAGATTTTTGCGCAAGCGAGTACGTTTTCCGATGGCGTAGGTCAGCATCGGCGGTGAATCGATAAACGTGCCGCGTCCTTGCTCGACGCTGACTTTACCTTCCTTCGCCAACGCGTCGATCGCCCGTCGCACCGAGTGACGTCCGGCGCCAAAACGGCTCACCAATTCTGGCTCTGTCGGCAATTGATCTCCGGGATTGAGAGTTCCGTCCGCAATCTCGTTGGCAAGCGTGTCGCGGATCATTGTCCAAGTCTTTTTGTTCATGGCAAAATCATTCGAATGAATTTGGGATAGTTCATATGCATGACGATCAGGTGACACATGATAACCAGTTTCAACGATTTTTCTGATCGCCGAGCCTGATCCAGCATTTATCGATCCGTTCAGGCTGAAATTTTCGTCATCTGTTCCGGACAGTTGGGTAGAGAATGCGCCAGCGCTATTACGGTCTTTCCGAACATATGACGCAGGCTGGGAGGTGGCGGCTAATTCTTCTGTGCCACGAGGTGCCAGTGCCAGGAGCCCTTTCTATCCTCGTCATCAAATTTGTGATCCACATCCTTAAGTGACCAAACTTCGAAATCACCAAAGAGCTCCAGACACTCTCGTCCATCACAAAAATAGTGCGGGTGTTTCTTGTCGCCGATTCCATCCGGTTGGACCCAAGTGTTCCGCGATATTTCATTGCCAACACCATAGTCAAAGCGGCGCTTTGACAACATGGTACCCTGATAGATGCCGCCCGGTCTTAGCACGCGGCTAATTTCCGCAATCGTCTTGCGCAGCACGGTTTCATCGCCATGATAAATGACGTTGAACGACAAGACATAGTCAAACGCGCCATCTTCAAACGGTAGGGCGGACATGTCGCCTTGCGCCGTTTGCACCTTCAGTGCACGGGCAGCGGCGCCTTTGTCCACTTCAGCCAAACCCGCGGAACTTGCATCAAAAGCGGTGGTCTCAAATCCGAGAGCGGCCATGGCCAATGCATGACGTCCCACACCGCAACCGAGATCCAACGCGGTCTTTTTGCCCTGCATACGCAAGCTCGAAGCCAACTCGATAACGTCAGGTTCGGGCTGCAACCAACCCGCGCGCCCCGCATCTGTCTGCCATGCTTGATCCCATGCCTGATGCGCTGTTGCGGTTGTGTTCATGACTACCCCTCTTTGAATTTTTGCGGCGCGGGTAGCCGTGCAAGATGTCACACAGATGACATCACTCGTTCACAAGACTGTCTCATGGGCGAACTAGTGGGCTGCGGTTATCTTAGCACACACCGAGGGGGTGGATATGTTTCGTTCTTTGCTCGCAAGCGTTGCGCTTGCAGCTACTACTGTTTTCGCACAAGCAGCTGACGTTACCATGGCGGTTACCGACGTTGAGGGTTTGGAAGAACTTCAGCAAGAATTCGGCGCTGTGGAAGCAGCACTGGAAGCTTCAACAGGTCTTGATGTCGAACTGTTCCCGGTCAACTCACGCACCGCGGCTGTTGAGGCCATGAACGCGGGTCTGGTCAACTTCGTTCTCACCGGCCCGGCTGAATATGTCGTGATGAAAGAATTGACTGACGCGCAAATCGTTGTTGCTTGGCAGCGCCCGGACTATTTCGGTCAGATCGTGACTGTCGCGGGTGGTGATGTGAAGACCGCACAAGACCTGAAGGGCAAGATCGTCACTTACGGCTCTGTCGGCTCAACATCACAACAGCTCGGGCCAGCACAGGCACTTGCCGATCTCGGCCTCGAATATGGCAAAGACTATGACGCCCAAATCATCAGGCGCAACGTTGCCATCGAAGCACTGATCCGCGGCGACATCGCTGCAATCGGCATGAACTTCGGCCACCTTCGTGCTGCCCGCGAAGCTTACCCGGAAGTTGCTTTTCAGGTGATCGCGCGCGGTCCTGACCTTCCAAACGACATTCTCGTTGCATCAGCGACTGTCGATGCTGACGTCTTCGCCAAAGTCAAATCTGCGTTTGTTGAAGACGGCGCGGCGATGATGGAAGCTGTTCTGTCAGCCGACGGCAACCAGAAGTATCGCGGTGGGTTCTTCATCGAAACCGTGAACGATGCCGACTATGACTATGTGCGTTCCATGTACCGCACCATTGGTGTCGACAGCTTCTCTTCTTTCGTTGGCGACTGATTGACACTTGAAACAAAAGTGCGCGGCTCGCTGGTTGCCGCGCATTTTTTTAGCCTATTTGAGTTTGTATATGCCCAACAGGTCTGCGGTCGCCGTATCTTGCACCAACCTTGCCAAGCGCTATGGCAATGGGGCACCGGTCTTGAAGGACATCAGCCTAAAAATTGACACCGGCGAAACGATTGCTTTGATCGGTTCAAACGGTGCCGGTAAATCCACTTTGTTAAAGTGCTTGATCGGCTTGCACGATATATCCAGCGGCAAGCTGGACATTTTGGGCGAGCAGTTTGAACGCGCACCAACGGGCGCACAGCGCAAGGCCATCCGCAGGCAAATCGGCTTTGTCTTCCAGCAACACGGATTGGTCAAAAGGCTCAGCGCCCATTCAAATGTCGTACAGGGATTTTTTGGTTTGGCGGGTGGTTGGCGCGCCATCTCCCAAGTGACCGCATCGCAGGACATGCGCTTGGCCGCAATGGAGGCCCTCGACGCCGTCAACCTGACTGAGAAGGCCCAGGCGAGAGCTGATCAACTGTCCGGCGGTCAATCCCAACGCGTCGCAATCGCCCGGGCTTTAGTGCGAAAGCCAAAACTTTTTATCGCTGACGAACCTGCGGCCAGCCTCGATCCTTCGTCAGGCCGCGATGTGATGGAACGGTTTTCCCGTCTGGCCAAGGACTTCGGGATCACGCTGATTTTCACTTCCCACGACATGGAGCACGCGCTGAGTTACGCAGACCGTCTCATTGCCCTCAAGGATGGGGCCGTCTTCATCGATGCGGCAACCGACGATTTGAAGTCCAAGGATTTGTCGGGGGTATTTGATGGCTGATGTGCACACACAGCATGTTCCACCAAGAATGGCGAGTGTGTCAGCGCTCCAATTCACCCTTTGGGTGGTGATCGGCGCGGTTGTTATTGCCTCCATCACGCAGGTCACGCCCTCCCCCGAACGCCTTGCCGACGGCGCGCCGCGCATTGCCCGCCTCCTCTCGCGCATGCTGCCACCAAACACGGACCCCGATTTCCTCGGGCGTATGTTTTGGAAACTCGTCGAAACCCTGCAAATCGCGATTGCAGGGACGGTTCTGGGCGTGATCCTATCGCTGCCCATTGCCTGGCTGTCGGCCCGCGGTATCACGCCAGTACCCATGCTGACATTCTTTTTTAAAGGGCTTGTATCGCTCTTCCGGACGATCCCAGACTTGGTTTGGGCGCTGATCTTTGTTGTGTCGGTCGGGTTGGGCGCGGTTGCGGGCACGATGACCATCCTCGTTGACACCATTGGCTTTTGTGGTCGGTTTTTTGCTGAAGCCATGGAGGATGCTGACAAGGCACCGCAAGAAGCACTGGATGCAACCGGCGCCTCCCGCTTGTCGATCTTGCTAGGTGCCGTCATTCCCGATGCGTTGCCTTCGCTCATCAACACGACATTGTTCGCTCTTGAAAAGGCGGTACGTTCTTCCGTGGTGCTCGGCCTGGTGGGCGCTGGTGGAATTGGGCAGGAACTAAAAACGGCTTTTGACTTGTTTCAGTACAAGAATGCGTCTGCCATCATCATTGCGATCTTCATCATCGTATTGGCGATGGAGTGGGTAACTGACAGGCTTCGCCGCGCGCTGAACTGATCTCCCCGTTCCGGGACATCAGGCGTTGGAAAAGGAACGTCCGCTCAGAGCTGAGAGTTCTCGTGTGAGATCCCCTGAGAGCCCGAAGTGACTGACACGGCAAATTGCACGAATGGCCCCTTTGTCCGGGTAGTGTTGAAAAAATCAGTGGCCCAACTTTCCGCGACGAGTTTGTGGCACATGATTTCCCGCCTGGGTTGGCTTTGAAATATCGTTACGCTCTTCGCTAAAATGGGGAACCCGTTTCTAACTTTTTCAAACAATTTCCGGTCGGTCTACTTTTTCAACTGTTTAAGCCCAAAGTGGACAAGATATCGTGCTGCGGATCGATCCAGCCGAAGATCGCCGGCTGCAAATTATGATCGATCAACTGCCGTGGCTTACTGTGGTGCGGCATTTGGCGAGGCTTTGATAAAGGCATTGATCCGACGCGCGATTTCCTCGCCTTGATCGTCTTGAAGAAAGTGGCTGGCCTCAGGGAGACGCGCGTGATCCCAGCCTTCAGCCCCCGGCACTTGCGCGATCATCGCGTCCTGAACTTCCGGGCGACCCAGGATTCCAGGATCATTGCCGCCCCAGATCGTCAGAAAGGGTTTTTCGAAGGTGCTCAAACCAAGCCACGCCTTGTCGGTGACACCGACCAGCGTGTTCGCTAAGCTAGGGAAGGAACGTGGTCCACCCATGGTTATTCGCGCGGGGAAAGGTGCGTCGTATGCTGCCTTTTCGTCTTCACTCAACTCGAAAAAGGTAACCGCTTCAATTATGTCGGAAGCCTTGAACCTCTCGAAGTTCCTCGCGTAGTCGATCCAGATTCCAAAAAAGTCAACGCTGATCTGGCCATCGATCCGGTTGCCTTCTGCGTCGAAGAAAGCAGTTTGCTTTGCGGGAATCGAAGTGATGCTGCGGTGAAACATTTGCCGGGTAATCAGGGGGATTTTCGGCAGTCCGAAAGGTGTTTCAGTGAACACCGGCAAGGCGCCATTGCCCAGAATGACTCTGCGGAATGGATCCGGATTCAGCCCGACGACATACAGTCCGATCAAGCTGCCCCAATCCTGAGCGAACAAGGAGATGTCTTCGAGCTCCAGCGCCTGGATGAATGTTTCAAGTCGATATGTGTGGTCGAGATATCGGTAGTAATCAGGGTCCGTCGGCTTATCCGAACGACCCATGCCGAGATGATCCATCGCGATGACACGATGACCTGCTTTGACCAGGACCGGGATCATCTTGCGGTAGAGATAGGACCAAGAGGGCTGACCATGCAGCAGGAGGATGGTTTCGTCTGCATCCCTTGGCCCGACATCGACATATGCTTGGCGCAATCCATCAATGGTTACATATTGCGGGGCGTAGGGCCAATCGGGTAAATTCTCGAAGCATGCATCCGGCGTGCGGACGAATTCGATGCCGTCCTTGGTGGTCATGGTTTCCAGTTTGGAGAAGCATGGGTTCTCCTGCGCGGATGCGACCCCCAGCGGGACTGACAGGAGCAAACCCATGATTGTCGAACGAACGTTAATGCGCATGTGGACTGAACTCCGAAAATCCCCTGTCACGATTGCTGTGGGTCTTGAACCGATTTTCTCAGGATCACGATCCCCTAGATGAAGATTGGCAGTGCGCGTCTGGCCTTGTTTCGATCGGGACAATAGTTTCCGGTGCCGGCGGGCTCTTAGCGTCGGAACCCACGAGCCGCCGCGTTTCCTTCAGGACCGACGACCACAGCGCCGCACCCACGCCAACCACAGCCAAAAGCGCCCGTTGCCGTGTTGCCGTTTGGCCCTGTGGCCGTTCCGCCCGCGGCGCATCCGCGCGGGCCACAGCCACGAGCGCCAGTAGCTGTGCCGCCATTTGCGCCATTCACCGTACCGGTTGTGCCGCAGTGCACACCGACACAGCCCGTGGTGCGCGTGGCAGTGCCGCCATTTGGTCCGACCGCTGTACCGGTGACGCTGGCCTGGTAGGCAGGATAAGCAGTCCAGGAAGCATACCAAGGATAGGTATAATAATATGTGTCCCAGTAGGTGCGGCTATAGGTGACGACGGTAACGCCGGTCGCGGGCGCTACCGCCGGTGTCAAAACCACGGTGGAACCGTTGTAAACAACCTGAATGTAACTGGAAGACACCCAACCGCGATATTGTCCGAATGCAACATCGCACCAAGAGTAACCAGACACACAACCATGTGTCACAATGTTGCTTCCTGCCGGAATGGTTGTGACAACTGGATAGGCAGTTGAAGGACCGGCCCGCAAATTGACGTTTGCAGTCGATACAGCGACGGTTGTCGCCGATGCTGCGGAAATGCCGACAATAAGGAGGGCGGCAGCAATCAATAATCGGTTTAGCATTCTGTTCTCCATTTGTGTTCGATAACGTCATGGCGGTCATTGTCTGCGACCTCGCCACTTCAGCTGGGGGAATCACATCACGGGTCCCGCCTACGTGTCCCGATTGTCTCTTGGTTCTTTTGCGGGAATGTGACTTCAACGCCGGCAAATATGACGAAACGCGTCAAAAATGGCTGTTTGTCGCATTTTGAAACATCTTTACCCGCGACGAATATGGCGCAGGGCCAGTTACGAGCACTGTAGTGTCAGGGAGACTTAGCCAACCGTGCCGTCAACAGAATATCGATCGTGTTGAGTGGCAGTTGTGGAACGACAAACTTGTGCCCGGTCGTTGCGTAGCGTTGAGCGAATTACCCGTTGTCTTTAAAATAGCAGACTTCAGCGTCAATTTTGGATCCGGTGCGTCACTGAAACCAAAGCCGGTTACGCCAAATGATGCGAAGCCGTCCGACAACGAACCGTTCAGATACCCCGGCCTGATTTTTGGAACGCAATCTCCAACATAGTTGATGAAATAGGCGCACCGAAAGTTGCAGCAAGCGAAATCAATGAGATGTCGCTCTAACAGGTTGACCGGAAGTAGACCGCAGCAATCATGCAAGCCTGATTTGTCCGCTGTGCGAACGTTGGGCGAGTGTCCGCTCCGGTCCTAAGCTGGCATTCGATAGCCTAGCGGTGCTCTTGCGCGCATTTTCTACTTCAACTGATGCGTGACGTAGTCGGCAAATTTTACTCTTCGACCACGTCGAACGAGTTCGTTTTGATATTTCTCACTTTTCCCAATCAATCGATAGGCCAGTAGGCTAAATCGAAGTCTATCCCGGATACGGTAGTATAAGTGTTCAAGCTTCATCGACAAAGGTTGATGGAATGGCAACGGTGTTTTGTTGCGAAAGTGCGTGTATAGTTCAATCCCCGGTGCGCGGCCGGTTTTCCACGGTTTCATGCCGCAATAGTGAACGATGTTGGTGTGGTGCGGGTCCTCGTTAAGGTGCACCATCATCATGTTCCACTCGTTGCCCAACCTATGGAACTGGTCGCAGGATACCGCGTTGAATGCGCACTGCTCGATAAAACTAATCTTTTCCGGATTTGCCATCGCGAAATCTGCCGCTTTTTCGCCGATGTGCATGTCGACGAACTTTTTTCGATCGATCAAGAGCACGCCGCAATTGAAATAGTGTTGCCGCGGTTCAATCCCGAGCCGACTTCTGAGTTCAGCATTGGTGTCCTGCGGGTCAACCACAGCCGCCAATGGTTTGCCGCCCATGTCGGTGGCGAAGATGTGCTTTATGGATTTGAGAATGATTGTGTCGGGATCGATGAAAAATATTCTTTGATACTGGGGTGGCAAAAAACGGTCGACGTAAAACTTCAACCATCCCACGGGCGGGTAGGGTCTGCACGGCTCAAAACCGGACAGGTCAATATCCGGTATCGGCAAGATCGTCAGCCTCAGTCTAAGTGAATCGGCGTACTCTTGGATCAGCTCTTGATTCTCAATTGTCAGATCCAGCTGCGCGATAAATATCGGCACGCTATTTTCAACTCGGGCTAGCGACGCAATCATTGCCAATAAATGCGCTACATAATTATTGTCAGTTATTGTGAGATAACAGACATCTTTTTCTCTATATTCAGAAATCAATATTCAATAACACCTCTTTCCAAAGCCCCTGAAATATAATCTGAGGATGCATCTCCTTTTTTTTGCAAATATCGATGCCGCGATAGATATTTTCCGATCCTTTTATAATATGGATGGCCTCCTGTGATTGAGACCGCCGGCATTGTCAATGGATCAGGGTTCATTGGTGAAATGCGCCGACTGATCTACCTGCCTCAAACCATCGATTTCAAAACCCGCTTTGTCGGCTTCCGCCCCCCGCTGGCGTCAATCTCACTTTGCAAATCTATTGTCTGGCCGGGCGATTGGATAGACTGCCGGCGGCTGATGTGGCTTGGGTTTAGTGCGCGGTCTACGATCAGCCTTAGAGTTGTATCGCCAGATGGCTAAAGTTGCTCAGCATGAGGGAAGGATATCAACTTGAGCAATCTGAAGTGCCAGTATAATGAAGACGAAGGGCCGGTCGTGCGTGAACGCAGCGAGACCGCGCTGCGTGCTTCAAGACCCGTTTCTTCTCAAAGCACCCGTCTCAGGCGTAGAGCGCCTCAATCTCTCCTGAATAGGCGTCCGCGATTTTCGAACGACGCACCTTCATCGTTGCGGTCACTTCGCCGTCATCATGGTCGAGCTCTTTGTTCAACAACCAGACTTTCTTGACTTGCTCGACGCGGGCAAGATCGGCGTTTAGTCTTTCAACTTCGGCTTCGATCAATTCGACGACTTGTTTGTTTTCCGTCAGTGACCGGAAGGTTGTGTAGTTGACATTCTGGCTCTCGGCCCAGATGCGGACAGTGTCGAAATCGAGCTGAATGATCGCGGTCACATAGGGCCGCCTGTCCGCAATCACGATACATTCCTTTATGTAAGGTGACGCCTTCATCGTGTTTTCGATCAGCGATGGCGTCAGGTTCTTTCCGGCCGCATTGATCATGATATCTTTTTTGCGGTCGACGATGCTGAAAGAGCCGTCTTCCTTTTGTTCCGCGATATCGCCCGTATGCAACCAGCCATTGACGATAGTTTCTTCGGTGGCTTTCTTGTTGCCATAATAACCTTTGAAGACAATTCCGCCTTTGACCAGCAATTCACCATCCTCGGCTATTTTACCTTCAATCCCCTCAACAAAGTGCCCGACGCGTCCCTGGCTCTCACCCCAATCTGGTTGTACTGAAGCCGCCCCCGAAGTTTCGGTCATGCCCCAAATCTCGCGGACATTTACACCGATACCGCGCAGGAAATTCAACAAATCAGGAGAAATTGGTGCAGCCGCTGTGATCGCAAACCGGCATTTGCCAAGGCCAAGATAGCTGCGGATATGGCGATAAACGGTTGCGTCCCAGAACGCATAGCTGAGCCGTTGGCCGAAGGACCATTGGCTGCGCGGCGTACCATAGCGTGACTTTGCCGAGGCTAGTGCGTGTTTGGTCATCCATGCCTTGATCGGACCAGAGGTCTTTTGCTGCACGATCACTCCTGCCTGCATCTTTTCCCAGATGCGCGGCACTCCGAAGAAAATCTCGGGCGCGACATCGCGCAGATCCAGTGTAATAGTACGAAGGCTCTCGCCGAAGTTCATCGTCCGCTTTGCCGCCAATGCGTTGATCACGGTCATATTTTGTTCAGCGACATGGCACAGAGGCAGGTAGCTCAGCATGTTCAGGCCATCGGGAAGACCGCCGAAGATCTGTTTGGCCAGGCTGGCGGCCTGATGGAAATTGTCATGGCTGATTTCGGCTGCCTTGGGTGCACCCGTGGATCCGGAAGTGAAAACCATCAAAGCCGTATCATCGGGCTTAATCGCATCCATGCGCTGGTGAACTTTCGGACCGACCTTCGCCATCACAGCTTGGCCAGCCGCGCGTAGATCATCGAACGAAACAAGATCCAGATAGGTTTCGTTATGCAAACCTTTCGGGTCGAACACGATCAGTTTTTTGAGCTTAGGTAATTTGCCTTCCAACTCGACAATCTTGTCGAACTGTTCCTGATCCTCGATAAATAGAATTTCGGTGTCCGAAGCTTTGACCAAATGCTCGATTTCGGCAGCGGGGCTGGTTGGATACATCCCCACAACGGTGGCCCCTGCGGCTTGTGTTGCAAATTGTGTCAGAACCCACTCGCTGCGGTTTTCTGATAGAATACCGATCTTGGAATTCTTCTTTACGCCCCGATCAATTAATGCCGCCGCCACCTCGCGCACGATGGTATCAAATTCAGGCCAGGTGATCTCGTTCCACACACCGTAGCGCTTCTGGCGCATTGCCACCGCATTAGGGTCGGACTGCGCATGCTCGGTGATGACCTTGACAGCCGGACGGAACCCTTTGGCGGAATAATCGTAAGACATGCGTGTCTCCAATCAGCTGAGCCAGCGCTTGCGGCGTTTGTAGTGTTTTACATCGCGGAAGCTTTCGCGTGTGTTCGCCTCGTCGCTGACGCCGAGATAGAAACTGCGGACATCGGGATCGTTTGAAAGCTTCGCAACATCGCCTTCCATCATGATCTGGCCCTGTTCCATGATGTATCCGTAATCAGCGACTGAAAACGCCATATTAGCGTTCTGTTCGACCAAAAGGATGGTCACGCCATCCTCGGCATTCAGACGTTTTACCGTATCAAAAATCTCGGCAATGATTTTCGGGGCCAGACCCAAGGACGGTTCATCCATCAGGATCATCGACGGTTGAGCTATCATGGCACGGCCAAATGCCAACATCTGCTGTTCACCGCCCGATAGATACCCGGCGATCTGTTTCTTGCGTTCTTCGAGACGGGGGAAAAACTCGTAAACCTTGTCATAGACCGGTTTTACATCCCGGCCCTTCAAGGCAAAGGAGGCTGCCACCAGATTATCCTCGACAGTCAGCTCGGAGAAGATCCGGCGTCCCTCGCGGATATGAAACAATCCCTGATGCACCAGTTCGTTCGGTTTGATCCCGCCAACGGGAACGTTTTTAAACCGGATCTGCCCCTCACGGATGTGGCCGTTTTCAAGCGCCAGCAGGTTTGAGGCCGCTTTCAAAGCCGTCGTCTTGCCTGCCCCGTTTGACCCCAAAAGAGCGACGATCTTGCCATCCTCAACCTCTAGCGACAAGCCGCGCAGGGCCTGCACCGTATGGTGATAAACAACTTCTACATTTTCAATCGTCAGCACCGGCGCCTCGTAAACTTGTATCAGGTGCAGGGCCGTCTTGTGCGACCACCCTGCCCGTTTTGATGACTTAAACTGTCAGCCAGTCGGAGGTTGGTTTAAAAAGCTTGTCAGACGTTGAGTATTCATACACTCGGCCTGTCCCGACCTTGTTGTTGACCATTGTGATCGGCCCGCCGAAGAAACCGCCGGTATCAAAGTCGGAAATACCCGCCAGCGCTTCGGCAGCGTTGTCCGCCGTCAGTTCGTTGCCGTCATTGGCAACACGGCGCAGTGCTTCGACCATCAGTTCCATCCCGCAGAGGAATTGCAACGCCCATGTCGGCATGTAGTTCTCCAGTGGTGTGCCGGCGAAATTTGCCTTGGCAAATGCACCGAACTCTTCGTATTTTGGAGCGCCCACCGTGTCATAGAAATAGCGGTACGGCATCACGCCTTGGTAACCTTCCAGGAACGGTCCTGCCTCATTTGTTACACGGTCTGCGATCAGTTTTTCCATACCCCAGAAGGTACCCATGAATTTGGTATCCAGACCGAACTGGCGGGCGCCGCCGATCAGCTGTGGCCAAACCCCAGTGACATAGCCTTGCATAATACAGTATTCGGGATTTACCTGGGCCAACTTGGTGACATGGGTCGGGATATCCGCACCTTGAGGTTTTGTGACCTCTTCCAGAACGACCTCGATACCCAACTCTTCGGCGCGTTTTTTACCGAACCCGATCGGGTCTGCGCCAAATTCCGTATTGGAATAAACAAAGGCTACGGTGGAACCGCCATCCGCTTTGATCTTTTGCAAGAGAATGTCGAACTGGTCTTCGTATGTCGGACCTGCAAGGAACTGGTAGGGATTTTCGGCAGGATTGGCGAGATCCGACGCAAAGGATGTGGACGCCATTAGGCGGGCCTGATCCCCTTTTAGTTCAGGAGCCACCAGTTTCATGAAGCCTGTGGAGTCACCGTAATACCCGACAACCTTATCACCTTCCGTCGCCAAAAGGCGCTGATAGTTCGCAAGTGCGTTCTGAGGCACGTAGGCTGAATCTTCAGCCGGTATTCGAACCGGAACGCCACCGATTCCTCCAGACTGGTTGATCAGCGCCTCGGCCATGCTGAGCGCCGGTGAGATTAACTGACCTGCGGTTGCAAAGGGACCCGTGAGCGGCAAAGACGCACCTATAATGTACTCAGTCGGCTGGGCCGAAACGAGCGCAGGTGTTGCAAGTGCTGCGGTCCCCGCTGCGGTCGAGGCCAGAAACCTCCGACGCGAGATAAGCGTAGTGTTGGACATGTTTTCCTCCCGTTTTTGTCAGCCTCTTGAGAAAGGCCATTGATTGAGCGACCGGAAGAACCGGTCGACAATATGCGTTATGCCAAGTGGCTCAAAAATAATGAAACCGATGATCAGCATTCCGAATATAATTTCCTGGATCGGCGCGCGGAATTGCGCGGCCTGGATTGAGTCTCCCATGGTGGCAGAAAGGATGACCTTCAGAAGCTCCGGTGCAAGCACGATCACAAGGACACCGAAAACCGGCCCCATCGTGCGCCCCATTCCGCCCACGATCAATGCTGCAACAAGTTGTAGGGACAGTAATAGTTCGAACTGTTCTGGCAGAATGCGCGCAAAAAAGTAGGCATAGAGAACACCCGCCAGACCACAACAAGCTGCGGAAATCGAAAAGCTGGTCAGCTTGTAACGCAATAACGAGACACCCAAAATCTCTGCCGAATAATCGCGTTCGCGGATCGCAATGAAGGCGCGTCCAACCCGTGTCCGAAACAGGTTCTGAACCAGAAGGACGGTTGCAAAAACGAAGAACAGCACCAGCGCCAGAACCTCGCGTTGTGTATCAACAACCCAACCAAAGAACGACGGATCTGGCGTTGTGATCCCGACGCGGCCGCCTGTCCAAGGGGCCAGCGCATCAAGCTCTATCAGGAATATGATAATGAAGTTCGCACTGAGCGTGGCAACGGCAAGATAGACACCTTTGACGCGAAGTGATGGCAGGCCCACAATAATCCCAATGATGGCCGAAACGGCAACGGCGGCCGGGATCGCGACAAATGGCTGTATCCCTTCGACCATGCCCCAAGACGTGAACATATTGTGAAAGATCGTAACGCCATAAGCGCCGATTGCCACAAAGCCAGCATGCCCCAAGGATATCAGACCGGTATAGCCGGTCAGAACATTCACACCGACGACAGCGATCAGCATGATACCGACGAGCGAGGCGACAAGGACAACATAATCATTGGCAAAGAGCGGCATGGCCACGGCAAATGCCAATGCCAACGAGATGAACAGCTTCTTGTAAAAATTGTCGAAGATCTGCTCATCAGCGCGATACGTTGTTTTAAGATTGCCGTTTATCATATCCGTTCGACCTCTTGCTGTCCGAACAGGCCATGCGGGCGGATCAGGATGACGATCAGCACAGCGATGTAAGGCGTGACCTCGACCCAGCCGCCACCTAATTGCCACTGAACCAGCGCCTCGATGATACCGACCACAAAGGATGCAATGAGAACACCGATGAAACTGTCGAGCCCGCCCATCAGAACGATGGCAAGTACCGAAAATCCGAATAAACCAAGAGAGGGCGAAACCCCGTCGCGAGCCGCCAATATAGCCCCCGCGATGGCCCCTGTTGCAGCAGCGATGATCCAGGCCGTTCTGAAAACAGACGTCACATCGATCCCCATAGAATAGGCCGTCGATTGATCTTCTGAGGCCGCACGGATCGATACGCCGGCCGAGGAATAGCGGATCCACAGAACAATACCGGCAAAAACGACGAGTGCGATAATCATGCTGACCAAATTGGCGCCAAAAATGAAAATCGGTGTATCAAACAATTCGAACCGGATCGGCGGATTGGGTGCCAGATGCGGGACCGAGGCTGCATCACCAGTCCAGAGGATACCTTTAATGCCCGAAAGAACCGAGATCAGACCCACTGTGACCATGATCATTGCAAAGCTGCTTTGCCCCAGAAGCGGACGCATTGTATAACGCTCGATCCCCATGGCCAGAAAGCTGGAAAAAATGATCGCAAGGATCAGGCCGATTACAATCCTTGGTAAATTGGAGAGCCAGTCGAGCCAGGCCTTCTCGACGGAGAACATCTGCGCGCCAGCCCTTTGGTCCAACAGCCATTGTGGTTCCCAAGCTGCATACCACGCGGGCAGCCAAGGCACGTCCGCCATCAAAACCGCGAAGGTATAATACAGGTAAGCACCGATCATGATCACATAACCATGAGCAAAGTTCACGACGCGGGTGGATTTGTATACTGCGACAATGCCAATCGCGATCAGGGCGTAAATCGCGCCAGACATCAAACCATTGATGACAAACTGGAGGACTACTCCCATGATTATGCTGCCTTTCCGAGATAGGCATCGATCACATGCGGATCATTGGAGATCTCTTCAGGGGTGCCTGAGGCAATCTGTTCGCCAAAATTGAGGACAACAATCTTGGAACAGATGTCCATGACCAGATGCATGTCATGTTCCACCATCACGATGGTGGTGCCGAACCGCTCTTGAACATCCAAAATAAACCGCGCCATATCGGATGTCTCTTCGCGGTTCATGCCTGCAACCGGTTCGTCCAGCAAAAGAATCTTCGGTTTCATCGCCAACGCACGAGCAAGTTCGACGCGTTTTTGAAGACCGTAGGACAGCGCCGTAATGGGCGCTTTACGGATATGATCGATCTCCAGGAAATCAATAACGTCACGCTCAATCGCTTCTCGAAGCGCGAGTTCTTCACGTTGCGCTTTGCCAAAATAGGCCATCGCAGACCAGACATTCGCGCTGAGCCGCGTGTGGCACCCCAGTTTGATATTGTCCAAGACCGTCATGCCGCGGAACAGGGCGATGTTCTGGAAGGTCCGTGCCATACCCAAAGCAGCACGTCGATCAGGCGCGAGGTTGGTGATGTCCTCACCTTGGAAAGATACCGACCCCTGCTGCGGTTTGTAAAAGCCGGAAATGACATTGAAGAGCGATGTCTTCCCCGCGCCGTTCGGCCCGATGACACCTGTAATCTCTCCCGCTGCGGCGTCAAAGGACACACCTTTCAAAGCTTTGACACCACCGAAAGACAGGTGGACGTTATCAACTGCCAGCAAATTTTCCTCCCATGCTGGATCAATAATAGGTCTTCAAATCACCTCGTTTTTCTCCAACCCTACAGACGTAGGGTAATTTCCGTAAAGGAAAATTTTACAGTTCACTTAGTCCCGCACATCAGACCTCGCGGCAGGCGCTACGCATGAGCGAAGTCCGCCCAATATCACCAATTCGACGCCTCGGGATGAATGTGCGAAAGGTCCTCTGCGGGCCCAAAGCGGACGTTTATCCTGATCATCGTCCCAGACCATGGAGTACCCCGAAAGCTCCCGCTGCTCGGGCGTGACCGTTTCCACCAACGTTCCCATGCCCGTCGGGTGATTGTCCGTGCCCGTCATCAGCATGGCGCGGCTCGGCCCGTAGAAGGGCGATGAGTAAAACCATGAGAAAATTGCGCCAAGACTGCGCCAGCGCATCGATGGCAGGCGCGCGCGTCGCTGCCATAGGCACCAGAACCGGTAAACCCGACATCGTCAAACAGCACAACAAGGATGTTCGGCGGCGTGTCCACGGCTATTGCCGGCGCGCCCGCCAACAACGAGGCTACCAAGGCGGAAGCGGCGGTTTTGGTGAACGTTGGCATTAAATCCATCTCCACTTTCCGGGGCAGAATGTATTGAGTGTGTAGTTAGCGCGCTGGCTAGCTGCCGGTTCGCAGCCGTTAAATTTTTCGTATAGTTTCCACTTGCGTATTTTGAAGAGAGACGAGGCAGAAGCTCTGTTTCGGCCAAGGAGTATTCAATTTTGCCTCCCCGACAGAGGTGACGGACACGAGCCTTCGGGCACCCTACCGCAGTTGCAGCGGTTTACTATTCTGCGATGCTATCAGTATCAGCGTGATCATGATGAACTCTACGGCCATCATGGAGAGCGCCAGATCGGCGCCATAGAAAAACCAGGCGATGAAGCGCCCGCACATGGCAAATCCCAAAAGCATGACCGCAGGGGCAAACCAAAGCCGGTTGCCGGTTGCAAGCGCCACCAAAATACAGGTTCCCAGCGTGAGGAAGAACGATGCAAGATCAGCGATCTGCGTGCTAAGGCCCATACCGCTCAACAAGGCCATCTCAAATTGAGCGCCAGCGACGCCGGGTGCCAGAAGCCATAGAAGACCGACGCACACAAAGGCGATACCCGGCAAGCCCAGGATGATCTTCCAGGCATTGCTCATCGTCATCACCAAAAGCTAATGGCAGCAAAATTTGATTGTTTCATCTAGCGGTTCTCCCGGGACTGCCAGCGCGCATATGGCGAAACACTAAAAGGCTGCTTGGACGCCGACGACCGGGCCTGAAATCTGGAGCGATATATCGACGCCCGTGAAATCGCGGTCAATTTCCAAATGGCGGTAACCACCAACCACGGACCAAGTGTCATTTATGCGGTACCCGCCGCCCGCAAAAGCCTGCCAGGTCAGATCGGCAGCATCGCCGATACCGAAACCGCCAACATCGGCAAATATTGAGCCGAACCATTTTTCACTGAAATCCATTTTTGCGCGCGCAGCGATTATCGGGTCAAACCACCCTTCATTGCGACGGACCGACACATCAGAGACACCACCTGTTCCATCAAGACGCGCCTCGACATTGACCGCATTGTAGCGCAGGCCGCCACCAGCCTCGATGCGAAAATTACTCTGCTCCACCAAGGCGAACATGGCGTAGCCGCTTATTAGCAGGGTTTGGCTGTCAACTTCGCCTTTGCTGAACGCGGCACCAAAAGGTGTTTCGACACCGGCACCCAAGTCAGTGAAAATGACGTCACCAACAAAAGCGATGCGCCCCTTGCGTGCTTCCAAAGCCGAGAAGGCAGCGATATCGAGGTTTTCAAAAATGTCACGAAAATCCAACGCCGTTTCGAGCTGGCCCACGGGCGTCTCTACCGTCGTACCAAGCCCGGGCAACCAACCATAGAACGTTGCGTTGAAATCCCAATCGTCGGCTGCCAAAGCACCCGTCGAGAAAAATGCGGCAATCCCAACCAGAGCGCTTTTGGCTATCGATCGGAGGCCTTTGATTGATGTGTTCACCATGTCGCTTATCCCTTAACAGCTCGCGACACTGCATCGGCTCACGGCATGAATAAGCATTTCCGCGCGACAACTTTCGCGATCTCAATCTGTTGATTAATCAATATGGTACTTCGCCACAAGATCGCAAACGGCCAAGAAGTATTCACCGTTGACCTTGAACAGGCCTGCTTTTTTCCATCGCGAAAAGCCTTTGGCGAGGAACCTGTCCACCTTTTGAAACTGCGGGCAGAGTCCGATGGGATGTCAAAACCCAAGTCATAGGCGACTTCTTGATTTGACTTTTCGTAGTCCGTCAAAAGCGTGCGCGCATGATTTTTCGCGAACCTGGTCCACCAGTTTGCGATGTGAGGTGCCAGCGCGCTCCAATTGACGGCGGAGGCTTCTCTTGGACTGCCCCAAGACGAGCGGATGCGCGGACGCGGTGTTCGCTATTTGTGTCGGCTTTGAGTATCATTACTTGGGTGCGCATAGGCGCGCCTGAAGGTGATTGCTTTGCAATCACTTGTTGCTTCTTCCGCAATTTCGCATAGCGAAAATGCGATGGCGGACAGACAGGGATTCGAACCCTGGAGACGGTTTCCCGCCTACACGCGTTCCAGGCGTGCGCCTTCAACCACTCGGCCACCTGTCCACTTCCTGCCGGTCCCTTTTCGCCATGATCCGGCACCCGCGGTGCGCCGCTGTTAAACGGTGTTTGCCGCGCGATCAAGCCGCTTGTGATTACTCAATGCGTTGAACGGCCATTGTGCGGGCTGCACTTGCAAGCTATTTGTAGCGTTCCGAAAAAGGGGCGGTCATGATCCGTTTTATATTCCGATTTGTCGCATTGTTGATTTTTGCGCTCGCATGCGTTTTCGCCGTGGTTGATTCTGCACGCTCGGTGGGCGCATCCCAGTTCGTTTTCACACCGCTCAGCCAAACCTTGGCCTTCATTTCTCCCGATTTGCCGGGACTTTGGGGCGATATGTTCAACAATATTCACCCTATGTTGAACGATCCGGTTCTTGTCACGGTGCTCAAACTTCCCACTTGGCTGATAGCGGGTACCATTGCAGCGTTTTTTTACGCCATCGGTCACCGGCCCAGACGCCGTCGCGGCCGTTTCATCGTGTCGTGATGCCATAACCATTTGATGGGAGTAGCTGATGTTTTTGACGAACATGTTTGCCAACAAAACCAATATGGTCAGCGAAGACAAAGCGCTGCCGGGCCGCGAAGAAGCTTTGGAGATCGCCACCAACCATTACGTGAATGGTGAAACGGTGCGCGGGCCATATCCGCAAGGCTATGAAACCATCTATTTCGGCATGGGTTGTTTTTGGGGTGCAGAACGACTGTTCTGGAAAATACCGGGTGTGCACGTGACAGCGGTTGGCTATGCTGGCGGTTTAACCAAGAACCCGACCTACCAGGAGACATGCACCGGCCTGACCGGGCACGCCGAGGTCGTGATGGTCGTTTACGATCCGGCGCGGGTTACGGTTGTCGAGTTGTTGCGCATCTTTTTTGAAGAGCACGATCCCACGCAAGGCATGCGTCAAGGCAATGATGTGGGAACGGTCTACCGTTCTGCAATCTATACGACCTCAAAGGCGCAGCTGGAAATGGTCAAGATGGTCCGCGATGGCTATGCAAAAGCACTGCAGTCGTCCGGACGTGGCTCGGTAACAACCGAGATCAAACCGCTTGAGACCTATTACTATGCTGAAGACTATCATCAGCAATATCTGGCGAAGAATCCCGGCGGTTATTGCGGCTTGCAAGGAACAGGGGTTTCCTGCCCGCTGCCGCAGGCACAAAGCGCTGCAGAGTAATCTTTAGACCCGTCGTTTAACGCGACAAATTTAGGCTCGCAATTCGCGTTTTACCGTGCAACTGTCTGATCAAAGCGGGTTTTCCGCTTGGGCTGTGCAAGTTTGTGCAGCTGGTAGAAATGGTAAAACAGACAGGGAAATAAGCATGAAGCGCTTTGCTCTTGGCCTTTTGGCCGCAACTGCGATGACCGTAACTGCGCAGGCGGAGACGCCTGCTCTCGTTTATGATCTGGGCGGTAAGTTCGATAAGTCATTCAATGAAGCCGCGTTTAACGGCGCCGAGATGTTCAAAAAGGAAACCGGTGTCGAATACGTCGAATTCGAAATTCAAAACGAAGCCCAACGCGAGCAGGCTCTGCGCCGCTTTGCCGAGCGTGGTCATTCACCTGTGATCATCGCCGGTTTCTCGGCCGCTCAAGCGGTTGACACAGTGGCTCAGGAGTTTCCTGAAACAGAGTTTGTGATCATCGACATGGTCGTTGAGCAGCCCAATGTGCGCTCCGTTGTCTTTAAAGAGCAGGAAGGTTCCTACCTCGTCGGTATTATGGCAGCCAACGCTTCTGAAACCGGCACCGTTGGTTTTGTGGGCGGTATGTCCATTCCGCTCATCTCGCGTTTCTCATGCGGGTATAAAGGCGGCGTATTGGCCACCAATCCTGAAGCGACATTCATCGAAAATTTCACCGGTGATACTCCAGCTGCCTGGAACGATCCGGTCAAAGGCGGTGAGATCACCAACGCGCAAATCGCACAGGGCGCTGACGTGGTCTTTGCGGCGGCTGGCGGCACTGGAGTTGGCGTTCTTCAGGCAGCTGCGGATGCCGGCAAACTGTCCATCGGTGTTGATTCCAACCAAAACGGTTTGCAGCCCGGTTCTGTTTTGACATCCATGCTCAAGCGCGTCGATGTTGCGGTCTTCAATGCAATGAAAGACGGCATGGCCGATGGTGATTTTGCCTTCGGGTTCAATGTGCTTGGCGTTGCCGAAGGTGGCGTTGATATCGCTTTGGACGATAACAACAAAGACCTTGTGAGCGAAGAGATGCTCGCTGTCGTCGAGGAGGCACGTGCCAAAATCATCTCCGGTGAGATCGTCGTACACGATTATATGAGCGACAATAACTGTCCTTACTAATCGCCGGCATATGTCCGTTCATGAAGGAGCTGCCGGCGTTTCGTCGGCAGTTTTTTTGTATCTTCACCTATGAGCATCATTCATGGCAAAACGAAAAGTACGGGTGGCGTCCATCCAATTGGCACTTGGTTCGCCTGCCTCGCCGACAGCATATTTCGAGCGCCTTGGACATTATGTGCGCGTTGCCAGTGAGTATGCCGCCGATTTTGTTTGCTTCCCGGAACATGTCACATTGCCATTGCTGGCTTGCGCGCCGGACATGGTGCCCGCGAGCAAAGCCATCGAAGCTCTCAACGGCTACACAGCTGAATGGAAAAACTGGCTGGCCAGGTCCGCGGAAAAATTTACAGTCAATATTATTGGCGGATCGCATGCCATGCGTCTCGATGACGGCACCAGTCAAAATGTCAGTTATTTTGCGCACCGCGACGGCAGGCTGGATACGATCTGCAAAATCCACCCAACGCCCGATGAGCGCAATGTATGGGGCTTTGCAGGCGGGAAGGATGTCACGCCTGTCAACAGCGACTGCGGGCCCGTTGGCGTGCTGATATGTTATGATAGTGAGTTTCCTGAGCTTACGCGCCGACTCATGGACCAAGCGCAAGTCGACATATTATTTGTGCCATATCTCACGGATACGCGTGCTGGCCATTTACGCGTTACCTATTGTTGCCATGCGCGTACTGTTGAAAACCAATGCTATGTGGTAACGTCGGGCTTTGTGGGCAATATCGCAAATGTCGCCAATCTGGAAATGGCCTATGCACGAAGTGCGATCCTGACGCCCAATGATCATGGTTTTGCCCGCGATGGAATTGCCGCCCAGGCAGAACCTCAAGTGGAGCAAATGATCTTCGCTGATCTTGATCTTTCAGCGCTGGATCAAGCGCGCAGGCAGGGTTCCGTCAGAAATCTGGCGGATCGCCGACGCGATCTGTATCGCGTCGACTGGTTGGGTTGATGGGTCAAGTCTACCTGCCTTGCATTACATTGGCGCGGATTTTTTCCAGCTCTTTGGCCGCGTTTACGTGCAGCGGTTGACGGGCCAAATACTCCACGTCACCGCGGTGAACGCCTATGTCGTTGAGAACCCATTCTTCTTTACCCAGCAAGGAATTGAACGCCTGACGGTCGTCCCACTGCTGTACCAAAACTGATTGGCGCGCCGCACGGGCCTGCCACCAATCACGGGAAAGTCGAGCCAGTGCCGTAAAGAACGCGGATATGCGGCCCTCTTCGAACCGCTGCGAATAATCAAGATGTGCCATCGGTTATCTCCTTTTCAATGCCGATGGCTGGACAATCATCGAAATTCACGCTTCAATCAAACGAATAGATTTGACGTATCATTCAGATTAATTGAAAGATAAGCCATGAATGCGCCGACCAACACCATCCAAGCCGCCGGCAATCATTCGGTAGACCTTGATCTCTTGCGCACTTTTGTTGCGATTGCGGAAACCAAGAGTTTTTCGAAAGCCGCAGAACGCGTGTTCAGAACACCGTCGGCGGTTTCGATGCAGGTTAAGAAGCTGGAAGACATTTTGCAGCGATCGGTTTTTGAGCGTGACTCCCGCTCTGTTTCGCTCACATCAGACGGTGAGGTGCTCTTGACCTATGCGCGCCGCCTGCTGGCACTGTCCAACGAGATGATGGCGCGGTTTATCGTGCCTGATATGGCCGGCATCGTGACGCTGGGCGCGCCCGATGATTACGGCCAGCGCATCATGCCCGAAGTCCTGAAACGCTTTGCGGACACCCATCCCAACATTCGCGTTAATGTGGTGGTGGAATCGTCCGAGCATCTCGTCAAACGTTTTGAGCGCGGTGAATTGGACGTGATGGTCTACACTGCACAAAGCCAAGCGCCTGATCCTGGGGCGACAGTGCTTTTGGAAGAGGATCTGGTCTGGGCCGGTGTCAAAGGCGGCTCGGCCCATATGCGCGATCCGCTGCCCGTCTCCATGTGGGAAGACACATGCGCCTGGTGTCGGCAGGCGACCGATGTGCTGGTGAGCAAGGGGCGCGCCTACCGCACAGCCTACAAAACATCGCACACCATGGCGCAACGGGCCGCAATCATAGCGGATTTGGCCGTCGCGCCGTTTCCGAAGGGATCTTTGGAAGACCCCCTTGTTGCGCTCGGTGATGAGCATGGCCTGCCCCCGCTGGGCAAATATCAGATCCGCATGCGCTCCAAAGAAAATCACGGCAAATGCACGCAGGCCGTTGCGGACCATGTGATGAGCGTATTTGCATAAGAGGTTTTGGCTGGTTGATAAAATAATAGTTTGGGCGTCGGTGTTGGGCTGGAAGCAGTCTTTTGTCAAAAATTGAGGCTTCATTCCTAACAGTTATTGCGCGGCTCGCGCGTCGCTACTGCTTACGCCAAATATGCGGTGCGCCCACCGAAACGGCGCGCCAAAATCTTCAAGGATCATTATTGTTGCAGGCACAGCCAAGAGCAGCACGGGCGTCGCGATCAAAATGCCGAAGCCGAGGCTGATTGCCATGGGGATGAGGAATTTGGCCTGCAACGAGGTCTCATAGATCATCGGCAAAAGTCCGAACGCGGTTGACAGCGTCGTCATCAAGATTGGGCGGAAGCGGCGCGCGGCGCTCTCGGCGATGGCGACCCCTTTATCGAGACCCGGAAGACGTGCGATGCGCTTGGTGTAATCGTCCAATAGAAGAATGGTGTCGTTCACGACGACCCCCGAGAGCGCGACGATGCCAAACAGTGAAATGAAGGTCAGCGGGAAGCCGAGCGCGATATGACCGATGATGGCCCCCACAACGCCATAGGCGACGGTGGTAAGGATCACGAGCGGCAGGATATAGCTGCGCGTGAACGACGCAAGCATCACGAATATCCCGAGCATGGCGATCCCCATGGCACCAAGCAGGTTCCAGAGATCATCATTCTGATCCGCGGACTGACCGCTCTTCGACCAAGACAGGCCGGTGAACCGCTCTGTTAGCTCTGGCAAGAATTCGGCGGTGAGGTTGTTATTCACGTTGTCAGACGTTGTGACATCGGGGTCGACCTTGGCGGTGACCCGCACGATACGCCGCCCATCTGCGCGTTCGATGGTTGAAAACCCACGCGCTTCCGTGATGTCGGCAACTGCGGTGACGGGAACCGTTTGGCCGCCCGGGAGGGTCATCCGCAGGTTGTAGACGTCGCTCAGGCTTGTGCGCGCATCTTCTGGGTAACGCACAACGACGTCGACCTCTTCCAGACCGCGCTGCAGCGTCTGCACGGACTCTCCGAAAAACGCCCGGCGGATCTGCCGCGCCATGTCCGAGTCCGAGAGGCCGAGAGATCGGCCAAGCTCGTTTAATTGGAACTCGAGCTGGCGCTTGCCAAACTGAAGCGAGAACTCAATATCAGAGACACCGGCTGTTGCATTCAGGCGGTTGCTAAGGCTTTCGGCAGCTGCAAGGAGCGCGTCATCGTCGGGGTGGCTGAATTCGATGCTGACATCATCGCCGAGGATGAAGAGACCGCTGACGAAGACCATACTATCGGCGCCGCCCAAGGTACCGATTTCTTCGCGCCAGAGCCGCTCGAAATCGATGGAGCCGATGGAACGGCTGTCGGAGGGCGTGAGTTCAATGCGGATTTGGGCCACGTTGGAGCCACTATCAGAGCTGCCTCCAATGGGTCTAGACGCTGATGCCTGCCCGATTGTGGCCGATGTACGGACGACGGGCGCAGCACCATCGCGGGTCGCGATCTGGTCGTTCACCCGTGCGGCGGCCAGAAGTGCTGCTTCAGCGCCCTGCCGGGTGGTCGAGAAGGGCGCGCCTTCGGCCATCGTGAGCGTAAGCTGAACGCCATCTGCTTCTGTCGGCGGGATGAAAACAAAGCGAAGATGGCCGGTCGAATAGGCGACTGAGGCGAGCACAATCCCGGCGGATACCGCGGCCATGGTCAGATACCTGAACCGCACCGCCGCAAGGACCGAGGGGCGGACGATCAGCCGCGTCACACCTGCCAGCGCCGCCTGAAAGACGCGCTGTACCCACAGGAGGGGGCCGACGCTCCATCGACCGCCGCCCGACAAATGCGCCGGGAGGATGAGCAGGCATTCCACGAGTGACACGAAGAGAATTGCAATCACGACGATCGGCACGACCGAGATAATCTGACCAAGGGTGCCGCTTGTAAATGCGAGCGGCGCGAAAGCCATGATTGTCGTCATCACGCCGAGTGTGACGGGGGCAGCAACACCCCTGACGCCGCGAAGAGTGGCCGCGAAGGCGGCATCGCCCTGTTCCTGCGCCTGATAGATGTTTTCGCCGATGACGACGGCGTCATCGACAACGATTCCCAGCACGATGATCAATGCAAAGAGTGAGATCATGTTAATCGACGCGCCGAAATAGCTCGCGATGGCTAGCCCGCCAAGGAACGAGATTGGAATGGCGAGGCTCGTCCAGAACGCAAGCTTGAGGTCGAGGAACAGCACCAAGGACAAAAACACGAGCCCGAAGCCCAGGATGGCATTCCGAAGCATCAGGTTGACGCGGTCCCGCAGAACATCCGTGTCATTGTCGCGGATTTCCAGGTCTATTCCCGGCGGCATTCTGACGGTGTCCAGGAAGTCGCGTACAACACCTTCTGTGTCGATGGCCCCCCGCTCGGGAGCGCGGTAAATGGAGATGAACACGGCCGGCTGCCCGTTATAGACATTAATCAGATCCCCGTCGGAGAAACTGTCCCGCACCGTACCAATATCGGACAAGAGAACGGTTGCACCGTCTTCCGTCACGATAATGGGGATGTCAGAGAAGCCTTCGGCGTCAGCGCGCCTGGCCGGGGTACGCAGCAGGATCTCACCATTGGCAGTTCGGAGTGTTCCGCCCGCTAGGTCGAGAGACGCAGCAGATATCTTTTGCGTGATGGCCTCGAAGGTGAGGTTGAAGCGTTGCAGGGATTCTTCATCCACTTCGATAGAGACCTCGTAGGCGCGCACCCCGCCGAGTTCGACCTCGGCGATCTGGCTGACCGCGAGCAAATCATCGCGCAGGCGCTCGGCACTTTTGCGAAGCGCGCGTTCTCCGACGTCGCCAAAGAGCGCCAACGTCATTAGTTTCGGTCGAACCGCCGCCTTTTCAACGGACGGATCTTCCGCGCCCTCAGGGGGAAACTCGGGCAACCGGTCTATGGCATCGCGAATATCGGCGAGCGTCTCGTCGGGATCTGCATAAGAAGAGAGCTCTGCCGTCACCGTGCCAAGCCCCTCTGCCGCGCGCGCAGTAATACGGGCGATTCCGGAAACCCCCGACATGGCTGCCTCCATGCGGATCACGATACCGCTTTCAACCTCTTCAGGGTTCGCCCCGGGATAGGATACGCTCGCCGTGACCTGCAGCGGGTCTATTGGCGGGAACAGCTCCGTGCGCATGGTGAGCACGGTATATGCCCCTGCCAAAATTAGCGCGACCATCAGGATGTTGGCGGCGACGTGATTTCCGGCAAACCAGCTCAGGATGCCGTCGTACCTTTGGGTGCCGGGGGTCATTCGGCGACGACCTCTATAAAGCTTGTTGGACCTGTGGTGGTGCTTACCGAGGTTTCCGCCCGGATTTTCATCCCGTTCGCTGCGTCCGCGATTGTCCCAAGCGCAACGCGCGCGCCGTCTTTAAGCCCGGTGACAAGCGTCGTATCGCGGTCACGGAGAACAACTTGCAGCCCGGCGCTCAGCCGAAGGGTGTCGTCCTCCACGAGCCAAACCTGATCGTTTTCTTGCAGTGCCGCGTTGGGAACTTCGGCGATATTTTCGATCTCGGGCCCATCAAATGCGACGGTGACGAATGTTCCGGGTTGCAAACTTACCTCGCGAACCTTGTCCACGTCCAGGCCAACGATCACGGTTGTCAGGCGCGTTGTGCGATCCACTTCGCCGTCGATGCGGCTGATCCCGCCCTGCAATGTAACAGGCTTGCCCAGCACACGGGCGGTCACCGTTGCCTGCGTGCCGATCACCGTGTCGAGCAACGCCAGTTCATCAGGCGAAAGCGAGACGGCTACTTCGATACTCTTAAAGCTGTAGACCCGTCCGTAGGACTGACCGGCACTCACTCTTTGGCCGGGGGCGAGAGAGGTTTCGACGATCCGCCCGGCGAACGGCAGGCTATATCCCGCGCGTTTGAGGTCCAACGCCGCGGTCTCGACCTGCGCCTCAGCGATCAGCACCTGCGCCTCTGCCGAGCGCACCTGAGGCCCTCTGGCGGCAAGGTCGGTGATTTCTCCACGACCGAAGCTTTCCCATTCCCGCCGCGCGTTTTCTGCCTGCGCCCGCTCGATATCGAGCGAGGCCAGAGCGGCAGCCAAATCGGCCTTGCGACGCCGAAGCTCAATCGCGAGGTCGCCGCGAAAAATGCTGAACAATATCTCATCCGCCTCAAAAGTCGCACCGCCTGCAAGGCCATCCGCAACGGATTCGACCACGCCTGAGACCTCGGGAGAGATATCGACATAGACGGTAGGCTCAACTGATCCCGTCTTTTGCAACGGGATGCGGCGGCTATGGGCCTCGATCGTAGTGGTCTGAACGCTTGGCGTAAAAGTTTGCGTTTCGACCTGCACCCGCTCCGGTTGATTGTTGCGCAGGTAGGTTGCCAGGAGCACCGTTCCCCCGACCACCCCTATCACTGCGCAGAGCTGCAGGGTGCCCAGGATGACCGAGCCGAACGGCTTTGCGGTTCCCTTGGGGTTTTTGGTGCTCATTTGTCTTCCCCCGGCGCGGTTTCAACGGGGTCCCAAGTGCCCCCGAGAGCCAACATTAGATCGACGCGATTAAGCCAGCGCGATCTTTCCACGTTCAAAAATGCGGACTCTGCCGAGGCTTCACTGCGACTCGCATCAAGCAGGGTCAGATATGATCCCGTCCCATCGCGGTAGCGATCGCGTGCAATCGTGGTGGCCGCGCGGGCAGCCGAGAGCCTTTTTGACAAAAGCCGCGAACGCTCTGCGAGAAGCCGCTCACCAGCCAACGCATCTTCGACCTCTGCTACGGCCGCCAACACTGTTGTGACATAGGATTGGGCCAATTCCTCAGCCTCCGCTCGCCTGAGCGAGACAAGTCTGCTGCCGCGACCGCCATCGAACACGGTGAGCAAGAGATCAGCCGTCAACGACGCGATGAGGTTTTCAACATCCAGGATATCACTCAAGTCGCCACCTGACCGGAGGTTGCCGGTCATCGTAAGTGTCGGAAACCGGTCAGCAAGCGAGACGCTAATGTTCGCATTGGCAGATACAAGCCGTGCTTTGGCGGCTCGAATGTCTGGACGGCGGTGCAGTGCATCGATCGGACGACCGGTCGAAAACGCCATATCCGGAACACGTGCAGGCAAACGCCCCGTGACGTTAGACCGCGACGTGGGCACGCGGCCCAAAAATACGTCGAGCGCATTCGTGTTACGCAGTATGGAAAGCTCAAGGTCCGGTAGATCGGCACGGGCGGCGGCGAGGTTTTCTTCGGCCGATTTTACCGTTCCGGCTGTCGTACTTTCAACGCCAGAGCCAAAGCGATCGCGGGTGATGGTGAGACTTGTGGCTCGACTGTCGACGATCCGTTGGGTCGCGCCAATCTGTCGACGATCAAAGGCAATTGACACGTAAGTGCGGACCACAGACGCGATCAGAGAGTTCGCAAGGGCATCCCTGTCGTAGCTGGTTGCCGAGAGCCGCGCAGCCGAAGTGTCTCCTTCGCTGGCAATACGACCCCAAAGGTCAGCTTCCCATCGAACTTGGGCGTTGACATCGACCGTGCTGTCAGTGTTACGGACACCTGAAAAATCGGTCGCGGATGTCGTCGTACGGGTAAAACCTGCCGTTACCGTCGGTCGACCTTGCGCCCGCGTCGTGCCAAGCTCCAGCTCCGATTGAAGAACCCGAAGGGAGGCTGCAGCGAGATCTGGGTTCGACGCAGCGAGAGCCTCGATCAGCGCGTCCAGCTCCGGGCTTCCAAGAGTGCGCCACCAGCCGGAGGCAACCAGGGGCAGACCGGCTTGAGGTACGCCAGCCGAGAAGGTGGCTTGTTCAGTCAGGCCAACGGTCGGCGTTGCCACCTTGTCGGCGTTGATCGCGCAGGAGGATAGCAGGACAGCTCCCAGAAGCGTCGAGAAGGTGAGAGGAGAGGACGTCATGTCACTGCCAGCTAACAGGATCAGAACCGTTGCGCAGGCTCCGCGCGTGTGACGTGTTGCACGCCCACAGGGTCCCGATCAGACCGATGAGCATCAGAAGACAGAGCGCCATGACGGGAAGCGATAGGGTCGGTCCGATGGTGGAAGGAGCCGAGTACCAGCCATCGAGGGACACCCCCTTGTTTCGGAGCTCCTGTCGGAACTGGGGCGACGCCACGATCTCGAGAAAATCCCGGCGGCTTCGGTAGCGCACTACGACCAGCCGCTCGAATGGCGCGAGATCCACTTCCAGAGAGTTGGTCAGGCTCGTGATGATGTCCGTGGACATGACGGGGTAGCTGGCGCGCGACACCAATTGGCCGATCATGTAAATGCCATATTGCCGGGCGGCCTCTTCGACCTCTGGTGTCTGTTCTGGCAGCGCGTCCAAATTAACCATGAAGAACGGTCGGCCGTCATCAGTCAAAAAGAAGTCAAGAAAGGCCCGGGCCTGCGCATCTTCGCTTTGGCGCATTTGCGCATATTGCCCACCAAATGCCGCCTGCACCTCGTCTTCGCTAAGGGGCGCGCGCAGTGGCTGATGCCATGCCAAGAGGGCGGCGTAGACTAAGACGAGCCCGAGCCAGAGTGTCGAGATACGCCGCATATCAGTTATCCAAATGTTCCGATGTTTCGATGGTGACTTTTGCCGCACCAAGCGGCACTTCGCCAACGGGACCTTGGTACGAAACACCATCTTCCAGCCGCAGAACGGCCACGTCTCCGATGAGGTCTGCGTGCCACGGGGCAGTCAGCGTCAGATCCTGCAGGCTCCAGCCCAGAGGCACGTTCTGTTCGCCGTAGCCTGCGCCGGCAGGTCGGTTCACGCGAACAAAGTGCTCGCCGCTTGGTGACACGAGGAATGAAACCGTCTGCCCCTCGTCAAATTCCAGCTTGTGGTGCTTACTAACGCGGGCTTCCGTCAAGACCCCTTTCGTGAGGTGATTGCCTCCCAGGCTTGTGAGGTCGGCAACGTGAACGAATGTGCGACCGAACATGGTTTGAAAGGTGAATTCACCGTCAGCAGCACAGCCGGGCGACCGAACGAACGCCATGCGCGCTGCAAATCCTTGGCGCGGGTCATTTTTGAGCCAATTGGGTGCGGTGATCCCGGGCGAAAACTCTGCATAGGCGTCGACGGTCCAGTCGGTCGTAACCCAGGCTTCTCGTCGCAGGATGTCGATCAACTCATATCCGACATCCAGCCCCGCCGTATCCGGGGCGCGTGGGATGCATACCTCGCGTCGTTCATCCGCGATAGCAAAGATGCTGAACGTTAGGGCAAAAAACGTGGCAGAAGTCAGAAGCGTCGAGTTCATTGGACAGTTTCCGTTTTCGTGATGGTGAGGAGTGGCGCTGCACCAGATGTCCCCTGGGGGATGGGGGCAGGTAGTTTCTGGTGCAGCGCAATCGCCGTCGCTATCCGAGTTATAATAGCGGGCTTGGCGACGACGATATTGCAGCTAAATTAACTGCAATCACTGGAGCGCCTGAAGCTCCTGAGGGGTGACAACACCATCACCGTCAGCGTCGACACGTGTGAATGCCCGCGCATGCATGCCGCGTGAACTGACTCTGGCGGCATTGCCAAGCCCATCGGCCGCGTTCAGGTCAATGAAGGTCGCGAACTCGGCGTAGACGAGCACCCCATCGCCATCGTTGTCTGCTTGTCGGTAGTTTTCGGCAGCAAGTTCCGCGTTTTGGGCGGCTGCCGGCAGCGTCACGATGAGTGACGCCGCCACCAGGGGGGCAAAGATCAGGGTAGCTGTACGGATCATTGTGTTTCTCCTTGGGAATTAGATCAGCGAGATATCGACCGATCAAAGGTGGCGGTTCTACCGTTCGGGCCAGTTACAGTGCTTGAACGCGTGCACGTCCCATCGGTACAGGATGCGTTGCCCGATCTGGTGACGGTGTTGCCGTGCGGCCCGGTTGTGGTCACCGCGCCCGAACATCCGTAAGTGGCGCAGTAAGCAAAGGCGGGTCGAACGACGCCCGGGGCGGGCCGTACAAAGAGATGCGGCGCCGGGACAACCGCGACATGCCGATGACCCGGGCCACCTGGATGCGCGGTGGCGGCGGTGCCCAACGTCAGACCGCTCATAACAGCGGCAGCGACGATAGTACGTTTCATGCTGATTTCCTTTCTTCGGTAGATCGTGTTTTCCGGTCGCAGGCGATTGTGAAAAACGGGATAACAAGTCCAGGTGTCACCGATATCGACGGCACGAAACCATGTGTCTCAGTTTGTCACCCACGCGTAACAGTGTGTAACGATCAAAGCCTCGGCTTGCCGTTTCGTGCGTGTCGATGAATATTGTCGTCATGACAGTTTTTCAGCCGCTCCTACTGCTCGTAGACGACGATCCTGGAATCCGCGACCTGCTCGGCGACTTCTTAGTGAAGGAAGGCTTCGCGCTCGAGACCGCGTCGGAGGTCAGCGAAATGGATGCAAAACTTGCCCACTTCCATCCTGACCTGATCATCCTCGACCTGATGCTTCCGGGAGAAGATGGCGTCTCCATCTGTCGCCGCCTGTCGCGGGATGGCGCGCCTCCTATCATTATGCTGACCGCCAAGAACGATGAGATCGACCGCATACTCGGTCTCGAGATGGGAGCGGACGACTACGTGACTAAACCCTTTGCCCCGCGCGAATTACTTGCCCGCATTCGCGCGGTGCTGAGGCGAACATCAGTGCCGAAAGCTGAGAACACAAACAAAAGGTTCGCGTTTGATCGTTTCGTCATCGACGTGGACGCGCGCCAACTCTTTGTGACGGACGAGAAACGCATCGCGCTGACCAGCGGAGAGTTCGATCTCCTATCTTGTTTTGTCCATCGGCCGCGCCGCGTCTTGTCTCGCGACCAAATCCTCGATGCTTTGCGTGGTCGTGGTGCCGAGCCGTTCGACCGAACCGTCGATATGCTGGTCTCTCGACTGAGGCGAAAACTGACAGCTCATGGTGCTGATCAAGACCTGATCAGCACAGTACGCAACGTTGGCTACCTTCTGACAACGCCTGTGAAAGTGGTGTCGTGAGGCCCTTCCCGTTCATTCGTTGGCGGGTCGGTGTCATTTTCGTGGTCGGCCTGCTCGCTGTCCTCTCCATTCCTATCGCGCTTTATTATGCCGTGCGCGGTACAGATGAAATGACTGGTCTGCCGCAGCCAAGCCAACTCGCAGCCATTGTCCGGCTGGCAGAGATCGCATCCCCAGAGGAACGCAGGCGCGGATTTGAGGCATTGCAGTCAGCGCAACTGTCAGCTCGTGTCGCGCCTGATGCTGAGGTTGCCACCGATCTTGATCTCCTTTGGCCAGAAGACGAAGGGCGATCAGCCACCTATAGAGCCATGTTAGGTGACCGGGAATTCGCGGCCTACGCTGTTCCGCGCGCACTCTTCAACAGAGGGTTCGCACAAACACTTACAGCGGTAGAGTTTCGGGTCGGCCTTTCGGGTGGAGGGGTGCTGATCATCGCAAGCGAAAGTGTCGCGCTGTTTTCAAGCGAAGGCGTGCCGCTTGGCTTTCCAACAGCATTTCTGGGTGTCCTGATTGCCTTGGTGGCATTGCTGCTTCTCAACCGCGAATTTCGACCCGTTCTGCGGTTGGCACGCGCGGTAGAGAAAGTCGACCCGGCCGATCCACATGCCACCTTGCCGGAAATCCGAGCTGGAACCGCAGAGGTGCGACAGCTCATTGACGTCTTCCGAAGGCAGCAAGGACAAGTCACGTCTTACCTCAAAGCCCGATCAGCAATGATCGGCGGCATACAGCATGATGTTCGAACCTTTGCTACACGGCTTCGCTTGCACATCGAGAAACTGCCTGATCCGGAGGAACGCCGACAGGCCGAAACCGAAATTGCCGATCTGGTGTCATTAATGGACGGCGCGTTACTCGCAACGCGCAGCGAAGCTGGCAATCTCGAACTGGAATTGATCGATCTCGCCGAATTGGTTCAAAGCGAAGTAGAAGACCGACGGGCATCTGGTCTAGATGTCGATCTCACCATCGCGCCCTCGATGGCGGGCTTTGACATTCTAGGGGACCGGATGGCTTTGCGACGAGTTCTTTTCAATCTCCTCGACAATGCGCTGCGATACGGCAAATCGGCGCATGTCGCTCTTAGAGCGGACGGCGGTAACTTTGAACTGTGCATAGACGACGACGGTCCAGGGATCCCGTCGGCAAAACGCTATGAGGTAATGCAACCGTTTTCCCGGCTGGAAGTTTCGCGGTCGCGTGAAACTGGAGGCGCAGGGCTTGGCCTAGCAATCGTGCTAGCCTTAGTGACGGCAAACAATGGCACGATCTCGATCGGTGATGCACCGATAGGCGGTGCACGCATCGCCGTAACATTGCCGAGGTTTACGCCTTCTATGTGTGCGCACGATTGAAAACATCAGCGCCGTCGCCATACGCACTATGGGTTTCATCCACCTTTCGAATTTAGGTCGCTCCAACCAACTTCATCCAACTTTGTCGGCGAAGTGGGCATTTTTTTGAGGGCGGGAGAATGTCACTGTCTGAACCTTTTCGCGAACATTGTCTGCGACGTGTCGTTCAACCTACAACGACTCACTTATGGACTGCTCTCCGCTTGTCATGACGGTGTCCGACTTCTAAAACTACACGCGCGAGCGGCATTCGGTTCGATACACACTACCCGGTTACGCAAAAGCACGATAAATGTCGGTATTGGGCCGAAAACGCCAAGCCCCCCCGAAAAGACTGCGTCGTCTCGCAGGGGATAACAGCTGCCGATGCAGCGCTGTAAACCATGAGGTATGACCGGCTACTCGAATACCTCGAGTGGTGCGGTGTGGAGGGGTTGGTTGGGAGGAACCACTATGTCTGTTTCAAACCTTCTCATGGTCATGGCGTCCAGTTGGTGCTTGGTTAAACCAAGATGGAAAGCACCGTACGTTATCTCGGCGTTGATCTGGAAGACGCGCCTACGATCACTGAAGGGGTCGAAATCTGAAGGCAAATGGGCCAACCTGAAGTCGGTCCTTTCGGGACGTTGGCAATCCCGCTTTAATGCTGAGGTCGCAGCCCGCTTTCCCGACATTCGCCGTGTTCGCAAAACCTGGCGATGTTTGAGCTCCCTCCTCTGCGGGACGAAGTGAACCTTGAAGTGAAAACGATCAAGGACCGCAGGCCAGGCAAAGTGGATGTGTCTTACCGTTGCCCCAAGCCTCAATTTGAGCCACAATTCATGTAACAAAAATGGAACAAATATATATGGCGCTTAGTACCTTTACGCCGGACGATCCGGCCTTGCCGATGAATTATCCGGGCTTCATCTACCGTAAGCTCCGCGAAGAAGGCTATCCGGCTGACACATTGCTCGCTGAAACAGGGCTCGATGAAACCCATTTGAGCGATCCGCATTTCCGATGTGGTTTTAAGCCGCTGCGGCGCCTTTTTCTGAATGCCATCGAACGAACCGGGAATGCGGATCTTGGCGTCGTGCTGGCTCTCAAGTTCCAACCCACTTATATCGGGCTTCCTGCATACGCCGCAATGAATGCAGAACGGTTTGAGGACGGGCTCGACGTCATGAAGAGGTTCTTCTTCCTGAACTTCCCGGCGTTTGAACTCCGCTTGGCGGAAAAACACGCCAGTTTGCAAGCCGGGGAAGCAGCCATCCGCCTGCGATCCAAGTTTCCCTTCGAAGACATTGAGTATTTCGGATTCAGCAGCGCCATCATCGCCATTAATGGTTTGCTGAAGGGGATGCTGCAGGCTGACGAGGCCGCCACCCGTGCTGAGATGACTGTCAGCCAACCGGAGAACTGGCCCGCCCTCGAACCCAAGATTGGATTTCCTATCCGCTTTGGTTCCGCTGAAAACCAGATCGTTTTTCCCGCGGCCTTGTTGAGCCGGCCACTCCCCGGTTCCGATCCGATCAATCATGTGCGGCTCTTGTGGCTTTGCGAACAATTCGCGGCGGAAATGGCGTTTGAGACGACACCGGTCACTAAGGTTATGGCCGTTCTTGACGGCTCGGCGTCCCTGACGATGTCGCTTTCGGATGTTGCGACAGAGTTGGGATATTCCGAGCGCGGTTTACGCCGTCAACTGGAGCGGTCGGGCACTTCGTATCGAAAACTGGTGGATCAGTTCCGCGAGACCCGCGCACGCGCCCTCCTGTCCGGCAGCACACAACCCATCAAAGCCATTGCTGGCGCGCTCGGGTTTGAGTCTTCGTCGAACTTCGCCCGCAGTTTCAAGCGCTGGACTGGTCTCACACCGAGAGCATTCCGCGACCAAACGCTGGCGCAGAACGACACTGGCCGAAAATGAATGTCCTTTGGCCTCAGGTGATCCTGACCTGCGGTCGAGGGACACATTCCTCACGATATATTTTGCACAAATAAATGACATACACAGCTCGCACACTTACGATGCACAGGGGGGCTCATGCCACACATTTCCCAAATTGATGTCCAGACCGAAGGCCTCAGCGGCGCTAAATACTGCCGGCAGCTGTTCACAGTGCTATCATGCCTGATGCTGGGCGCAGCTCCGAGCTTGGCCGAGGTCACCAGCCTCGATCTGACCGATACGACTGTAGATTCAAGCCTCCCGCGCGAGAGCAGCGGTCAATCCGCCGAGCTACTGTCAGCATTCTTTGGTCTCGATAACGCCCTGCCGTTACTGTCCCGGCTGATCTGCCGGGGAGCTCCCGGCAAGGACGGGATGCCCGTGATCTTTTCAACCGAGATCGACTACACGACAATGCAGGCCGGCGACTTCCAAGTCACCAAGGCGTCCGGCGCAAAGGGGCAAATGCACTGCGTCACGCTCCTGCCTGCAACCGATGCTAGCGAGTTGCGTACCGTGTTGCTGGTGGGAGAATTCGGCGAAGCCGAAACCGATCCACCGGTGTCAGTCGAAATTGTCGGGCATCTTCACTCGATCGACGGCATGATGGATTTCCGGGGAGCGCAGATCGACGTTACGCCCTTGGCTCCCGGTCCGAGCCTTGTGATGGCCGAGGTCATGGATCCGACAGCGCAAGACCTCGGTCTTGGCCAGCGCCGAACTGACGGCGACGACTGCCCGACACAGGGCATTGAGCAAGCGGTCCGCGTAGTATGGGCCGGTGGAGTCACACTGGAAAACGGCGACGAGCCGGGCGATCTAGAGCGCGATCTTTACCGTGTGACCGTGCGCGCCGCAGACGGGATCGAGCGGGAAATCACCCCAGCCGCTCTGGCTGACCTGGGGGATGGCGACAATAACCATCTGCTGTGTCTGGACACGTCTGACACGGCCGTCTCGGTATCATTTCCCGAGGGCGTTTTCACCGATCCGAATGACGATTTGAACCCTGCGACCTCGGTCGCGGTCGATCAAACGCAACAGTGATGCGCTGCCATACCCCCATTTTTTCGCGTTAAGCAGAAGGCCTGTAACATGATTAGATCCACTTTCACCGTGCTCGGTACGCTGACACTTACCGCAATGACAGCCCTGCCTGCAGGTGCGCAAGACGCGCCCCCCAACATCCTCGTGGTGCTCTTCGACGATGTCGGCTTCACCGGCTTTGGTGCCTATGGAGCGGACGCGAACACGCCGAACATCGACGCGCTGGCGCAGTCGGGCACACTTTTCTCGCGGTACTATTCCTCTCCTTTCTGCGGGCCAAGCCGCGCCATGCTGATGACGGGCCTGGATAATCACCAGACGGGCATGGGCACACTGGTGGAGACCGTAACGCCTGAGCAGAGCGAATTGCCCGGCTATACCATGGTCTGGGACGACGATCAGGCGACAATTGCATCGCTGCTATCGAGCACTGGATACCAGACTTATGTTTCCGGAAAGTGGGGCATCGGTGCCAAGGGCAAGAACCTGCCGAACCGTTTTGGTTTTGACCGCTCTTATGTCATGGATTCCACTGGCGGCAGCAATTATGACCATTCCCATTACCTGCCAGGCTACCCGGAGGTGTCGTGGTACGAGGACGGCGAACCGGTCCGGTTGCCCGAGGATTTCTATTCGTCCCGCAACCTCGTTGATCAGATGATCCGCTACATCGACGAAGGCGATGCGGCTCAGCCGTTCTTCGGCTTCCTGTCGCTTCAGGCAGTACATATCCCGGTGCAAGCGCCAGCCGAGTTCATCGACCGCTATGACGGCGTTTTCGATGCCGGCTGGGACGTGATGCGCGAACAGCGCAAGGAGCGGGCGATCGAGCTTGGGCTTGTACCGGCAAGCGCGGAACTGGCGCCGGTGCACGATGACCACCGCGCCTGGGATGATCTTGCGCCTGAAGAGAAGGCTGTTGAAGCCCGCGCCATGCAGGTCAATGCCGGTATGAAGGAAGCTGCGGACTTCCATATCGGCAGGCTTCTTGACCATCTCGAGGCGACGGGGAAGCTGGACAATACCATTGTCGTGGTCACCTCAGACAATGGCGCTGAACCGGGTGTCACATCGCTCGAAAACCCGTTGTTCGACGCGTTGCTGGGCGGCATTCATCTTCTCGAAGGCTATGACACCTCACCGGAAAACTTTGGCCTGCCCGGCAGCTTGACGGCGATCGGACCGGAATGGGCGTCTGTCGAGGCATCGCCGTTCAACCTCTACAAATTCTATTCAAGCGAAGGCGGCCTTCGCGTTCCACTTATGATCGCAGGGCCAGGCGTGGAAGCACGCGGGGTCCAGGACGCCCCCGTGCACGTTTCCGACCTGATGCCGACCTTACTTGACGCAGCGGGCGTTCCCTATGATGCAAATGCGCTTTATGGAAAAAGCATCCTGCCCGTGCTGGCAGGTCAAGCAACTGCAACTCGCGGCCCGGACGAAAGCTTCGGCGGCGAGGTGAGCGGGAATGCCTCACTTTATCGCGGCAATTGGAAGCTCGTCCGCACTGCGCTACCGCGTGGAGATTTCACATGGCGACTTTTCGACCTGTCGGTTGATCCCGGTGAAACCACGGATCTGTCGGGCGAAAACCCGGACCTCTTCGCCGAGATGCGCGCCGAGTATGAGGCTTATGCCACTGAGAACGGCGTTCTCGACCTCGAACCCGAGGACTATGCCGAGGCGCAGCTGTTCTCGAACCTTTTGGACCGGGCCATCGGCAAATATTGGCCGTATCTGGCCGGTTTCGTGTTGGTGCTGCTCGGCGGCCTCTATGCTCTCTTCCGCCTCGTCCGGATGGTTGTCCATCGTCCAGCCACCTAACCTACGCTTTGTAGACAACGCTCCGGCACCGGGGCGCACAAACCAAACATCCATCTTCGGAGACCTGTCATGAACTGGATCATCATCACCCTCGTTGTACTGGCTGCCTTGGCCGTACTCATCTATCTCTACTTGCCCGCGTTCCTGAGCCTTCTGGGCATTCATCGGCACTACACGATCCCCGATTTTGACATGAAGGGCCGTCGGGCGCTCATGATCTGCACTAATCACGGTCGGCTCGATCCCCTTAACCGCGACACCGGCGCCTTTGGTTCGGAATTCACGGTGCCCTACTATGCGTTCATCAATGCGGGCATGGAAGTGGATATGGCTTCTCCCAAGGGCGGCGAGATTCCGATTCAGCCCGGCTCCTGGTCCTGGCCGCTGGCCTGTGATGACGACAAGCGTTTCATGGCCGACAAAAAGGCAATGCATGACCTTAAAAACTCGAAGGCGATTCCGGATCTCGATCCAAACGACTATGACGTGATCTTCATGGCTGGCGGCTGGGGCGCGGCCTATGATCTGATGCAAAGCGAAGATCTTAACGAATTTGTCACCCGCGCAAATGCCGCTGGCAAGATTCTCGGTTCCGTTTGCCACGGCGCGCTCGGACTTTGCGGCGCCAAGGGAATTGACGGTGAACCATTGGTCAAGGGCCGCCGCGTCACTGGTGTGACGAATGGCCAGATCAACACCTTCGGAATCGCGGTCACGCCAAAGCACCCCGAAGAAGAGTTGCGCAAACTGGGCGCGATCTATGAATGCCAGCATGCGTTCCGTGATCCGTTCGCGACGCATACCACCATTGACGGCAACCTGATCACTGGCCAGAACCAGAACAGCGGCTACGAGACGGCGCACCGCATCCTCGAGAAAATGGCAACCCAGCGAAATGTCTGACGCCAGCCGGCAGCATGAGGAGCCCGTAGCGCATTCGCACCACGGGCTCCACCCGCATTTTGCCTGGGGTCCGGTGCACCGGGCCTCTTTTGGCCTGATCTACGGCTCGATCCTTGTGCTAAGCCTATTGATGGCCATGGACGAGGTCCACGATGGCCCGTTCGCAGCCGCCCTCGTCCTGTTCGGTTCGGTGCTGGCGGTGACACTGGCCAAAATCTTCGCCGAGGTGTTGTCGCATTCGATGGAGACGGGCGAGCGCATTCTGACAGTCAAGGCCTTCGGGGCCGCCTGGTCACACAGCCACTCAACCCTGCTAGTCGCCAATGTGCCGACTGCATTGTTCTTTGCCGCGGGACTGGGGTGGCTGAGCTCAGAGACAGCGACGACAGCGAGCCAGATATTCTGCGTGATCATCCTTATCGCGCTCGGCGCACGGGTCGGTTGGGTGATCAGGCACAGCTGGTGGCTGCCCGTTGGCGGGGCGCTTTTTGCCGGCGCCATCGGGTTCGCACTCGCTCTTTTGAAATATGCCATTCATTGATGGATGGTTGCTCGGGCCACCGGTTTGACCGGGATCATGGCAACCAGCGGGTACTTCGCGGTAAACCGCCGGCAACGATCCACCATAGGAGAGAAGTGCATGTCCCGGTTTCGATACATTTTTGGCGCAATTGGAGTACTGGCGGCCATCGTTTACTTCGGTCTTCCGACCACGCTTAGGGCAATGGGCTTTCATCCGCACTACGACATCCCGGAGTTCGACCTTGCGGGACATCGGGCCCTGATTGTCACAACGAGCCATGACACGTTGGGCGAGACCGGGCGGGCCACCGGGGTTGTGGGGTCGGAAATGACCGTTACTTACTATGCCTTTCTCGATGCCGGGCTGGAGGTCGAAATCGTCTCAATCGAAGGGGGAGAGATCCCGGTCGAGCCGCGGTCAATGGGCTGGCCAGTCGCAACGCCCGACGACCGGCGGTTCCTAAACGACGCTGCGGCGATGGAGATGTTGAGGAACTCGCGTTCCGTCTCCGAGGTCGATCCGGACGACTATGACGTGATCTTCATGTCGGGCGGCTGGGGCGCATCCTACGACCTTGCCCAAAGCGCGGAACTGGCCGAGGTTATCACGAGAGCAAACGCCAATGGCGCGATCCTTGGGTCTGTCTGCCATGGCGCTCTTGGCTTGGTGAACGCAACAGATGTGGACGGCTCCCCGCTTATCGAAGGACGCCGCGTGACGGGCGTGACCGACAAGCAAATTGCGGAACTCGGCATTCAGTTCACACCCATGCATCCGGAAACCGAACTGCGTGCCACGAACGCCGACTTCGAGGCCAAGACCGGCTGGCGCGACTTCTTGGCCATGCACTCGGTCGTCGACGGCAACCTGGTGACCGGCCAGAACCAGAACAGCGGTTACGAGACAGCACACCGAATTCTCGAACTTCTCGCGGAGCGCACTAGTGATCAATAAAACCGGAATATGGCTTCTCAGTGGTGCCGCGGCCGCAACGATCCTGGCTATGGCCACTGTCGCGTTGGCCCCGAGCCTTATACCTTCGTCCGCGCTAGCGCGGACCTGCGCTTTAGACGAGGCCCAGCTGGGTGGCTTCGTCGATATTCCCGGCGGTGGTTTCGTCATGGGGGTCGATCCTGTCTTCCCCGAAGAAGGACCGCCAAGAAGGGTATTTGTTTCGCCGTTCCGCATGCAAGCCCATGAGGTTACGAACAGCCAGTTCGCCGCGTTCGTCGCCGAAACAGGCTATGTCACCGAAGCTGAGCGCAATGGCGGCTCGGCCCAGTTCAGCAAAAGCGATACGCCCGAGGTCTTCCTGTCTTGGTGGTCCCTCGATGCAAATGCGACCTGGCGCACGCCGGACGGGGCGGGATCGGATCTCACCGGGCGCGATCTGCATCCGGTGGTACATGTGACGCTCAACGACGCCCATGCGTACGCCGAATGGGCGGGTGGGCGCATCCCGACCGAAGTCGAATGGGAGTACGCGGCCAGCCGAGGCCTCTTCGATCCCATGGACCCGGAATCGGGCGTCCGGGCCCCCGACGGCACCGCACGCGCCAATATCTGGACCGGTGTATTTCCGGTGATCAACTCCCGGCGCGACGGCTTTGCCGGAACCGCGCCGGTCGGCTGTTTCGAGCCCGGACTGACCGGCGCCTACGACATGATCGGCAATGTCTGGGAATGGACCGATACCGCGTTTTCACGCGGTGTACCGCGTTTCACGATCAAGGGCGGCTCATTCCTGTGTAGCCAGGACTATTGCCAACGCTACCGCGTCGCAGCTCGAGAAAGTCTCGAAGTGGACTTCAGCACGGCGCATATAGGCTTTCGCATCATTCAAGCCAGAGAGGACTAACATGACCACAGATATAAGATCCCATGTCATAGCAAACCGAGCGGTATACCGCGGTAGGAAGGTCTACCATGTCAATTGATCGCGCACGGCAGCTTTTTCTTTTGGTCATGAGCATCGGTCTTTTTCCCATAGCCCTATCCTACGGAGCGATGCCCGAGGTCAGCCTGCCTCTGCTCTACGGTATCAATGATCCCGATTTGCCCACTCAACATATTTTCCGGGCGGTCATGGGCCTCTATCTCGGCATGATAAGCTTCTGGTTGGCGGGCGTGCTGCGGCCCAACCTGCGGACAGCTGCGCTATGGATCTTGTTTGTCTTTGTGACCGGCATCGCATTGGGCAGGGTGTTGAGCCTCGTTCTCGACGGTTGGCCAGGGCCCCTTCTGGTGTTCTACCTGTTCGCGGAGATCGGGCTCGCTGCAACAAGTTGGTTTCTCATCAACAAGGTGCCTAACCGCATGAATGCGGCGGGCGCATGATTGATGGCGGCTCCGGTTTCGCGGTATGCGAGGGCGTCCCGTAGATGGGAAAAACCCACCTATCAAGCAACTTAACAAGGTCGAATTTGGGGAGAAACCCGATATGTATGTGCATGCCGCTTTGTTTATTTGCTTGTTATTCGCAACCCTTGCCGGATGCGCTGGCGGGCCCAAGCAATTCGTTTCCCCCAATGCCCAGACCGGAGCCGCTGACACTCAGCGGATCTACCTTGCCACGGACCGCGTCCTCGCGCCCGACCTGTCGGGAACCACGACGCGCGGCGGCGCCCTTTCGTTTGCGCAATACGACATCACGATTCCGCCGGACCATCAACCCGGCGAAGTGGAGTTTTCGGCGACGAACCCTGACCCGAATACCAGCTTCACAGTGTTGGACAGGCGTCCGGTTCAATCACTGTCGGACCTTGCCGGATATGCAAGAGCCGCATCTGGACCGCTTGGTCGCCCGATCGACAGTCCGGTTGTCTTTGTCCACGGCTTCAACACCTCGATGCAAGATGCCGTCTACCGGCACGCTCAGATCGCCCACGACTACGGCTTGAAAGGACCGCAGGTGACCTTTGCATGGCCGTCCATCGAGCGACCTGTGGGCTATGTGCGTGACAAGGACAGCATCCTGATCGCGCGCGATCATCTTGAAGAATTGCTTGTCGAGTTGACCCGAGAAAACCCGAATGTCTTCATCTTCGGACACTCGATGGGCACACAGCTTGTCGTCGAGACCCTCCGACAATTGTCCATCACGGGTCAGAAAGACGTGTTGCGCCGGATCGGCGGCGTGATCTTGATCTCGCCGGATATCGACATGGATCTTTTCGAAGCCCAACATGAGCGCATTGACCCGTTACCCAAGCCGTTCGTCGTCATGACCTCGCAGCATGACTACGCCTTGCGGTTCTCTTCGCTTCTTACCGCACAACCGGAGCGTGTTGGATCGGCAAAGGATCACGCACGCCTCGCGGCGCTCGATCTGCTGGTCCTCGATCTTTCCGGATTGCCCAATGCACGGAACCACTTCCTTGCAGCAACCTCGCCAGTAGTGATCGAGATCGTCACCAGCGCCCGCGCCGACGTTCTGGCGGACAGGTTTCCACGAAGCGGGATCATTGACGTCGCCGCGTTGCAGGCAGGAGAGACCAACTAGAGGAGGAAAGCGGATGCCGACGTGGTTTTAGCCTCGCCTCTCTCGTCAGGCCCAATGGGAGTGTTGTTTTGGCGCTCGGTGTCTGCCCTTCGAAGGGCACACGATGGTAAGTGATAGTGCCGGTCTAGCAGGAAGATTGAGAGAGGACATGCCTTCACTGGATGGCACTTATGGACCCCTCCAAACATGATGGCGGCCGGCTTACTACGGTATATGCTGATAATGTAGATAGCAGCGCAGGGTGGGCCGATGAAACCGTCCCGGGGCGTCGTGATCTTTTGGCACGCCTTGCCCACTCTCGATAAATCAAATGCTTCCGCTATTCACAAAACCCTCTCAATATCCAAGCGGTTTTGGGAGGGATTTGGTATGATCAGGGCATGCTCATCGGATATGTTTGGGTTTCCACCAAGGATCAGAAGCTTGCGGCACAGCGTGATGCGCTGAAGTCTGCCGGCGTCGAGAAAATCTTTGCTGAAAAGATCAGCGGTGCGAAGCGCTACCACCCGCAATTTGCGAATGTGCAACCCGATCCCAAATAGATCACAACGTGGACAGAGGAGCTAGCTCATAGATGGGTACATTCAAGGGAGCAGGTCACGGTGCTGCCCCGGGCCATCTTGGCAAAACGTTAATTCCGTTAACTTTTTGATTTTATTGGCGCACCCGACAGGATTTTGTACGAACCCTTAAAAGCCTATTTTCGCTTGCTCGCAGATGCTTTTTTTTGCGCATCAATCACTATAATTTCCGACGCTATCTCCCCAGCATCAATGCGCGTTTGTTGAATCCGCTTTATTTCTCTCAGTTTGTTGCCAAGCGTTCCATAGTCCATGACCACGAAAATACCAAAATTCGTACGAGAGGCGTCTTTGTAGATTTCGAGTTGTTTTTCGTACCCGTGTTTAACCGTGCCACTACATCGCTTCATTTCGACTAATACGCGTGCCTCGTATCCGTCAGAAAACTTGAAGTCGATTGGACCACCGCCCATGCTTGCCTCTGGTGAAATATCAACATTATTAGCTTTGCAAAAACAATCTGCTATCGCGTAATAAATGAGCTGTGCGGCTCGTTCCTTCTTGGGCTTGTTTCCTATCCACAGTTCTTCCCAAAGATTACCGTTCTCTACATGGTGCTTAAACATCTCAAGCGTTTCTAAAACAACATTTTTCACCTCTTCCGGCCCTTTGCGCAGATCATATGCTGTTTTTGATTTAACGTCAGGAAAGCCGTTAGCAAAAATCGATTTTAGTCGATAGTAGGCTAGTGAATCTTCATTCGGATCATAGAAAGAAACGTTTTCTTTCACCGTTTGCAGGAACAAATCGAAATCTTCTTTCGAACCAGTCGCAAATGATCGGAGCGCCAACTTGCGATCGGCAACGGTGGGCTTGATGATTGCCCCAAGCATCGCATTTACACGCGCTCGAATTCGATCATTCTCATAGGCTGCAGCTTCAATATCAGACCAGTCATTGGCCACAGGCAGGTCGCGCACGATGTCTTTGGGCACCAAAACCATGGGCACCTGAACGCCTGACTTGTTCGGTATGTGAGGAAGTTCAAAACCCACTATGTCCGGGCTGGGCTTGATCGGGATTCCGTTATCTCGGCAAAATTTCTCGGTGATCTTCGCTAGATCGGGCATGATTACGCGAGTAGTAAAATCGCTAATTGTGTCCGGCCCAACATCCTCTTCTAGAAACCCCATGATGGAGATCATCTCAGGATCATCAGCACCTAAGTTGAGAATCTCTTTGGCAGTTTCCATTATGGATTCTCGAACATCGATGGGGCGTGAGGCGCCTGAACGGCCACTCCCCCCGTACCCCAATCCGTTTTCAGGGGGTTCCGAAAGGTCGAGGAACCTTCTCGCATTTCGCCAAGCAACATCCTCGGGCTTCTTGGAGATAGCTACCAGCCGGACAAATTTGGTGAAATGATCGCGGAATCGATTGATCGCACTAGTTGCAATTTCGTGATTATCTGACTTTTCCAGAAGAACAGGGTCAATAAAAAGCTGCGTATCAACATCAATGAAAGGGTCAATTAGGCCTGCTTCTTCTAATAACTGGACTTCTATACCAAAGTTCTTTGAAAATAGCGTTGGATTTATAATTTTCGACATTTGTTCAAAATACACAGTTTTCTAGCTATTGTCGCCTGCAAAGGCCAGAGGGATGCAACGGGAGAGCGCAGCGTCTCCCTTGCCAAGATAGTGTTGTCTGACAACACACATCTTGCGGTCAGCTATTAAGTCCAACTTCAATGAATGTCTGACTGAAATCCAGTCCCGAAGACAAGTTCCATTCGCAAACGTTCGAACGCGGCATAAGCGCGGCACAATCCCAATCAAAACAAGGGATTGGGTCGTGCGCGTTCACTCACCCCACTTGTGAAAATAGGTGCAGGCGTGAAAAACTAAAATGAACCAGTTCGAACTCGAAAAACCGTTCTATCTCAAGAGCATAAGGCAATTTTTAGTGAAAAATGTGAAATGGCGCACCCGACAGGATTCGAACCTGTGACCTCTGCCTTCGGAGGGCAGCGCTCTATCCAGCTGAGCTACGGGTGCCTTTGGGCTGCATATCAAAGGTGTGCGATTCCGGCAATCGGAAAGGCACGCGCTGATCGTTTATAAATATTGCACAGTGCGTGCATTTATATCCCATTGATTGAACAATGATCGAGCGCGACATTGGCTTCAACACGAAATGAGGACCTTTACCATGCTTACTCAAATCAACGGCCTGCACCACGTCACTTCCATGGCCGCAGATGCCCGCATCAACAATGATTTTTTCACCAACACACTCGGCCTTCGCCGCGTGAAAAAGACGGTCAACTTCGACGCGCCAGACGTCTATCACCTCTATTACGGGGATCGCGACGGCACACCCGGCACCGTGATGACCTACTTCCCATTTCCGCACATCGCTGGTGGCATGCCCGGTTCCGGTGAAGTTGGGACCACACAATTTTCCGTGCCTGTGGGCGCGCTCGGTTTCTGGCACAAACGCCTCTCCAACATGGGTGTTCAGGGCCTGAAGCAAGAAAACGAATTCGGTGAAACCCGACTTTATTTTGCGGGCCCCGATGGTGATGGCTTTGCGCTCATTGAGACTGCCAACGACGGCCGAACACCCTGGTCGCAAAATGGGGTAGATGATGATCATGCCATCCGCGGATTTCACGGCGCCACCATGCGTCTGCGCGACGAAGGCGCCATGGGCGAGTTGCTGCGCTTCATGAACTATGAACTCGTTGAAGAAACGGCAGACGCGACGCGATATCGCGTCAATGGTACCGGCAATGGGGCTGACTTTATCGAACTGGAGAAAACCCCCAATCTGTCGGATGCACGTCTTGGCGCCGGATCTGTCCACCATATCGCCTTTTCTGTCGATAACCGTGAAAAGCAGCTTGAGGTGCGGAAAGCGCTCATGGACACGGGCTATCAAGTTACCCCTGTGATTGACCGAGACTATTTCTGGGCCATCTATTTCCGTACGCCCGGAGGTGTGCTGTTTGAAATCGCAACCAACGAACCCGGTTTTGACCGGGACGAAGATACGGCGCACTTAGGCGAAGCCTTGAAACTGCCGACCCAGCATGAGCATTTGCGCGCGCAGTTGGAAGATCACCTGCAACCCTTGGAGGCCTGACAGCTATGAGCATTGATCACTATGTCTTCGCCGAAAAGAGCGGCGCATCACACCAAACCGGCGGGCCGCTCTTTTTCGTGTTCCACGGTACGGGCGGCAATGAGATGCAGTTTCTGGATCTGGGCGCCGAAATGATGCCCACCGCGCATGTGATTTCACCACGCGGGGACGTTTCGGAGATGGGGGCATTGCGGTTTTTCCGCCGCACCGCAGAAGGGGTATATGATTTTGAGGATCTGGCTAATCGCACAGCCACGATGATCGACTTTATCAAAGCCCAAGTAGAAAAGTACAAGCCGAGCGCCGTGATCGGCATGGGCTACTCCAACGGTGCCAACATCCTGGCATCGGTCATCGACCAGGCACCTAGCCAATTCAGCCATGCGGTTCTGATGCACCCCTTGGTTACATGGGACTTTGAAAAAGGTGGCAGCTTGGAAGGTACCAGCTTCTTCATCACAGCCGGTGGTCGCGATCCCATCTGTCCGCCGGATTTGACCGGCAAACTGGTCGATATGATCGAGGCACGCGGCGCGAAGGCGAAAATCTTCTGGCACGCTGGCGGCCATGAAGTGCCGCAAGACGAACTGGAGGCCGTACGAAGCTATGCGTCCGAAGTCACGGCACAAATCGCTGGGGCGGAAACGATGTCTATCGAGCATGAAGATAATGGCAAAAAGGGCCGCTACTTCATGCGCGCACCCGGCGGCATCGAAGCCGAGATGACCTACACGTGGGGCAAGCCGGACTGTGTTATCATTGATCACACAGAAGTGCCCGATGTGTTTCGAGGTCAGGGCGTTGGCGTGCGGTTGCTCAACGCGTTGATTGACGACGCCCGTGCACGACCATTCACGATTATCCCGCTATGCCCTTTTGCGAACACGCAATTCAAACGTCATCCGGAATTTACCGACGTGTTGGACCCGTCGGTTAAAATCAAAACGGCTTAATCGTTCAGGGATTCTTCTCGCAGCGCATCGGCCAGCAAATTCAGCCCCAGCACAAAGCTCATCAGGGCGAGTGCCGGGACGATGGCTGGCCAAGGCGTCAAACGCAGCAACTGCGAGCCATCTTTAATCGCCGTTCCCCAATCCGGGCTTTCAGGCGCCATGCCAAGTCCAAAATAGCCGAGTGTACCGAGCAGGATCGTTGTGTAGCCGATGCGCAAACAGGCATCAACAATCAACGGCCCGCGCGCATTGGGCAAAATCTCCCACAGCATGATATACCAGGGGCTTTCGCCACGTGTTTGCGCTGCAGCGACATAGTCGCGCGTTTTGATGTCCAGCACCAAGCCGCGCACGATCCGGAACACGCCCGGCGATGAAGCAAAGACTACGGCGACGAAAATGTTCAGCTCATTGGGTGTAATCGAAATGATACCAAGTGGATCGGCGTTGAAGACAAGGCCCGCATAGACCCATGCGCCGACCAGAAGCGTCAGACCTATCTGCGTCCACAAAAGCTGCTGGCGCGCTTGATAGCGTTGCCAGAAAAGCGTGATGAAGAAAATTATCGGGAAGATGAAGAAGAAACCCGCCATGGTGTAAGGGATCGGCGTATCGGTGATACCCGGTGTCACCAACAGGTAGAAAAGCAAGATCACCGGGAACGCCAAAACGAGGTTGGCAAGGAACGACAGGATGTTGTCGACACGGCCACCATAATAGCCCGCTGGCAAGCCCAAGGTGATCCCGACCATGAGCGCAAAAGCCGTCGCTGCAGGCGCAACGATCAACACGATCTGCGAACCGTAGACCATCCGGCTGAAGACATCGCGGGCGAGCTTGTCGCCACCAAACAGGAACGCAACACCGCTTTCCGGTTCGATGGTTCCAGGTGCCTTGTTCTTCATGATTGCGATTTGCTGCAGCGGGTCAAACGGCGCCACTAAATCTGCAAAAATCGCGGTGAAGAACCAGAACAGGCAAAACATCAGTCCGGCAATGCCGATGCTTGTGTTGAAAAGACGCCCATAAATGCCGAGCCGTTCACGGTACATATATGAGGTGCCACCAATAAAGATCAGCGCGGCCCACACGGGCCAGAAGCGGACGATAAACTCGATGATGATCGCGGATGTCGAAATGGTTTCCATGAGTACAGACTTTCCGTTGGATCAATCAAGAGACGCGGATGCGCGGGTTCAGGTAAGCGTAGCCAATGTCGGACAAAAGCTGCGTGAGGAGCACGATCACCACAGAGACCAGGGAACAGGCTAACAACAGGTCGATGTCATTGTTCTCGGCCGCGGCCACCAGCACAAAGCCAAAGCCCTGATAGCGGAACATCGCTTCTACGATGACCACGCCTGTCAGCAACCACGGGAACTGCAACATGATGACCGTGAAAGGGGCAATCAGCGCATTTCGCAGGGCATGTTTCAAAACAACACCTGAAAAGTTCAAACCTTTCAGCCGCGCGGTCCGGATGTATTGCGCCGTCATGACCTCAGCCATGGAGGCGCGGGTCATCCGGGCGATATAGCCCATGCCATAGATTGCCATGGTCATCACCGGCAGGGTGAAATTGTAAAAGGTGATGCCGCTTCGCGTTGCGGAAGCCGCCGAGCCGTTCAGCCATCCAAGCCAAGAGGCAAAAATCACGGTGAAGATGATGCCGGACACATACTCCGGCGTTGCGGTGGACGCAATGGAGGCCACCGACAAAGACCGATCGGTTCGCGAACCTTCGCGCATGCCGGCAACCACGCCGATAATCAATGCCATCGGCACCATCACCAACATGACATAGAACATGAGCCAACCGGTGGCAGCCAATGCGGGGCCCAAGCGCTCCGAAACCGGCACTTTGAACCTCGTTGAGCAACCAAAATCGCCTTGGATCACGCCCGAGTAGCGTGCTTCGGCCGGTTCATCACAAAAGCGGAAACGCGGAGCCGCCTCACCTGTCTTAGGATTGATGTTGGGTTGTTTTTCAACGACGCCCAACCACTGCCCATAGCGCACAAAGAAGTTCTGGCGGTAGCCATTGTTGACAAGCCAACTTTCAATCTGCTCGTCGCTGGCCCGCATGTTGGTTTGTGAAATGGAAAGTTTGCGCAGATTTGGCTCCAAATTGACCAGGAAGAACACCACCATGGTGAGCGCCAACATGGTGAGGATCATCACGCCCAGACGACGTGCCAGAAAATTTAACACAAACCCACTCCCGTTTTGCGGGTTGCTCACCCGCACGTTTTGTCACTTTTTTAAGTGATCTACCTAAAATAGTGGCTGACCCTTATGGCCAGCCACATATTTGATATCCCGGCTTAAGCGAGAGACACTTTCTCAAGATCCAACTCGTAGGTCGGGTGCTGGTAGTAACCGACAACTTCGTCCGTGTTGAAGTTGAACAGCGAACGCCAGTAGGACTGGATGATAACACCGCTATCTTGAAGGATAGACTGAACATCTACCATCAGCTCGCGGCGCTTGTCTGCATCGGCAATGCCCAGTGCCTCTGTCAACTTTGCGTCAAACTCTTCATTGGCAAAAGCGGTCTCGTTCCAAGCTTCACCCGAACGGTAGGCCAGGGCCAAAACTTGAACACCGAGAGGACGTCCATTCCAGTTGGTGGAAGAATAAGGATATTTCGTCCAATCGTTCCAGAATGTTGAGCCAGGAAGAACCGTCCGCTTTACCTTGAAACCTGCTTCGCGAAGCTGGGCTGCAACGGCGTCGGTGGTGTTTTTGCGATAGTCATCGTCAATCGAAATCAACTCGTGCTCATAGTCCATCTGACCGGCTTCAGTCATAAGGGCAACAGCACCTTCAATGTCGCGCTCTTTCTTCGGCAGCTCTGCATATTCAGGGTGCAGCGGTGCCACATGGTGGTTTTCAGCAATCTGACCCTGACCCGCAATGCCCAATTGAAGTACGACATTATTGTCGACGGCCATTTGGAGCGCTTGACGAACCCGCTGGTCATCATACGGCGCGCTGTTGACATTTGTACGAATAACAACGGTTGCACCGGTGACGGCTTCGTTCTTTTGCAAGCCAAGACCTTCAAAGATGTCGACAAAATCGCCGGTAACTTCGTAGTTGGCTTGAATCTCGCCAGACTCAAAAGCTGCGATTTGCGCCGATTGATCGGTGCCATAGTCGATGAACTCAACGCCATCGAGCAACGCGTCCCCACCCCAATAGCCTTCGCGGCGCGTGTAGACCGCGCGGTCACCAACGGAGAAGGATTCCAGCTGGAAAGGGCCGGTTCCGATCGGATTTGACACCAACTCGCCGGTCTCATCGTAAGATGGGTGCACGCAAAGGGCCGGATAGTCGGCCATACCGGCAATCAACGTAATGTCGGGAGCGGGCAGGTTCAGGCGAACCGTCATGTCATCAACTTTTTCGATCACGCCGTCAGCAACCTTGTTGGTGCTTTCATCGATCATCACGGTAAAGCGCGATGCCATTGAGTTACCCTCAACGTCTTTTTCACACCAGCGTGAGATATTGTAGATGACGTCATCGGCTGTGAACGGGTCACCATTGTTCCAGGTAACGCCCGGACGAACTTTCAGTGTGTAAACCGTGGCGTCGTCGGAAATTTCCCAACCTTCAAGCAGCCTGCCTTCAAAAGTAAAGTCATTGGTGTACTTGACCAGACCTTCGAGGAACTGACGTCCCAGGTTGCCCATTTGTGACCAGTCGAACGTACGCGGGTCTTTCAGTTCACGAACATCCATGGCGATCCGCAAAACGCCGCCTGCGTTACCATGGCTTGCCGCCTTGGCAGGTGCCGCGGCACCGAGCATCGAATATGCAACGGCTGTTGTCGCTCCAAATGTTGTGGCAAGCGCCAGGAACTCCCGACGCTCCATTTTGCCCTCTTTGACTGACTTTGCCATATCGAGAACATGCTTGGGCATTGGTGAGCCGTCGCGTTTGAAAAATGCCATATGAAACCTCCTAGGTTGCAGCATCTTGATGCCCCTACCTCCAACACTGGCGGACTTTTGTCAAAGTTATCGGCGGCTTTTACGAGGTTTAGGCCGCGCGATACCTTTCCCAAAGAAAGTCTTTTTGACGATATTTATCGATTTCGAAGCTATGGTGATTTCAATTCGGGTGATAGAAGCCACCGCGAATCGGGAGCCTTGCCTTGGAAGACCAAACAATAGTTGGCGCTGCGCTTTTGGGTATTCTGGAAGGCCTTACCGAATTCATCCCGGTCTCATCTACGGGCCATCTGTTGCTGGCGGGTCACTTTCTAGGCTTTGAGTCCACTGGAAAAACATTTGAAGTCCTGATCCAAGTCGGTGCCATCATGGCAATATTGAGCGTTTATGCTGCGCGTTTGACGCAGATGCTATTGGCACTGCCGAGCGACCGCGCCACCCAGCGTTTTGTTGCAGGCATCCTGTTGGCTTTTTTGCCGGCTGCGATCATCGGCGCTTTGGCACACGACTTTATCAAGACGGTGTTGTTTGAAACGCCCCTTTTGATTTGTATCGTGTTGATCATTGGGGGCTTTATCCTGCTTTGGATCGACAAGATGCCGCTGACGCCAAAATATGATGACGTCACAACCTACCCGATGTCACTTTACTTCAAGATTGGTGTTTGCCAATGCCTTGCGATGATCCCCGGCACCTCAAGGTCAGGGGCGACAATTGCCGGTGCATTGCTGATGGGAACTGACAAACGATCGGCGGCAGAATTTTCTTTCTTCCTCGCCATGCCGACGATGGCCGGTGCTTTCGCGTTCGATCTTTACAAGAACATCGACACTTTGACCTTCGATGACTTTCGCATCATCGCTGCCGGGTTTGTTACCGCCTTTATCAGTGCGATTTTCGTCGTGCGCTATTTGCTCGACTATGTTTCCCGGCACGGTTTTGCCCTTTTTGCCTATTGGCGGATACTCGCTGGCACCGCCGGGATCATCGGACTTTGGTTGACCACTTAAAGAGCTGAAAACCCGCGGCGGATCATATCGGCGCCGAGCAGCGTAATCATAATTTTCAAAATGAACCGAAAGCGCGCTTCCGGCAGTCGCCGCAAGAAATTCAGGCCAACCAATGTTCCCAGAAAACCTGAAGCGATCATAGTGCCGATTAACGGGAGCCATTGAATAAACGCAAACCCAAGCACGCCGAAGGCCAAAACCTTGACACCGTGCTGAAAAACCATCGCAGCGGCCGACGTGGCAACCAAGGCCTCTTTGCGTTGGAAGTGCTTGGAAAACAATGCAACCACCAGCGGTCCAGTGGCACCCAGGAACATGGTCAGGGCGCTGGTCAAGAACCCGCCTGCAGCCACCAGCCATTGTGACTGCGCTGCTATGGCTGGCAATTTGACCCAACTAATCATGATCACAAATAGTCCAAGTGCTATTTTGAGCCAGGCATCGGGCAGGTCAACGACAAGACTGGCCGCCAACAGGGCCCCGAAGAGGCCAAATGCAAAAAAGGTCCAAAGCGGCCGCCATTTTATATCGTCTCGCAGCGCAAAAGCCCTGCCGCTATTGGAGCCCAGTTGAACGAGACCATGCACGGGAACCAGCACCGAGACGGGCAGAAAAATGCCCATGATGGCAAGAAGCGACAGGCCACCACCCATCGCAAGAGCGGCAGTAATGGCAGATGTAAAGAAGCTGGCTGCTATCAATAACGCCGCCACGCCCGGCGCAACGATATCAGGTAACAGCCCCTGCAAGACTTAACTGTCTTTGTGTGCTTCTACGTCGCGCCGGGCCGCATTTCGATATTGACCATGCTCACGATACTGCCAGAGATAAGTCGGCAAGATGGCCTCGATCGTTTTTCCGGTAATACCCATGCCTTCCAGCGTGAGGCCATCCTTCTTGGCAGCCTCGGAGACTATATTGTCATTGCGCAAAAGCTTTACCTGATCCTCAGTCAAGATCGGATTTGGCAATATTTGCGCGATGCGCCCTTGGATGGATGCAGCCCAAAATGGAATGTTCACGAAAAGACGCTTGCGCTCAATGATCGTCAGCATCTCCTCCAGACACTGTCGGAATGTCAGTACTTCCTGTCCACCAAGCTCATAGGTGGCGCCGCCCTTCAAATCGCCGTCGACAGCCTTTGCGATTGCCTCGGCTACGTCACCAACATAGACAGGTTGAAACTTTGTGATGCCACCGCCAATCAACGGCAGGGCTGGCGACAGGCGCGCCATGGCGGCGAACTTGTTGAAAAAACCATCTTCGGGCCCGAAAATGATGGAGGGCCGCATAATGATGGCGTTGTTACCCAACGTTTCACGAACCGCGTTTTCAGCTGCAGCCTTGGTTCGTGCGTATGCGGCATCGCCGTCTGGATCGGCACCAATAGCAGATATGTGGACGAGCGGCACGCCAACTTCGGCACAGGCATTGGCTACATTGCGCGCACCCTGCTCTTGGACGGCGCGAAACTTTTGCTTCCCGGTTTCAAAGAGGATGCCGACGAGATTGACCGCAGCATCCGAACCCTGAACCGCTTTCAAAACTGAGTCTTTGTAGCGCAGATTTGCCTGGATGGCTGTAATCTGACCGACATCACCCAAAGGCTGCAGATGAAACGCCAAGTCAGGGCGCCGAACCGCGGCCCGAACACGGTACCCGCGCTTGGCCAGCGCGCGCGTTACATGGCGACCCAGAAAGCCGGATCCACCAAAAACTGTTATCACCTTGGGTTGGTTCATTGTCCTGCAGCTCCAATGGGCAATCGCATACCGGGTCGTTTCATGCGCGTTACCTATTCAGTAAATTAAGTTTGTTGAATAGGCTGATGGACGCGGTGGAACATAAATGTGGCGGGTTGTGTGTCACCCGCCACGCGAGTTTTCAAATCAAGCCTTATCCAAATCGGGAATGCGAAGCACTTGGCCGGGATAGATCTTGTCGGGGTGTGACAACATCGGCTTGTTGGCTTCAAAAATCGCCTCGTACTTTGAGCCGTTGCCATAGGCTTTTTCCGAAATCGCCCAAAGCGTATCGCCGCTTTCCACGGTGTGGAATTTGGGTTCTTCGGCCGGCGTCGCGGCCGCAATAATGTCGTTGATGCTGGTGTTATCGAGCGACATTTCGTTTTCGGGTAGGCCGATCTTCAACTCCGATGCCTCTACCCGCGAAATACCCAGCGTATTGCCCATCGCAACAACTGCTTTTTCAAAAATGGACTGGTCTTTGACCGCGCCCTTCAGGACCGCTGTATCGCCCTTGACTTCAACCTGCACCGCCTGCGTGCCCAAATCCAGTGAATCAAGTTCGGCCTTCATTTCCTCGGCGTTTGCATCGTCATCACCACCGAAACCAAGTTTTTTGCCGGCGTCCTTCACAAAATCGAAAAAACCCATGTTGCATCTCCCATCCAAGTTTATGTGTGAACCTGCTTTCTGTGTGAACGAAGGCGCATAAAATACCAAGCCCCCAATCTGATTTTCTCACTCAGCACTGTCAGCCGGATTGCCGCGAAGCTTCTTGACAACAGACCGGCCGGCTTTTGCCTTCAACCGCCGCTCGATCGATCCTTTTGTGGGTTTTGTCTTGCGCCGCGGCGGTGGTGGTGGCGCTACCGCTTTCTCGATCAATTCGATCAACCGCTGTCGTGCATCGACGCGGTTTCGTTCGCGCATGCGAAACCGTGTGGATTCAATGATGATTTCTCCGCTTTTAGTCGCCCGTTTGCCAGCCAAACGAAAAAGTCGCGCACTTTGTGCTTGCGTGAAAATGTCGACTGCGACCGCATTGAAGCGCAATTGAACGCCAGTTTCGACCTTGTTGACATTTTGCCCACCCGGACCGGAAGCGTGAATAAACACTTCCGACAAGGCCCATGAGGGCACTTCGCGCCCGTCATTGAGCCTGAGAGCCTCAACACTCATCCTGTTCAATCCATGTGACCGTTTCGCTTATGGGCTTGCGCGAGATCGCTGGCACCTTGGCATCCATTTCAGGATATCCGGCCACGAGCAGCATAACCGGCTTTTCATTTTCCGGTCGCTCGCAAATTTTTGTCAAGAAACCCATAGGGGACGGTGTGTGTGTCAAAGTTGCCAATCCGGCACTATGGAGCGCGGCAATAAGAAGACCACTGGCGATCCCGACGGATTCATTGACATAGTAATGTTTGGTACGATCCCCATTTTCATTCAGGCCATAGCGCTGCGCAAAAATAATGATCAGCCAAGGGGCAAACTCCAGGAATGGCTTGTTTGCGTCCGTCCCTATCGGCGCAAGCGCATCCAGCCATTCGTCTCCCGCACGACCGCCGTAAAAAGCCTGTTCTTCTTTTTCAGCGGCAATCCTGATTTTGCTTTTAACAGCATCGTTTGAGATCGCCACAAAGTGCCACGGCTGCTGGTTGGCGCCGGACGGAGCGCTAAGCGCGGCGGCGATGGCGTTTTCGATGATGGTTTGTGGAACCGGTGTCTTTGCAAAATCGCGCACCGTGCGGCGTGATGCCATCAAATCACGGAACGCGCGCGAGCGCTCAAGCACTTCCTGCGCATTTCGCCGGACAAAACTCAATGGAATTTTCGGTGTATCCATGGGACCACCATAGCCACAAGTGCGCGTTAAAAAAAGCGCGGCACAAGCCGCGCTTTCTTAGAATTCGTGCATCAGCTTTGCTTATTCGGCTGCCTGAAGAAAGGTTTGCGATGCCGCTGCCACCTCGTCATCCACGTCGGCACCAAATTTGGCGAAATTTTCAGCAAACATCGAGACCAGTTTGGCCGCCTGACGGTCATAGTCCGCCGGGTCTTGCCAAGTAGAACGCGGATCGAGAATAGTATTGTCCACGCCGTTGACGTCGACCGGCACCTCAAAGCCGAAATTCGTATCAAGACGGAACATCGCATCATCGAGTTCACCGTCCAGCGCCGCAGCCAGAAGACGGCGCGTTGCCTTGATCGGCATACGGTGACCGGTGCCATAGGCACCACCGGTCCAGCCCGTATTCACCAACCAGCAATTCACGTCATGCTTAGCAATCAGATCGCGAAGCAGGTTCCCATATTCTGCCGGACGGCGGGGCATGAAGGGAGCGCCAAAACAGGTGGAAAATGTCGCCTCAGGCTCTGTCACACCTTTTTCGGTACCGGCCACTTTGGCGGTGTAACCGGATAGAAAGTGGTACATCGCCTGGGCCGGTGTCAGTTTTGCCAGCGGCGGCAAAACGCCAAATGCATCTGCCGTCAGCATAATGATGTTCTTGGGGTGGCCAGCCAGCCCGCTTTTAGACGCATTGGGAATGAAATGCAGCGGGTAAGCGATACGCGTGTTCTCAGTCAGTGATCCGTCTTTAAAGTCAGGGCGGCGTTGTTCGTCGAGAACCACATTTTCAAAAACCGTTCCGAAACGTTTGGACGTGGCGAATATTTCCGGTTCGGCTTCGGCTGAGAGATTAATGGCTTTGGCATAGCAGCCGCCTTCAAAATTGAAGATGCCGTCTTCGCCCCAACCATGTTCATCGTCACCGATAAGCGTCCTTTCCGGATCAGCTGAAAGTGTCGTTTTACCGGTACCGGAAAGGCCGAAGAAAACGGCTGCTTCACCAGCCTTGCTGACATTGGCCGAGCAATGCATCGCCATGACACCTTTGCCGGGCAAAAGGTAGTTGAGCATGGTGAAGACCGACTTTTTCATCTCGCCTGCATATGTCGTACCGCCGATGAGCACGATCTTCCGGCTCAAATCAATCGCGACAACAGTCTCGCTGCGGCAACCATGGCGCTCGGGGTCAGCCCGGAACGTTGGAAGATCGATGATGGTCATCTCATTGGCGAAATCGGCAAGCTCGGCCCGATCAGGACGGATCAGCAGGTTACGGATGAAGAGGTTATGCCAGGCCATTTCACAAATGACTCGCGTGGTGAGGCGGCTTGATTTGTCCGCACCGCCAATCAAATCCTGGACAAAAAGATCTTTGTCTGAAGCATGGGCGATAAAGTCCGAGAGCAGCGTTTCGAACTTTTCGGCTTCCAGCGCTTTATTGCCATCCCACCAGATGTCGCCATCAACCTTGCCATCCGAGACTATGAATTTGTCCTTCGGGGAACGACCGGTATGCTCGCCAGTATAGGCAACAAGTGGGCCGTCGGCGGTTATTTTGGCCTCGCCACGCTCAATCGCACATTCATACAATTCGGCTTCGGACAAATTGTAATACACCTGACCAGTTGTATTAAGACCGAGTTTGTCGAGGCCGTTGGCCTTGTTGAATGTGCCGTGCATGTTCATTTTTATCACCGGTTTTCTATTCAAGATTGTCTCTCGCCCCCGCGGGCAAGCCGACACGCGCAGTTTCGAGAGGAGCACGCTGAAACAGAATTATTTAACAATCTCAATTGTTTAATCGTTTTAAAAATTTAAAAAACGTTTCAAACGTTTTAAATCTGTGGATTCAACCACAGTTAGTGAGTGGGACGTTAACAACAGCGCAACCTATGATCGCAGTTCATGCCTGTTGATTCTGATGACTACATCAGATGAAGCGAAAAGATGACTAAAGTTGAACGCTGTGCCACATTTTGCACTACATTAGTGCACACCCCTTCTTTTCGTGAAAACGCACTCGGACGAAGGGACGTTTGATGTACGGGGAGAATTTTAATATGCAGACCATCGCGTTGGTGGATGACGACCGCAACATTTTGACATCAGTTTCGATGGCTTTGGAGGCTGAAGGGTTTCGTGTTGAAACCTACACCGACGGCGCCTCGGCACTGGACGGTTTGGGTGCCAAGCCGCCGAACCTAGCCATCTTCGACATCAAGATGCCGCGCATGGACGGCATGGAATTGTTGCGGCGTTTGCGTCAGAAATCAGACCTGCCGGTGATCTTTTTGACATCAAAAGATGATGAGATCGACGAGTTGTTCGGTCTTAAGATGGGTGCCGATGATTTCATCACCAAACCATTTTCACAGCGACTGCTGCTGGAACGCGTGAAAGCTATTTTAAGACGCTCAGCGGCGCGCGAAGTTGTGATGAAGGCCGGTAAAGCCAACCCGTCCCAGTTGATTGTGCGCGGTGACCTCGTGCTCGATCAGGAACGCCATACGTGCACCTGGCAAGAGAAACCGGTGGTTCTGACCGTTACCGAATTTCTCATTCTCTATTCGCTAGCGCAACGCCCCGGCGTCGTTAAAAGCCGCGATTCATTGATGGATGCCGCCTATGATGATCAAGTTTATGTCGATGACCGCACGATCGACAGCCACATCAAGCGACTGCGCAAGAAGTTCAAGATCGTGGATGATGGTTTCGAAATGATCGAGACACTTTATGGCGTTGGTTACCGCTTCCGCGAAGCGGCATGAACAGGTAATACGGACAATGTAACTAAGGGTGCACGCCTTTTGAGAAGGCGTGCTACATATTTTGGCTATGGCGGTTGATACCGATCATATCGGGGTTGAGGTGACGCGTACGTCTAATCGGGGGCAGACGCGATCACTCGTGATGCGTGTGCTGCGCCCCGTGGGCGGCGCAATTCAGGGACTGTTTCACCGATATTTGTTTTCGTCGATCACTCGGCGGATCATCATTCTCAACCTGGTGGCACTCGTCCTTTTCATGTCAGGTATCTTGTACCTCAACCAATTCCGCGACGGGCTCATAGATGCGCGCGTGGAAAGCCTGCTGACACAGGGCGAGATCATTGCCAGCGCCATCGCAGCATCGGCCAACGTCGAAACTGATGCCATTGTTATAGATCCTGAAGTGTTATTGGAGTTGCAAGCTGGTGAGACGGCGATACCATCGGTAGATCCTTTGGAAAATCTGGCGTTTCCGATCGACCCGGAGCGGGTGGCACCGGTCTTGCGCCGATTGATTTCTCCAACACGGACACGGGCACGCGTTTATGATCGCGACGCCAATCTCCTGGTTGACTCCCGGCATCTTTATTCCAGCGGTCAAATCTTGAGGTACGACTTGCCTGAAGCCGGGGCCGACAACCAAAAAGGGATTATGGAACAGGCCTCCGACTTGGCACGATCCGTTCTACGACGCAGCGATTTACCAGTCTACCGGGAGGTGCCAGGTGGCTCCGGCTCGGAGTATCGCGAAGTGATCGGTGCCCTGTCAGGCAAACGGGGGTCTGTTGAAAGGCTTTCGGAAGACAATGAGATGATTGTCTCAGTCGCGGTACCCATATCGCGCTCTCGAACAGTGCTCGGCGTCTTGCAACTATCGACACAAGGCGCAGACATTGATGAAATTGTTGAAGCTGAACGCTTTGCCATGTTCCGCGTATTTGCTGTTGCGCTGTTGGTCAATGTTTTGCTTTCCACTTTGCTCGCGGGCACCATTGCCACACCGTTGCGGCGCCTGTCCGCGGCAGCAGTACGCGTGCGCCGGTCGAACAGGATGCGCGAGGCAATCCCAGATTTCTCAAAACGTCAGGATGAAATCGGCAATCTTTCCGTCGCGCTTGGTGACATGACCACTTCGCTTTACGCACGGATCGACGCCATTGAAAGTTTTGCCGCTGATGTCAGCCATGAGCTGAAAAATCCGCTAACGTCGCTGCGCTCGGCAGTAGAAACGTTGCCGCTGATCAAAAACGATGACCAACGCGGAAAGCTTTTGATGGTCATTCAACATGATATCGGGCGGCTTGACCGCTTGATTACCGATATTTCGGATGCCTCACGCCTCGATGCCGAACTTGCACGTGAAGACTCTGACATCATTGACCTTGAACGGCTTTTGCGTGATCTGGTGACGGTTTTCACCGAAAGCCGGATCGGGGAATTCAAGTTAAACCTGCGGGTTGACCGGCGCTCGCCAAAAGAGACTTTCATTGTGAGCGGTCATGAATCGCGGATCGGTCAAGTCGTCACCAATCTGATCGAAAATGCCCGTTCCTTTGTTCCGGACAAAGGCGGTCGCATTGATGTAATCCTTCACCGGGCTGGCCATTGGCGTGAAATATTGGTCGAGGACAACGGCCCTGGCATCGCTACGGACAATGTGGAGAAAATTTTCCAGCGCTTTTATACCGATCGGCCAGGCGCCGAGTCCTTTGGAAAAAACTCAGGTCTAGGTTTGTCTATTTCCAGACAAATCATAGAGGCCCACAATGGGACACTGAAGGCGGAAAACATCCTCGACCTGCACGATGCGTCGAAAGTGCTGGGAGCGCGCTTCATCATCCGCCTGCCTACCAATGTCTGACATTCAGCTTGTTCACGGGACCTGCATCAAACTTGATGGACGCGGTATTTTTATCACCGGCCCATCGGGCGCGGGGAAAACACAAACGGCCCTGACCGTTTGGCGGCGCGCACGGGCAAGCGGATTGACTTGTCATTTTGTCAGTGACGATCAAACCCATGTTCAAGCTTTACTCGATCCAACGCGCTTGATCGCTACCTGCCCTGATGCCATTTTCGGTAAGCTTGAGATATTTGGCTTCGGGATCATCGAGGACCGTGACATGTTCTGCGAACATGCCGAATTGAACCTTTTGGTGGATTTGGTTGCGGACGAGAATGTCGCTCGCATGGCCCCCGAACCGAAATGTGAACTGAACGGGGTGGCCCTTGCTGAATTGCGGGTGCCGCAAAAAAACCCGGAACTTTGCGCCACGGCGATCTTTGCTGCTTTGTTCGCGCACGTACGGTTGTGATGACATAAGCGCGCACCCGTAGAAACAGATGCGGATTTGCGCTTGAAAAGCATGAAAAAAAACGTGGTAATAGCAACAGGGACCGCAGCGCAAAAGAACTAAAATCCCTGCGGACGGGAATGTGTGATGATAGGCATTGTTCTGGTGACGCATGGCGCACTTGCAACATCTTTCAAAGACGCCGTTGAACATGTTGTCGGCCAGCAAGAGCGATTTTCCACGATCTGCATCGAGGCCGATGATGATATGGAGGTTCGGCGACGCGATATTATCGACGCAATTGATGAGGTGGAAATCGGAGCCGGTGTTGTTGTGGTCACCGACATGTTTGGAGGAACGCCGTCCAATCTGGCTATTTCACTGATGGAACCTGGAAAGATCGAGATTGTTGCGGGCGCCAACTTGCCCATGTTGATCAAGCTTGTACGGGCGCGTGAGAGCCGCGACATTAATCAATCGATCGACGAAGCGACAGAGGCGGGTCGCAAGTATATCAACGTCGCCAGCCAACTGCTGAACGCGCGCGGATGAACATGAACGTAACCGATCCAGGCGATGGCTGGATTTGCGCCGATCTGGAGGTTGTGAACCGACGCGGCCTGCACGCGCGTGCGTCGGCAAAATTCGTCCAGGTTTGCGAAACATTTTCTGCTCAGATCACCGTCGAAAAGGACGGGACCAAGGTTGGCGGACAATCGATCATGGGCTTGATGCTGCTGGCAGCGTCCAAGGGGTCAACGGTGCGCATCTGCGCCAAGGGTGATGACGCCGCCGACGCCATGACTGCCATCGCCAGTCTGATGGCTGACCGGTTTGGCGAAGAAGTATAGTCACCATATCACCATATAAAGATTTCTTTATATAGCCATTGCCGGAAGAAGCGCCATTTGGTAAATGCGCGCGAAACGTGCCCGATTGGAATTAAGATGACAGCAGAAACCAACTACACAGTCGCCGATATCACGCTTGCGGATTTCGGCCGCAAGGAAATTGACATCGCCGAAACCGAAATGCCGGGCCTGATGGCTTGTCGCGAAGAGTTTGGTACTGACAAACCTCTTAAGGGCGCACGCATTGTCGGCTCCCTGCACATGACTATCCAAACGGCGGTTTTGATCGAAACACTGGTGGAACTTGGCGCGGATGTGCGTTGGGCCAGCTGCAATATTTTCTCCACGCAAGACCATGCAGCAGCTGCCATCGCGAAAGCCGGGGTGCCGGTCTTTGCAGTGAAGGGCCAAACATTGGAAGAGCACTGGGATTATCTGGACAAATCCTTCCTCTTCGAAGATGGGCCCAACATGATCCTCGACGATGGCGGGGATGCGACGCTTTACGTTCTTTTGGGCGCGCGCGCGGAGGCTGGCGAAGAGATCATTCCGGTACCGCAATCGGAAGAGGAAGAAGTCATCAAAGTGCAGATCAAAAAACGCATGGCCCAGAGCCCGGGCTGGTTCACCAAGACCCGTGACCAGATCAAAGGCGTTTCGGAGGAAACCACCACTGGTGTGAACCGCCTCTATCAACTGGTCAAGGAGGGCCAATTGCCATTCCCGGCCATCAACGTGAATGACTCGGTGACCAAGTCCAAGTTCGATAACAAATATGGCTGCAAGGAATCTCTTGTCGACGGTATTCGCCGCGCGACAGATACCATGATGGCGGGTAAAACAGCTGTAGTGTGCGGCTATGGCGATGTGGGCAAAGGCTCGGCCGCTTCGCTTCGTGGTGCCGGCGCACGGGTGAAGGTCACTGAAATTGACCCAATTTGCGCACTACAAGCCGCCATGGACGGTTTTGAAGTTACCACGCTCGAAGATACGGTCGAAGATGCCGACATTTTCATCACGACGACCGGCAACAAGGACATTATCCGCATTGAGCACATGCGCCAGATGAAAGACATGGCGATTGTCGGCAATATCGGCCACTTCGACAATGAGATTCAAGTCTCTGCTCTGCGCAATTTGAAGATGACGAATATCAAAGACCAAGTTGACATGTACGAGATGCCTTCAGGCAACCGAATGATCCTTTTGTCCCAAGGTCGCCTATTGAACTTGGGCAACGCAACAGGTCACCCGTCATTTGTGATGTCCGCGTCCTTTACGAACCAAGTTCTCGCCCAAATTGAACTTTGGCAGAAAAATGAGAAGTACGACAATGACGTCTACATCCTGCCCAAAGAGCTGGATGAAAAGGTAGCGCGCCTGCATCTGGCCAAGATCGGCGCCAAACTGACAGAACTGGAACAGGAACAGGCAGATTATATCGGCGTAAAGGTGGACGGGCCATACAAGCCCGAGCACTACCGCTACTGATCGGTTCAAATTCACAATATACCCGCCAGGTAAGGCTTGGCGGGTATATTTTTTCAGCAGACTCTTTTCGTCGATTCGCGCGACCGGTATGGTGCGGTGATTCGGGTGCGTGTTTGTCGGCGACCTAAATCATGCCGTCAAACAGGCCAGGGGGACGCTGAAACAAGGAACACGCATGGGTGCTGACCGGCCAAATGCCAGCAAAGAAACCAGGCGCGCCAATCAAAGCAGCTTTAGGATACCGAAGAAATTGGCTCTGGCGTTTCTGACGCAAAGCGCTCTTGCCGGCTCTGCACGGGCCCAAGCAGCAGGAGACACCGACCTTCCACGCATATTCGGACTTCAAGTGGAGACATTTCAGGTTATCCAACTGTCCGTCTTTGCCGGCGCGCTAATCGCGGCTTTCGTGTCTGCGGCCTGGCTCATCAAGGAACGTGGCCGCATTGCCGGACAAAACGCGGCGCTGCGCGGGAAGCTTTCAGCAACCAGCGCGCGCGCTGCACAATTGGAATCGCTGACCACGATCGAAGGTCAACGCGCGATCATCTGGGCGGCGGACCCCAAAGGCCCGATCATTTTGGGTACATTGGACGCACAGGCGGGCGCGCCTGAACGGCACGGTGACTTCCTGGCATTTGGGCGATGGCTGACAGTTGAAAGTGCCACCCTTATTTCCCAAGAAATTGCTGCGCTTCGTGAAAAGGCACAGCCGTTTAGTGTCTCGGTCGAAACAAAAGCCGGCACATATCTCGACGTAACGGGCCGCACCTCGGTCGGCAGCGCGGTTGTCCGGTTTTCCAACCTATCACCGGTACGTGAGCAGTTGGCGCATCTTGACGCCGAACGCCGCAGGATCACCGATACGCTCACCACCATGCAGGCGCTTTTGGATCGTGTTGATATTCCTTTTTGGCTTCGCGGTCAGAACGGAGAACTGACTTGGACCAACCGTGCATTTGTGGCTGCCGTTGATTGCGACACCAATGACGACGTGGTTTCCAAGCAATGTGAATTGTTCGGATCGCAAGCGCGCGGAAAAGTGCGCGACGGATTGTCGGCAGGCGCATTTCAAGGGAACCTTTCAACCGTGGTTGGCGGCGACCGGGTCATCTTTGAAGTGACCGAGGCGACGGGGCCTTTCGGCAGTGCCGGGCATGCGGTGGATCGAACCGAAACCGAGGCCGTTCGTACAGAGCTTTCACGCACTATTGAGAGCCATGAAGAAACGCTGAACGAATTGACCACCGCCGTTGCGATGTTTGACGTCAATGCAACTCTCCTGTTCCATAACCATGCCTTTAAGGAACTTTGGGGAATGGACGAGTCGTTTTTGGCCTCCAAGCCAACCATGGGCATGTTCCTGGACCGCATGCGCGAAGCGGGACAATTGCCCGAAATGCCGGAATGGCGGCGATGGAAGCAGGATGTGCTCGATTCTTTCAAGGCCGTCGAACCGCAGTCACATCTTTGGCATCTGCCGGATCGCCGTACGGTGCGCGTTTTCGCCAACCCGCATCCGCGCGGTGGCATGACGTGGATCTTCGAGAATCTGACGGAGCGCATCCATCTGGAAAGTCAATACAAGACCATGCAGCGCGTTCAGGGCCAGACGCTGGATAATCTGGCCGAGGGTGTCGCCGTGTTTGCGTCTGACGGCCATCTGAAACTGGCCAATCCTGCGTTTGCAAAGTTTTGGGGTGTGATGCATCTCTTGAGCAACGAAAAGATGCATGTGCGCGACATCATTGCCCACCGCCACACGATTGATGACGAGACCGCAGAACTATGGGAAGAGTTTGCAGGGATCGTAACGGATTTTGCCGATGACCGGGTGAACCTGACGGGCCGGGCACGGATTGAAGAAAAAACCCTTTCCTGGATGGTTGTACCCCTACCTAACGGGCAGACCATGATCACATTTGTCGACATGTCGGCAGCCGAGCAGGTGGAGCGGGCGCTGCGTGACCGCAATGAGGCGCTGGAACAAACTGCAGAACTGCGTAACCGGTTCATCAAACATGTGAGCCATGAATTGCGGGCGCCGCTCACCACCATCAAGGGCTTTACCGACATGTTGCTTTTGGGCACTGTCGGGGAACTCACCGACTCCCAGCAAGAATATGTCGGCCACATTTCATCGGCATCGAACGCCCTGGTCAAAATTACCGATGCGATCCTCGACCTTGCCTCAATCGATGCGGGTGTATTGGAACTAAAGCCAACCCACACCTCGCCAACTGATATCATGGGACAGGCAGCTGAAGCCGTGCGTCCGCGACTTGAAAAGCACAATGTTGTCCTGAAGCTCGATACCGACGAAGCGCCTGAAAGCATCATTGTTGATCCAATGCGCCTGCGCCAAGTGTTTGAACATGTGCTCGACAATGCCGCAGACTTTGCTCCGGACGGTTCTGCTGTCTCCTTCAAGTGTGCCTCGAAGAATAGTGGGTTGGTGTTCACCATTGAAGACGAAGGGCCCGGTCTATCGGTCGAAGATGCCAATCAGTTGTTTGAACGTTTCTATACCGAGCAATCTGGTCGTCAGCGCGGTGCCGGACTTGGATTGGCGCTGGTTCGCAGCCTCATTGATCTGCACGGCGGCACGGTCGCCATCAATTCGCGCGAAGGTGCCGGCACACAAGTGATAATCGAATTACCGCGCGTTCCAAAAAATCTGTGCGTGGCCGCCGAATAGGCGATGCTGGACCGACGCAACCTCACGCAAGATGATCTCCATGCATTGGCGCGAGACACTGCCATTGCATGCCAGATGGGAGATGCTATCGCGCTTCATGGTGATCTGGGGGCGGGAAAGACCAGCTTTGCCCGCGCGTTTATTCGCTATTTGGCCGGCGGTGACATCGATGTACCGAGCCCGACCTTTGCGCTCGTCCAGCTTTATGATGACTTGCGGGTGCCGGTCGCTCATTTCGATCTCTATCGGCTTGGCGATGAAAGTGAACTGGATGAATTGGGCCTGGATGAGACGCTTGCATCCAGCATCGCCCTGATTGAATGGCCTGAGCGGGCGGGTAATCTGCTGCCATCGAAGGCACTTCACGTCAAACTCACCATCAATGCGGGCGATGCAGATCGCAGGGACATCACGATCGATGGGCGCGGCGACATCCTGTCAAGGGTTGAACAGAGCATCGCGATCCGCGCTTTCCTGAAAGAAAATGCGCAAGCAAATGCATGGCGGCGACCGCTGACCGGGGATGCTTCGACCCGACGCTATGAGACGATCACCGGGAGGGGAAACGAAATCCTGATGATCGCGCCCCCGCAAGCCGACGGACCACCGGTCCGCGACGGCCTGCCCTATTCAAGACTGGCCCATTTGGCGGAAGACATCCGGCCATTCGTGGTAATCGGGTCGGCTCTGCAAGACGCCGGTATTCGCGCACCAGCTATTGGCGGGTTTGATGTGGCACAGGGTTTCATGCTGTTGGAGGATTTGGGACGCGGTCATTTGCTGGATGACCAAGGCATGCCGGTGCCTGATCGTTATGTTGGGGCTGGCTGCCTGTTGGCATCGCTTCATGGAAAGTCGGTCACAAAAGATCTTCATGCCCGCGGTCTGCACCATGTTTTGCCCGATTATGACCTCTCCGTTTTTCAAATTGAAGCCGAACTCTTGCTGGACTGGTTTGTCGCCGAGGAAACGGGTCGCAGCCCCAGCACTGAGCGTCGTGAGGCATTTAAAGCTGTCATGACCGGACTATGGTCTCAATTGGATACTTCGCGTTTTACGATCTTGCTCAGGGACTACCACTCACCGAACATCGTTTTTGACGGGAACCGACAAGGCACCGACCAGTTCGGCGTTATCGACTTTCAAGATGCGCTTTGGGGGCCGGGGGCTTACGATTTGATGTCCCTGGTTCATGATGCGCGGGTGACGGTACCTCTTTCATTGGGCAGTCAAATCATGGAAGCCTATTGCCAGCAACGCGCTCAAAGCGATCCGGACTTTGACCGCGACGCTTTCTGGAAAGAAGCCGCAATTTGCACCGCGCAAAGGCTTTGCAAGATTATGGGTATCTTCCACCGGCTGAACAGGCGCGACGCAAAACCTGCCTATCTTGCCCACTTGCCACGCGTGCGGCACTATTTTGAACATACGCTGGAACATCCCGTTCTGGCACCATTGGACGATTGGTGGCGTTCGGCCGGTTTGAGGAAAAGCCTTTAATGCGAGCAATGGTATTGGCAGCAGGTTTTGGCAAAAGGCTCCGACCGATTACGCTGACGCGGCCAAAGCCCCTTGTTGAGGTTGCAGGTCGCACCCTGTTGGATCGAACGCTGGACCAGTTGGGCCGTGGGGGCGTCAATCACGCTGTCGTCAATATACACTATCTTGGCGAACAAATCATGGCGCATGCGGCGATTGCAGATCATCCTGTTTACATGGAGATCAGCGATGAACGTGAAAAAGTGCTGGAAACCGGAGGCGGTATCGTCAAAGCACTGCCCAAGCTCGGGCAGGCGCCTTTTGTTGCGATCAATGCGGATACTTTTTGGGTGGAAAAGGCCGGCATCGAACCAACGGTCACAAAAATGGCCAAGACGTTTGATGCGCAACGCATGGACATGCTCCTGCTTGTCTGCTCTCCGGAACAAGCCATCGGCCATAGTGGCGGGCTTGATTTCATCATCGACCGGGACGGCCGCCTTTCGCGTGCTGACAAGGCCAAGTCAGGTTACATTTACGCTGGTGCGGCCATCATAAACCCCGCAATATTCAAAAAAGCCGAGGCTGTTTCCCACTCCCTTAACCGCTATTTTGACGCGGCCAAGAAAAAGGGGCGTTTGTTCGGCCAAGCGCTTGAAAATGCCTACTGGTACACGGTCAGTACACCTGACAGTCTGAAAGCTGTGGAAGCGCATTTGCGTGATCACGGTGATATGGCACCTTTGTCGCGCAATGAAAGCTGACAAGCGAACAGGCACGACAAAATACCGTGCTCCCAACATATTCACGGTTCCGGCAGGTGAACCGATCTTGCCTTTGTTTGCCCAAGCCCTGTGTGATGGGAAGATCATTTCCGGGTTTTCGACAAAAGCGGGGCCGCTGGCGCTTTCTAGCGCAACCATCTATGTGCCCACCCGCCGTGCGGCCCGTGAGTTACGATCCGCATTCGTCGATATCCTTGAGGCCAATGCTGCCCTATTGCCGCAAATTTTGCCTCTTGGCGAATTTGACGATGATACCGCGTTCTTTGCGCTTGGTGGCGCAACCGAATTGCTCAGCGCACCCCCTGCGGTTAACGCGCTCGAACGCCAGATTATCCTCGGCTCATGGGTAGGCAAATGGGCGCAGGCTCTTGGCCCGGAAGCACGCGCTCTGGTTGGTAAAGAAGTGGAGACACCTGTGTCCATCGCCGATGCGTTTTGGATGGCCCGCGATCTTTCGTCCCTGCTTGATCAGATGCAGACCGAGGAGATCAGTTTTGATGATCTGGACAAGGCAGCCGATGTCGACATTTCGGAATGGTGGAAACTGACCCATGCCTTTTTGGCCGTTGTTCGAGAGCATTGGCCCCCTGTGCTGGAAGCGATGGGCCGAATTGATCCGGCGACGCGGCGAAACCTATTGCTGGAGTCCGAGCGGCGGCGGGTGGAAGCTGCCGATCCGGTCGACCCCTTTATCGTCATGGGATCGACGGGTACGATCCCCGCAACCGCTCGATTGATCAAAACCATTGCCGGCCGCGCGAGCGGGGCGGTAATTCTGCCTGGCTATGAGCCAAGTATGGAGCCGCGAATCCGAGGGGCGCTAGAAGCGGAGAGCGATATTTCCTCCGCCATCGGCCATCCTCAATATGGCATGCACAAGCTAGTACGAGCCATTGGAGCGGGTGCCCGGGGCCTGATCACCGAGCTTGCAACAAATACAATGCCCGCGCACCTGAACGGGAGACGGCATTGGATTGCAACCGCCTTGGCACCATCGACAACGACTGATCTTTGGCTTCAAGCCCGCAAAACGCTTGCGGAAGACGCTTGCCAGGATGTGGCGATCCTCCATGCCGAAAATCCGGGCGAAGAAGCGCTTTCCATCGCTTGTGCTCTTCGCGAAACAATCCTCGATCCGGACAAAACCTGCGCGCTGGTGACCCCGGACCGTTCGCTGGCGCGGCGCGTGTGTGTGGAATTGGCGCGCTTTGGAATTGAGGCTGACGATTCCGGGGGAGCACCTTTTTCCAAGACACCGCAAGGGATCTTCCTGTCGTTGACGCTCCAAGTCGGCTGCGATGGTTCCAACCCGAACGAGCTGCTGGCGCTGTTGCGCCATCCGCTCTTTCAACTTGGATGGGATGCAGAACAGGTTCGACAGACCATTGATCTTTTTGAACTTTACGTTTTGCGCGGCGGGCAGCGCCGCTTTTTGGTTTCCGATCTATTGGCAATCGTTACCAACCAACTGGCAAGGCACGCGGAACCTGCGATCGTTCGGCGACGCGCCAAGAGTTTTCCCGATCTGAGCGATGAGAACCGCGAGACGCTCATAGACTTTGCCAAGTTACTATCAAACGCCTTTGACCAATTCCGGACAGGTTTGAACAATGGGCAGGTGTCGCCAATCCACGATCTGGCTCGCCGAACCGCGGCCTTGCTCGAAGTATTGGCAAGTGACGCATTTGGTATTTTGCCTGAACTTTACGATGGTGACGACGGCGTAGTTTTGGCAAACACATTGGAAGCGGTATGTGATCCGACGCTGACGACCGAGGTGACACTTTCCGATTGGCCAGCGATTTTATCGGCACTGACAGCGGATACGCTGATCAAGCCAGACTATGGTGGTCACCCGCGTATTTCCATTTGGGGCACCCTGGAGGCACGCCTCCAGCATGCGGATTTCATGGTGCTCGGCGGGCTTAACGAGGGAAAATGGCCGACGACGCCCAACAATGACGCCTTTGTCACGCGCGGCATGAAAAAGGCTATGGGGATGGAGCCGCCAGAACGTCGGGTCGGCCTTGCCGCCCATGATTTTCAAATGTGTATGGGTGCGCCAAATATTTTGCTGACCCGCGCGGCCAAACAAGACGGATCACCCACCGTCGCGTCTCGCTGGGTGCAAAGACTGGAGACCGTTGCAGGGCCAGCCAACACAAGGGCGATGCGCAATGCAGGCGATGTCTATGCGCAAATTTCCAAGGCTTTAACCGCAGCGGCACCAGCAAATCCAGTCGGTCCGCCAACGCCCAAACCACCGCTTTCAAAGCGGCCAAAGCAAATTTCAGTCACCGAAGCGGAAACATTGCGCCGCGACCCTTATGCCATTTATGCAAAACACGTTCTGCGGCTGAAACCATTGGAGCCGTTGTTGGAAGAGCCCGACGTTCGGGCACGAGGGACACTGATACATGATTGCGCCGAAGCTTTCGTCAAACGCGGCATCGATTATTCCTCTGCCGTTGCGCAAGCTGAAATGCTTCTGATCGCCCGCGAAATTTTCGACAACGCGGCGCTCCCGTCTGACATCGATACGCTTTGGTGGGCACGCATGCGCGCGCTGGTCCCCGAACTCGCCCAATGGGAACAAGATAGGGCGAAGTATATTGTCAGCCGTCATGCGGAACTAAGTGCCATACCAACGGAGCTGGGTGACACAGGGGTAACACTGTTCGGGCGAGGTGACCGGTTTGATGTGCGCACCGACGGGCTGATCGACATCATAGATCTGAAAACCGGCGCTCACCCGTCGATCAACCAGGTGCAGCACCGGTTTGCCCCCCAATTGCCGCTTGAAGCCGCGCTCATGGTGCGCGGGGCGTTCCCGGCTTTTGACGGGAAAGAACCCGGCGATCTGATTTACGTCAAACTTGGCACTCGCGGCGATGTCGACAGCAAAATCGTCGGGCCCGTTGTTGTACCTGCCGAGCCGAAGAAAAATGATCCCAAATACACCACGCTTGAATTGGCGCAGCGCGATTGGGATGCGCTTACGAGATTGGTTCAACACTACCAGGACACCGAGGCGGCCTATCTGTCATGGCCACTTCCCGAAAAGCAGAAACGTTGGGCCGGAGATTATGACCATTTGGCGCGAATTGCGGAATGGAGTGGCGAAACCGATCACTCAGACGGCGATGGTCATGGCTGAAATCAAACCGAGAGTGATGCCCGATGAGGCAACGCTAGCCAAGCAAGCCACTGCAGCGGACCCTAAAGTGTCGGCTTGGGTTTCTGCCAATGCCGGCTCGGGAAAGACATTTGTGCTTGCCACACGTGTGATCCGCCTACTGCTTGATGGAGTTGAACCATCCAAGCTCCTATGTCTGACCTTTACCAAAACGGCAGCCGCCGAGATGAAGTCGCGGGTTTTTGACCGTTTGTCGGACTGGGTGGCCTTGGAAGATACCAAGCTGGCCGAACAGTTGGAAAAACTGACGGGTAAGCGACCGGGCAAAGACAAAGTCCGTTTTGCACGCACGCTTTTTGCCGCGTCACTAGAAGCGCCGGGCGGACTGAAAATCCAGACTATTCATGCGTTCTGCGAAGCGCTGCTGCACCGTTTCCCGCTCGAAGCCAACGTGGCTGGACACTTTGATCTCCTGGATGATTTTGGTGCAGAAGGGTTGCTGGCCGAGGCTAAACGTCATGTGCTGACCGGCCCCAAGCGGTCGCCGCATTTGATTAAAGCCGTTGAACACGTTCTGAGCGAGCGCGGCGAAGCGGCATTTACTGAGTTGATTGCCGCAATTGTCGACAAGCGGCGCGAATTGAGTGGCTACCTTGGATCAAACCCGGACAGCGCGCAGCTTCATGCAAAGTTTGTTAGAGCGTTTGGTCTGGAGCCTGAGATCGAGCGTGACGACATTGTTCAAAGGGCCTGGCCATTGGATTGGTTTGATAACGAGAACCTTGCGCTGATCGATGCCCATGAAGAAGGCGAAAAACGCGCCACCATCCGCACCATGGTCAAAGCCATTCGCGAAGCAGGACAGTTGACTGAGCCGTCCGCACGGCTCGATGCGCTGACCAAGCAATTTCTAAAGGGCAGCAGCGAAAAGGGTCTGGCGCCTCGCACCCAGCATATTTTTCCGGACAATCTCATGGCGGCAATACCGGCCTATCGCCCAGCGCACGAAGCCGCTGCCGCACGACTTTTGCAAATTCATGATGATTTGAACAAGCTGGAGGACGCCGAACAATCTACCCGGATGTTAATTATCGCGCAGGCGCTGATCGGCCGATACGAATATCTCAAACGCATCCGCTCCTACCTTGATTTTGACGATCTGATTAGGCACACCGCCGCCATGCTCAGACGGGCGGGCACGGGCGCGTGGGTCCGTTACAAGCTGGACCAAGGCATTGACCATATTCTCGTCGATGAAGCGCAAGATACCTCGCCGATGCAATGGGAAGTCGTCAGAACATTTGCCGACGAGTTTTTCGATGGAGTAGCGGCGCGCGATACCAATCGAACAGTTTTTGCCGTCGGCGATGAAAAGCAGTCCATCTACTCTTTTCAGGGTGCCGACCCGGCAGGCTTCAGTGCGGCACGAACTCACTTCAACACCAAAGTAACGACAGCGGCGAAACCGTTTGAGCCGGTCCCGTTGGACCGTTCTTTCCGCTCCGCAAAAAATGTGCTCGCTGCGGTCGACCAGGTGTTTTCGCGCGTTGAGAACGCCGATGGTCTTACCCAATCCGGTGATTATCAGGCCCACACCGCTCTTCGCACCGACAGCAGCGGACAAGTGGCGATGTGGGATGTCCATACATCAGAGCCGGAACCTGACTTGCCGGAGGACTGGGCGGAGCCGATTGACGCCCCCGCCCGTGGTGCCAAGACCTTGTCTGAGCGCATGGCTGATACAATATCCTATTGGTTAACCGGCAAAGAACCTATGTCCGTGCAGGGCCGCCCTGTCACGGCCGGCGACATTCTTGTGCTGGTCCGCAAGCGCGGCATGTTTGTTGCTGAACTGTCACGCGCCCTGAAGGCCCGCAAAGTACCGGTTGCCGGCGCGGATCGTCTGGTCCTGACCAACCACATCGCGACGATGGACTTGCTGGCGCTCGGCAGATGCCTGTTGAACCCTTTTGACGACCTGTCGCTAGCCGCGGTTCTCAAATCACCCCTTTATGGTTTGGATGATGATGATCTGATGGCGCTTTGTATGGATCGGGGCGAGCGAACACTTTGGCACCAATTGGCCGTATCAGCTAACGAACGCCATCAGACAGCCTTTGGCGACCTTGAAAACTTGGCGGCGCTCGCCAAAACGCGACCAGCTTTTGATTTTTATGCCCATGTGCTCTCCGCACGCGGTGGACGTGAAAAGCTGGTTGGGCGTCTCAACCCGGAGACAGCTGACATCATTGACGAGTTTATGGCGTTGGCGGAAACCTTTGAACGTGATCATCCCGGACATCTTCATCTCTTCATTGATCACGTTGAGCGCCAGGCCCCGCAGATCAAGCGGGAGATGGAACAAAATGCGGATCGGGTACGGGTGATGACGGTGCACGGTGCAAAGGGATTGGAAGCGCCACTCGTGTTCTTGGTCGATGACTGCACCGCCCCGCACAATCCCGCGCAAATGGACAAAATTGTAACCGTTCCTGCCAACCTTCTTGCCAACTTTCTAGAAGGACGCACAAATACAGATCTACCGGTCTGGAACAGGGGTAAACCGCGATCTTCAATTATGGACGCTGTTGCGGAAAAAATGCGCATTGCCGATGAAGAGGAGTATCGGCGGCTTCTTTATGTGGGCATGACGCGGGCCGCTGATATCCTTTTTGTCGTCGGACATACGACCGGCAGCAAAACGCCCAATCCCGGCGATATGCGGTGGCATCAAATGGTTTTTGACAGTCTCGTTAATGATTGCGAGCAGCAGGAAACCGAACTTGGAACCGTCTATTTTTTCCCGCCACGGCAGGCCCCTTCAGTGAAACCTGAAAAAACCCAAACGGTGAAAGCGATGGCGCAACCGCTTGTCGACCAAGCCCGGGTCAGTGCGATTGCAGATCGCGCAACGGCAGAGCCACCGCCCAAACGGCCGCTGATTCCATCGGGCGCGACCGGTTTTGCCATTGAAGCAACGCAACTGGTCAATACGGATGTCGATGTGCGGCCCGAATCGCTTGTTGGCCATCAACCAACCGGGCGAACTGGCTCATTTGCTGCTTCCAAGCGCGGAAGCGCACTCCATACGCTACTTCAGATGTTGCCGGACCTGCCGCTGGCGAAACGGGAGGCGCTTGCAGTATCGTGGCTTTCACACAATGGCTTTGGTGAAGACGAGCAGGCAGGTCTACTATCGGAAGTCTTTAACATCCTTGACGATCCAGCCTACCAATTTCTGTTCGACACCAACAGCCGGGCGGAAGTCTCCATCATGGGCACGCTGACCGTGCGCGGTGAAGAACGCGGGGTTTCCGGCGTGATCGACCGCATCGCCGAACATGGGGATGAGATCATTATCGTCGACTATAAAACCGGGCGGCCACCCCATGAAAAAATTCCTGATGTGTCTATCTATCAATTAGCGCTCTATGGTGCTTTGGTGGAGAAACTATATTTGGAGCGGCCCGTGCGCACTTTGCTTTTGTACACCCGCGGGCCACTCATCCGCGAAGTTTCGAAATCTGATCGCGAAAAGGCACTTGCCGTCCTCGCGAAAGATTGAAAAGGGGGTAACGGAAACCCTACTTGATTGGTCTGGCACAGATGACCACATGCGCGGGAACAACAAAGGAGGTTAAGATGGCAACCGTAACAGTCAACAATGACAATTTTCAATCCGACGTTCTGGGTGCCGAAACGCCCGTTGTTGTCGACTTTTGGGCTGAATGGTGCGGCCCTTGCAAGATGATCGCACCGGCGCTCGAAGAGCTTTCAGGCGAGTTTGATGGCAAGGTCAAGATTGCCAAAATCAACATTGACGAGAACCCGGACATTGCAGCGCAGTATGGCGTTCGTTCAATTCCGACACTTTACATGTTTAAAGATGGTGAAGTGGTGGATCAAATGGTTGGCGCAGCGCCAAAGGGCAAACTGTCCGACTGGATGAAAAACTCCGTTAGCTAACGTTTGATACAAAAAAGAGCGTGTGCAACATGCGCTCTTTTTTAAACGGGCGGTGTTCCGTTTTCTGACAGCACTTCGCCGGCCAGATAAAGTGACCCGCCGATCAAAATGCGCGGGCTCGGCTCACTGGGGTCCCAATTGCGGCCCAGCATATCGAGCACTTCATAAACAGATCCGAATTCTTCGGCTGACAGTCCGGCGTGTAACGCATAGGCGGCGAGATCGGCGGGCAATATCCCTGCTTCGCTGCTAACAATCGGCACCGCGAAAACATGTCGAACAAGGCCCTCAAAAGGCCTGAAATAGCCAATGGCATCCTTGGTATTCAACATTCCAGCCATCAGGAAAAGCGGGCGGCCATCCACGGCTTCACGACCTGCAAGAAACTCCGCACACGCACTGGCCGCATCGGGATTGTGGCCGCCGTCTAACCAGATTTCAGAATCTTTTGGCGCCAACGCCACCAAATCGCCCGCCGCCAGACGCTGCAGGCGGGCTGGCCACTTAACAGTTTGCAAGCCACGCTCCAACATGTCAGCGTTCAGGGCGGGATCAGCGAGACGCACCGCCATGACTGCCGCGGCGGCGTTGGTAATTTGATGTCGGCCATTGAGCGTGGGTAGCGCCAGATCAATAAGACCTGAATTGTCCTGCAGGACCAATCTTCCCCGTTCTTCAAATGCGAAAAAATCTTGCCCGTACACAAATGCTTCCACGCCCATCATCTCTGAGACATTTTCCAGCACTTGCCGCGCCGCCGGATAGGGTTGGTGCGCAATGATCGTTGGAACACCCTCTTTGATGATCCCTGCCTTTTCACCTGCAATTTCCTCGATCGTCTCACCCAGGTAAGCCTGATGATCCATGCCAATTGGCATGATCACACTGACTGCCGGGTTTGAAATCACATTGGTTGCATCGGCTCGTCCGCCAAGACCCACCTCCACAATGGCATAATCCGCCATGTGTTCAGAAAAGAGTAGAAACATTACCGCCGTCAGGATTTCAAAAACCGTGATCGGGGCATCATCGTTGGCAGTAGCAACCCGTCGAACGGCATCTGCCAAAAGATCATCGGCCACTAATTCACCCGCGACAAGAAACCGTTCGTGCCAATTCACCAGATGCGGCGATGTATGAACATGGACCGTATGGCCAGCTGCCTCGAGTAGCGACCGGCAAAACGCGGCGCAAGATCCCTTGCCATTTGTCCCTGCAATATGGATGACCGGTGGCAGTCTGTCCTGCGGATTACCAAGCTTTTCGAGCAGATCGCGAACGCGACCCAAGGACAGGTCAAACCCTTTTGGATGGAGTTCAAGCAGGCGCTCGATCTCCAGCGCCGCTTCGGAGCGGACCGGTCGCCCACGGGTCGGTTGCGACGCGCTCATGTTTTAAAATTAAAAGCTGGGAGACGGTTTTTGGCCACCATCTTCACTGGTGGATGGCGTGGTTCCCGGCTCTTGTGCAAATTCTACCAGCAAGGCACCATTTGTCTCGCTTTCAACAACCTCATCTTCGCTGTCGACTTCTTCCGTCACCATCTTCTCCGCAGGTTTGTCCAAAAGCATGCGCAACAGGCGCGCTATGGTTGGTCGCAATTCCTGGCGTGGCACCACCATGTCAACCATGCCATGGTCGAGCAAATATTCAGCGCGTTGGAACCCTTCCGGCAGCTTCTCGCGGATTGTTTGCTCGATCACGCGAGCGCCGGCAAAACCGATGACCGAACCGGGTTCAGCTATATGGATGTCACCGAGCATTGCGTAGGATGCTGAAACGCCGCCGGTCGTCGGGTTGGTGAGCACAACGATGTAAGGCAATCCCGCTTCTTTTAGCATTTCCACGGCGACAGTAGTTCGGGGCAACTGCATCAGGGACAGAATACCCTCTTGCATGCGCGCACCACCTGACTGAGCAAACAAGATCATCGGGCAATTCTTTTCAATGGCCGTTTCGAAGCCTTTGATAATGGCCTCGCCTGCTGCCATGCCGAGCGAGCCACCCATAAAGGCAAAATCATGCAGCGTTGTGACGACTTCCATGTCTTCAAGCTTGCCAGTGGCGTTGATGATGGAATCCTCCAATCCCGTCTTCTGGCGGTTTTCACGCAATCGGTCGGCATATTTCTTCTGGTCGCGAAACTTGAGCGGATCCTGTGCAACTTCCGGATTTGCGATGACCTGAAAATCGCCGTCATCATAAAAATGAGCCAGCCGCTGCATGGCGGGAATTTTCATGTGGTAACCGGAACCGGGGATCACCCACTGATTATCTTCCACATCGCGGTGAAACACCATTTCACCAGTTTCCGGACATTTAATCCAGAGGTTTTCAGGCGTTTCGCGGCGCCCCATGAGCGTATCTAGACGCGGGCGCACATAGTCAGTGATCCAGTTCATATAAGAATTCCCGTTTTTCTCTATGTGGCGGGACTATTCGGCAGCTTCAAGACGCGCCACGCGCACACCTTGCGCCAAACCAGCCACAAAGGTGGAAACTGCGTTGACGGTGTCTCCGGTTGCCCGGCCCTCTTGATCGAGCGATGTTGCCACCGCATTGACGATGGCGGTGCCCACAACCACCCCATCCGCATCGCGCCCGATGGTCGCTGCTTGCTGCGCCGTTTTGACCCCAAATCCCACGCAGACCGGCAGATCTGTATGGCCTTTGATCCGGTTGACAGCCTCAGCGACCGCATCGGTATTGGCAATAGCCGACCCGGTAATCCCCGTCATGGAGACATAGTAGACAAAACCCGACGTATTTTCGAGTACGGCGGGCAGGCGTTTGTCATCGGTTGTTGGCGTTGCCAGACGAATAAACGAAACGCCTTGCGACAGAGCCGGGATGCACAATTCATTGTCCATCTCCGGCGGAAGGTCGACGACGATCAAGCCGTCGATGCCCGATGCTTTGGCATCTACCAAAAACTTGTCGACACCATAAATGTAGATCGGGTTGTAATAGCCCATGAGCACAATCGGAGTATCCGCGTCTGTCTCCCGAAAGGCTTTGGCCATGGCGAGCGTTTTGGCCAGCGTCATACCGCCTTTGAGTGCCCGTTGACCGGCCATCTGGATCGCCGGGCCGTCAGCCATCGGGTCAGAAAAAGGCATGCCGAGTTCGATAATGTCGGCACCGGCTTCCGGCAGCGCTTTCATGATATCCAACGACGTTTCCATGTCGGGATCACCGCCCATAAAATAGGTGACAAGCGCCGGACGGTTGTCATCGGCGAGGCGTGCAAAGAGGGTGTCGAAGCGGTTGGTCATGGTGATTACATCTCATGCCCTAAAATCTTGCCGACCGTGAAAACGTCCTTGTCGCCCCGGCCGCACAAATTCATCACGATGATCTGGTCCTTGCCCATGGTCGGGGCGCGTTTAACGACTTCGGCCAGCGCATGGCTGGGTTCGAGCGCCGGAATAATGCCTTCTATGCGACACAGCAACTGGAACGCCTCCAGCGCTGCATCGTCCATGCAGGGCACATACTCCACGCGGCCGGTGTCTTTCAGGTAGGAGTGCTCCGGGCCGATCCCGGGATAATCAAGGCCCGCTGAAATAGAGTGACCCTCTTCGATCTGGCCATCGCCATCCTGCAAAAGATAGGTGCGGTTGCCATGTAGCACACCAGGCGAACCCGCGGTCAGAGACGCGCAGTGCTCATCGGAATTCAATCCCTTACCGCCTGCTTCAACGCCCACGATCTGCACATCCTTATCATCTAGGAACGGGTGGAACAGGCCAATCGCATTGGACCCACCGCCGACCGCCGCGATGATCATATCGGGCATGCGACCCTCAACCTCCATCAGCTGTTCTTTGGTTTCAGTTCCGATAACTGATTGGAACTCCCGCACCATCTCCGGATACGGGTGGGGGCCTGCCGCGGTGCCGATCAGATAGTAGGTGTTTTCCACATTGGTGACCCAATCACGCAGCGCCTCGTTCATGGCATCTTTGAGCGTGCCATTGCCGGAGGTGACAGCTGTTATTTCCGCGCCCAACAGCTTCATACGGAAAACGTTTGGCGCCTGCCGGTCCATGTCGGTGGCACCCATGTAAACATGACAGGGGAAACCAAAGCGCGCGGCGACCGTTGCCGATGCCACCCCATGCTGGCCGGCGCCGGTTTCCGCGATGATGCGCGATTTACCCATGCGCTTGGCGAGCAAAATCTGACCGAGGCAATTGTTGATCTTGTGTGAGCCAGTGTGGTTGAGCTCATCGCGTTTGAAGTAGATTTTTGCGCCGCCCAAATGCTCGGTCAACCGTTCGGCAAAGTAGATCGGCGATGGCCGACCGGTATAATGCTTGTTCAAGTGCGCGAGTTCGGCCTGGAATTCCGGATCGGTTTTCGCCTTCTCCCATTCCTCCTGCAGATCAAGGATCAGAGGCATCAGCGTTTCGGCGACAAAACGCCCGCCAAAAATACCGAACATGCCGTTTTCGTCCGGCCCGGTACGGAAAGAATTGGGTGGCAAAACCTGGTTCACGAGTTAACTCCCTCACATGCGAAAAGGCGGTGTAGCGTGGCCGCGCCTCAAGAGCAATGTGCGATCAAGCCGCGCAGGCCGCTTTGAAGAATGCGGTGATTTTTCCGATATTTTTTACACCCGGTTCGCTTTCAACGCCGGATGAAAGATCGAGCGCGGGCGCGCCCGCGCGCAAGGCATCACCGACATTGCCGGCATCGACACCACCCGACAGCAAATAGTCGGTGCCCGCGCGCATTTTGGACAGGATCGTCCAGTCAAAGGACACGGCATTGCCGCCCGGCAGTTCTGACCCTTTGGGAGGTTTCGCATCGAGCAAGAAACGATCCGCGATGCCGCGGTAAGGGTCGAGCTTGGGCAAATCGTCGATTTTGGAAATTGACAACGCTTTCCATGTTTCACGTGAATGGCGGGCTTTCACCTCACTGACCCTTTTTGGACTTTCCTTCCCATGAAGCTGCAAGATTTGCGGTTTTGCGATAGCGACAACCTCATCGAGAAACGCATCGCCTGCATCAACCGTGACCGCCACGGTCTTTAAACCCAAACGCTCGGCATGGGCCATAAGATCGGCTGCCAGCGCGACCGAGACATTGCGTGGTGATTTTTCAAAGAAGATGAAACCAGCATGCGTGCCGCCACTTTCAGCGACCGCGCTGACGGTTTCCATCGTTGAAAGCCCGCAGATTTTTATGTCCATGGTCAAAAACTCTGACTCATCAGATGATCAACTAAACTCAATCGCCTGCAGTTTGTTGCCGTTACGTTTGAGCCACTGTTTGCACCGTTTGGTGTCTGGGCACAATTCCTCGCACAGCGCCCAAAATTTCGGGCCGTGGTTCATTTCGCGCAGATGGGCACATTCATGGGCAACCAGATAGTTGATCACCGACGGCGGGGCCATCATGATGCGCCATGAAAAAGAAAGCGCGCCGTCAGATGTACACGATCCCCAGCGGCTCGTCGTGTCGCGATAGCGCACTGACTTGACCTTCCGACCCACTTTGTCCGCATGGTGTGCCACCAGAGCATCAATGTCGCGCTTGGCTTCATTTTTGAGGAAATCTGCAACGCGTCGTGGCAAAAAGCGTTCCTCGCCTCGAACAACCAGTTGCGGGCCTTCATCGACCTCCCGAATATCCGTGACGCCGCGTCCAGTCTCATGGATGATCAGGTGGTTGATGCCTCGGACCGGTAGCTTGATCCCGGCGCGGACCTGCGGTCGGTCCGGCTTTTTGGCGATTTGTGTTTCCAGCCAACCGGCATTGCGCTTAATGAAGTCATTGACGCTCCGTGCCGAAGCCCCGATAGGCACTGTAATCGAGATGCCGCGATTGCCAGGCTGCACGCGCATTGTGAGGCGTTTGGCACGTGGGTTCTGACGCACGGTGACGCCGACGGTGCGCCCCGCCACAGACAATTCTTGCGGGAAAGGCGCAGTTGCGCTGTTTCTGGCAAAAGCGAAAACCATGGAACCCGTGTAGACGATTCTCGGAAAACAAAAAAGAAAGACCGGGCGCGAGGTAACCCGGTCTTTCAAACACGCGCCCGAACGAGGAAACAGGCTGCGTTCAGTTTGTTTCTTGCTGTATCCATTTAGAACTTACGTCTATGGCCAAAGTGGTGGCGATTATCACCGTTGCAAGCAGCACCTTGGAAGCTGTTGCGTAAACTATTGCAGAATAAGCGCTTTCTGGCATCTTAAATTTTAGTAATCATACGTGGCCGACCTGCTCGACGAGCAAAAGTGTGCTTTTGGCAATCAGATCCAAGTCTTCGTTGCGTGACAAACGATGGTCGCCATCGCTCACGTAAGAAAGAGAGGCATCATCTTTGGACAAAAGCTCAAACAGCCTTTGAGCATGCTGCCACGGCACATCGGGATCCGCTTTGCCTTGGATGATGTGAACCGGACAAAAAGTGTCAATCGGCCCGGTCATCACCCGATTGAGACGGCCATCTTCAAAAAGTGCCTTTGTGAAGCGGTTAGGTTCGGGGCCATAAGGTGTGGGCTCTTCAAAAAATCCTTTCTCGTCCAAATCCGCCTTTTGTTCGCTCGTCAGTTCGGGCTCCATGAGTTCGACGGTGAAGTCCGGCGCAGGCGCTAAAAGCAGCATGCCAACTATCGGACTTTTCCCGCTGCCTCGGTTCAATTCCTGCGCCATACGCAAGGCGATCCAGGCGCCCATGGACGAACCAATGAGAATTTGCGGGCCGCTTTCAGCGGCTTTATTGAACACCGCCATGGCTTCGCTCAGCCACTTGGAAATCGTGCCGTCCAGAAAATCGCCGCCGCTTTGTCCATGGCCGGAATAGTCAAATCGCGTGGATTGCAGCCCATTGTCGCTTGCCAGCGCCTCCATTCGAAGGGCCTTGGTACCCGACATGTCAGAACGGTAGCCGCCCAACCAAAAAAGGCCAGGCGCAGCACCTTCCAGCTTGTTGATTACAATTTCGGCCTCTCCAACCGTCAACTTTTGACTGAATGCCACCATGTTTGGCTCCCTTTTGGTGTGTTATGGGCTGATGTCACGGAAATTGATGATTTATTCAAGCGGACATGCTATTGACACTGTGCGGGCAATCCCGACATAGCCTGCGACGAAACCACACAGGAGTTAACGACCATTCGCCGTCCATTCAGAGCACCCCCACCACAAAAATCCGGCCCACCTGCAAACCGCGACATTCGCGAACCTCAGGTTCAGCTCATTACAGCCGATGGTGATAATCAGGGTGTTGTCGATACAAGAGACGCCCTTCGCTTGGCGGAGGAATCCAGTCTCGATCTCGTTCTCATCTCTCCAAATGCCAAGCCGCCTGTCGCCAAGATTCTTGATCTTGGCAAGTTGAAATATGAACAGCAGAAGAAGCAGGCCGCGGCGCGCAAAAAGCAGAAGACCGTTGAGGTCAAAGAAGTCAAAATGCGCCCGAACATCGACACACATGATTATGATGTGAAAATGAAGGCCGTACACCGATTTTTTGAAGCCGGAGACAAGGTAAAGGTGACCTTGCGCTTCCGAGGCCGCGAAATGGCGCACCAGCAATTGGGCATGGAGTTGCTCAAACGCGTGAAAGAAGACGTACAAGATATCTCAAAGGTAGAAGCCGAGCCCAAACTCGAGGGCCGTCAAATGATGATGGTTCTCGCCCCAAAATAAGCTCGGCTGTCAGTTCAGTCTTTGAAGGAAGCGGGCCAATTGGCCCGCTCTTTTAATGGTGGACCACCAAAATCCGATCAGTGACCATCAGCGTTCCGCATTCGAAACCGACCGCATGGCTTTAGCTCATGAATGCTTCAGAGCGGTAGCGGGCCGGAGAAATGCCAAAATGATTGGTAAAAGCTGTTGTCATATGGCTTTGGGAGGAAAAACCACACAATAAAGCCACCTCGACGAGCGGAGTGTACTTCGTAGCCAGGATCTCTCTGGCGCGTTCCAACCGCAATCTCAACAATTGTTCGCGCGGTGTCTCGCTGAAATGATTTTTGAAGCTGCGTGAAAGCTTGCAGGGTGAGATATCGAGTGCTTCAGCAATATCGCCAATACCCATTTCGCCGCACACAGCCTCTTCCATCAAGTCACCTATCCGGAGCAATTCGTCTTGAGAGAAAGCACCGTGCTTAGCGGAGCTTTTTGACTGACCCGTGAAGTTTCGCGATAATTCTATGCATAGCATCTCTGCGATGCTGTCCAGCATTACCGCACTGCCGGGCGTCGGTTGAGTGTACTCATGCTTGAGCAATTCACTAATTCGCACCAGGTTCGGACCCGCTGATCCGACATGGCCCAACATCGTTTCCTCGGCTTCCGGTTTTCCCGTCAATGTATCGAGCGATCGCTGCATCAAGGTTCTAGGGATCATGACCTGAAGCACATGGAACGGGTCACCATCTATGTGGACCTTGACACCCGTGCCACTGGGGATGAAGCCAAATCCACCCGTTACCAAGTGTCCAGGCCTGCTATTGGTGCGCCGATTTAGCGAAAATTCTGCTACCGTTATCCGGCCGGTCAGCTGGAAATTAATGCGATGAAAATCACAGCTGGGCGCATAAAAAGACTGAATTGACGAGCGTGTTTCGACGACATGCACGCCGCTCTTCGCGGCGCTCATGATCCGGCCTGGCGAATCGCCATACCGCTTTTCATGATCTGCCAAAAGATCATCGATCCCCAAACCTCCCTGGGGACCATTACTATCAGGGGTTTTGCCTAGGTTCCGATTCGACATAGACATAAGTTATTTCTTCCTGTCGGTCTTGCCTGTCCGGTAGCAGTACCAAGTTTAGGGCCTCGAAAGCACCAGCCAACCACATCTCTATTTTTACCACCCTTGGCGGACCAAGTCTAATCATAGCTGACCCGCCAGTTTGCCGCTTTGTGGCAGCCTACAAGCCAATTTGTTGAAAAAATGGCGTTTTGCCGCAATGGAAAGGTTGGCGCGCACAATGCCGCCTTTATTCGGGCCGTCGCAAAAACATGTAACGCTGCAACTGGCCGAAATACATTGCCACAATTCCCGCCTAAATTCGTTTTCAGAACGGAAACTCAACAACGAAAGAACCATGGAAATGAGCATCATACCTGGGCACTTTTCGCTTTACGCGCTTTGTTTGGTCGGAGCGTTGATAGCCTGTCTTGCCTGATACCAGGCCGCAGCTACGCAAATTTCAATAAAGCAACCCCCGACCTTTTGGGCTCACCTAACTCCGGCCTCGCTGCCCAGTTGGGCGCAATTTCAAAACCGATGCGTACGAAACTGATGGGGCAGTGCCATGTTCATCTCAGTTGGTTGGAAATCGGTAATTACCTCACCCCTTCGTTCCAACAATCACCCAACCGGTCAGCCCTGTTCCTCTGATATGCTCACCGTGTTCATCTCTTCGATCGGTGATTGAGCCAGCCTCTTCAATCGTTGTAAGTTTGGCAGTCAGGCTGCCTTCCTTGTAGAAATGATCGTTGAGCCCGATCACCAGAATACCACCCGGCCTCAGCACCCTTAGGATATCGTCAAGTGCATCGGCCGTCACATGGCCAAACGAAAAAACGCCGACGCAGGTCGCCGCATCATAAATTGCGTCATCAGCATCCATCGGCGGGGCGTTGAGGTTCGTTTCAAACAAACGCGTATAGGCACCGGTGGTCTCCGCTTTCTCAAGCATTCCCATCGAGTAGTCGCAGCCGTCAATATTGCTGAAGCCCATGTTCTTCAGCGCGAGGCCTGAAAGACCGGAACCGCAACCGACGTCAAGTACGGCCGGGTCGGTGGCAGGTGACATCAGTTGGGCCAGCGCTTCGGCGCAGCGCAAAGGTTGCTGGTATTCGTTCTCACCCAGTTCCTCGTCATAGACTTCCGCCCAAGCATCATAAAGCGCCCGGGTGTCCGCGTCCGTCTTTACGGTATAGGCCTTGTCCAGAAAACGCTTCTTCCCGTTAGTATTCATACATTCAAACTCCGGTTGGGCACAGGGTTGCATCGTGCGGGACATGAGTCTATAGACCCGCGTCTTGAACCGGCCGGCAGGGCATGCCGTGTCTGTTCTTAAAAGCTGAAAATCACCACGCACTTTCCGGGCAACCGGGCATCGCGCGTCAGGGCTGCAAGGCTCCCGCCGATTATGATGTGGCTTAAAAAATGGAGAAGCAAATGCCCAAGATGAAGACGAAGTCTTCGGTCAAGAAGCGTTTCAAGGTAACCGCTTCCGGCAAGATCAAAGTTGCCCAAGCCGGCAAACGCCACGGCATGATCAAACGATCCAACAAATTCATCCGCAACGCGCGCGGCACCATGGTGCTGAGCGAGAGCGATGCTGGTATCGTTAAGAAGTATATTCCGTACGGCCTGAAGTAAGCCGCGTTCAAAAGACCGAAGGAGAGTTTCCATGGCACGTGTCAAACGCGGTGTAACCGCCCACGCCAAACATAAAAAAGTAATGAAGGCCGCCAAAGGTTTCTATGGCCGCCGCAAAAACACTATCCGCATCGCCAAGCAGGCGGTGGAGCGCGCTGACCAATATGCGTATCGCGACAGGAAAGTCCGCAAGCGCAATTTCCGCTCATTGTGGATCCAACGCATCAATGCGGCTGCTCGCGAACACGGTCTGACCTATGGTCGCCTGATCGACGGTTTGACGAAAGCCGGTGTTGAAGTGGACCGTAAGGTTCTTTCTGATCTGGCCATCCACGAGCCCGCCGCTTTTGCCAAAGTGGTGGAGCAAGCCAAAGCATCGCTGGCCTATTTGAAGGACTCGACCCCCAACGCCTATGAGTCCGTCGTTCAGTAAGCGACCTGACTGCTCAACTGTTTACAAGAACCCGGCCAAGCGCCGGGTTTTTTGTTTCCTTCTGCGCCCGTCATCTGATTGATTCACAAAACGCATACGACAGGTAGAAAAGAAATCGGAGAGGACAAAGCGATGGCCAATTACAGTGCGACTGTCATACACCCGAGAACCGGCGGTGAAGGACGGTACGAATTTTCCAACAGTGACGGCCTGATGGAAAAGTCACCGGTCAAAGTCATTCGCCATTTCATGGAGTTCGTCGACAAAAAGGTGCTTCCGGCTGAACACATCGACTATGAACTCAATGCTGCGATGAAGAGCGAAAATGGCAAAGTGGTCACCGCGATGGGCATGATGATCCTTGAAAGTGGTGCCAAATTGCCATTCGTGGCCATGATCACTGAGGTCCGGGAGTGATCCTGCGCTAGACGCAACGGTCAAACCTGCTAAAGACGGGCGCCGCGAAAAATTCGCGCGCCCTTTTTTCATTTCATCGACAAAAACATGACCGACACCGCAGACGCCGACATTGAACAACTTGAACAAACCCTGATGCAAGATATTGCCGGGGCCGATAACGAAGACGCCATCGAAGCGCTGCGCGTCTCGGCCATTGGCAAAAAGGGCGCGATCTCCGAGCGCATGAAGACGCTCGGCAAGATGACCCCGGAAGAGCGACAGGTAATGGGCCCGGCTCTGAACGGGCTAAAGACACGGATTACCGACGCCATTTTGGCCCGCAAGGCCGAGCTGCATGATGCAGCGATTGAAGCACGCCTTGCGACAGAAACGGTTGATGTCACGCTGCCGGTCAACACGTCTCCGGCCGAGCGTGGGCGTATACACCCGATCAGTCAGGTCACCGACGAGATTACCGCGATCTTTGCCGATATGGGTTTTTCTATCGCCGAAGGCCCGGACATCGAAACGGACTATTACAATTTCACGGCGCTCAATTTTCCCGAAGGCCATCCGGCGCGGGAGATGCATGATACGTTTTTCTTGAAGCCCGATGCAAACGGGAACCGCAAAGTGCTGCGCACGCATACGAGCCCGGTGCAAATCCGCACCATGGAAGTGCAGGAACCGCCGATCCGGATTGTCATTCCCGGAAAGACGTATCGACAGGACAGCGACGCGACGCACTCGCCCATGTTCCACCAGCTCGAAGGGTTGGTGATCGATAAGCAAGCCAATGTCGCCAACCTGATGTGGGTGCTCGAGGAGTTCTGCAAGAGCTTCTTTGAGGTGGAAAGCGTGAATATGCGCTTCCGCCCGTCTTTCTTTCCGTTCACTGAGCCGTCCATGGAAGTCGACATTCAGTGCGACCGCTCCAAGCCAGGGGAAGTGCGCTTTGGCGAAGGCACGGACTGGATGGAGATTTTGGGATGCGGCATGGTGCACCCGAATGTGCTGCGCAATGGCGGGCTCGATCCGGATGTCTATCAGGGTTTTGCTTGGGGTATTGGCATCGACCGGATCGCTATGTTGAAATATGGCATGCCGGATTTGCGCGCCTTCTTTGATGCTGATGTGCGCTGGGCCGAGCATTACGGCTTCCGGCCATTGGACATGCCAACGCTGTTTGGCGGCTTGAGCGGTTAAAGCCATGCCGCCCCGCTATTCCGACGCTGCATTGCTAAAGGGTGATTACGCCCATCTGGCTTCTGACCTGAAGGTCAGTCAACGCGGTTTGCCGTCGGATGATGACTGGAAGCGGGCGCGGTGCGATGACCATAATCGCGCGGAGATGGCGGCACAGGCTGTGGCCAAACAGATCTTTGGCCTGCAGCAGCAGATTGATCGCGAAACGGAACAATTGGAAATCGCGGCATCGAGCGCGGCAGGCCCGATGATCGTGTCAGGTGTCTTTCCCGAAGACGGTGAGATGCTACGTGTTGACGGTCATTTGATTGCCGACAAGCGCCCTGTTGCACTTTTGCTGCATGCAAGCCAACTCGCGCTTACGATCACGAAGAGCACCACCGCTCATACCAACCCGGAAGATGACGGTCTGAAAATTGGCTTCGTCATTTTCGACGAGTTGGAAAAACGCGCCGAGGCAAGGGACAAAGCCCGTGCCAAGGCTGACCATAAATCCGCCAAGAAAGCGAAATCGAAATGAAGTTCACCCTGTCCTGGCTCAAAGATCATCTGGAGACAGAAGCGACACTGGAAGAGATTGTTGATCGCCTGACGATGATCGGCCTCGAGGTCGAAGAGGTTGATGACAAGTCGGCTTTTGCGCCTTTCAAAATTGCCAAGGTGGTGAGCGCTGAAAAACACCCCGACGCGGACAAATTGCGCGTTTTGATGGTCGACGCAGGCGACGGCAAGCCAGTTCAGGTGGTCTGCGGTGCGCCTAACGCGCGCGAGGGGCTGATTGGCGCATTTGCAACACCGGGCACCTATGTGCCGGGACTCGACGTCACGCTGTCAGTTGGCAAAATTCGCGGTGTGGAAAGCTTCGGCATGATGTGCTCGGAGCGCGAATTGGAAATGTCCGACGAGCATGATGGCATCATTGATTTGCCAGCCGATGCGCCTGTGGGTGAGAGCTTTGCTGCCTATGCTGGCCTTGATGATCCGGTCATCGAAATCGGGCTGACCCCCAACCGACCGGACTGTACCGGCGTTTATGGTATCGCGCGCGATCTGGCGGCATCCGGTCTAGGCGAACTGCGGTCTCCGATCGTCAAGCCGGCAGATGGCAAAGGCCCATGCCCGGTCAAAGTGATAATCGACGCACCGGATCTGTGCCCCGGCTTTGCGCTTCGCATGGTCAAGGGCGTCAAAAACGGTCCATCACCACAATGGATGCAACAGCAGTTGATCGCCATCGGTTTGCGCCCGATTTCCGCGCTGGTCGACATCACCAATTATGTCACTTTTGGTTGGGGCCGTCCGCTGCACGTTTTTGATGCGGCGAAGGTGCACGGCGATCTGGTTGTGCGCCATGCCAAAGACGGCGAGACAATTCTTGGCCTCGACGGCAAGGAATACACGCTGACACCCGACATGTGCACGATCGCCGACGACAAGGGACCGGAATCCATTGCCGGGATCATGGGCGGTGAAGAGTCTGGTTGTGATGATATGACAACCGACGTGTTGATTGAAAGCGCGTTGTGGAACCCGATTAATGTTGCCCGCACGGGTCGTGATCTCGGCATCATCACCGATGCCCGCTACCGCTTTGAGCGCGGTGTGGATCCGGAATATATGGTCGATGGCATGGAGCTGGCGACCCAGCTGGTTATACAATTGTGCGGCGGCACGCCGACCGAGCCGGAAATTGTCGGTTATGAAGACTCCAAAGGCAAAACGATTTCGTTCCCTTATGCCGAGGTTAAACGCCTTACCGGTATTGATGTGGCTAACAGCGAGAGCACGGATATTCTCACCCGTCTTGGTTTTGGCGTAACCGATAAGGGCGAGACAGCAGACGTTTCAGTACCATCCTGGCGACCCGACGTGGAAGGCAAAGCCGACCTTGTTGAAGAGGTGATGCGCATTCACGGTATCAACAATATTGCGCCGCAGCCGCTGCCATCCATGGGGTCGGTCAACGCTAAGATCCTGACGACACTACAAACTCGCACCCGCGCAGCGAAACGGGCACTTGCCTCGCGCGGCATGATGGAAGCAACGACCTGGTCGTTCATACCCGAAGCGCACGCCAAGCTGTTCGGTGGTGGCACGCAAGCGTTGAAGCTGGAAAACCCGATTGCCGCCGACATGTCTGACATGCGGCCCTCGCTTCTGCCCGGCCTGATGGCTGCTGCACAACGCAATGCCAATTTCGGCCATGGCGATGTGGCGCTTTTTGAAGTGTCCGGCATTTATGAAAATGACACACCGGAAGGACAACGGCGCGTGGCGGGTGGCATTCGCCGCGGCACCGCAGGCCTGGATGGGTCGGGCCGCGATTGGGCCGGCAATGCGGACAATGTCAGCGTCTATGATGCCAAGGCTGATGCGCTGGCGGCACTGGAAGCCGCAGGCGCGCCAGTGGCCAATCTTCAAATCGAAGCCGGTGCGCCCGATTGGTATCATCCGGGCCGTTCAGGCGTGATCAAGCTTGGACCGAAGAACATTTTCGGTCACTTTGGCGAATTCCATCCCAAGGCGTTGGATGCACTCGATGTCAAAGGGCCGATCTGCGGCTTTGAAGTTTATCTCGATGTAATCCCGGAACCGAAGAAAAAAGCGACACGCACCAAGCCGCGGCTTGATTTGTCGCCTTTCCAGGCCGTCACGCGAGACTTTGCCTTCGTGGTCGACAAGTCCGTTCCAGCCCAAAAGCTGGTGCGCGCAATCGCGGGCGCGGACAAGAAGCTAATCACCGGCGTCAACGTCTTTGACCTGTTTGAAGGCGCATCGCTTGGTGAGGACAAAAAATCCATCGCGCTGGAAGTAATGATACAACCAACTGAGGCCACATTGACGGATGATGATCTGGAAGCGCTGCAAGCGGCAGTGGTGAAAGCTGGCGAAAAGGTTGGTGGGGTGCTGCGGGGATGAAATCGCTCGAAACATCTTACGACTTCCTCCCGAATCTGATCCATTCACGCCATGGATCATCTTCGCTACGCCAATGTTTCGCCTGACGCCCAGTTGGAAGCTCTGGAGACGATTATTCGCGGCGAACCGCTTGTCAGGCGCGTGCTCGAGATCGCACGCGACTTTGACCTACCCGATTGGCTGATCGTTTCGGGGGCCATCTACAACAGTGTGTGGAACCATCTCACCGGAAGGCCGTTCGGCCATGGGATCAAGGATATTGACCTGTTTTATTTTGATGATGCCGACATCTCTTACGAAGCAGAAGACAGGGTTATCCAACGCGGTGTGGCGGTGTTTGCGAACCTTCCTGTTCCGGTCGAAATTCGCAACCAAGCACGGGTACATCTGTGGTATAGACAAAAGTTCGGGCGCGACTGTCCCGTCTATGAAAACAGCAAACAACCCATCGCGCGCTTTGCCTCCAAAACCCATGCCGTTGGTATTCGTTTGATGCCTGACGACACACTTTTCATCGAAGCGCCGTTTGGGTTGGACGATCTATTCAGTTTTCGCATCACGCCCAACCGCACAATGGTCAATAAGGAAACGCATGAGGGAAAAGGCTTGCGTGCCAAAAAGAACTGGCCAGAAGTGACGGTCATTGACTGGTAGTCGACGAAGGCCGGCCTCGACCTATGTTGACGGCATCAAGCGAGATCCAAGAATGAACCTCATCCTCAACACCGATAGCTATAAATATTCGCATTTTGCGCAATATCCACCCGAGACATCGGCGGTATCAGCCTATATCGAACCGCGGCGCGGTGGTGAGTATGATCAGGTGGTCTTCTTTGGCCTTCAGATGTTCTTGAAAGAATATCTGTCCAGGCCCGTCACAACATCGGATGTGGACGAAGCCGATGGCATGGTCACCGCTCACGGCCTGCCGTTCAACCGTAAAGCGTGGGACACTCTCGTTGAGCGTCATGGCGGATATCTCCCGCTTGCCATCGAAGCGCTGGCGGAAGGGTCAGTTGTGCCTGTCGGCACGCCACTGGTTCAGGTGCGCAATACCGACCCTGATTTTTACTGGCTGCCGACCTTTATCGAGACGTCGCTTTTGCGGGCGGTCTGGTATCCGACAACGGTTGCCACCGTGTCCTGGCATGTGCGTCAGATGATTGCAGCGAGCCTTGAGCGCACGTGTGAAGACCCCTCGGGTGTCCTGCCCTTCCGTCTGCATGATTTTGGCGCTCGAGGGGCAACGAGTTTTGAACAAGCCGGCATTGGCGGCGCGGCGCATCTCGTCAACTTCATGGGCACGGACACGGTATCGGGTCTGGTTTACGCCAAGCGTTTTTATGGTGAGGAAATGGCAGGTTTCTCCATTCCCGCCGCTGAGCACTCCACCATGACGTCTTGGGGTGAAGAGCGCGAAGCCGATGCTTATGAAAACATGATCGACCAGTTTGGCGGTGACGGCAAGCTGGTGGCCGTGGTCTCTGATTCCTACGATCTGTTCCGCGCGGTACGCAAAATCTGGGGCGAGGAACTGAAGGAAAAAGTGCAGACGTTTGGCGGCACTCTCGTTGTGCGCCCCGACAGCGGTGATGCGACCCGTGTGCCGATCGACACCATCGAGATGTTGGGTGAAATCTTCGGCCACTCGGTCAACGCAAAGGGATTTAAAGTGTTGGCACCTTGTGTGAGGGTCATTCAGGGCGACGGCATTACACCCAAAACCATCCGCATCCTGTTGGATACGCTTGAAGAGCGCGGTTGGTCCTCTGAAAATCTGGCATTTGGCATGGGTGCCGGACTTTTGCAGCGCGTGAACCGCGACACGCTGCGTTTTGCGATGAAGGCCAACGCCCGCCAAGACGCGGATGGATCGTGGCACGGCATATCCAAAGACCCGAAAACTGATCCCGGCAAAGCTTCCAAACGGTATCGCCAAGCGGTGATCATGGAAAACAATGCGCTGAGCGCGGTTCCGCTAAAGAACATTGGAGACCGCGAGAATCTGATGCAGCTTGTCTGGGAAAACGGCGCGCTCAAGCGTGATTGGACTTTCGCCGAGGTCCGCGCACGGGCTAACAGCTAGTTTTCGTCTGGCAAAGCGCGCAGTTCATCGCCGCTGACAGTGCCGTCGTTGTTGGTATCAACACGGGTAAACGCGCGGCCATAGGCCCCAAAGGCGCGAACCTGTTTGGCCATTTTTCCCCCGGCATCGGCGCGCAGGTCTACAAAGGTGCGAAACTCGTCGCGTTGCAGCAATCGGTCACCGTTCCGATCACTTGCGATGAAGTCTGCAACCGGGTCAGCAAAGGCGCTGGTGGCAGCAAAAAGTACTGAGGCAACAATCAACGGTATATATTTTCGCACGAGCGGCCCCGACGTTTTTCTATTGGCAGCATGGCGCAGTGAAACTAATCTGCAAGCCAAAAATGTGGAGGATGCGATGTTTCGTTGGGGAATCATGTCGACGGCCAATATCGGGCGTGAGCTCGTAAACCCGGCCATCATGAAATCATCGAACGGGACGATCGCTGCCATAGCCAGCCGTGATCTTGCCAAGGCGCAACAGCTGGCGTCGAGCTATAACACGCCGCATGCTTTTGGCAGTTATCAGGACATGCTCGACAGTGACGTTATCGACGGTGTTTATATTCCGCTGACAACGGATGCCCACGTGGAATGGGCCATCAAAGCTGCTGATGCCGGCAAGCACGTCTTGGTGGAAAAACCCCTTGCGTTGCGTGCCGATGATATCGCCCCGGTGATTGACGCACGCGACCGGAACGGGGTCACCGTATCGGAAGCCTTTATGGTGACCTATCACCCGCAATGGGCAAAGGTTCGCGCCCTGATTTCCAGTGGCGTGATCGGTGAGCTGCGGCAAGTTGATGCCGCGTTTACCTATTTCAACAAGGACCCCTCCAATATGCGCAACGTGCCGGAATTGGGTGGCGGTGTCATTCCCGATATTGGTGTCTATCCTACGGTGACCACACGGTTTGCGACCGGCGCCGAGCCTCTTCGCGTGCACGCGACGGTGGAGTTTGACCCGGAATTTGGCACGGATCGCTACGCTTCCATTCGCGCGGATTATGGTTTGTTTGAGCAGACATTTTATATTTCAACACAGCTGGCCAATCGCCAACACATCGCTTTCCATGGTTCCGAAGGGTTCATAGAGCTGACCGCGCCATTCAACTCAAATCTCTATGAAGGCGATGAGTTGCGCATCCATAACCAGAACCACAGCAGCGGCGAAACATTTCGCTACACCGGTATTGACCAATACCAGCTGCAAGTGGAAGCATTTGTTGATGCGGTTTCCGGAAATGCTACCGTTTTCAGCCTTGAGGATTCGGTGAAAAACCAGAAGGTTCTGGACGCGATATATGCTTCCGGCAAATCCGGGGACTGGTCGCCGGTTTGACGTTCACCACCAAACACCACCGCGCACAATCCGCACCCGCGGTTTTGCACAGTCGGGTGGTGCAAGGCTTTCTTCACACGCAAGGCATTCGCCGCGCGTGCGGGCAATGACCGCTTGCGCGGGCGTGACAGCCTCAGACAGGCTCAACCAATCTTCGCGTTGCGCCATTTCCAGATCGCGGCCCAAACGGGGCCCGACGCGTGGCACCGGGGAACGTCTTACCGGCTTTCTTGACCTGACAATCGCGGGGGCGGCCAAAGACCCCTTTAGCGTGCTCAAACGCTCGATGCGCTCGTCGGCAGGCGGGTGTGAGCGTAATATGGATGGCTGCGCGATACGCCCAACTGGCAATGCCATCGCTTCCAATCGGCGTTGATGCCAAACCTCCAGTTTGCGCAAAGCCGACGACAGGCCGTCGGGATCACCAGTCAGCAAAGCAGCGCCGTAATCGGCATCAAACTCTCGGGTACGCGACAAGGCCAACTGCAGAAGATTGCCAATGGTGGGAGCAAAGATCATGGCAGCAATGCCGAGCCAGGGAACGACACCAAAAAAACCGGTCAGATTGAAAAGGATCGCGATAATGCCCATGGTCGATAATGCTGATGTGAAACGCGAGACCATGTCAGCGATGCTCATGACCTTGATGTCTTCGTTTTTGATATGCGTGACTTCGTGGGCTAAAACGCCGGCCAACTCACGCGCGGTCAATTGCCGGACCAACGCGTCGGTAACGGCAACCGCGCTATCGTCAGTACGGCCGACGGCGAAGGCATTCATCATGTTGGACGGTACAACATAGAGTTTTGGCACCGATGGCAATTGGGCGCGCCGGGCCAGTTCGGTGACCAACTCATATCCAAGCGGCCAATTTACAGCATTGACCGGCTTGGCCTTGTACATGCGCAATATCATGGCCGGCGTCACCCGGCGCGCTGCCATGAGGGAAATCGTGCCGAAGAACAACGCATAGATAATGCCGGCAGCGCCAGCGATTGCCCAAGCTGTGAAAGCCAGCAATCCCAGCGACCCGACAGTCAGGAGGGTCGTGTGTGTGCTGTTGAGCGCGCGATGGCGCTGATGGATGCTGTTTTGCGGATGAAAAAAGACACGAGACATAGTGCCTATATGGGTAAGATTGCGCGGCTTACAAAATCACTGCTTGGTGAATACGAATTTGGAATATCCAAACCAGGAAAAGACCGACACCATTACTACCGCAATAAAAGTGGCCAAAACCGGAGAAAAGCCCGGTACTGTCAGCAAAATCGCGGCATAAATGATATAGTTCAACCCCGCGCCTACAGCGCCCACCGAAGCGTAGCGCGCCATTTCTTCAAAAAACGGTTTGTCGCTGGCGCCGAAAGTGAAAGTGCGGTTTACCATGAAGTTGGAAAACATCGCGCATGCAATCGATATGATCCGCGCGGTGAACGGCCCCATGGGTGTGAAATCCATTAACAGGCGTAGTACGATAATATCGACGACGAACCCGCTGCCACCCGCAACTGCAAATGAGAACAGTTTGCCAACTTTTGATTGGGCAACGCGGGCTGACACTTAAACCTTCTCCAACTTGTCCGAATTTTCCGCATCGGCCTGCGATGGCACTTCACAATAGAAGATATCGCGTCCGATATCTTCGCACACATAGCTTTCCGGAATGGGAAACGCCATCCGTAAAAATGAATGTTTGTAGGGGAAGAAATTGAAATGCGGGTTGAACGAATAGCGGTATTCGCGCTCGCGCGGGACAACGACGATGAGTTTTTCCTTGCAGATCCGCCTCAGCTCGGCAAGCGACCCTTTAAAGTCGAGGACATGTTCCAGGACATGGGTACAGATAACTGTATCAAACTCATTGTCTGCAAAAGGCAGGCTCTCGATGCGAGCAGCATGATATTCAATGCCATCGAGCTTTGCCGCATCGTCAATCACAAAGTCGATGCCCGCTATTCTATCCAATTGTGAGTTTTGTTCGCGCACGCGCTCAAGCAAAACGCCCGTACCGCAGCCAATATCTGCAACGCTCTTGCCAGCAACCGATTGTGCAATTTTTTGAATACATGCTTCGGAATTATCAGTGCCTTTGTGCACGCGCGGGTGGTCGCGGTATAGTTGCTCATACTCCTCGTCGGTGAGGAAAGCTGCGCGTTCGCGGAAGCTGGCCAAATCATCAATGTGCTTGCCCCAAGCCATCTTCATGGCGCCGCGGAACGGCGGACTGTCACGCAATATGGGCGGCACCAATTCCTCAATGGCAAATCGGACCCAATTTGTTGTTTCGCGGTTCATGCGTCCTGGTCCTCCATGGCAACCGATGGCGCCTCGATGGTTTGTTTTTTGGGTGACTTGCGACGCTCTTTTCCGGCCGGACGCGGACGCATTTCGCCACGTACCGGCGGCTGCGCGAGATAGCTGAGCCGTTTTTGTTCCGCCCGGCCTTTCGCAACAGAATTTAAGATCAAGCCGCTGAAGCTCATCACCGTTGCCAAAAGCAACATGCCAACGGCTGCAATCCAGGTCGGGACGCGATTGACCAATCCGGTGGTCAAATATTCGGTGACCGGCGGAATGGCGAATAAAATCGCGCCTAGAAAAAGGAACATAGAGATGATGCCGTAGAAACGAAACGGCTGGGTTGCCTGCATCAGGCGTGCAAACATCACGAGGATTTTGAACCCATCCTTGAACGTTGAAAGCTTTGAGTGCGATCCTTCTGGACGACGACCATAGTTCAACTCAATTTCCGCGATCGGCAATCTCAGCTGGCCTGCATGTACAGACATTTCGGTTTCAATTTCAAATCCGCCGGACACCGCAGGGAAGCTCTTCACATAACGGCGCGTGAAAACCCGGTAGCCTGATAGTATGTCCGTGAAATCAGCCCCAAACATCTGACGATAAATCGCGTTGAAGAGCCTGTTGCCAAAGGCATGTCCCGTCCGCCCCGCATCATCATGGACGCCGGCTCTTGTGCCGACCACCATGTCGCATCGATCCTGCAACAATTTCTCAACCAGCTTGGGCGCGTCTTTCGGGTCGTACGTCCCATCGCCGTCCGCCATGATGTAAAGGTCGGCTTCAATATCGGCAAACATACGCCGCACCACATGGCCCTTACCCTGACGCGGTTCCCGTACCGCAAGCGCACCGGCCAATGCCGCTATCTCATAGGTGTTATCGGTGGAATTGTTGTCATACACATAGATCGTCGCTGAAGGCAGCGCTCTTGCAAAGCCCTTTACCACGTCCGCAATGGTCGCCGCCTCGTTATAGCAGGGCAGCAAGACCGCGATGTCGATAGAATCCAGTGTCATGAGAACTCACATTGTCGCCACGTTAATATTTATCGGTGAAGTTAAAACTCGGTTGCATTTCCCCACTTCAACTCAAACACGGTAAAAATATGATTTTGCTAGCCGCGGAAGAAACAATCAAAAGCGAAAACCCCAATCTTGGTGGCAATTTGAAATTGATTGCGCTGATAGCCATTTTGGGAGCCATCACTTTCTGGCTTGCGCAGTACGTCCAGTCGCAAATTTCGCCAAGTGGCTTTACCGACAATGATGATTTCGTCCGTCTGGTACAGGCAAAAGACCTGCTGGCCGGGCAAGGTTGGTACGATCCGGTGCAATATCGGCTTGGTCTTGCAGAAGGAACAGTGATGCATTGGTCCCGACTGATCGATGCACCTATTGCACTTGCGCTCTATATCGGCGGACAGGAGTTTGCTTCCATTGCCTGGCCGTTTTTCCTCTCGGTACTGGCGTTTGCCGGGCTTTTTTATGGTGCCTTCAAATTTGGGGGCCGCGATGCGCTGTTCCCGATGATGGTCGCCGGATTTGGCGCTTTGTGGAGCGTAAACCGGTTTTGGTATGCTTCCTTTGACCATCACAATGTACAGATCGTTTTGCTCATCTGGACAGTCGTGCTCATTGTCCCAAAATATGCAACGCCGTCTGGTATGGCGATCGCCGGTTTGCTGTGTGCGCTAATGCTGGCCATCGGCATTGAAACGCTGCCGCACGTGGCGATCATCGGAATTTGGGTCTTTTTCGCGTTGATCATGAACGCCGTGACGCGTCGGCACGCGGCGGCTTTTGCCGGCGGCCTTGCCGTGTCCTCGGTGTTGCTTGTTCCGGGCCTTTTACCACTTTCGCAATGGACGCATGGCGCCTGCGACTCCTTTTCGATTTTTCAAGTGACTTTGGCGTTGGCCGGAGGCGGTGCACTCTTTCTGGCCGCGATGTCTTCAAGACGGCCGTTGCAACTGGCAATTATGCTTCTTGGCGGGATAGTAGGCTTTTTGGCTATCTATCATTTCTTTCCCAGCTGCCTTGAAAACCCTTTCTCGAAAATGCCGCCGCTGATGCGGGAGTTTTGGCTGGACAAGGTGATTGAGGTTCAGTCGATTGTTGTGATGGTTATCGTTCAGCCAGCAACGTTCTTGGCCTATTTTGCGATCCCGGCAGTTGCAATCAACCTTTGCATCATTGCGCTGCGCAGACGTTACGAGCGGGCCAGTGCGTCACTTTTTTTGGCGCTGATCTTTGTCGGCCTGGTTCTTTCTTTCTGGCAGGTACGCGCGATCGTATTTGTTGTGATCCTCTCGCTCATTCCCATGGCGATTGCCGTATCCATTGCCAGAAAGCGCACGATTGATACGCGCAAACTGTCGGTGGCGCTAACAACCATGATACTCTACATCGCGTCGTTCGCACCATTCTGGTCATTTCCGGCTCACGCTTTCGGGCCACTCACCAATTCACTGGTGGCGGCCGCCGCGGATGCTGCACAACCCGGCGAACCGGAGAAAAAGAGCGATCTTTGCTATGATGAAACTCTCTACTCAGTTTTGGCTAGCGAACCCACGGGCGTTGTCTTGTCCAGCACCAATGTCGGCGCTCGAATCTTGGCCCATACCGGCCATAGAGCAATTGCCGGTCCCTATCACCGCAATGTGGAGGGCATTTTGTTTCAGATCCGTACGATGACGGGAACGCCGGAAATTGCCAGAAGTGCCATCGCATCTGAAGGTGTTACGCACATTGCCGACTGCGTCTGGGGGCCTGATGCCTACGACTTCATCAAGGCCGAGCCAGACGGGTTTCAAGCGCAACTCATTGAAGATCATACGAGGTTTGATTGGCTCGAACTGATCCCTGAAACAGGTGACAAGCCGCTTCGGATATTCCGGGTGGTCCAATAGCGTCGGAAAAACGGGCATCTTCATCTCTTGAGCAAAAAGGGCAAATCGCGGTAAAACTGACGCATCCGCACAGGGAATGTTGCCATGCCGAAATGTCAGTTGAAAAATTCGTTCCTCGTTGCGATGGCCATGCTCGTCGGTTTTGCGACCGGCGCGACGTACGCGCAAACACCGGCCAAAGAAATTTTTGGCAACACGACGTTGCCATCGGCAGAAGAAGCGCGCGTATACGGGTTCTATTCAAAAGGATGTATTTCCGGTGCTGTTGCGATGCCCAAGGACGGGCCCAACTGGCAGGCCATGCGCCTTGAACGCAATCGGCGCTGGGGCCATCCCGATCTGATAGCCCTTGTCCAGCGTCTTGCGCGCGAATCGGTGCAGGATGGATGGCCGGGCCTTTTGGTGGGAGACATCTCACAGCCGCGCGGCGGGCCGATGCTGACCGGCCACGCCTCTCACCAGGTCGGTCTGGATGCAGACATTTGGCTGACTAAGATGCCAAACCGCCGCCTCACACAGCAAGAGCGGCGTGATACAAGCGCCATATCCGTCCTTAAAAAGGGCACGCTCAATGTAGATCCGAACATTTGGACCCCTTCGCATGGCAAACTACTGGCGCGCGCTGCATCCTATGGGCAAGTAGAGCGGTTGTTTGTGCATCCGGGCATCAAAAAAGCCATGTGCGCGGCCTACGGCACGAACCCCGCCAATGATCAATGGATGATCAAAATCCGCCCCTATTACGGGCATCATTATCATTTCCACATCCGCATGAAATGCCCGGCGGATTCGCCAAACTGCCGCAAACAGGATCCCGTACCGACTGCGGGCAATGGATGTGACGATTCACTGGCATGGTGGTTTACCTCCGAGCCTTGGACCCCGAAAAAACCGAAACCCGGCGCAAAGCCGGTTAAACGGCGCATCACCACGCTTACAGACCTTCCTCCCGCCTGTACCGGGGTACTAAAGGCCGTGCAGCCCGCCAGCGAGGCCTTGGCAACGCTTGACGCGGACTATGATCCGGTCGCCAAGATGGCTTCCGTCCGTCCGTCGACCGCACCGGTGCCCCGCGCCGCATTGTTCTCCGGATTTCCCGCCGACTTGCCGGTTCCACAACGCAGACCGGTGAAATAAAATCCATTTTTGCGAGGTTGCGTCTTTTTTCCGTGACATGAATGGCATATGGCGATTTCAACCGATTTAAGATTGAACTGAACCATGTCACTTACACTGGCACTCATTGCACACGACCAGAAAAAAGATGACATGGTCGATTTCGTGCGTGAGCATGAAGGCATTCTGCGCGCCTACACCATCTATTGTACCGGCACGACCGGCGCCCGCGTGCGGGAGGCCGCTCCCGACTTGGATGTGACGTGCTTGCGTAGCGGGCCGTTGGGCGGGGACCAACAAATTGGTGCCATGATTGCAGAGGGACGCATTAGCGGGCTGATCTTTCTCATCGATCCGTTATCGCCGATGCCACACGATGTTGACGTCAAAGCGCTGACACGGCTTGCCGTCGTCTATGACATTCCCATGGCGCAAAACCTGGCGACCGCACGCTTGGTATTAATGGCCATGGTAGATCAAAATTAGGGGAACAAAGATGCCAATGAGCGCAAACCAAGCTTTGCCATTTCCGATCATGATCGCCGATATTGGCGGCACCAACGCCCGATTTTCGATACTTCTCGATGCCCATGCCGAGCCGAAGATTTTCGACAATATCAAGGCGGCAGACTTTGCCGACCTGAACACGGCAATCCAGACACAGGTTCTCGACCGGACCTCGCTGATACCGCAGACTGCGGTTCTGGCCGTTGCCGGTCCGGTGGATGGCGACACGATTGATTTGACGAACAACCACTGGGTTGTTGAACCGTTGAAGATGATCTCTGACCTCGGTTTTGAAGAGGTTGTGGTTCTCAACGACTATGAAGCACAGGCGTTGGCTGCCGTCGCGCTGCAACCTGATCAGCTGGAAAAGATCGGCAATGGCGAGCAGGATGCTGAGGCCAACCGTGTCGTTCTCGGCCCTGGCACCGGTTTGGGTGTGGCCGGTCTTGTGCATGCAGCGGGCCGTTGGATTCCGGTTGCCGGTGAAGGCGGGCACATTGACCTGGGACCGCAGACCAAGCGCGACCTTGAAGTGTTTGAACATGTCAAACGCATTGAAGGGCGGATTTCCGGCGAACAAATCCTTTGCGGGCGTGGTGTGGTCAACCTTTATCACGCTGTGAGCGCTGCAGATGGCATCCAGCCGAAGTTCGACGATCCGGCGCAAATCACCGAGGCCGCCATCGCCGGCAATGACAAGACTTCCACTGAGACCGTGTCCCTTTTTTGCGAGTATCTCGGCCGCGTTGCCGGAGACTTGGCATTGATCTTCATGGCACATGGCGGTGTTTATTTGACCGGTGGCATCACCAAGAAGATCCTGCCGGTATTTGATCGTGCCCGTTTCCGCAGTGCGTTCGCCAACAAAGCACCCCACAGCACATTGATTGGCCAAATGCCGACATACGCAGTCATCAATGATCGCGCGCCCATGAAAGGGCTTGCCGCCTATGCACGGACCCCCAGCCGGTTCGGCGTAACGCTTAATGGCCGACACTGGAAACGCTGACAGACGCGCACAGTCCGGAACGGGCATGGCGACTTGCAAATTTTGACGTTGTCCTTGCGCCGCTGGGATGTCTATACGGGCGCGCGAAGATGATTATGATTGGAAAAGCGTGAAAAAACCGCAGCAAAAACCCAAAAACGTCGATACGGGGCGGCTTTTCCGCGTGATGCGCCGTATCTTCGCTGAAAATGCGCGCGAATATATTGGTACCTACACTGTAGCGGTCATCTGCCTGTTGTTTGTTGCGGCCACTACCGCCGGTCTGGCGTGGATCATGCGCGATGTAATCGATCAGCTGTTTGTTCGCCAGCGTGGTGATTTGATCTTTGCCATCTCCGCTACCATTTTGGCCATTTTCACAATCCGGTCGGTGGCCATGTATGTCCAGGCCGTCCTGTTGGCGCGTGTCAGCAATGATCTGATTGCGCGCTACCAAAAACGGATCTTTGCCAAATTGCTGAAGCTGGGCGTCGGTTATTACAACGAGGCACGCTCCGCCCAATTGGCAGCACGGGTGAACACCAACACAAATGCAATCAGCTCTGTCATGTCCCTGACATTGACTTCGTTTGCGCGGGACTTTGTGAGCCTGATCGGCCTGTTGGCTGTCATGGTCATTCAGGACCCCGTCATGTCGCTGATATCTTTTGCCGTCGCGCCGGTTCTCGTGTTGGCAGTCGCGACGATCTCGCAGCGCACGCGTTCCATTGTCAGAGAAACGGTTGAACTGGGCGCCCGCGTCACCGGTACGATGCAGGAAACCGTTCAAGGGATTACTGTGGTGAAAGCATTCACCATGGAAGACCAACTCGCCGACAAGCTGTCCGTCACGATTGACGAAAAGCGCGACAAATCCAACAAGTTGGCCGAAATATCACAACGGATAAATCCCGCAGCCGAACTATTGTCCGGTTTGGCCATTGTCGGTGTGATCAGCTATGGCGGTTATCGGGCCATCTTTGACCAACAACCACCCGGCGCCATGTTTGCCTTTATCACGGCATTGCTGCTGGCCTATGATCCAGCGCGCCGCTTGGCGTCACTTAGGGTTAATCTGGAGCGAGCAATCGTTAATGCCGAGATGATTTATGAAATTCTCGACATGCCGATTCAGCAGTCCGACAAGCCGGGCGCTGTCGATATCCAAATCGATAAAGGAACCGTCCATTTTGACAATGTCGTTTTCTCCTACACACAGAACGCGCCGGTGTTGAACGGGATGAGTTTTATGGCACCTGCCAACCAAACAACGGCGGTTGTCGGGCCGTCCGGTTCCGGCAAAACGACGGTCATTGCGCTCCTGCAACGCATGTATGATGTGGACAGCGGGACGATCACGATCGACGGAACAAACATCGCCGACGTTACCAAGCGATCCTTGCGAACACAGATCGCCCTGGTTTCACAGCAACCCTATCTGTTTGAGGGTTCGATCGGCGACAACATCCGCTACGGGCGGCCTGACGCGACACAGGAAGAAATTGAAGAGGCCGCGCGGCTTGCCAACGCTTTCGACTTTATCAAGGCGGCGCCGGACGGCTTTGACACGCCTTTGGGCGAGAATGGCATGACGCTATCAGGCGGCCAAAGACAACGCCTCTCCATCGCCCGTGCCATTGTCCGCGACGCACCCATTCTTTTGCTCGACGAAGCCACCTCAGCGTTGGACAATGAGTCAGAGAAAGTGGTTCAGGCGGCCCTTGATAATGTGATGGCCGGTCGGACAACCATTGTGGTGGCACACCGCCTGTCGACCATTGTCAACGCGCATCAGATCGTGGTGGTCGACAATGGCCTTGTTGTTGAAACCGGAACACATGATAAGCTGGCCGGCAAACCAGATGGTCTTTATGCGCGGCTGAATGCCCTTGGACAAAGCGCCCATTTGGCGGTCGAAGGGGGAAAAACGGAGGCGCAGGACCATGGTTGATCAAACGGTGCGTATGGCAGTTGTTGGCGCTGCCGGTCGCATGGGTCGCGCCCTTATCAATGCAATCCATGAAACTGGTGGAGCCGAACTGACAGCGGCCATCGAACATGGCGCTTCACCGGCCATCGGTGGGGATGCGGGACATCTGATCGGGTCGAGCGCGACGGGCATTCGCGTCACTTCCGATTTTGCAGCAGCGTTCGACCAAGCCGACGCCGTTCTGGATTTTACCACGCCAGCGGCGACGATCGGATTTGCAGAAGCGGCAGCTAAGCGCGGCATGGCGCATATTGTGGGCACAACGGGTTTGTCGGCGGATGACTTTGCCAAGTTGGACGCCGCCGCGCAGTCTGCCAAGATCGTGCAGTCGGGCAACATGTCACTGGGCGTTATTCTGCTCTCGGTCTTGGTTGAACGCGCCGCAAAAGCGCTGGATGCGGCCAATTGGGATATTGAGGTGTTGGAAATGCACCACAAGCACAAGGTCGATGCGCCATCGGGGACCGCTTTGCTTTTGGGAGAGGCGGCAGCAGCCGGACGCGGTATCGACCTTGCGGAAAATTCTGTTCGCAGCCGAGACGGCCACACCGGCGCGCGCGATGAGGGCACCATCGGTTTTGCCACCATGCGCGGCGGTTCGGTTGTCGGCGACCATTCGGTGATGCTGGCTGGCCCCGGCGAGCGAGTCACACTCTCACATCATGCCGAAGACCGTATTATATTTGCCCGTGGTGCAGTGAAAGCCGCGTTGTGGGCAGCAACCCAGAGCCCGGGACGTTACACGATGCGTGATGTTTTGGGCTTAAGTTAAATCGACAGGAGACGACTTTAAATGTCAGGCACAATGGTTCTCGTCCGCCACGGGCAAAGCGAATGGAACAAGCTCAACCTCTTCACCGGCTGGAAGGATCCTGATCTGACCGAGCAGGGAGTGGCAGAAGCCATTGAAGCTGGCAAGGTGCTGAATGATGAAGGCTTCAAGTTTGATATCGCCTTCACATCCGTGTTGCAGCGCGCGGAAAAAACCTGTCAACACATTCTCGATGGCGTTGGCCAGTCTGACCTTGAAACCATACACGACCAAGCGCTCAACGAGCGCAATTATGGAGATCTGGCCGGTCTGAACAAGGATGATGCCCGCGCCAAATGGGGCGATGAGCAAGTGCATATCTGGCGCCGCTCATACGACACACCGCCACCCGGTGATGAAGGCGAAAGCTTGCGCGACACCGGTGCACGTGTTTGGCCCTATTACATGACTGACATTCTGCCGCGCGTTTTGGCAGGGCAAACAGTTCTGGTAGCGGCACATGGCAATTCGCTTCGTTCGCTGGTGATGGTACTTGATCGCATGACCAAGGAAAGCATTTTGAAGCTAAACCTCGGCACTGGTGTGCCGATGATCTACAAGTTGAATGCGGACTCGACTGTCGCGGAAAAGCGTGTCTTGGGCGACATGAGCGGCGCGCACTGACCGGTCCAACCGGACTATGACGAGGCGCTGGCATCCAGGCGCAGTGCCTTGTCTTCCCAGCGGCAAAGATCATTGAGCAAGCAATCGGCGCATTTGGGCGCGCGCGAGACACAGACGCGTTTGCCGAATTGATTGAGCCAGAAATGGCCGTCTCTCAGCGCCCATTGCGGTGACCGCGCTTCCAGTGACTTGGCGGTTTGCTCTTCCGTTTTTCCGTGGGCGAGACCCGTGCGGTTGCAGACGCGATGAACGTGTGTGTCCACCGCTATGACGTGTGCGCCGAACGTAAAGCTCATGACAATATCCGCACACTTGCGGCCTATGCCCGGCAACGACAGCAATCCCTCTCGCGTGTCAGGCACAATGCCGCCGTGGTCTTCCAGCAGTGCGGTACACAATTTGCGGATATTGCGCGTCTTCATGTTGTAAAGGCCGGCGGGCTTGATCGCGGCTGCAATCTCTTCGTCATCCAACGCCAGAATCTGGCCTGGTGTTTTGCCAAGTGCAAACAGCTGACGGGTGGCGCGCGCTGTATTTTCATCTCGCGATTGCGCAGACAGCATGCACGAAAGACACGACCGGAAAGCATCGGGCTGACCTTTCGGCCCCTTGGCATCGACTGTACGGCCCGGCATGGCTTCGGCCAAACGCCGGAAAAGCGTCTCGACTTCATCGGCTTTAAGCAAGTCTTTGTAGGATGGTCGTTTGGCCGCCATTTTTTTAATGACCCGCCAATTGTCCGGCCTCCCAGCCCAGCATGGCGCGCTTGCGGTTCAAACCCCAATGGTAGCCGGTCAATGCACCGGATTTACCCATCGCGCGATGGCACGGCACCACAAAGGAGATCGGGTTGGCGCCTACGGCTGCGCCGACCGCACGGGAGGCTTTGGGCTTGCCGATGTCTTGCGCCAATTGTGAATAGGGCAGCGCCTTGCCCATGGGAATACGTAGCAAAGCCTCCCAGACCGACACTTGAAAATCGGTCCCGATCAGCACGACCCGCAATGGCTGCTCATCGCACCAATTTTCCGGCGCGAAAATGCGCGACGCATAGGGTGCGGTAGCAGAAACATCCTCTTCAAATCTCGCAAAAGGCCAGCGTCCTGCCATATCGTCGTAACAGGCCTTTTCTTCGCCCGGGTCGCAGAAGGCGATACCACAAACGCCCCGCTCGGTTGCCATCACCAGCGCAATGCCGAAGGGACAGATGTGCCAGCCATATTTGATGGTCAGGCCTTTTCCCTTTGCCTTGATCTCGCCGGGGCTCATCGCTTCGTGCGTTACGAACAAATCATGCAAACGGCTGGGGCCGGAGAGGCCCAACTCATAGGCCGCATCAAGCAAAGGCATGTCGGAAGCCAGCATAGAGCGTGCATGGTCGATGGTCACCGCCTGCAGAAAAGCTTTGGGTGACAGCCCGCACCAACGGGTGAACAGCTTTTGCATTGCTGTCGGCTCCATACCGACCCGTTGCGCCAGATCATCAAGCGATGGCTGTTCACGCCATTTGTCTGAAATGTTTGCAATGATGTCCGCAATGGTGGCGTAATCGCCGCCGGTATCTATTTCCTGTTTCAAGATGGTTTGAGCTTGCATGGGTTTCATCTCTTAGATGTCGATTCTTGCGCCATCACACCATGGCCCAAAAACCAACACCACCCGAAACTTGAACCACTAACGCTTTGCGATAGCCAAGGCCTGTTGGAAGGCCGACGCAAAGCTTTCCCTGTCATCCGGGTTCAGAAATGAACCGATGGTGGACGTTACGCCTTCCCCTCTGATTTGCATGCGGGTGATGCCGAATTCATCATCCCGGTCAACATGAAAGCGCGCGAAGATTGTCTTGAACGTGTGTTGGCGTTCCTTGCCGTTCGGTTCAACTTTTCTGACGGTCAGGCCCATCCGGCTTAGCGTGACTTCTTCCAAACGGCGCCCCGCCCGGTAGGACAATTTGATGGCAATATACAAAAGCAAGACGTCGATGATCATGAAAATGGCAACGGGCCATGCGCCCAGGGTGTAATAAAAGACCGCATTAGAGCCGCAGATACCGATAAAAACAGCCATCAGGAGCGCAAACCCAACAGGCGTCATGGACCGGTGAGGCACCAAAAGGGCAGAAAATTGCGGCTTGTCACTTTGATTTGGGTCCATGCCGTCTATGTGAGCTGATCTGTGTTCCATAGGAAAAGGTTTATAGAGGGCCATGGTGGAAGCAAAAGAGAGAAAAAAGCCGCAGCCCAAAGGCAAGGCATCACCGAAAAAGCGCAAGCGCCTGCCGCGCACAAAATACTCGTCCGACGAACTGAGCGAAATTTTCCGTCGCTTTTCCGTCCAGCGACCGGAGCCAAAAGGCGAGTTGGCGCACGTCAATCCGTTTACGCTGGTTGTCGCCGTGGCTCTTTCCGCACAAGCCACGGATGCAGGCGTAAACCGGGCAACACGCGTGTTGTTCAAGGTGGCCGATACGCCGGAAAAAATGCTGGCACTGGGCGAAGAAAAAGTCGGCGAATATATCAAGACCATTGGTCTGTGGCGCAACAAAGCCAAAAACGTCATCGCGTTGTCCCAAAAGCTGATTGAGGATTTTGGCGGTGTAGTGCCGCAAACGCGCGACGAACTGACCACACTGCCCGGCGTTGGCCGCAAGACCGCTAACGTTGTGATGTCGATGGCGTTTGGTATCCCCACCATGGCGGTCGATACCCACATTTTGCGGATCGGCAAGCGGATTGGTTTGGCCCCTGCGGACACGCCTGATGATGTTGAAGCGATCCTGATGAAAATTATTCCGCCCGGTTATCTTTATCACGCGCACCACTGGTTGATCTTGCATGGGCGCTACACCTGCAAAGCCCGCAAGCCCGATTGTGTGGCCTGCGTAATCGCTGACATTTGCAAGTCGAAAGAAAAAACAAACGCCGAACCCGCACCATTGGTTCGCCTGCCCGATCAAATCATCGAATAAGCCATGCCTTGCAATGCGCGGCAGCTTCGCTAAGGCGACAGGCACAACCAACGAGGCCCCTCATGTCCAACGACGCCCAGTTTGATGTGCTTTGCATCGGCAACGCGATTGTCGATATTATCGCGCGTGCAGAAGAAGACTTCATCCATGACAATGGCATCATAAAAGGCGCCATGAACCTCATCGATGCGGAGCGGGCAACACTGCTTTATGACCGCATGGGACCTGCCGTGGAAACATCCGGCGGCAGTGCCGGCAACACAGCCGCGGGCGTGGCATCATTTGGCGGCAAGGCGGCCTATTTCGGCAAGGTCTGCAACGATCATCTAGGCGATATTTTCCGCCACGATATCCGAGCGCAAGGTGTGGCGTTTGATACCAATCCGCTATTTGAGGCGCCGCCGACCGCACGCTCTATGATTTTTGTCACGCCCGATGGCGAGCGCTCGATGAACACCTACCTGGGCGCATGCGTTGAGCTGACGCCCGATGATGTGGAAGAAGACAAAGCCGCCCAATCCAAAGTTACCTATTTTGAAGGTTATCTTTGGGACCCGCCCCGGGCAAAAGATGCCATCCGCGAAACGGCTCGTATCGCCCATGCCCATGACCGAGAAGTTGCCATGACACTGTCCGACCCCTTTTGCGTGGATCGCTATCGTGATGAGTTTTTGGAACTGATGCGTTCGGGAACTGTGGACATTGTTTTTGCCAATGGCGATGAGGCGCAGTCCCTTTATCAGACGGGTGATCTACGGACCGCCATCAATGCGCTAGCGCAAGACTGCAGAGTGGCGGCCGTGACCCTGGGGCCCAAAGGATCCATCGTGGCGACACCTCACAACCAGGTGGCAGTTGAAGCGCATCCGATTTCCAACCGCACCGACACAACAGGTGCTGGTGATCTTTATGCGGCTGGTTTTCTATACGGCTATACGGCGGGGCGGGCGTTCGATGATTGCGCACGCTTGGGCTCGATGGCAGCATCCATGGTCATCGAACAGATCGGTCCCCGGCCGCAAGTTTCCCTGCGCCAAGCTGCCATCGACAATGGCCTGATCACTAGTTGAATTTGTAGCTGGCCTTAAGGCGAAGCGAGTGCGTTGAAATGTCGATGCCCGATTCGTTGTAATCATCAAATCGGTACTGCAAATATTCGACACCCAGTATCGCTTTGCTCGTAACAGCGTAGTCAAAGCTGCCGCCAAAAACATAACCACTGCTGTTTGCCGACAAATCCAGGTCGGATGAGATGGCTGAGGTAATATAAGAGCTAGCTACCCCGAACGTGCCGGATACCAGCGCCCGGTCCACCGCCAAGCCACCGCGCAGTCTGGCGCTGGCAAATCCGGTGAACTCCACCCCATCGACCACAGCTGACCCACCACTCAGGTCAACTTCCGCGCCGCCAACAAATCGATTGGCTTGAAACAAAAAACCGGCATGGAAGCCGCCTAGAAACCCGTCTGAACTGCCAAATCCATCGCTCACCGCGACGGTGTTGATACCTGTGTGTGCCCCGATATAAGCCCCGGTCCAGGAAAATTCCGGCGCCTGCTCGGCGAGCGGTGTGGGTGAGTAAATGTTGTGATTTTCCGCATACGCATGCGTTATCGACGCGCATGCAAGCGCGCATCCAAATGCAAGTCTGACCATATTTGCCCCATCAGATTTTGATAAGGACAGGTAAGTGACTTATGGTTAATCAGTTCTTAAACGGGTAGATTAATCTTCGCCGGTTTCGCCTTCGGACCGACCACTCTCTTCTGATGTAGCGGGGTCAGCGGCGGCGACTTTCGGACCACCCTTGGCGACGCCAACCATAGCCGGGCGCAACACGCGTTCGCCGATCGAATAGCCGGGCTGAACCACGCTCATGACAGTATTGTTCGGTACGTTCGGATCCTGAACTTCAAACATGGCCTGATGGAAGTTGGGATCGAACTTCTCATTTTCGGGATTAAGCTGTTTGACACCGTGGCGCTCCATCGTTGACAGCATCGACTTGCCGGTGAGCTCAACGCCTTCCAACAGCGCTTTGAAATCATCAGAGCCGCTTTCGCGTTTTTCCGCTGGCACCGCTTCGATGGCGCGCGCCAGATTGTCGCTAACGCCGAGCATATCGCGGGCAAAATTGGCGACCGCATATTGTTTGGCATCACCAACTTCGCGCTGCGTGCGGCGGCGCAGATTTTCCATTTCGGCAACAAGGCGAAGGTTCTGGTCTTTCAATTCCTGGATCTCGGCCTGCATTTTTTCCATTTCAGCGCCAATCACGCCTGCAATGTCAGCGTCTGCCGCATAGGCCTCGCCTTCGCCAAAGATCGGACTTTCACCGTCATCATAATCGGCGAACTCATCTGCACTTTCTGCCGAGGCGCGTTTGCGGGCTGCACGATCAGCTTTCAAAAGGCTGTCTGCTGCCTTTTTCAGCGAATCGCGGCTGCGCGCATCATATTCCAAGTCTTCATTTTCAGGCGTCTGCGGGTCGTCGGCCATGGATCATACCACTATTTTTATGCGGAAATTTTCGTGACGCGGATATCAAGTCTGTATGTGGAAAAATCAAGGCCAGAGTGCAAATGGGGCCTGAGTTATTTTTCTTCGATCATTTTTGAAATGATCTGAGCGGTATAGTCCAACATGGGAACGATGCGGGCATAATTCAGCCTTGTGGGGCCGATGACGCCAAGTGCGCCCACCACTTTTCTATCCCCGTCGCGGTAGGGCGCCACCAGAAGTGACGATCCGGAAAGCGAGAATAGCCGGTTCTCTGAACCGATAAAGATACGCACGCCCGACCCCGTTTCCGAGCGGTCGAGCATCTGAATGATTTCGTCTTTTCGTTCCAGATCATCGAGTAAAAGCTTGGCGCGGGCGATGTCCTCCTCATCATTGAGGTCTCCCAGCAGATTGGATCGACCACGGACGATGAGTTGTTTGGGACTGGTTGCATCATTGCTGCCGCCCCAGAAAACAAGACCGCGTTCGACCAGATCAGCGCTGAGGTCATCCAACTCCATGCGGATGGTCTCACGCTGCGCATCCAGTTTGTCGCGCGCACCGGAAAGCGTTTCGCCCCGTGCATGATGATTGAGGAACTTGGCCGCTTCCGACATTTGTGACGTCGTCATGCCGGCTGGCACCTCGATGACCCGGTTCTCTACATCGCCGCGATCCCAAACCAGGACAGCCAGCGCCTTGGTGGCCTCCAGCTGAACAAACTCTATGTGTTTGAGTGTGCCCTCGCGCTTTGATGTCAGGACCAACCCTGCCCCGCGAGAGACGTTAGAGAGCATGGTTGAGGCCTCGGTCAGCACGCGCTCGGTGTCGGCACCGCCGCTGACATCCAACTGCTGATCAACAAGACGCCGTTCGGCCTCGGAGATTTCGCCGGTGTCCATATAGGCATCGACAAAAAAGCGAAGCCCCTGTTCGGTCGGCATCCGCCCGGCAGAAACGTGAGGCGCATAGACCAGGCCCAGCGCTTCCAGATCGCTCATCACGTTGCGCACGGACGCAGGAGACAGCGCCACCGGCAATTGCTTTGAGAGGCTGCGCGAACCAACCGGCTCGCCTTGCGTGAGGTATGATTCGACGATGCGGCGAAAAATATCGCGCGCCCGTTCGTCCATCTGGTCGTTCAAACGCTGCTGTTCATCATTCATCGATACGTCAACCGGTGATATCCGCCCATGATAGGCGACATGAAACCTGTAATAAAGAGGTAGAAGCGACTGTCACGGGTATGCAAGTGGAGAGCGATGCCGTACATGGCCACCCAAATTCAAGGAGTGTCCATGTCCCGCCCGTCTGGCCGCACGGCCGATCAAATGCGTTCCGTCAGTTTTGAACGCGGTTTTTCAAAGCACGCTGAAGGTTCATGCCTTGTGAAATTTGGCGACACGCATGTGCTTTGCACGGCCAGTCTTGAAGAACGTGTGCCCGGTTGGATGCGCAACACGGGTCGTGGTTGGGTCACGGCTGAATATGGGATGTTGCCGCGTGCAACCGGTGAGCGCATGCGCCGCGAAGCGGCTGCCGGCAAACAGGGTGGACGCACCCAGGAAATCCAGCGTCTGATCGGTCGCTCCATGCGCGCTATTGTCGATTTGGAAGCATTGGGCGAGCGCCAAATAACCATCGACTGCGATGTCATCCAAGCCGATGGTGGCACACGCACCGCCGCAATTACCGGCGGTTGGGTTGCCTTGCATGACTGCCTTGACTGGATGCACCAACGTCAGATGGCATCAAAAACGCGGGTCATCAAAGACCACATCGCCGCTGTTTCGTGCGGTATTTACCAGGGCGAAGCGGTGACAGACCTGGACTATGCCGAGGATTCCAACGCTGAAACTGACGCCAACTTTGTGATGACCGGCTCTGGCGGCATCGTCGAAATTCAAGGGACGGCGGAAGGCGCACCCTTTTCCCGCGATGAGTTCGACACGCTGTTTGCCCATGCGCAAAAATCGATTGCCGAACTGGTCGACCTGCAAAAGCAAGCAATCGGTTCTTGATTGCCATGGCGCGTCGCAAGCTCGCACCCTGCCGATTGGTACTGGCAACGCATAATGCGGGCAAGCTGCGCGAAATGCGCGGGCTCTTTTCGCCGTTTGGATTTGATATTGTTTCTGCCGGTGAGTTGAACCTGCCGGAGCCGGAAGAAACGGGCACCACATTTCGCGACAACGCCAAGACCAAAGCCGTTGCTGCCATGGAAGCGACCGGATTGCCTGCCCTATCCGATGATAGCGGGATCACCGTTGACGCGCTGGACGGTGCGCCGGGTGTTTATACTGCCGATTGGGCGGAAAAACCCGATGGCAGTGGACGGGACTTTTATATGGCCATGGAGATGGTCGAAAAAAAGCTGACTGCGCTGGGCGCTGTTGCACAAGCGCAGCGAAAGGCCGCCTTTAACGCCACGCTCTGCTTGGCCTATCCAGATGGTCATTGCGAGTTTTTTGAAGGCATCGCGCCCGGTCATCTAATTTGGCCGCCCCGCGGCGACCTTGGATTTGGCTACGACCCCGTTTTCGTGCCCAAGGGCCACGAGCGCACATTTGGCGAGATGACGGCAGACGAGAAGCACGGGTGGAAGCCGGGGCACAATACCGCGCTTTCGCACCGCGCCCGCGCGTTCAAACTGTTGGCGGAAGAAGGTTTTGATCTTAGCTGACGATGGCACGCCGGGCTTTGGGGTCTATGTCCATTGGCCCTTTTGCGCTGCCAAATGCCCCTATTGCGATTTTAACTCGCATGTCCGCCACAAGCCGGTCGATCAGCAGCAATTTGCGCAAGCCTATCTGAAAGAAATCGAGTATGTCCGGGACGTTTGCGGCCCGCAATCAGTCACCAGCGTTTTCTTTGGCGGGGGCACGCCATCGCTCATGGCACCTGAAACGCTCGACGCCATTCTTGGGGCGATTGATAAGGCATGGGGAATTCCAGACAGTATCGAAATCACAATGGAAGCCAATCCGGCCTCGGCTGATGCGGCACGGTTCAAGGCTTATCGTGCATTTGGCGTCAATCGCGTATCTCTTGGTGTGCAGGCGCTTGATGATAGCGATTTGAAGTTTCTGGGTCGCTTGCACAGCGTTGATGAAGCCCTCCAAGCCATCGATCTGGCGCGTAGTACATTTGAGCGCATGTCGTTCGATTTGATCTATGCCCGACCGAATCAAACGCCGGAGAGTTGGGAAGCAGAGCTGCGGCGCGCGATAGGTTTCGCTGCCGATCATTTGTCGCTTTATCAACTCACCATTGAAGAAGGCACACCGTTCAAGTCACTGCACCAATCGGGCAAGTTGATTTTGCCGGACGACGAACTGGCAGCGGACATGTATGAGGTCACCCAATCGGTCACCGCCGAGCTTGGGCTTCCGGTCTATGAGGTTTCCAACCATGCCGCGCTTGCAGCGCAGGCGCGGCACAATCTAACCTATTGGCGTTATGGCGACTATGCGGGCGTCGGCCCGGGCGCGCATGGAAGGCTGACGACAAAAGGCGATCAGAAAATCGCAACAGAGTGTGAGAAGCACCCCGAAACATGGGCGGCGCTGGTCAACGAAAAGGCTCATGGCTTTGTCAGCCAAACCGAGTTGACGCGCGACCAGCAGGCGGATGAGATGCTGGTCATGGGGCTGCGATTGACAGAAGGATTTGACTTGGCCCGCTATGAAATGATGGCGGGCCAAACCATTGCGCCCAACAAGTTGCAGGCGATGATTGATCTGGGCATGATTGAGCGCATGGGAAATTCAAAGATACGCGCAACTGCAAAAGGCCGGATCGTTCTGAATGCTGTGCTGGCGGAGTTGGCAGTATGACCAAACCGATCCGGCATATTGTGGCGGTCCGGTTCAAGGACGACATAAGCGGCGCGCAAATTGCCGACCTGATGGGTCAATTATTCGCACTGCGCACGCATCTGGGCGGGATAACCGATTTTCAGCACCGGCCCAACGTCAGTCCGGAAGAACCGGTCGTGCACGGATTTCGCCACATCTTCTGGTTCGACTTCGACGGTGAAGCAGCGCGTGATACCTATCTCAATGATCCAAAACACCAAGCCGTTGGCAAGCAGTTGGTCGAGGCCGCAGACGGCGGCATTGACGGTATTATGGTGTTGGATTTCGTCCCATGAGCGGAGAATATCAAATCGGCGCGCGTGGCTTTTTAGCGCCGCCGCAGGCACCTGGTCTATATATTGTGGCGACACCCATTGGCAATTTGCGCGACATTACCATACGGGCGCTGGAAACGATTGCGGGCTGCGATATTTTGGCTTGTGAAGACACGCGCATGACACGCCGGTTGCTGGATCGCTATGCCATCAACCAAAAGCTGATCGCCTATCATGAGCACAATGCGGACAAGGCAGGTGCCGAAATTATGATGGCGTTGGATGCAGGCAAGTCTGTCGCGCTTGTTTCGGATGCCGGAACTCCGCTTATTTCAGATCCCGGATACCGTCTCGTGCATGAGGCCCGCGGTGCCGGTTATGACGTTTTTGCCGTTCCCGGCCCCTCCGCTTTGATCGCGGCATTGAGCGTCTCAGGGCTGCCGACCGACGACTTCCGATTCTGCGGGTTTTTGCCGACGAAAGTGAAGGCAAGAGCAGACCGATTGACAAGTCTATTGAACGCGACTTCCACGTTGATCTTCTATGAATCTCCTGCCCGTCTGACAAAAACGCTCTCCACGATCGTCGAAACGATGGGGTCCGCGCGCGCGGTTGTTGTGGCGCGTGAGTTGACCAAGCGGTTTGAGACGATAGTAAGCGGCACAGCCGCCGACGTTGCAACGCATTTTGAAGCGGACCCTCCCAAGGGGGAGATCGTGATTTTGATCGAGCCCGCTGAGCCAACGCTGGTCGAATACTCGCAGGAAGAGCTGGACAATTTGCTTGTTGGTCTCGCAAAGCAAATGCCCGCGTCAAAAGCCGCCAAAACAGCATCAGAACAGACCGGACTTCCCAAATCTGGCCTCTACCAACGGCTTGTGGAGATGAAAGACGTTGATGGCTAAACGCACGGCTTTTGAACGGCAGCGGGCGGAAAAAAGGGGACGCCGCGCTGAGATTTTGGCAGAGCTGGCGCTTCTGTTTCGCGGTTTTCGCGTGGTCGCGCGTCGCTTCAAAACCAAGGCCGGTGAAGTTGATCTCATCGCGCGGCGGGGCGATCTTGTCCTCATGGTTGAGGTCAAAGCACGAAAGACGCTGGCCGAAGCCCATGATGCTGTAACGGTCACTGCGCTCAGGCGTATCGAAGCGGCAGGTGACATTTGGTTGGGTCGCCAACGTGATTATGGCCAACTCTCGATACGCTATGATTTGGTCGCCGTCTTGCCATACCGCTGGCCCCTGCACGTCCCATCAATTTACACGCCTTAAGGCTTGCATTCACGCCTGCGCTGCTCAATCTGAGCGCATATAACCGGAAATTGGGGGCTGATATGAAGCTGCGCGTTACCATCCAGATGGATCATATTTCAACGGTGCAGATCGCCGGGGACACCACATTTGCGTTGGCCCTGGAGGCACAGGCGCGCGGCCATGAGCTCTGGCACTACACGCCCGACAAACTATCGATGCGTGACGGTGCGGTGTTTGCCATAATGCAGAAACTCAATGTGCGTGACGTGGAAGGCGATCATTATGATCTGGGGCCGGCAGAGCGCGTTGAATTGGCCGATGTCGATGTCGTGCTGCTGCGGCAAGACCCGCCATTTGACATGCACTACATCACAACAACGCACCTTCTGGAGCGGGTGCATCCCGACACGCTGGTCGTGAATGATCCGCATTTCGTGCGCAATTTGCCAGAAAAGATTTTCGTCACCGAATTTCCCGAGCTGATGCCTCCGACACTGGTAACCAACGACCCCGAACAGATCAAAGCGTTTCGCGCCGATTTTGGTGACATCATCGTCAAACCGCTATTCGGCAATGGGGGCGCCGGCGTCTTCTTTTTGCGCAAGGACGATCAAAACCTGTCATCGCTCCTGGAGATGTTCGGCGGTCTTTCGCGCGAGCAATTGATGATCCAACAATATCTGCCCGATGTGCGCGCAGGCGACAAGCGGGTTATCCTCATTGATGGTGAAGCTGTCGGCTCAATCAACCGCATACCGCCGGAGGGAGATGCACGTTCCAACATGCATGTGGGCGGTCAAGCGATTGCCGATCAACTGACAGAGCGCGACCTGGAAATCTGTGCCGCCATCGGCCCACGTCTGAAAGAAATGGGCCAGATTTTAGTGGGAATCGATGTGATTGGTGACCGACTGACAGAAATCAATGTGACGTCGCCTACCGGCATTCGCGAGGTGAAAAAGTTTGGCGGTGCCGATATCGCGGCCTTGTTTTGGGACGCGATAGAAGCGCGTCAATAACCTAACCTTGGGGTAGGTTTGTTCTTTGGCACAACCCAGTACAACCTGAATACACCCTAGGGATGCATTTGTTCTTAATTTGTTCTTTACTTGTTCGAGAAGTTGTGCGTAACTTCGGGTGAGGCGGGCGTAATTGTGGCGGGGCAGGTCACACTCCAGCGCGTATTGGTTGTATTTCAGGGGCAGAAAAATGGTTTCGCATGTATCGACGGTTTCGTTTCGGGGCATAGAGGCCGTCGATGTAGACGTGCAGGTAATGGTCGCGCCAGGCAAGCAAGGCATGCATATTGTTGGTTTGCCGGACAAGGCAGTCGCGGAGAGCCGCGAGCGCGTTCAAGCAGCCTTGCACGCATCGGGCCTTTCCATGCCGCCGAAAAAAGTAACCGTGAATTTGGCACCGGCTGATCTGCCAAAAGAGGGATCACATTTTGATCTGCCTATTGCGCTTGGCTTGATGGCAGCCCTCGGTGCAATCCCGAGTGACGCGCTGTCGCGTTATGTTGTTTTGGGTGAGCTTTCACTGGACGGTACGATTGCACCAGTAACCGGAGCCTTGCCTGCGGCCATCGCCGCCAATGCCGACAATAAGGGACTGATTTGTCCCAAAGCGTGTGGACCGGAAGCAGCATGGGCCGATGCCGATATGGATATTCTGGCCCCCATGTCTTTGATTGGGCTCGCAAATCATTTTCGCGGCACGCAAGTTCTTTCCCGTCCTGTCGCGGTATCGCACGCTTTGCCTGCAAACCTGCCGGACATGGCTGATGTGAAAGGACAGGAAACCGCCAAGCGTGCGCTGGAGGTTGCCGCTGGCGGTGGCCATAACCTACTTATGAGCGGACCGCCCGGTTCGGGAAAATCGATGTTGGCCCAGCGCCTCGCATCGATCCTGCCACCGCTGTCGGCACGCGAACTATTGGATGTCTCGATGGTTCAGTCAGTCGCCGGTGAGCTGGCGGGCGGTGCACTCACCGACAGGCGACCCTTTCGCGCCCCGCACCATTCAGCCTCCATGGCGGCGATGGTCGGAGGCGGGCTTCGTGTTAGACCCGGCGAGGTATCGCTGGCGCATAATGGGGTTCTCTTCCTTGATGAACTGCCTGAGTTTACGCCACAGGTTCTGGACAGTTTGCGACAACCGCTCGAAACCGGTGAATGCGTCATCGCGCGCGCCAATCACCGGGTGTCTTATCCGGCAAAAATCCAGTTGATTGCAGCAATGAACCCCTGCCGATGCGGCATGGTGGGGCAACCGGGGCACACGTGTGCGCGAGCGCCGAAGTGCGCGCTCGACTACCAGGCGCGGATTTCCGGTCCGCTGCTGGATCGTATTGATCTGCGCATTGATGTCCCCGCCATTATGCCCGGCGACTTGATCCGTAACCGAACCGGTGAGACCAGCGCGCAAATCGGAGCGCGGGTTGCTGAAGCGCGTGCGCGTCAGGCTGAACGATATGGTGCGCTCGTTGGCGATTCTTCGATCACAAACGCGCACTGTCCAACCGCGCTCATTGAGGATGTGGCACAAGCGGAAGCCAACGCGATCAACCTCCTGGCAGAAGCGGCTGAAAAAATGCACTTCTCGGCTCGTGGCTATCACCGTATTTTAAAAGTGGCACGCACGCTCGCTGACCTGGATGGCTCAAATGACGTCGGGCGCATCCACATCGCCGAAGCCATTTCTTACCGCATGAGCGGTTCACCAACGCAATTGGCGGCGTGATTTCCAAACCGGCCATCCGCGCTTGGTTTTCGCTCGCCCGCCGGTTGGCTAGACAAGCACTAGCCCGACCCCGTCGATCCAAATCCACCCGCGCCCCGTTCGGTACCGTTTGGCGGGCTGTTGACCGGCCGCAACTGCGCTTGGATGGCCGGTGCGATAACCATTTGGGCAATCCGCATAGCGCGCGTGATGATAAATGGCTCATGACCCAGATTAACAAGAAGCACTTTGATTTCACCGCGATAGTCAGCATCAATTGTCCCCGGCGTGTTCAGGCAGGTGATGCCATGCTTGAGGGCCAAGCCGGATCGCGGGCGCACCTGGCCCTCGAAACCGTCAGGGATCGCCATGATCAAACCGGTCGGAATGAGATCCCGGGAACCCGGTGCCAAGGTTAGCGTTTCGCCTTCGCCGACAGCCGCGCGCAAATCCATGCCCGCTGCACCGTCCGTTTCATAGGCGGGCAACGGGATACCTTGCGCATACGGCAACTGAAATATTTCGATGTGTGGAATGCTCATTGCGGATTGATCAAACGGATCAGCGGTTCGGTCAAGTATCCGCTCCCTTGGTCCGTTGACTAAATCCCGGCGGCCTGCCAAGCAGCCGAAAAAAGCTGAGCCATCATGCCCATCGATTTCAAAAATGAAGTGTCGCGCCGACGCACCTTCGCGATCATCGCCCACCCAGATGCCGGTAAAACCACGCTGACGGAAAAGTTGCTTTTGTTTGGCGGTGCCATTCAATTGGCCGGTGAAGTCAAAGCCAAAAAGAACCGCACACAGTCCCGGTCTGACTGGATGAAAATCGAGCGCGAGCGAGGCATTTCGGTCGTCACATCCGTGATGACGTTCGAATATGGGGACAATGTCTTCAATCTTCTCGACACGCCCGGTCACGAAGATTTTGCGGACGACACCTATCGCACGCTTTCGGCGGTCGACTCAGCGGTGATGGTGATCGACGCCGCCAAGGGGATAGAACCGCGCACACTCAAACTGTTTGAAGTGTGCCGGCTACGTGACATTCCGATCATCACCTTTGTCAACAAAATGGACCGTGAAAGCCGCGATCCCTTCGAAATTCTCGATGAAGTGGAGGAGAAGCTGGCGCTGGACACTGCGCCAGTCACTTGGCCCATCGGCCGTGCGAAAACCTTTTGCGGCACCTATCATCTGTCCAAAAACGCGGTGCGCGGTGCGGATGAGCAGGTGGACCGCACCCAGGTCAACGGCCCGGAAGCTGATAGCGTCGCTGGCATGCTACCTGAAAATGAACGTGAAGAGTTTGCCGACCAGGTCAATCTGGCGCGCGAAGCCTGTAATCCGTTTGACCAACAAGCCTATCTCGAAGGGCATCTTACCCCTGTTTACTGGGGGTCTGCGCTACGAAACTTTGGTGTCCGCGATTTGATTGAGGCACTGGGCGAGTTTGCGCCACCGCCCAAGGCACAAAAGGCGGAAAGCCGCGAAGTGGTAGCGACCGAGCCGAAGCTCAGTGCCTTTGTGTTCAAGATTCAGGCCAATATGGACCCCAATCACCGCGACCGAATTGCCTTTGCACGCGTTTGTTCAGGCGCGCTGAACCGTGGCATGAAAGCGACGCTGTCGCGGACCGGCAAGGCGATCACACTTTCGGCGCCGCAGTTCTTCTTTGCCCACCAGCGCCAGACCGCCGATACAGCGCTCGCGGGCGATGTGGTGGGCATTCCCAATCATGGTGCTTTGCGTATTGGCGACACGCTGACTGAAGGTGAACCGCTTGTCTTTCACGGCGTGCCCAACTTTGCACCTGAGATCTTGCGGCGCGTCCGCTTGAAAGACGCCATGAAAGGTAAAAAGCTGACCGAGGCGCTACAGCAAATGGCTGAAGAAGGCGTGGTGCAGCTCTTTATCCCGGAAGATGGATCGCCTTCTGTTGTTGGTGTGGTAGGCGCCCTGCAGCTTGACGTGTTGGAAGCGCGCCTTGACGTCGAATATGGTTTGCCCGTCGCTTTTGAGACCGCGCGCTTTTCTGTTTGTCGCTGGATTTCATCGGATAAACGCGAAGCACTGGATGAGTTCGTTGCCAAGCAACGTGCATCCATCGCACGGGATCTGGATGGTGATCCGGTCTTTTTGGCGGAAAACGCTTTCTCGCTGAACTACGAGGCCGAGCGCGCGCCCGACATCGTGTTTGAAGCGATCAAGGACTATCAGGTAAGCGCTAAAAAAGCGGCCTGATCAGCCGCAAAGGCCGTTTTGGCGAAGAGCCGGGCAATTGATGTCATAATTGGAAATGAATTGCTCGGTGCCCTTGGATGACCGGGAACCACCGCATCCACTATCGCCCCCGCTATTCCAATGAACTTGCACTCGATAACTTTCTTGCGGCCTCGGATTTTGACAGCAAACTCGCGCTTCAATCCGATCCTTCAAGCTGTTTTGCCCGTTTGGAAGGCCGCTGAAGTTCTGAGCCCAACCAAAAGTGAAGTGGCTGCGCCCGCTCGCCCGCGATGTTGTTTGGCAGCTTGCCGGCAATTTGTGTTGCCAACGCAACTGCCACATGTCGCTAACGCAAGCTCGGATAGCTTTATAGGCATCGAGACGGCAATTGTCGGGACGGTTGCAAACACGGCTGGAATCCATGCGGGCCATGACCGTCCGCCCTGCGGGCAGCGGAACATTGGTGACCGGCTTTAAAAGAATCGTGCCCGCACAACCGCGCCGAATTTTATCGGCATGTGCGCTTTGTATGGGCAACAACAGTGCAAGCAAAAACAAGAATAGAGAAAGGAAAGAGCGACCTGGCATATTGGATCTCCGTTCAAACTTCCAACCAATCGTCCCTTCCCGAAGGATTACTCCGCAAGTTTGAGATGTCAAGAAAGTGAACTAGAACGGCATCGGATGATATTGATTAGCCGTCTCAATATCTTGGATGACCTCATCTGAGAGTTCGAGTTGCTCCGCATCAATGCAGGTCTTTAGTTGCTCCAAGGAGGTTGCACCGATGATGATCGAGGTGACAAATGGTTTTGTCAGACACCAGGCCAAAGCCATTTTGGTGGGATCGAGCCCGTGCTTCTTGGCGATATTCAAGTAAACGGTTGTTGCTGGTGCTGAACGTTCGTGAATGCGGCCATGGAGACCGGGGTTAATCGCACCGCGCGTGCCTTCCGGGATGTCACCATTTTCATATTTGCCGGATAACAAACCGCCAGCCAGCGACGTATAGGTTAGGAGGCCGACATCCTCGTGGTGGCTCATCTCCGCCATATCCAGATCATGCAGTCTGTGCAGCATGGAATACTCATTCTGGACAGAAGCGACGCGCGGCCAACCGTTCTTCTCTGCCAGTTTGAGATATTGCATTGTGCCCCAAACGGTCTCATTTGAAAGGCCCACATGGCGGATCTTGCCTTCTTTCACCAGTTCATCAAGGGCGCGCAAAATCTCGCTCGTGTCATCCAGTGCCTTGGCTTTGTCCTGCTTCCAGGGCGCATAGCCCCAGTTCTGACGGAAGTGATAAGAACCACGGTTCGGCCAATGGATCTGATAAAGGTCGATATAATCGGTCTGCAGGCGTTCAAGCGAGCGCTCACAGGCCTTTTTCACCTTCTGAAAATCATGGGGACGGCCACCATCAATGCCATGTCCGCCGGGACCGATGACTTTGGTCGCCAAGATCACATCATCGCGTTTTGCGCGCTTGGCGAACCACGTACCAATAAAGCGTTCCGTCGTGCCGTGGGTTTCGGTCTTAAAGGGGGTCGTCGGATACATCTCAGCGGTATCGAAGAAATTGACGCCGAATTTGACGGCATAGTCCATTTGCTCGTGCGCTTCCTGCTCGTTGTTTTGGGAGCCCCAGGTCATGGTGCCCAGGCAGATTTCCGGCACATCAATGCCCGTGCGGCCGAGTTTGCGCGTTTTCATGGCAGTTTCCCCGTTAGATGATAATTTGATTGGTTTGCTTTCCGCGCTTAATTAGTCCGTTATGAAAAAAACACCAATGCCCATCCTCTATTCATTTCGGCGTTGCCCTTATGCGATGCGGGCGCGGTTGGCGATCACAAGCGCCGCACAGCAGGTCGAGTTGCGCGAGATCGTGTTGCGCGACAAACCGCAGCCGATGATCGAGGCTTCACCCAAGGCAACGGTGCCGGTTTTGGTGCTACCGGATGGAAGGGTGATTGATGAAAGCCGCGATGTTGGCCAGTGGGCTTTGTCGCTGAATGACCCGGAGAACTGGCTTTCTAAAAATAGAGCTCAAACTGCTGCGATCATCGATACAAACGACGGGCCGTTCAAACGCGCGCTTGATCGCTACAAATATCCGGGTCGCTACCCGGACGAAGCTGTGGCAGCCGAAGAGCAGCGCGACATGGCGGCGTTGACCATCCGCGACTACGAAGCGAGGTTGACGCGATCAGACTGGCTGCTGGGCGATAAGGCTAGTTGGGCTGATTTTGCCGTTTTACCGTTCGTGCGCCAATATGCGCATGTAGATAAAGACTGGTTTTGGGCACAAGATTGGCACCATGTGATCGGTTGGCTGGAACGTTTCCTTGCGTCTGAACCATTTGCCTATGCCATGACCAAATTTCCACTTTGGGCTGAAAACGCCGAACCGGTTCTGTTCGGCAGACCGGATGTCGCACTTTGTCACAACCTTAACGTTTGAAGAAAGACGGCATGCCCCCATAGTCTCTGCCAAAGGCAGAGAATTGATCATGGATACAAAACCACAACCTTTTGTTCCGCCATACCCTGTCCCGCGCACCCGTCCACCGTCCCGTTTGGAGTTGGTGCGGACCGCCATGCGCAATCCGCTAGAGCTTTGGGGTGAGCCATCCTACACCAAGACCTATATCAGGACGGCACTGTTTAATGATACGACCATTATCGCGAACCATCCGGAGTTGATCCGACATGTTCTGGTGGACAACGCCAGGAACTATGAGATGGCGCGTGTTAGGCAGCTGATACTTCGGCCGATATTGCGCGATGGACTGCTGACCGCGGAAGGCGAAGTCTGGAAACGCTCGCGCAAGGCAATGGCACCGGTCTTTACGCCCAAACATATTCACGGCTTTGCCGATATGATGAAGGCCCGGGTCGACCAGTTTCTCGATCGCTACCGAGAAAAAGAGGCGGTTTGGGACATTTCTGTCGACATGACTGAACTGACCTACGAAGTTCTGGCGGTCACGCTCTTCTCCGATGAGGTGATGACCGACGGCATGGACTTTGCCGATGATGTGGATAGGCTTCTTTCCACCATGGGCAAAGTCGATCCGCTTGATCTTATCAAAGCACCCGAGTGGTTGCCTCGCATCAAACGAATTCGCGGGCGCGGGGTGATGGAAAAATTTCGCAAGGTTGTGCGGCGAACCATGGAACAGCGCCGTCGTAAAATGCGCGATGATCCGGGGAACGTACAGAATGATTTTCTAACGTTACTCCTCAACGCTGAAGGACCGGAAGGCCTTTCAGCCGACGAGATCGAGGATAATCTAATCACCTTCATCGGTGCAGGGCATGAGACGACGGCGCGCGCGCTCGGTTGGACGCTCTATTGCCTGGCAAACGCGCCGCACGAACTGGCACTCATCGAGAGCGAAATCGATGAGGTGCTTGCCGATGATCCACCACCTGTCGAATGGCTGGGAAAAATGCCCAAGACACGCGCGGCCTTTGAAGAAGCCATGCGCCTTTACCCGCCAGCGGCCAACCTTAACCGCAGGGCGGTGCAAAGCGAAACCTTTACCTTTTCTGATGGCGAGACGTTGAAAATTAACAAGGACGACACGGTTTTGGCCATGCCGTGGGTGCTGCACCGGCATCGGCAATACTGGACCAAACCCAATGCTTTTATGCCATCGCGTTTTTGGCCCGAAAACCGCGATCAGATCGACCGGTTCCAATATCTGCCGTTCGGTGTTGGGCCACGTGTGTGCATCGGCGCGACCTTTGCCATGCAGGAGGCGGTGATCGCATTGGCATTGCTATTGAAAGAATTCCGCTTTGAACCCACGCCCGGGCTCAACCCATGGCCGGTGCAAAAACTGACGGTCCAGGCGCAAAATGGCTTGCCGATGAAAGTGTGCAAGCGGTAGGGGCAGGTTTTTGGAATAGCCATGCCCTTCTTCATTGGCCTGGATACGGGCGGAACATATACCGATGCTGTTATCTATGATGACGAGCACCGCCGCGTTGTCGCCAAAACCAAGGCGCTGACCAGCCATCACGACCTTGCCATCGGCATTGGAGAAGCGCTGGGTGCACTGTTCTCACAACAAGGCGAGGTTTCAGCCGATGAGATTTCACTGACCTGCATCTCCACAACTTTGGCAACCAATGCGTTGGTGGAGGGCCACAGTGCTAGAGCCGGTCTTGTCATGGTCGGGTTTGAAGAAAATGATCTCGACCGGGCCGGTCTGCGCGAGACACTCGGCAACGACCCGGCCATTTTTGTCGAGGGCGGACATGATGTGCATGGGCGCGCCAAAGCTTTTGATCTGCAGGCAGCTGTTGAAGATATTGTCAATGGACTTCCCGATGTGGCCGGTTTTGGCGTGGCGGGGCTCTTTGCTGTGCGCAACCCGGAACATGAAATTGCGCTACGCGATGCCCTGCAGGAGAGAACCGGAAAACCGGTCACATGCAGCCATGAACTGTCGGGGGAGTTGGACGGGCCGCGCCGTGCGCTGACAACGCTTTTGAACTCTCGCCTTGTACCGCTGATCGACCGGTTGTTGGATGCCGTCTCCCAACAGCTCGGTTCTGTCGGTATTAATTGCCCGCTGATGGTGGTGCGTGGCGACGGCTCCCTTGTTTCCCAAAGCTTTGCGCGCCAGCGTCCGATCGAAACCATTTTGTCGGGTCCGGCCGCCAGTCTGGTGGGGGCGCATTTTCTCACCGAATGCGATGAGGCGCTTGTGTCTGATATTGGTGGTACCACGACGGATATCGCCCTTCTTGAAAACGGTATGCCAAAAATCGATGCCAATGGTGCGACCGTTGGTCGATTGCGCACCATGGTTAAGGCGATTGCCATCCAAACGCATGGTTTGGGCGGCGATAGCGCTGTCAAAATTGGCGGTAACCGGTTGAGCCCTTCCATAGAATTGGGGCCCGAAAGGGTGGTTCCACTTTCCCTTTTGGGGAAAACATATGGTCACACGGTCACAAAGAAGCTTGAAACACAGTTGAATGCGCCCTTCCCAGATCGGCTGGCCGGCATGTTTGTGTGGCGCCGGGCCAGCGCTGATCACGCCGTCTCGGGCCTGTCAAAAACAGAAATGGCGCTGCTCGATCAACTCCCGGAGCAACCAGAACGAGCTTCGATTGTGCTCAAAGGTCAAAGCGCGCAGGCAAGCCTTCGCGTATTGGTCAAAAGAGGTTTGGCGCAAATGAGCGCGGTGACGCCTTCCGATGCACAGCATGTCCTTGGCAATATGAGCCATTGGGACAAAGAGGCCGCCGCGCTTGGACTGAACATTCTGGCACAACAAAGAGACGGTTACGGCAAACCGCTGGCACCTTCGGGCACCGATTTGGCCGAAACTATCGTCGCCCGGTTGGTGCATTTGAGCGCACAACGCTGCCTTGAAACAGCCATCGGCGGCGATGGAGAGGCGCTTGCCAGATCTGAGTTGGCGCAACGCGCTCTCAACGGCGAAAGTGATATTGCCAGCTTTTCCGTTCGGCTGGATCGGCCCGTCATTGGATTGGGTGCCGGTGCAAGCAGCTATTACCCTGATGTGGGCGTAAAACTCGGTACGCTCGCCATCGTTCCGCAAAACGCGGATGTGGCCAACGCCATCGGTGCCGTCACCGGCCAAATACGGATCACCAGAAAACTCGAAGTGGAGCCAACAGCTGACGGGTGTTTTCGCGTTTTGGGCGGTGATCTTGCTGACATGGACCGCGAGTATAGCGACCAGCAAAGTGCCCTCGAGGCAGCCAGAAAACTCGTGAAGAGCCTGGCGCAACAATCAGCGCGCCAAGCCGGAGCCCAAGATATCGAAATTTTGTTAAGTGAGGACATTAGAAGTGTCGATATCGAAGGCAATCAGCAATTCGTGAGTGCCGAATTTTTCGCCGAGGCGTTGGCACGGCCCAGCCCTGCTAAGTGATGCGGGTATTTTTTCCAAAATTTCAATAATGATTGTCACTCATGCTGCATTGACACAAATCGATGCGGCCATCTATTCGACCGTCAAACGCAAGCGGAGGAAAGAATGAGCGCGCGCATCGACAGGTTTGGCCTTCAAGTTGAGGAAGGTCTTGAGCAATTCATTTCCAATGCCGCCATGGCCGGTACCGGCGTATTGGCTGACCATTTTTGGCAGGCTTTTTCCAATATCGCCCATGATCTGGCACCCAAAAACAAAGCCCTTTTGGAGAAGCGCGACAGCCTGCAGATGCAGCTTGATGAGTGGCACAAAACCAACGGCATGCCTGCCGACATGGAAGGTTACAAGGCCTTTTTGAAAGAGATCGGCTATCTGGTCGAGGAAGGTCCGGACTTTTCGGTGCAAACGGAAGATGTCGACGCGGAAATTGCGGCCATTGCCGGTCCGCAACTCGTTGTGCCAATCATGAATGCGCGTTTTGCTCTCAATGCCGCCAATGCGCGCTGGGGCTCGCTCTATGATGCGCTCTACGGCACCGACGCGATGGGCGATCTGCCATCCGGTAAAGGCTATGACGCCGAACGCGGTGGGCGGGTGATCGCCTGGGCCAAGGATTTTCTGGACAAAGCAGCGCCGCTTGCCAAAGGTTCTTGGACCGACGTGACCGGCCTTTCAGTCAAGGATGGGGTTTTGCTTTGCAAATCAGATGGTGGCGAAACCGGACTTTCTGATCCCGCTCAGTTTGTAGCTTACAGCCATAATGAAGGTTCGTTTGAACAGCTCATGCTCGTTAAGAACGCAATGCATATCAACATCATCATCGATGCGAACCACCCAATTGGCAAAACCGATCCTGCCCATATCGCTGATGTGATTTTGGAAAGCGCGGTTACCGCGATCATGGATTGCGAAGACTCTGTCGCGGCGGTGGATGCTGAAGACAAAGCGCTCGTCTATCGCAATTGGCTCGGCCTAATGAAAGGTGATCTGGAAGAAAGCTTTGAAAAAGGCGGCAAGACCATTACCCGCAAGCTCAATGAAGATGTGCAGTTGACGTCAGCCGATGGCAGCGCTTGGACTTATCCCGGACGGGCTTTAATGCTGGTGCGCAATGTCGGCCACCTGATGACCAACCCGGCGATTTTAATGAATGATGGTTCGGAGATCCCCGAAGGGATCATGGATGCCATGTGTACCGCACTGATTGCGCTGCACGATGTTGGCCCGAATGGACGCCGCAAAAACTCGCGCGACGGCTCCATGTATGTGGTCAAGCCGAAAATGCACGGACCGGAAGAGGTCGCATTTGCGGATGAGATTTTCACGCGCGTAGAGACGGCTTTGGGCATGAAGCCCAACACCATCAAAATGGGCATCATGGACGAGGAGCGCCGGACCACGGTGAACCTGAAAGAGTGTATCCGCGCGGCACAAAAACGCGTTGTCTTCATCAATACCGGTTTCCTTGATCGAACCGGTGATGAAATGCATACATCGATGCAAGCGGGCCCGATGATCCGCAAAGGCGACATGAAGGGCGCGCCATGGATTAAAGCCTATGAAGATTGGAACGTCGATATTGGTCTTAGCTGCGGCCTGCGTGGCCGGGCGCAAATCGGCAAGGGGATGTGGGCCATGCCCGATCTGATGAACGCGATGCTGGAGCAGAAGATCGGCCATCCCAAAGCCGGCGCCAACTGCGCATGGGTCCCGTCACCGACAGCGGCAACGCTGCACGCGACGCACTATCACAAAGTCAACGTCGTTAGCGTTCAAGATGAAATGAGCAAGCGCGATCGTGCGTCGCTTGATGATATTCTTTCCATCCCCGTTGCCACCCGCCCGAACTGGACACCGGAAGATATTCAAGCCGAACTCGATAACAATGCGCAGGGTATTTTGGGCTATGTCGTTCGCTGGGTTGATCAGGGTGTTGGCTGCTCCAAGGTCCCCGACATCAATGATGTCGGCTTGATGGAAGACCGTGCTACTTTGCGGATATCATCCCAACATATGGCCAACTGGCTTCTGCATGGTGTTGTCAGTAAAGAGCAGATCGTTGAGACCATGAAGAAGATGGCCAAAGTGGTTGATGCGCAAAATGCAGGTGACCCGGCCTATAGACCGATGGCGCCGGACTTTGACGGCATCGCATTTCAGGCAGCGCTTGATTTGGTGCTCAAAGGTTTGGTTCAACCATCAGGCTATACTGAGCCGATCTTGCACCAAAAACGCTTGGAGCTGAAAGCAGCGGCGTGATATAAAACGCCCGCTTCGACGGGCCTTTTTTGTCGCATTAGCACTGAGCAATGTAGCGCGCCTTCACCCATCCCATGCCGACGCCGCTACCGGCACCGATCATGATCGGACACCAGCGTGAACCGGGTGCACGATCACGCGGCACGCAGGTGCCATTGGCCCAAATCGGTCCATGCTCACCTTGCTTGAGCGTATTGATGATTGGCGCAGAGGCGCTGGGGCGTTCACGGACATTCAACACATCCCAAGACGGAACGTTGACCACGCAAAGATCAGCTGCAGCTTGTTTCGTGAGTGTCATAGTTGTGGCCAGCCAAACTGCTGCAATAGTGGCTGTTTTTATCACTAAGGTTTTCATTACGGACAATCCTGATCGCGAATAAACCGGGCTTTGACATAACCATCGACGACGGAATTGCCGTTATAATGGGTGACCGGGCACCAACGTGATCCCCACGGACGTGATAAAGGGATGCATTGTGAGCGAAGCGCCAGAATGCCTGGAGCGTTTGGATCGATACGATCAACGATAGCTGAATTGGCCGATGCCCCGGCGCGTACGTTAAGGACATCGCCGGCCGGTACATTCACCACTCGAAGGCAGCCCGGCCCACTTGTGGCGTGTGATATCGTCACGCTTGTTGCCGCTAACAACAGAGCGGCACCAACCGCTTTTCCACCCTGAAATATGCGTATTCTCATAAAAGGCCTCCCACTTACCTAGCGTTACTATACTGTATTTCATAAACCTGCGCGCGGGGAAACTGGATAGGGTCGTCACCTTATTTGAAGATGCTAGTCGCGTAGCGCTGCGATCCCGATACCCACCGCGTCAAATCCGCCATCGACGGCCAGCACATGTCCGGTGATGTAGCTGGCTTCAGCTGATGTCAAAAACCAGATTGCATTGGCCAATTCGCGCTCCTGCGCATGGCGGGGAATGGGCAACACATCATAATAGGCTTGGCGCACGGCAGGCGAATGAACCTTCTTGGCCATCTCCGTTTCCACGGGGCCTGGCGCGACCGCGTTCACACGAATGTTCCACTCGCCGAGCTCGGCCGCATATTGTTTTGTCAGATGCGCCAAGGCGGCTTTGGAAGTGCCATAGGCCACGCGCATAGTCGATGCGCGCAGACCGGAGATCGAGGTGATATTAACGATGGAACCGCCGCCGCAATCGCGCAACAGCGGCGCTACCGCCTGCGTCATTAAGAACGGCCCGTCTAGATTGGTGGCCATCACTTTGCGCCATAAATCAAAGTCATGGTCTGCCGCCGGTGCAAAGTCGGCAATACCCGCATTGTTGACCAGCGCATGCAAGCCGCCGAACAAGGATGCGGTCATGGGCACAGCTTGTTCAACATCGTCAGGTTTTGACACATCGCAAACGATGGCGCGGGCACGGTTGCTTTTGAGCGCAGCAAAGGCGTCCTGCAGCGCGTCACCACGATTGTCGATGCCAACCACATTCCAGCCTTCGGCCAAAAAACGCTGTGCGGTTGCTAGACCAATGCCGCGCGCTGCGCCGGTTATCAAGACCGTCTTTGATGCCTCTTCCATGCTTCCTCCCCAAACAATCATTGGCACTTATCCCTACCGTTGCCGATCGGAGAGCGTAAAGCCTTGAATTGCCGACAAATAGCGGTAAGGGAGCAATGCTGCGTTTGGGAGGACACAGATGGCGCGACGCTATGCCGTTATCGGAACAGGCATGATGGGGCAGGAACACATCCGCAATATCTCATTGCTCGACGATGCGCAGGTAACTGCGATCGTCGATACGGATGCGGTCATGCGTGCGCAGGGCGCGCAAGTGGCTGCCGAGTGTGGCAGTTCAACTGTTGAGAGTTTTCAAAATCTCGACGAACTGGCAAAAAAGAGCGATGTTGACGCCTATGTCGTGGTGACACCGAATGACACACATGCCCGTGTCATGGATCAATTGCTGGCAAGCAACAAACCGATCTTGTTGGAAAAGCCCGCTGCGACAACACCAACAGAGGCTTGGGCGATGGCGCATATGGCCCGCGCCCGTGTGGCCCCGATTTGGGTGGGTATGGAATATCGCTACATGCCAGCGGTCGCCAGGTTGATTGAAACTGTTAAAAGCGGCAAGGCGGGAAAGCTCCACATGGTCTCCATTGTGGAACATCGTTTTCCGTTTCTGGACAAGGTGAATTTCTGGAACCGTTCTTTTGAGCGATCAGGCGGAACGATGGTGGAAAAATGCTGTCACTTCTTCGACCTGATGCGCCACTTGACCGGTTCAGAGCCGACCCGGCTTTATGCATCCGGCGCACAGAATGTAAATTTTGTCGAGGACCTGAAAAACCCGGATCACAAACCGGTTGTCGACAATGCATTCGTGATTGTTGATTTTGAAAACGGAACACGCGCCTCGCTTGATCTTTGCATGTTTGCCGAAGGGTCGTGGTGGCAAGAGCAGGTTTCGGTGACAGGCGACAAGGCCAAACTCGTTGCCAGCGTTCCCGGGCCAGCACGGTTCAATCCGGACGCTGATCCTAGGCACTCTTTGTTTGGTATTTACCCGCGCGGTGGCGAGAACCGGACAGAAGAAGAATTGGCGATCAATCAGGCATTGCTCAACGCTGGAGATCACCATGGCAGCACATACTTTCAGCATTGTGCCTTTGCCGAAATGATTCAAACACAATCACAGCCGGAAGTGTCTTTGGATGACGGTGCCATGGCTGTTGAAATGGGCGCAGCAGCTGAAACTGCGATAGCGGAAAACAGGGTCGTAGAAATTTCTGCTCGCCCATCCAAGCTCAAGGGGGCAGCATAATGTTTATCACATGCGGCGAGGCGCTCTACGACATGTTCGTCAAACCGACGGAAAACGGGAGCTCTCATGGCGTCAGGGTGGATGGTGTCGTCGGCGGCTCGCCTCTTAACATGGCTTTGGGCCTGGCGCGGATGGGCAATCGGGTTTCGCTCTTTACCCGCATCTCCAATGATTCATTTGGTCAGCGCTTACGCGATTTTATGGCAGCCAATGATATCGGCGATGACTATTGTGTTGCAGCCGATCAGCCGACCACACTGGCGATGGTCGAAACCGATGAAATGGGCCATCCCAGCTATTCCATTTATTCCAACGGCACCGCTGATTGCTCAATGGAACTGTCCGATATTCCCGATGAGCTAGACCCGCGCGATGGGCTGATTCACCTGGGGTCATTCGCGACAGTGCTGGAGCCCAGCGGACGAGCATTGCGCGAGTTTGCAAAGCGAAACGCGGACACGCATTTCATCACCTATGACCCCAATGTACGAGCCGTCGTTGTTCCGAACATTGATTCATGGCGCGACACGACTGATGAGCTGTTGTCGGTTGCAGGGATGGTGAAGGCCAGCGATGAAGATCTTGAGATCATGTATCCTGAGCGGCCCATCGAAATGTTCATTGAAAAAGCGCTAACAGCCGGTGCTGACATTTGCATTGTTACAAAAGGCCCCGATGGTGCCTTGATCGGCAGCGCCGACGGTCGACTGGTGCAAGTGCCCGGACAGAAAGTCGATGTGATAGATACCGTTGGTGCCGGCGACACATTCATGGCTGCGTCCATGCATTACCTGGCCGCGCAAAGCGCCTGTGAGAAAGGTCTGGCGCGCGATGTTGACCTGATCGAGATGGGATCCTTTGCGGTCAAAGCCGCCGCCATTACGTGCAGCCGACGAGGCGCTGACCTACCGTCATTGGCGGACATTGAGGCCTTTGACGGGCAGTGTTGACGGAGATTGCCGCGAGGTCTCCAACCAGCTAAGACGGGCAGAAATCTGTTGAGTAACATGCGTCTGTTCCATCACCCCATGTCTGCCCCCGCTCGGTTCAGCCGTCTTTTGCTGAGCGAATATGGCGTTGACGTTGAGCTGATCGAAGAGCAGACATGGCGGCGGCGGCAGGAGTTTGTGGCCATGAACCCGGCGAACACGCTTCCGGTCCTTTTGGCGGAAGCCGGTGTGCCAGTGATCGGTGCCAACCCGATCGCAGAATATCTGGATGAAACCCGTGGCCCAATGATGCGTGACAAACGGCTGTTGCCTGATTATCCGTTGGAACGCGCAGAGGTTCGCCGTCTTGTCGACTGGTTTACGACCCGGCTTGAAGCCGACGTGTGCAGAGCCATGGTGCGCGAACGGGTATCAAAACTGGAGCAAGCTGCAGAAGGCGGCGGCGGTGCCCCTGATTCTTCCATTTTGCGCGCCGCGCGCACGAACGCGAAACAGCATCTGACCTATCTGAATTGGCTTGCCGGAACGCGAAATTGGCTTGGCGGTTCCAAAATCTCTTTTGCCGACTTTAGTGCGGCGGCCAGCCTAAGCATACTCGACTATATGGGTGAAATCCTTTGGTCGGACTTGCCAGCGATGAAAGACTGGTACGCGCGCGTCAAGTCGCGTCCGTCTTTCCGGCCGCTTTTGACCGACCGCGTGCGTGGCCTGACGCCGGTTTCGCATTATGCGGATCTCGACTTTTGAAAAGGGACACCGTCGGTGACGCCGGAAAGCGCCAAATCGCAACTGATAAAAGACCTGAAGAAAGAAGGCTTTGATCAGGTCGGGGTGGTGACCGCGAAAGGTTCAACTTATTGGGAAGAGCGGTTGCATCAATTCATTGGCGCCGGTTTCCATGGCACGATGAGCTGGATGTCCGACACATTTGCCCGTCGTATTGATCCCCAAATTCTTTGGCCTGAAGCAAAGACCGCTATCGTCTCGGCCATGACATATGGGCCGGGAGAATATGATCCACTGGCGGCGTTAAAGCGCAAAAGCCAGGGCACGATTTCCTGTTATGCGCACAATCGTGATTATCACGACGTTATCAAAGGAAAGCTCAAACAGGCAGCCGGCCGTTTTGCGGCAAAAACGGCCGCCGATGTTAAAGTCTTTGTCGACACCGCACCATTGATGGAGAAACCGTTGGCACAGGCCGCCGGACTTGGCTGGCAAGGCAAGCACACCAACCTAGTCAGCCGCGATCTGGGTTCATGGTTTTTCCTGTCAGTGATCTTGACGGACATGCAATTGCCTGTCGATCAGGCACAGACCGATCATTGCGGCCAATGCAGCGCCTGCTTGGATATATGCCCAACCGACGCTTTTCCCCGGCCATACCAACTCGATGCGCGGCGATGTATTTCCTATCTGACAATCGAGCATGATGGCAGCATCGACCGGGAGCTACGTGCTAAAATGGGCAACCGCATCTATGGCTGCGATGATTGCCTGGCGGTTTGTCCCTGGAACAAGTTTGCTGTCAATGCCAGAGACCTTAAACTGCAGGCGCGCGATGACATGAAATCGCCACCGCTTTCAGAATTGCTTGGCTTGGATGACAAGGCTTTCCGGCAGCGCTTTTCCGGTTCACCTATCAAGCGTATTGGCCGCGACCGTTTCGTGCGCAATTGTCTTGTGGCAGCCGGCAATAGCGGTGACAAAAGCCTTGTTCCCTTGATCAAGCAACGGCTCGCTGACGATGCCGAACAGGTCCGGGCGATGGCGGTGTGGGCGCTTCGTCAAGTTGGCGATGCGCCAGATGTTATAAATTGCCGCCGGGAAGCGATATCGCGCGAAGCGTCCGCAAGTGTTTTACGGGAGTGGAATTAAGTGAAAGCGATGGATGTCACATCCTTCTGGCACGGCAAGACAATTTTGATCTTTGGAGCGGGGTTTTCCGGCAAGACTTTTGCCAGATTGGCGTCAGGCGCGGGAGCAACGGTCTACGGAACCACACGTTCGCCGGAGGCCATGTCATCCCAAACGCGTGCTTTTTTGACCCCCATCCTATTTGATGGTCAACCCAATGAGGAATTGAACGACCTGATCCGGCGCGCGCAATTTATTGTACAGTCCATAGCGCCCCATGAAGAAGGTGATCCCGTCTTGAACACGATGGGAGACCAGCTGGCCGCCGCAAAGCCCGACTGGATGGCCTATTTGTCGACGGTGGGTGTTTACGGTAATCATGATGGTGCATGGGTCAATGAAACCGCTAAACCGCGTCCCGTTTCAAAGCGCTCAGTTCAGCGTGTCGCGGCTGAGGAGGCATGGCAAAAACTGGCCTTGGTCAATGGAGCGCCGCTCGCCATTTTACGGCTTTCGGGCATTTACGGGCCGGGACGCAACGCCTTTTGCAACCTTGAAAAAGGCAAGGCGCGCCGTCTCGTCAAGCCGGATCAGGTTTTCAACCGCATTCATGTCACCGATATCGCCAGATCGCTGATGTTTTTGGGTCGTCGGCACGTGGATGGGTTTTTCAATGTGACAGATAACAATCCGGCACCGCCACAGGACGTTGTGGAATATGCCGCCAACCTGATGCAGATTGCCGTCCCGCCGCCCATTGATTTTGAAACTGCCACAATTTCGCCCATGGCCCGGTCTTTTTACGGCGAAAACAAACGCGTCTCGAACGCCAAACTAAAAGAACTGGGCTTTGTCTTTGATTTTCCAGATTATAAAACGGCCTTTGACCGTATGTGGGCTGACGACGATTGGCGTGCTTAGCGCGTCAGCCTTGATGATGACAAGCGACGCCAATGCGACCGATCAGTGCGGCGGTGCGAGTTGGTATGCGCTGACCTCACAAACAGCATCCGGCGAAATGATGGACCCGTCAGCGCTGACCGCGGCACATCGGACGCTACCATTTGGCACCAAGGTACGCGTGACAAACCGTGGAAACGGGCTTTCTGTCGTCGTACGGATCAATGATCGCGGTCCCTTCATCAAGGGCCGGGTCATTGACCTTTCAAAAGCAGCAGCGGCGCAGATCGGGATGATCCGCGCCGGGCATGCCGATATTTGTTTTGAGGCGACGAGCTGACTAGACGCTTCGCGCCTCGGCCACCAGGTCCATCGCTTTTTTCAGGTGCACATCACGATCATAGATATCGGCGTGATACTGCACCTTGCCGTCATCATCGGGCCACGCGGTGAAATAGCCGACCCAGACCGGGATCGTCGCTGACATTTTCTCGGTTTTTTCATAGCCGCCCAATTGGCTCTCGATATATCCCACGCTCTTGCCAAGCACCGCTGCCGCCATTGCGCGTGGGTCTTGCAGGCGCACACAGCCATGACTGAACGCTCGTGCGTCCCGTGAGAACAGGTTACGTGCCGGCGTATCATGCATGTAGATCGCATGGCGGTTCGGGAACATGATTTTCAACTCGCCAAGCGCGTTACGCGGGCCTGGCTTTTGGCGAATATTGTAAGGCACTTTACTACCGAACTGGTACCAGTTGACCGATGATGATGACACCTGACGGCCAGAATGGGTCGTCACCACAAACCCGTTGCGATCCAGATAGCTCGGGTCGGCACGCAGCTTGGGCAAATATGAATTGACGATGATTGACTGTGGTACGCCCCAATAGGGGTTGAACACGACGTGCTCAATTTCATCGTGAAAGAAATAAGTTTGGTTGGACTTTTTCCCGACGATGGCGCGCATCGCCAGCTTAGTTTCGCCGCCCTCCTTGTAACGAACACGATATTCCGGAGCGTTGATCACCACTTGGCGCTCTCCATAGGCTTCAGGATGCCAGCGAAGGCGTTCCAGCGCCAGCGTCAAACGCTCCACCTTTGATGCCACCGATTGTGAGGCCAAGCGTGACGCGGTCATGGGACCGACAATGCCATCTGGTGTCAGGTTCAGATCACTCTGAACATCCTTGACCAACTCAACGATCATATCGGTATAGTCGGTGCCTCCGGCATAGGCGCTCAACACATCTCGGTGTTTTTCGCGCGTCTCGGCGGACATACGGCGCTCCATTCCCTGCATTACGGCAGGGAGTGCCTCATTGGTATCACCCGGACGCAACAATATTTTTGATGGGATTGGCAAAATATTGTCAGTCTCGCCCTGAAGCGCGGCCAATTCCGCTTGCAGTGCGCGGTACTCGCCCTGTTGCGGGGTAATGCTGTCAAACCAGACACTTACATCCACAGCATCAGCCAATGCTGCAGCCGTCTCGGGTGCACGAAGACGTTCCTTGCCGAAATCATGGTAGCCAGAAATCTTGTTAGGCTCGATAAAGCCGTTTTTCATGTCGAGAGAGTAGCGCACCGCGCGCGCCATCAGCGCAATGTCAAATTCAATTAATTGCTGAGCGCGCGTAACCGGCGTTTCCGACAATTCAGGCATTGCGACCGCATAATGGGCATTGTCCAGACCATGGCTTTGTGCATCTGCCAACTGCCGAAGCAGCGCCAAAGCCTGTTGACCAATTTCATGGCCGTCCGACCAAATGAAATCGCGCCGCTCGGCATAGTGTGCACGCAAGGCATCAGCGATGTCTTTTTCAATCTTGATCGAGCCTTTTACCGGCGCTTGCGCGGCAAGCGCAAAGAGATCGCTCGACGCCAACCGAACCGGTGCGGCTTCAAGAACGGTCATTTGCGGTACAGTCGGCGCTTGATCGACCTTCGGCGGCTCGGCTCCCAATAGGGTCATTTCCGGCAGCGTGATGTCACTTTGCTCCACCGCCTCAACTGTCTGAGTTTCCACCTCGCCTATGAGCGGCGCGGAACCATCCAGCACTATCATCGGCGGCAAAACCACCGGTGATGACTGGGCGGCCAACGAAGCAGCTGATATGGAGCCGGTGCTGGCCATATCAGGAATGAGAGAAGCGAGCGGCACTTCTTCCAAAGCTGCCACCTGATAGCGCAGGAAGCTTGGGCCACGGATTTTTTTCACCGGCGCGGCGACTGCCTGCTGAGCACCTGGCGTGATGCGAAGAATTTGTCTTTCTTGTAGTTCCTGGCGTTTTTTACGTCTCTGGCGGCGACGCTCGCGCTCTTCGGAGTCACTGACCAGAACCACATTTTCATCCGTATTGACCGCCGGATTGGCAATTTTGCTCATCGGGGCGGCATAACCGGCTGTAGGCATCGCAACGCTGACAGCAAGCAAGACACTGAGAATTTTTTTGGCGGACATGTCGACACTCCCTCGGATGCGCGACGCTACAAAAAGCTTGTCATGCAAGCAATGTTGGCGCTGCACCAAATTTCGCCATATTCATGAAAAATCCGTGATGGCTGTAGATTTGCAACGGATGCAATGATGGAGATTGCCGCTTTGCTGACGGCGCGCTAAGCGTTGGCGCATGAAAACCGGTGATCACCTCTTTCTCGTTGATGGCTCAGCCTATATTTTCCGGGCATTCCACGCGTTGCCACCGCTGACCCGAAAATCCGATGGCCTGCCTATCGGTGCTGTTTCCGGCTTTTGCAACATGCTCTGGAAGCTTCTACAAAACGCGCGCGATACCAATGTCGGCGTCACGCCAACGCATTTTGCGGTCATTTTTGACTATTCGTCCAAAACATTTCGTAACGACCTTTACGCAGACTACAAGGCCAACCGTGATGAACCACCGGAGGATTTGCGCCCACAGTTCGGGCTGATTCGCGAGGCTACGCGCGCCTTCAATGTGCCGTGCATTGAAACCGAGGGCTATGAGGCCGACGATATCATCGCCGCCTATTGCAAACAGGTCGAGGCGGTTGGCGCCGAGGCGACCATCGTCTCCTCCGACAAAGACCTGATGCAACTCGTCAGCGACAATGTGTCGATGTACGACACGATGAAGGACCGACAGATCGGAGTGGCGGAAGTCGTCGAAAAGTTCGGGGTCGTACCTGAAAAAATGATCGATCTGCAGTCTTTGACCGGTGATTCGACCGATAATATTCCCGGCGTGCCGGGCATTGGTCCGAAAACCGCTGCCCAGCTTTTAGATGAGTATGGCGATCTGGATACGCTTTTGGCGCGTGCATCCGAAATCAAGCAGAACAAACGGCGCGAAAACCTTGTCAATTTTGCTGATCAAGCGCTGCTGTCGCGCCAATTGGTGACGCTGGATGTCAACACACCGCTTGATCTGCCGCTGGATGCACTGGCACTGGAGCCACAGGACGGGCCAAAGCTGATCAGCTTTCTGAAAGCCATGGAATTTACGTCACTGACACGGCGGGTCGCAGAGGAAACCGGGGCCGATGCAGGTAGTATTGATCCGGCCTCTGTGGCCGTCGCAGAAGGTGCCGCAGCGCGCGGGCCAGATCTCAACGCCGATGATAGCGCCCCCAGCGAAGATGGCTGGACGCCGTCTTCCCTCGCCGAAGCGCGGGCCGAGGCAGCCGCTTCTGCAGCGTTTGACGCGCAGAAATATGTCTGCGTGCAGGACTTGGCGACGCTGAACAATTGGATCGAAAAGGCGCGCGAAGCGGGTGTGGTTGCGTTTGATACGGAAACCGACTCGCTTGATGCCATGCAGGCCAATCTTGTGGGATTCTCGCTTTCTCATGGCGAACAAGAAGCGTGCTATGTCCCCCTCCAACATCGCGAGGGAGAGGGAGACTTACTCGGCGGCGGCCATCTGCTGGATGGACAAATTCCGCTCGATGATGCGCTGGCGGCGCTGAAAGTGTTTCTCGAAGACCCGTCGATCCTGATAGTTGGCCAGAACATTAAATATGATTGGCTGGTCATGCATCGCTACGGCATCGACATCGCCGCTTTTGATGACACAATGCTGCTGTCCTATGTGGCCGATGCGGGCAATGGCGGGCACGGCATGGATGCACTGTCTGAAAAATGGCTTGGTCACAAACCCATCGCCTACAAGGACATTGCGGGAACCGGCAAAAAGGCGGTCACCTTTGACAAGATCGCGCTCGACGTCGCCACAAATTATGCGGCGGAGGACGCCGACATCACGCTGCGGCTCTGGCGGATTTTGAAGCCGCGGGTGCAGGCCGCCGGTTTGGTGCGCGTTTATCAGCGGTTGGAGCGACCTTTGGTGCCCGTTATCGCGCGGATGGAAGAGCGCGGTGTTTCGGTCGACCGCCAAATCCTGTCGCGTCTCTCCGGTGAATTTGCGCAAAAGGCTGCTGCTTTTGAGGATGAGATTTATAAATTAGCCGGCGAAAAATTCAATGTCGGTTCGCCGAAGCAATTGGGTGAAATCCTGTTTGACAAGATGAGCCTGCCCGGCGGTAAAAAGACCAAAACCGGCCAATGGGCCACCGGTGCGCAGCAATTGGAAGATTTGGCGGCGGAAGGCCATGAGCTGCCGCGCAAGATCGTTGATTGGCGCCAGCTGACCAAGCTGAAATCGACCTATACGGACGCGTTGCCCGGTTACATCAATCCGCAAACCAACCGCGTACACACATCCTATTCAATGGCCGCGACGTCCACAGGGCGGTTGTCATCGTCTGACCCGAACCTGCAAAATATACCGATCCGCACGGCGGAAGGCCGGCGTATCCGCACGGCTTTTGTCGCGGAAAATGGCAACAAGCTGATCTCGGCGGACTATAGCCAGATCGAATTGCGCGTCTTGGCGCATGTGGCCAACATTCCGCAGTTGAAACAAGCCTTTGCCGACGGCATCGATATTCACGCCATGACGGCGTCAGAAATGTTCAACGTGCCGCTCGCCGAGATGACGCCGGAGGTGCGCCGCAATGCCAAGGCGATCAATTTCGGGATCATCTACGGGATTTCCGCTTTCGGTTTGGCCAACAATCTCGGCATCGGACGCTCGGAAGCCTCGGACTATATCAAGACCTATTTTGAGCGCTTTCCGGGCATCAAAACATATATGGACGACACCAAGGAATTTGCGCGCGAGCACGGCTATGTGGAGACGATCTTTGGCCGCCGCGCGCATTACCCCGACATCCGTTCATCCAACCCGTCGGTGCGCGCTTTTAATGAGCGCGCGGCGATCAATGCCCCCATTCAAGGGTCGGCGGCTGACATCATCCGCCGCGCCATGATGCGGATGGAACAGGCGCTTTGCGATGCGTCCCTTTCGGCAAAAATGCTGTTGCAAGTGCATGATGAATTGATCTTTGAGACGCCGGAAGACGAAGTTAACAAAACCATTCCGGTTGTGAAACAAATAATGGAAAACGCCACTATGCCCGCCATTAACATGAGCGTGCCTCTGGCTGTGGATGCGCAAGCCGCGGATGATTGGGACGGTGCGCACTAGCCATATTTCCTACGGATGCGGCGGCGCAGGTGAAAACCCAACCCGAAAGGGCGCTTTAACTTTGTTTTGGGGTGCTGCGTGCGGCGTCACATAATGATTGCGACTTTTTACAACCGGTGATAGCAAAGATTAACAAGAGCTTAAAAGAGTGTGCCTGTGGGGGGTCTGTTCACATGCTTCAACCAATTTTGAAAAACCGTTACCGGATGAGCGGCTTTACCGCGCTCAGCGTTTTGGCGGTCGCGACAGGTCTGGTGTACGCTGCCGATACGACCTTGGACATTTCCGAGGAACAGTTTGAAGACCTCCATTCTGGCGCAGCGGTGTCTGAGATCAACGGCAAGCTCGAGTTCGGCTATCTCTACACGGATTTTAAAGATACCGACACAACGAACTTTCTCGGTGGGGATGCCGGTTACGTTCAAGGCGCGGTAACAGCGCCGCTCGGCCAGCGTTTCGGCGTTCAAATTGACGCCGGTTATTTGAACGGCGCGATTGATCGCGTTTCGCCGCTCGACAATATTGACGTCAGCGCTTTTGCCATTGGCGGTCACCTTTTCTGGCGTGACCCGAGTGTCGGCCTGATCGGTATTTACGGACACTATGCCGATTATGACTATGGCATCGAGACCGACACGATCGATGTGAGAAACACGCGGGTCGCCGCCGAAGGTGAGGCCTATCTCGGCCAGTTCACGGCCAAAGCCATGGCGGGTGCCGACTTCCTCGACGTCGAGAGCGTTGGGCAGGAGGAATATCTGTTCCTGTCAGGCGAGCTTGGCTATTATTTCACCGACAATTTCCGCATTTACGGCGGCGTTGACCACAGCTTCAACCAAACCGCTGGCACGATTGGTGCGGAAGCCATGTTTGACACGGGCGGTATTTCACCATCGGTGTTTGCGAGCGCCTCGTTCAGCAATGACACGACCTCGGTTCAGGCTGGTTTCAGCATCTATTTCGGCAGCAATTCAAAATCGTTGATCCGTCGCCATCGTGAAGATGATCCGGGTGTCAGCCTGTTTGACACAGGTCTGCAATCCTGCCTTGAAGGTATTGGCACTTTGAACACAACCTCCGATCCAAGGGCAGATCTGGACCTTCGTGCGCCCATCAGCCAAGAACCGGTCATCGATCTTGCCGAATGTAATATCGGCGAGACGTTTGATGCCCCCCCAGCGGATGATCCATACGGCTTGGCTTATCCCTATACACTCACCCTGCAGTAACGCGGCATCAAGATCCGAAGTGAGCGTTCAGTGAAAGGGATGAGCCGCTTTCTGGCGATGGCTGCTGGCTTGATGATCTTTACGGCGATGATCTCGGCGCTGACTTCCTATGTGGTCTATACCCAGCTGAATGGCGCTGGTGAGGAGGCTGAACAGGCTGACACTTTTGCCAATCAATCACTGGATCTGGATGAAATCTACGCCAAAAAAGAAACCCAGCGCTATTGGGCCGAGCAGATCATTGCGGGCGGATACATTCTTCATATTCGCCATGCGCAGCGCGAACGCTGGCATGACTCAGCAGCCTTTGACGCCTATGAGCTCTATAGCGGGTTGAACCCGCTTGATGAGCAATCGAACTTTTATCGCGCAACTTGCCTGACCCGGCGCGGCATCGAAGAAGCCAAGTTGATGGGCAAAATTTTTGAGATTGCCGGGGTGAAAGTGTCCAAAGTTCTGTCAAGCCCCAGCTGCCGGGCGTGGATGACTGCCGAACAGGCTTTTGGCGATGATTACACCATTGAAAATTCGCTGCTGCCGCGCACCGCGATTATCCCCGAGCAGCATGAGGCTTTTGCGACGCGGCTGCGCGATGTCTTGATGAATGTCGAAATCGCCAAGGGCGAAAATGTCGTGCTGACAGGCCACGGCGCCACGCTGGAGTGGGACGGCTCAAAGGTGATCGATGAGACCGAAATGGACGGCACGCAATTGCGCTACGAGACCGGTTTTTATGTGATCGAACGCGATGGCGACCGGCTGATCAACCGCTATCTGTTCCCCAGCCTTCGCGACTTTTCAACGGTGGTAATTGAACTGCCGTTGGGGAGCTAGGCTGCGGTATGAAGCATTAGCCACCGGGCGTCGCTTGTCTTGGGTGTCTTCGAGAGCCTTAAGCTCGACGCGTACGGATGGGCGGGTCTCAAATACTCACTAGCAGTTCGGCCAACACATCTTCGGGCGAAGCATCCATCGCGCGGACAAGGTGAACGAGCTCGACAATATCGAGCCGTCTCTCACCAACTTCGATTTTGGCAACATAACTCTGTGGACGACTGAGGCGATCTGCAACGGCCTGCTGGGTCAGCCTGGATTTGCGCCGTACGTCCACCAGCAAAGCGGTCAGCTTTTCATAATCTTTAGAGTGAAAACTCGTCACCATAGGCCCGTCTCAAAAACGTGCTCACTGCTAGTTCAGCTCTTGTTTTATCCCATTTTAGGATTATATTGAAGCTGGCCCGGCATCGCGCATTCATCACCCTGTCGCGCCCTTGCCATGGTGTTTGATGGTCCATCCGGCGTGATGCCGCCGGGTGGGGAGCAAATTGCTTCCCGCCGAGCCTGCCCAGTAAACCCCTACACCTCTTTCAGTTGGCACATCTTTGCCTTCCTTCCCTTGATCCTACCCGAGCGTCTGCTAAATCTTCCGTTTACGTAAATGTAAATTATTGAGACCGGTACTATGAATCTCTGGCTGCGCACGTTGCTGACCTATCTTTCCGCCTGGTGGCGTCCGCAGATCGATGTGATGGAAGAATCACGCATTCGATTGCGCACCTGGCCCACGGACATCGATATCGCCATTCACATGAACAATGGCCGCTATCTGACGATTGCCGATCTGGGGCGTTGGGATTTGATGATCCGCTGCCGGTTCTGGGCGAAAATGCGCCAGCTTGGTTGGCATCCGGTTGTGGGCACGTCAAAGGTATGGCACCGGGCATCGCTTCAACCGTTCCAACCGTTTGATCTGACAACCCGCATTTTGTTCTGGGATGAAAAGTGGACCTATCTAGAGCATCGCTTTGAAGGTGTCGGCGCCAGGCAAGGCAAGCTCTATTGCCGCATCGTCGTCAAAACGCTGTTTCTGAACGGGCGCGAAAAAGTACCCACCAAAGAGTTGATCCACGAGATGGGTTTTGATGGCGACAGCCCGCCGATGGACGCGGAATTGGTTCAGGCATTGGCGTAGAACGAAAATTCATTCCGCTTTTCCACGAAGGGATGAATTTTCATTTCTCCAAACTGTCACATGCGATGCCTATCTCAAACGATAAAGCAAAAACCAATGGAGATGAGCCTGTGGCACTTCGCATCAATGACACCATTCCTGATCTGACCGTCGAAACCGATCAGGGAACTTTCTCGCTGCATGAGTGGATCGGCGATAGCTGGGCGATCCTGTTCTCACATCCCAAAGACTTCACGCCTGTGTGCACCACCGAATTTGGCGCGGTTGCGCAGCTTGCCGATGAGTGGGAAAAACGCGGCACCAAGGTGATCGGCATTTCCGTCGACAGCGTTGAAGATCACAAGGGCTGGAAGAACGACATTGAAGCGGTCGGGGGCGCAAAAGCAGGTTTCCCAATCATTGCCGATGGTGATCTGGCTGTCGCCAAAACCTTCGACATGCTGCCCGCCGAAGCCTATTTACCTGACGGTCGCACACCCAATGACACGGCAACGGTTCGCTCGGTTTTTATTGTTGCGCCGGACAAGTCGCTAAAGCTGACCATGACCTATCCGATGAATGTGGGCCGCAACTTTGCTGAAGTTCTGCGCGCGCTGGATGGTCTTCAAACCGCTGCCAAACATACCGTTGCAACACCGGCAAACTGGAATGTGGGGGAAGACGTCGTGATCCCGGCGACAGTGTCCGATGAGGATGCAAAAGCGAAGTTCGGCGATTTCAAAACCCACACGCCATATTTGCGCACTGCGCCGCTACCTGCGCGATAAGAACGCAAGCCCGGCCAAGGCCGGGCTTTTTCTACATCTTGGCCTGTTCTCGGATGAAATTGCCGGAACGCAAATCAGCAAACGCCTGTTGCAGTTCAGCCTGTGTGTTCATGACGATCGGCCCGTGCCAGGCGACAGGTTCCTGAATCGGTTTACCCGCCACAAGAAGAAAGCGAATGCCGCGTTCACCGGACTGGACGATGACTTCATCACCGGTATCGAAAATTACCAGCGTGCGATCGCCACTCATGTCGCGCAGATGAATTTCTTCGCCGCCGACTTCTTTTTCAATCAGAACGCCAAAGGGTTTTGAAGCGTCCTTGAACGTGCCTTCTCCCTCAAAAATGTAAGCAAAGGCCGAGCGGTACGTGTCGACCGGAAAGCGCTTGGTTTTCAGCGGTGGAACGGTGATATCGAGGTAAAGCGGATCCGCGGCAATTCCGTCGACCGGCCCTTTTTTACCCCAAAAATCGCCTGTGATGACGCGAACGCGTGTTCCGTCATCCTCAACGATCTCTTCAATGTCTTTGCCAGCAATATCCTGATAGCGCGGCGTGGTCATCTTTTCTGACGATGGCAAGTTCGCCCACAACTGAAATCCGTGCATACGGCCAAACGTATCACCGCTCGGCATTTCCTGATGCAATATGCCAGACCCGGCCGTCATCCATTGGACGGAACCCGGTCCGAGCGTGCCGGCATTGCCAAGAGAATCGGCGTGATCGACGGCCCCTGCCAACACATACGTGATGGTTTCGATGCCGCGATGGGGATGCCACGGAAATCCCTGCTTGTAGGCTGCCGGGTCATCATTGCGGAAATCATCCATCATGAGAAATGGGTCGGTCAGTGTCGGATCACCGAAACCGAAAACGCGGTGGAGGTGCACACCGGCGCCTTCCATCGTCGGGGTTGTACCGGAAATTTGTTTGACGGGACGGATCGACATTTCAAAGTTCTCCCAAGCCTGATGATCAGTGAAATAGGGCATTTCGCGCTTGCATGAAACGCCGACATTTTGAACGCATTGTTCAGTCTTTTTGGTGTCACGCCCTGTCTACCGGCACTGCGGTCGTCTCTTTCATGGCTTCCATAACAAAGGAGGCTGAAACATCAGCCAACGGGACAAGACGTATTAAGCGCTGGTAAAAGGCGTCATAGGCTTTGACGTCGCGCACCCTGACCTTGAGCATATAGTCAAGATCACCGGACATGCGCAGCGCTTCTACAATGTGAGGAAGCGTCCGCACCGCGCGGTCGAAAGCGTCGAGCCAGTCGGGTTCGTGGTTTGTGGTTCTGATGAAGACCAAAGCCGTCAATCCGCATCCAACCCGCTCTGCATTCACCAGCGAAACAGATTTTCTGATAATGCCAGCCTCGCGAAGCTGTTTTATACGCCGCCAAGTAGCGTTACGCGACAGGTTTATCCGCTCTGCCAACGTGTCAACGCTTAAGTCAGCATCATCCTGAACCTGCTGTAATATTGAGATATCATAGTCATCAAGCTGCATAATTGATGGATAATATCCCAAGAATTAGCTTTCAAGACATATTTTTGGGAAAACATGGCGTGTGCAACCGGCTATGCTCTGTTACAACAAGAAGGAAACCCAAGATGTTTAATGCCACCACCCGCCTGTTCACCAGCCATCCGTCGACCGTTGACGAAACTTATCTCCAGCATTTGCGATTTGCTGCCTGTTTTTCCGGTGCCCTCGCCCTTGCCGCCGTGGCCGCAATCATCCACGCTTTTTTGCCGTTTCTCTTTGAAAAAACTGCGGGGAACATTTTGGAAAGGCTTCATTACCGGATGCGTAACCGTCGAGCGCAATGATGGAGAAAGGAAGATCGCCGACGCTCAGATCTCAACTTCAAGCAATTCACGCAATACCAGATCGGCCAGTTTTCTCGCGACATCGGCTTTTGTCATCTCCGGCCAGCGGTCGATGCCGTCTTTGGAGACAAGCGAGACTATATTTCGGTCACCACCCATCACGCCGGTTTTTCCGCCAATACCACTGTCGGGCGAAACATCATTGGCAAGAATGTAGTCTGCACCTTTGCGTGCCAGTTTGGCGGTGGCGTTCTTCGCCAAATCCTGTGTTTCGGCGGCAAAGCCGATCACCAAATGTGGGCGCTGCGTCAAACGCGTACCAACGGACTTTAAAATGTCCGGATTTTCAGCAAGCGTAACCGCTTCAATCCCGCCCTTGTCTTTCTTGATTTTCTCATCGGCTGCATTGGCGGGCCTGTAATCGGCGACGGCGGCCACAAAGATAGCCGCATCTACCGGCAAGAGTTGATGAACCGCATCGTGCATTTCCTGCGCCGTTTGTACGGGGATAAGATCGCATTTTAGGGGCGCATCAATGCTGACTGGACCAGACACGAGTTTCACATCCGCACCCAACTCTGCAAGCGCTGCAGCGATTGCATGGCCCTGCTTGCCCGATGAACGGTTCGCGATATAGCGCACCGGATCAATCGGCTCGTGGGTGGGACCGGAGGTCACAATAATGGTTTTTCCAGCCAACAGCGCTGGGCGATCATCCAGCAAATCTTCGATGGCCGAGACAATCTCCATCGGCTCCGCCATGCGGCCAAAACCTGCCTCGCCGCTTTCGGCCATTTCACCTACATTGGGACCGACGAAATAGATGTCGTCTGCACGCAGCGTTTCTTCATTACGGCGTGTCGCCGGATGGTTCCACATGCGAGGGTTCATGGCAGGCGCAATCAAAACGGGCTTGTCAGTGGCCATGAGGACGGTTGAGGCCAGATCATTGGCCAAACCATTGGCCATTTTGGCCATCAAATCGGCTGTCGCAGGCGCGACCACCAAAAGGTCGGCTTCGCGGGAAAGACGAATGTGGCCAATATCATGTTCGGCATCACGGTCCCAAAGGTCTGAAAACACCGTATCACCGCAGATGGCCCCGACGCTCATCGGGGTCACAAACTGCTTGGCAGCCTCGCTCATCACGCAGCGCACTGATGCCCCTCGCTCTCGCAGGCGCCGGATTAGCTCAAGGCATTTGTAGGCCGCAATCCCGCCGCCGATGATCAACAAAATGCGCTTGTCCGTCAGCGATTGTTCAATGGTCGTCAATCAGTCCACCCAAGGCAAAACTAAGCCGTTCCGGGAGGCTATAGCACAATTATGAGGATATGGTTCAACTAGCTGACCGCCCAAGCGACATAGATGGCGGCGATCGCGATCATCCAAAGGGCCACGCGGCCCCATCGGCTTTCGCGTGCTTCCGCCTTGCCGATGGCGCTTACCGTTTCGGGGGCCAGCTTGAAGCCGTCATTGGCCGCCTTTTCGACTTCAAGAGACAAAAGCTCCGTGCGTCTGGCAAGGTCGGGCACTTGGCGAGCCAGGCTTAGGAGCGAACGGATGCCTTCGCGCGTGTCTTTGGCAAAACCGGCAGGGCCGAGGTTTTTGGTCACCCAATCGGTGACGATCGGCTGCGCGGCTTCCCACATATTGAATTGTGGGTCGAGCATGCGCGCGTTGCCTTCAGCAACGACCATGGTCTTTTGCAACAGGAGTAATTCCGGCCGGGTTTGCATGTCGAACAGATCTGTTACGTCAAATAGCAATGTCAGCAGATTTCCCATGGAAATCGTATCGGCAGGCTGGTCATGGATCGGTTCGCCCACAGCGCGCAACGCTTGCGCGAACGCATCCACATCATGGTGCTTGGGGACGTAGCCAGCTTCAAAATGAACCTCAGCAATGCGCCTATAGTCCCGTCGGATGAAGCCGAACAATATTTCGGCGAGGAACCTGCGTTCAGCCAAGCCAATGCGGCCGGAAATTCCCATATCGACAGCGACAATGTCGCCATGGCTGTCCACGAAGAGATTGCCGGGGTGCATATCAGCATGGAAAAAACCGTCGCGGATCGCGTGGCGGAGGAACGCCTGAATGACCTTCACCGCGAGCACTTGCAGATCGTGCCCGGCTTCTTTGAGCGCCTCGACATTGGAGAGTTTGATACCGTCAACCCATTCCATGGTCAGCACATCGCGGCCCGTGCGTTCCCAATCCACCTTGGGTACCCGGAAGTCGGGATCGGCCTGCGTGTTCTCTCCAATTTCGGAAAGCGCCGCTGCTTCAAGCCGCAAGTCCATCTCTATTTTGGTAGATTGCGCGAGTGTTTCGGCAACCGCAACGGGCTTTAGACGGCGTACGCCTTCAAACAATCGTTCTTGCAAATGCGCGAACATGAAAAAGGTTTCGAGGTCTTTGGCAAAACGCTGACGCACGCCAGGGCGTACCACCTTCACGGCGACTTTCCGCTCATTGCCGCCGGCGTCGCGCACCCAAGCGGGATGAACCTGGGCGATCGATGCGGCGGCAATCGGATCATCAATGCGTGTAAACAACTTGTCGACTGGGATGCCGAGTGAGCTTTCAATTCGTGCAAAGGAATCCGCATTGGGAAAGTTCGACATCTGATCCTGCAGATCGGCGAGTTCCAACGCCATATCGAGCCCGATAATGTCCGGTCGCGTTGCCAAAAACTGACCGAGCTTGGCATATGACGGGCCCAGCCGGGCAATGGCCGCATTCATACGATCAGTATGTGACTTGTCGCCAGAACGTTTGCGCGCAATGGCACTTGCGATTTTATGGGCTGTAAGCACAGGCCCCGACATCCCTTGGGCGGGAATGGCGGCGATCACGCCCTCGCGTGCGAGAACCCAACCGGCTTTGACCAGCCGTAATGATGCGAACAGGGACCCCATGGATCAGAGTTTCCAACCCGAATGGAGTGCCGCGATCCCGCCGGAATAGTTGCGGTAGGTCACGCGTTTGAAGCCGGCATTTTCAATCATCGCTGCAAAGTCGCGCTGATTTGGGAATTTTCGGATCGATTCCACGAGATAGCGATAGGGTTCATCATCTCGTGCTACCGCCTTTCCGATGGGCGGAATCGCGTTGAACGACCAGGCGTCATAAAATTCAGCCAGACCGGGCACGTCGACCTGTGAGAACTCAAGGCATAAAAAACGACCGCCGCGCTTGAGCACACGGTACGCTTCCGATAGCGCCTTGTTGATGTCGGGCACGTTTCGAATGCCAAACGCGATCGTATAGGCATCAAAGGTACCGTCTTCCTGCGGTAGTTCTTCCGCATTGGCCTCCACAAAGTCCGTATTGGCCTCCAGTCCTAGTTTCAACGCCCGCTCCCGACCCACCTCCAGCATGGAGCCGTTGATGTCGAGCACGGTCACATGCGCATTTCGGCCGGACCGCTCCACGATGCGAAATGCGATGTCGCCGGTGCCACCAGCCACGTCGAGGCCATGAAATGGCGAGGTCTTGGATGGTCCGAGCGCCGAGACCATGGCGTCTTTCCAAACCCGGTGCATGCCAGCGGACATGAGATCGTTCATGATGTCATAGCGACGCGCTACGCCATGAAACACATCGTTGACGCGCTCCTGCTTTTCGCTTTCGGCAACCTGGCGAAAGCCAAAGGAGCGTTTCATCGCGTCATCGGTACCGGTGCGTGCTTCGGACATGGGTCTGTTCCTTACCGCAAGCCTGTGGTTTTTGTGACAGGCCTTGCGCTTCTCGTTGTTGCAAATAGCCTATGCCGGAAAAAAGTCACCGGTGGCAAGAAAAGCGCCGGTAAAGGGTGAACCTATGGTCGCACATATTCCAAAGGCAGAGATCCACTGCCACATTGAGGGCGCGGTGCCTGTTGAACTGGCCCACGCCCAAGCCGAGAAGTATGGCGTTGACATCAGTCCCATTGTCGATGGTTCGTTCTTCAAATGGACAGGCTTTACCGAGTTTTTGGCCGTCTATGATACGATCGCAGGTCTCTTTCGCACCAATGAAGACTATGCAGCTTTGGCCGAGGGTTATTTGACCTCTCTTGCAGCTCAGAACTGTCTTTATTCCGAGTTTTTCATTTCAACCGATCATGCGCGGATGGTCGGCATTTCGGAAGCCGATTACGTTGCAGGTCTGGCTTCAGGCATGGAAACTGCGCGCGAAAAGACCGGTATTGTCTCACGCATGATCGCGACCGGCCTTCGTCATGGCGGGCCGGAGTCGGTTGAGCGTGCCGCTCAATATGTTGCCGACAATCCCCATCCGCTGATTACCGGCTTTGGTATGGCGGGCGATGAACGCATGCACCACCCAAAAGGCTTTGTGCGCGGCTTCGATATTGCCCGCGATGCGGGCCTTGCCATCACGGTTCATGCTGGTGAGTTGGTGGGCGCGCAAAGCGTGCGCGACGCGCTGGACTATTTGAAGCCGCAACGTATCGGACATGGAGTGCGGGCAATTGAAGACCCGGAACTGGTCAAACGACTGGTTGATGAAGAAATTGTGCTGGAGGTTTGCCCAGGATCCAACATCGTCCTTAGCGTCTTTCCAGACTTTCCCAGCCACCCTTTTGCCCGACTTCGCGATGCGGGGGTCAAGGTGACGCTGAGCTCGGATGATCCACCGCATTTCCAAACTTCGATTGGTCACGAATATGAGATCGCCCGCGACTATTTTGGCCTGTCTGATGATGAATTGGTGGGCGTGACGCGCGAAGCGATTGACGCGGCTTTTGTGGACGACGATACACGCAAAACACTGATGCAGAAGCTTGGCTAAAGCGCATTCAAGATCTGAAAGGCACGCCCATGAAACAAGTACTCGTTGTCGATCACCCGCTGGTGCAGCACAAGCTTACGCAGATGCGCAAAAAAGAAACGTCGACGGCAGGATTTCGCCGTTTGCTGCGCGAAATATCGCTGTTGCTTTGCTATGAAGTTACCCGCGAACTGGCGATGACGACGGAACCTATCGAAACGCCGCTGGAGCCGATGGCAGCGCCGGTGCTCGACGGCAAAAAACTGGTCTTTGCATCCGTATTGCGCGCTGGCAATGGTTTGCTCGACGGGATGTTGGACCTCGTGCCTGCTGCACGCGTGGCCCATGTCGGGCTTTACCGTGACCACGATACGCTTGAAGCGGTGGAGTATTATTTCAAGGCACCAGAAAATCTCGTCGATCGCTTGGTGATTGTCGTCGACCCGATGTTGGCCACCGCCAATTCCGCCATTGCCGCGGTTGAAAAACTCAAAGAACGCGGCGCTCACGATCTGCGCTTCTGCTGCTTGCTAGCAGCGCCGGAAGGCATTGAAAACTTCACCAAAGCACATCCCGATGTGCCGATTGTCACCGCCTCAATCGACAGTCATCTGAATGACAAGGGTTATATCGTACCCGGGCTGGGTGATGCGGGTGACCGTATGTACGGCACCAAGTAAGGTTTCGTTAACCGCAGCTTCGAAGATCACGACGGCGTTAAGCGACCTCTTGCCCGACCCTGTTAGTCTCCGATGTAAAGGAGATCGGCATGCTTCGACATATTGCTGTGCTTATCGTTTGCGGTGTGGCAGCGCTGACCTACGGCCTTCATACGCGCGGTTCTGTGACCGGTACGTCCACGTTCATCTCGGTGAAAAAGGCGCCTGTGGCGGAAGAGCAAAATGCCAAGCCGCAGCCGGTGCGCTTGTCCGGCGTTGAGCGTGTTCGCCGCGATCAGCAAGGGCATTATGTGGGCGATTTTCGCCTGAACAATTTTCGCGTGAAAGGTCTGATTGATACAGGCGCAACGACCATTGCCATCAACGAAAGCGTAGCGCGGCGCGCAGGCCTCCGTTTGCGCCGCGATGATTTCAAGTATCAGGTGAACACCGCCAACGGGGCCGTTGTTGCCGCGCGCGCGACGATCAACGATGTGCAGATCGGCCAGATCCGCGTGTCGGCGGTCGAGGCTATGGTACTACCCGATGAGACGCTCAACGTGGTGCTGGTCGGCATGTCCTTCATGAACCGCCTGCGCGGTTTTGAATATGACAATGGTCAGCTGGTTTTAAGGCGCTAGGCAATCCGTTCGATCAGCGGTTCTGTTTGAGCAGGCGCCGTTTCGCCCATTTCAACCGCTTCTGAGATCATATGGCGCGCACGCTCCAGCTGACTATTGTCGTTGACGTGAATAAAGCAAATCGGGTCTCCGGCTTGCAGGGATGTACCAACCGGCACGAAATCGACAATTCCTACCCGGTGGTCAATTTCATCTTCCCGCAAGCGACGCCCGCCGCCCATTTCAACCACCGCCACGCCTAATGCGCGTGCGTTTACACGGCTAAGATATCCCGTACGCGGTGCTGCGATTGCCGTAATGATGGGTGCTTTTGGCAGGTAATCTCTCGCCTTTTCGACAAAATCATTCGGGCCGCCAAGGGCACTGACCATCATGCCAAACAGTTCCGCTGCCTTGCCGCTGTGCAATGCACGTTCGGCGCTTTTACGCGCATCACCCAGATCGCTCGTTTGGCCAGTGGCAAAAACCATTTCGGCGGCGAGTGCCAAGACAACAGTCTCAAGTCTGGAGTCACATTTTTTGCGGGTAAGGAAATTAACCGCGTTTTGCACTTCGACCGCGTTGCCGATTGCGCTGGCCAGTGTTTCGTTCATATCCGTCAACAGGGCCGTCGTCTTGGTTCCAGCGCCATTGGCCACATCAACAAGGCTGTTTGCCAACTCCCGCGCCTTACCGATATCGCTCATGAACGCGCCGTTGCCGCACTTCACGTCCAGTACAAGCCAGCCGAGGCCAGCGGCCAGTTTTTTGGATAGGATCGAGGCGGTAATGAGCGACACATTTTCAACTGTCGCCGTCACGTCGCGGACGCCGTAAAACCGCTTGTCAGCGGGGGCCAAGTTTGATGTCTGGCCGATAATGGCGCAACCAACTTCTTTTGTCACTTTGCGAAAGAGTGCATTGTCAGGCTGGGTGGAGTAACCGGGGATTGAATCCATCTTGTCCAACGTGCCACCGGTGTGTCCAAGACCACGGCCGGAGATCATGGGCACTGCTACGCCGCAGGCCGCAACGATGGGCGCAAGCATTAACGACACATTGTCACCGACGCCGCCGGTAGAATGCTTGTCAGCGACCGGTTTGTCCAAGTCGGCCCAGTCAAGCCGATCACCGCTGTCGCGCATGGCCATGGTGAGCGCGATGGTTTCGTTCCGACTCATGCCGTTAAAATAGACGGCCATCGCCAACGCTGAAATCTGCGCATCAGAAACCGAACCGTCCGCGATTCCGGCGACAAAGTCTGCTATCATCGCGGGCGGCAATTCGATATTGTCGCGTTTCAGGCGGACAATTTCCTGAGGCAGCATGGTGTAATCCTAGTGAGCTTTTAGGTCAGTAATTGGCTTGTGACCCATCATTTTCCGACAGATCCAATTTTGCCAAAAGGTTCGCCAACAGGCCCGAAGCGCCAAAACGGAATGTGTTTTTGTTTGCCCAACCATCCCCCATAATTTCGGCGGCTACGGAAAGGTAGTTTTGGGCATCGTCGAAAGTACGGATGCCGCCGGCCGGCTTAAACCCGCGCGCATGATCGCCAAAATCCCTAATTGCAGTGATCATGATGCGGGCGGCTTCCAAGGTCGCATTGACCTCTACCTTGCCTGTAGATGTCTTGATAAAATCGGCGCCTTCTTCCAGGGCAAGTTTTGATGCCTCACCGATCAAAAACGGGTCAGCAAGTTTGCCCGTTTCCAAAATGACCTTCAATAGCGCACTGCCGTCGGTAGTTGCGCGTATGGTCCGGATCATCGTTTGGGCGGTATCAACACCGCCATCAGCATAGGCTTGATACGGAAACACAAGATCAACTTCATCGGCACCGTTGGCTACACAGTCTTTCGTTTCATGCATGGTCGCTTTGACGTCTGTTCCCCCGTGGGGGAAATTGACGACGGTTGCGACCTTGATGTCGGTGTTGGCAAGCAGCCGTTTCGATTGCGAAACGAAGCGTGGCCACACACAAACAGCGGCAACAGGGCCGATCGGCGTTTGTGCATTGGCGCACAGTTGATCAATATCCTGAGGGGTACAATCATCATTGAGATTGGTCAGATCAATCAGGCCGATGGCGCGCTTTGCGATTTCTTCCGGGTCGTTCAACGGATCGTTCCTTCATTCCATCTGCGCAATGAAATGCGTCAGTATTTTCTGTAGCCGCTTTCCCCCAAGCGGTGCCATTTCTTTCGTTTCGTCATGCGACAGTTCAGCGCCGCTCATGCCCGCGCCGAAATTCGTAATCACCGAACAAGCAATACACTTCAGGCCAAGGAAACGGCCCAAAATAACCTCCGGAACTGTCGACATTCCCACTGCGTCAGCGCCCATGGTGCGCGCCATGCGAATTTCGGCTGGTGTTTCGAACGTCGGCCCGGAAAACCACATGTAGATGCCTTCGCCCATCGGGACGTCGACCGCCTTTGCAGCGTCGGTCAGCTTTTGGCGTAAATCCGCATCGTAGGCGGTGGTCATGCCGACAAAACGGTCATCCGTTTCCTCACCGATCAACGGGTTTGCACCGGAGAAATTGATGTGATCGACAATCTGCATCACCGAGCCGGGTGGCAAGTCGTCACGCAAAGACCCAGCCGAGTTGGTCAAAACAAGATTTTGAATGCCCAAGCCGTAGAGAATTTCAAGCGGTCTGCGCATAACAGACGCATCGCCTTTTTCATAAAAATGCGAGCGTCCAGAGAGCATCAGGACCGGCGTGTTTGCAATTTTTCCCGCGACCAGTTCACCGGCATGGCCCGTTACGCCGGACGCTGGAAACCCCTCCAGTTCACTATAGGGAATATGGATCGCTTGTTCGACCGCATCAACAAGGCCACCCAAACCTGAGCCGAGCACAAGTGCGGTGCGTGGTACAAGACCTTCCAATCGGCGAATGATAAGATCAATCGTGGCTTCCATCAGCTTTTGTCGTTCAACACTTCGGCTTCAAATCCATAAGGGAAAATATCGGCAACAGTCATCGTTTCGACGATCCCGTTCATATCGCACAAATGCAGTCTGGCCTTCGGTGGAGCAAATTCAGCCAGTCTTTGTCGGCAGCCACCACATGGCGTGCAGCGATCTTTTTTCTCGGCGACCACGCAAATGTCAGTGATCTCCCCGCCGCCAGCCATCACGTAGTGCGACAGGGCAGTGGTCTCGGCGCACCATCCTTCGGGGTATGATACCACTTCAATATTACCACCTATATGTATCTTCCCATCGGTTGTCCGAATGGCCGCACCGACCGGAAAGTCGGAATAGGTTGGTCGCGACTTGGCCATGGCTTCGCGCGCCTTTGCATAAAGCGTATCGAGATCGACCATCTCAGCGCTCCTTTACATAGGCTTGCCCACCAGCTTTGGGCGGAATGGCCTTGCCGATGAAACCGGCGAGCAAAATGACCGTCAATATATAGGGCAGTGCCTGCATGAACTGCGGAGGCACCTCAAACAGACCCGGGATTTTGATGCCCGCAAAACGGATCGCGACCGCATCCAAAAAGCCGAACAAAAGGCAAGCCATCATCGCGTTGACCGGCTTCCATTTCGCAAAAATCAACGCAGCCAACGCAATGAAGCCCTTGCCCGCTGTCATGTCTTTCACAAAACCAGCGTTTTGAGCGACGGACAAATATGCACCGGCAAAACCGCACAAGACACCGCAACAAATCACAGCGCGGTAACGCATCCAGGTGACTGATATGCCTGCCGTGTCCACCGCGCCGGGGTTTTCCCCGACCGCGCGCAGACGCAGTCCGAACCTGGTTCGGAACAATACCCACCAAGTGAACGGCACTGTCAGGAATGCCAGATACACCAAAATCGAATGTCCAGACAGCAGTTCGCTGTAAATCGGGCCCAAAATGGGCACATCGCGGATTGTCTCGGCGAAGGGAAAAATGATCGGCAGGAAACGCTCATCGCCCGTCAACGCCGGCGTGCGACCACCCTGCCTAAACCAAGCTTGGCCCAAAATGATGGTCGCACCTGCGGCGATGAAGTTGATCGCAACACCGGACACGATCTGGTTTCCGCGGTGAGTGATAGAGGCAAATCCGTGAACAAGCGCCAGAGCAACGGATACAGTGACGGCTGCGGCAAGACCGAGCCAAGCCGACCCCATGACCGCTGCCGCCGCACCGCCGGCAAAGGCTCCGGCCAGCATTTTGCCTTCCAGGCCAATGTCAAATACACCGGCGCGTTCTGAATAAAGACCCGCAAGGCAGGCGAACATCAACGGGACTGCCAAGCGAACGGTAGAGTCCAATATCAAAATGATGGTTTCAAATGCACCCATGTAGACCCCTCACTCACCCGGTGCCGGATTGGCGTTTGGCGTCGATCTGTCGCCGCCGGACAGAACGAAGAACATTTGCTGAACCGTAGGGCGGAACATGTGCTCAAGCGCGCCGGCAAAGAGGATCACCAACCCCTGGATGATCACGATCATGTCGCGGGAAATCCTTGGCATTTCAAAAGCAATTTCTGCACCGCCCTGATAAAGCATGCCAAAGAGGATCGCCGCAGGAATAATGCCGGCGGGGTGAGACCGCCCTATCAACGCAACCGCGATCCCGACGAAACCAGCGCCGGTCACAAAATCAAGCTGCAACCGTTCCTGTGCGCCCATCACCGGATTGAGAGCCATCATGCCTGCCATTGCGCCTGAGATCAGCATGGTAATCACGATTATTTTTGTCTGGTTGATACCCGCATACTTCGCAGCTGTCGGTGAGTGACCCATTGTTCGGATTTCATACCCAAGGCGCGTGCGCCAGATAAGCACCCACACCAGAAACGCCGATAGCAAGGCCAGGAGGAATGTGATGTTCACCGGTGCGCGGCGAACCGTGTAGCCAAAGACTTCGATCATCCAATCCAAGCGGGGCAGGTGCGCACCTTCTACAAAATTGCGCGTCTCCGGCGCCATGGAACCTTCCGGTTTGAGGACATCAACAAGCAGCCAGACCATCAAGGAGGCGGCGATGAAGTTAAACATGATCGTCGTGATGACGATGTGACTGCCACGTTTGGCCTGCAGGTAGGCGGGGATTAAAGCCCAAAGCGCACCGATCAGCGCCGCGCATAGCGTTGCTAGCGGCAGATTGATCCACCATGGGAACACACTGTCAAAGGTCAGACAGGCAACCGCAACACCCAAACCACCGACATAGGCCTGACCTTCACCACCGATATTGAAAAGACCGCAGTGAAAAGCGACTGCAACACAAAGGCCGGTGAAGATGAAGTTGGTCGCATAGTAGAGCGTGTAGCCGATACCATCGCCGGTGCCGAATGCGCCTTGTACGAGGAGGGTTGCGGCGCGCAGCGGGTTTTCGCCTACGAGAATGACAACTAGTCCGGCCACGAGAAATGCGACGATGAGGTTGATCAACGGGATCAGACCATAATCAACCCAAGCCGGTAACTTTGCATAAGGAGCTGCCATCGGGTTACCTCAAATAGCCGGTTTGGGTGAGAAACTCGGTCAGTGCGGCTTCAAAGCCGATATTTTTCGTTTTGCCTTGCGGACATGAATAATCTACTTCCACCACGGTACAACGGATCATTCCCCAATCGACCGACGCATCATGAGCACCAACAGCGTAGTCCAGCGGATCATCCTCACCCAGGATCAAAAGATAGGCCGCATAAGTGGCAAGCCATGAATTGCGCGGCTCTCCTGCATCAGGAATGGCGCCCAAATTTTCTAGGCCCGACCGGACTTCCCACTCAAAATCACCCTTTGCGGTCACGTCTGCAACCTCTCCGTCAACAAGGCTCAAAATCTGGATGGGCGCAAAAGAGCCTGCGTAGGATGCGAAGGTATAAAGAAAACTGTTGTCGAAAGTTTTGATTTCAGCTTGCCCGTCACCGTTCAAATCTCGGGGGAAGAGTGCTTCGGCATCACCGTCAAAGGAACCGAAATCTAATTGCCGCCAACCGTTCGGCGTTTTGGTTGCTACGGAAATCTCGTTGCAGCAATGGGCACCACCGGAATAGCTTGAGATATAAATTTCGGGCACATCATTGCGCCCATCCATTTCAACGATCTGTACAATCGGGCCGAAAAAAAGAGAGAAAAGATCGGGCTTTTGTGTTTCAAAAACCGGCGACTCATCTTCAAGAACGATGATGGTTGCGGTGCGGGCACCGTCGCTTTCCGGGCTCAGATCCAGCACCACGGAAAGATCGGGCGTTGAAACAGAATAAATACCTTCCTGCGCGGCTTGAAGCGTCGCTTCGGTTTGAGCTGCCGCCACGCTCGAGGCGCCCATCATGCCCAACATCGACAACGCGATCACTTGGTTCATTGGGCTGCCTCCAGCGCCGTCTCATCTTCTACACCGGCCATTAACAGACCGAGTTCGCCCTCACTCGCATCGGGCCCACGCTCGCCAGCAACCCGGCCAGCAAACATTACCAGTATTCTGTCGGATAAGGATCGGATTTCATCAAGCTCAACAGAAACAAGCAGCACCGCTTTTCCCGCATCGCGCATTTCAATGATGCGCTTATGGATGAACTCGATCGCACCAACATCAACGCCGCGCGTCGGCTGCCCAACAATCAATACCGTTGGATCCTGCTCCATTTCACGGGCCAAGACGATCTTTTGTTGATTGCCACCGGAGAAATTTGCCGTCTTCAACCGGCAATTGGGCGGCCGGATATCATATTTCTCGATTTTCTCGCGCGCATCATCGCGGATGCCATTGATGTTGAGCATCGCGCCATTGAGATATTCGTCCTTGTCGTGATAGCCCAAAATGGCGTTTTCATTTTCCTCAAACGCCAACACCAGGCCCATGTGATGCCGATCCTCGGGCACATGAGCCAAACCTTGGTGGCGCAACAGCGCAGGATCTGCGTTCCCGGTGACGCCAATTGGCTGGCCATCGAGCAAGACACGACCACTACGGGCGGCGCGGATACCGGCTATCGCTTCGATCAGTTGGCTCTGGCCGTTTCCTGCCACGCCAGCGATGCCTACAATTTCGCCAGCTCGGACTTCAAAGGAGACATTGTCGACCATTACAATTCCGCGGCTGTCCTTGACCGTCAGGCCCTGCACTGACAATTTGACATCACCCGGATTGGCGGGGCCTTTATCAACCTGCAACAAGACATGGCGACCGACCATCAGTTCGGCAAGCTCTTCGACCGAGGTCTCAGGTGTGTTGCGTGTGGCGACCATTGTTCCCTGGCGCATCACCGAAACGGTGTCGGTGACAGCCATGATCTCGCGCAGCTTGTGGGTGATCAGGACAATCGTTTTTCCCTGCTCTTTCAGTTGTTCCAAAATGCGGAACAAATGATCTGCTTCGGCGGGCGTCAAGACGCCGGTCGGTTCGTCAAGAATCAAAATTTCAGCGCCCCGATAGAGCGCTTTGAGGATTTCAACGCGTTGCTGGATGCCAACCGGCAATTGCTCAATGACGGCGTCGGGGTCTACCTCGAGTGCGTATTCACTTTCCAATCGCTTGAGTTCCGCACGGGCATTGGCAATGCCGCCTGCCAATAATTGCGCACCCTCCGCGCCAAGCATGACATTTTCCAAGACCGTGAAATTTTCCACCAGCATGAAATGCTGATGCACCATACCAATTCCCAGAGCGATAGCATCATTGGGTGTGTTGATGGTCACCTGTTGGCCGTTGATCTTGATGGTGCCGCTGTCGGCTTGATAAAACCCATAGAGAATGGACATCAGGGTCGATTTGCCGGCACCGTTTTCACCAATAATGCCGTGTATGGTGCCTTTTGTAACCGGCAGGTTGATATCGCGGTTGGCCTTTACAGGACCAAAACTCTTGGAAATACCCGTCAACTCGATTGCCAGCGAATCCATGCCGCCAATGCTCCCAACCCTAATGTGCGATGTCAGCCTAGCACGGCAAAATCGCGAATCCAGTGCGAAACGCACATCTTGCCACTTCCCGCGCAGGAACCAAAGTTGGCACTTTCAATTGTGACGTGGGCGAGCCATGTTATTCGACGGGGTGAGGAAACGAACACGGAGTTCGACTTGGACGAGTTACAATCTGGTAAAACCGCGCAGGAACGGTTAGAGGATCTGGAAATAGCCGCAGCCCATCAGTCAAGAATAATCGAAGAATTGAATGCGATTGTTACGGCACACAGCAAAACGATTACGGAGATGCAGGGTAGACTTGACGCGTTAAACCGCCGAGCCGCTGTCACCGAGATGCACATTCGAGATATAGCTCCCATCGACAAACCCCCGCACTGGTAACGCGCATTTATGGGGGACATTGTGGACAATTGGCAGGCGATCTTTACCTGCATGACGGTCATCGCAGTCTTTGCGGGATTCGCCACTGAGTGGCGACCGCCGGAGATCACGGCAGGTCTTGGCGTGGCCGCGCTTTTGCTTTCCGGCGTCTTGTCGATGGAAGAAGTGCTTTCCATTCTGTCTTCCACCGCCCTCGTCACCATCGCGGCCATGTTTGTCATTTCGGCAGGCTTGTTGCGTACCGGTTCTATCGAACAGGTGGCACGTCACGCATCGGCGCAGGCCAAACAGCGCCCGACGCTAACCTTTTTTGCGTTTCTTCTTGCCGCCGCCGCCATGTCAGCGGTCATGAACAACACGCCGCTGATCATGCTGATGATCCCCGTGGCTATTCGCATCGCCGCCGAAACGGACCAGTCGCCCTCCAAAATCCTCATCCCCTTGTCTTATGCGGCGATATTGGGGGGCACTTGCACTTTGATCGGTACGTCAACCAACCTACTGGTCGACAGCGTTGCGCGCGAAGCCGGTCTTGCGCCGTTTCATATTTTCGAGGTCGCCCCATTGGGGATAGCGGCCACAATTGCCGGTATCATTGTGATGTTCGTTGCGCGCGGATTGCTGCCTGACCGTGAGAGCATGGCCAATGCCTCCAAGACCGGCGCACGGCGCTTCATCGTGCAGGCTGTCGTCGAAGACGGATCGGAGCATATTGGCGTACGCGCCAAGGATGTGCAAGTGTTCAACCAGGTTGATCGACGTATCATCGACGTGCTGCGCGGTGATGCCTCATTACGCCGCGAACTGGACGAGGTGGTTCTGTCGGCCGGCGATATCGTTGTGCTCCGTTCATCGGTTGCCGAGATCCTTTCAATGAAAGAGGAAGGCGAACTGGAAGCGCCCAAGATGAAGCAGGTTCAGCAAACCGATTCGCGGCGTTCGGAAATTATGGAAATCCTCATCGGGCCGGGCGCGCGCATCCTCAATCGTACCTTGCGCCATTTGCGCTTGCGCCGCCGCTACGGGATTTATCCAATGGCGTTGCATCGCGGCGGGACCAATATGGCCGACCGTTTTGAAACAACACCACTTTCGGTCGGCGACACGCTGCTGATCGAAGGCTCACCTGAAGATTTGGCACGGTTTGCTGAAGAAAACAGTTTAGTGAATGTTTCTGAGCCGAGCGAGCGCGGCTACCGGCGGTCTCGTGCCCCGATCGCAATCAGTGTGACGGTTTTGGTACTGCTGGGCGCCGCGTTTAACGTTATGCCCATCACGGCGCTGGCACTGATCGGCGCAGTCATCGTTTTGGCAACAAAGTGCGTGGAACCTGATGAAGCCATTCAGGCGGTCGATTGGCGTATTCTTGGCCTTATCTTTTCGATGCTGACCATTGGCCTTGCGATGCAAAACACGCAGCTGGTGGAAATACTGGTTTCGTTGCTTGTACCGTTTTTGCGTGATTTCTCACCGCTTATTGCCTTGGCAGCAATCTATATCCTCACGACCATTTTGACTGAACTGGTCACCAACAATGCGGTCGCGGTTATTTTAACGCCCATCGCCATTGGCTTGGCTACAGCGCTGGGATTGGATCCAAGGCCTTTCGTGGTCGCTGTCATGCTGGCAGCATCGGCCAGTTTCATCACGCCAATCGGCTATCAGACAAACACGCTGGTTTATAATGCGGGGGGTTATCGTTTCACCGACTTTTTGCGCGTTGGCCTGTTGGTCGACGCCACAACGTTCGCTGTTGCCATGCTGGTTATCCCACGTATCTGGCCGCTAAGCGGCTAAGGCCGGGCGGGTACTGAAAAAGTCAGATTGGCCCAAAGACTATCCCAGACCGCATCTCGAATGGCGGCCCGTTCCGCCGGTGGTTCACGCAAGACAACAGCATCCAACATGTAGTCCATGCCGGGTTCCACCGGAATGACGGCAACGCCTTGATTGTCCGTTTGTACCGTTTCGACACTGACATTTTCAGATGTGTTGCCTTCACCGCTGGGGCGGGCGTAGATTTCTACTTGTACGCCAATGCGCGGCTCTCCAAGATAGTTCACCTGAACACGGATGCCATCTGAAATGCCACCCTTGTACGGACTATCCAGCGCGATCATCTCCGTTACCATTCCAACCTCGACATCAGAGCCGGCACCAGCGCCGACCGCAATCAAGGATTTGGCATGGCGGGAGTAGGTTTCCACAAAATCATCGGTCGAGAGGCCGCGCGCTCTGTGATTATCCAATGCCCCGGCAAACCTCTTGTGGTCGACAAAAGCCTTGAATTTTTCAAAGTCGCGATATCGAACCGTGGAGACATCGGACTCATAAGCGATGATCACCAATCCTTCAGCTTCAGGATCAAAATTGATCGCCGGCCGATCGCCGGCCCGCCCTGTAATCGGAATGCCGGTTTTGCCGACATAAAACTCCAGCCTTTCGGTTCGGCTTGGCAGAAAGGGAGAGCTGCCGCCGGAATAATTTTCGCCAACGCGCAATTCTGCGCTAACCTTATTATCGGAAGGCAAGGTAAAGCGCGTTGGATCAATCCATAATTCATGGCCGTTTGCGGGGCTTGCCAACAGGGGAATGACGAGCCCGAGGGCCGTGTATGACAAAATGGGGCGGACTTTAAGATGCATAGTAACTTCCGGATATTTGAGCTGCTGTCACCAAGGGTGGGGCTTTGGCATCGTGTGTCAATGTTGTTGTTTATGCTGGCGCTCCTTTTGCCATTTAAGGGGGCGAGCGCACACGAGGTCAGACCAGCTGTTGCCGACATTACTGTCACCGCAAATGCGGTCGAGTTGCGGCTGTCATTTAATGCCGAGGCCTTGCTGGCTGGGATCAACCTGGATGGTTTGGCAGACACTGATGAAGCGGACAATGTCGCTGATTATGATCGTTTGCGCGCATTGTCTGCCGAAGAGTTGGCCACTCGCGTTGGCCAGGCATGGTCCGAGATCGATGAAAACATCCGTCTTGAACTAGGTTTTTCCGATTTGCCATTGGCGTTGCTTAACGTCGAAATCGTTGCGGAACCAAACCCGGAGTTGCCAAGGGAAACCATCGTCAACGCAAGAGCCCCTCTTCCGGCGGGAGAGACGCCAATTACCATTGGCTGGGCACCTGAATATGGTGTTTTGATCGTCCGGCAAGTTGATGGGGCCGCGGAGGCCGATGCGCTCTATACCGGCCTTCTTACTTCAGGCGCATCCAGCGATCCGATCCCGCGATCGGCGACGGCGACGCGGTCACCTTTATCTACGATGTCGGTTGCCATCCAAGCCGGACTTCAGCATGTTATTCTAAGCTATCCACATATCGTGTTTGTCGTAGGCCTGTTCTTCCTATCAACTCGGTGGCAAATGCTGTTTTGGCAGGCTGGCGCGTTCACTGCGGGTCACTTGGTAGCCTTGGCTGTCAGCTTAACAGGCTTGGTGTCGGTTTCACACCTGGACCTTGATCCATTTGTTGCCGCAGCAATAATTTTTGTTGCGATTGAAAACATTTTTGCAAACGAAAAGAGCCGCTTTCGACTGCCCTTTGTCTTTTTGTTTGCGCTCGTCCATGGCCTTTCGCTTGCCTTTGCCTTGAGTCAGGCCGGACTAAGCCAGGGGCAACTTATAATGAACGTGTTTGGCTTTAATCTAGGCATTGAGCTGGGGCAGATACTCATCTTCATCATCGCGATCCTTTTGATTGGTATCATGTTTGCCGACCAACCTTGGTATCGAAAATACCTTGCGATCCCCGCATCTGTAATCATAGCTATTGCTGGCGGCTGGTTTCTCCTGGAGAGTACGGTTCTCGCCTGACCGGTGATGAATGAACGGCGCCCCCCCATGGCATGGTTTTTCCCGGTCGCTCCAGCCGGTCACCGCTCTTGCCAAACTGCCAACGCTGTCGCACCTATGATCGGCCATCATGGTACGGAGACAATTTGATGCATGCGGCTACGAAAATCGTGATAATCACCGAGCGCTCCATATTGGAAGGCGTTGCCGCTTTGCTGGATGAGCATGTCAGTTTGATGATCGGCCAAGGCTGTTGTGTGCCAACCGTGTAAAATGATTACAAACGCCAACACGATCGTTCGGCATGCTTTTTTTAATCGCGCCATATTCGACGATCCGGCGGTTTGGTTTGACCGGATGTTACTTGCAAAAATGATCGAGTGAAAGGTGTTGCACCACCCTTCAGTTTCGCGTCGGACGCGCGTACCGCGCAACTTGAATCTTCACTGCGCGAAAATTCCATGCCGAGCCGTCTCGGAGACAATTCGTACCAAATTGATTGTGTTTTGAGTACTTGGAAGACCGATAAGTGGTTTTGGCGTCTTTATTGGATCTGGATGTGAATTGTTCAGCGGGCGGCTATTGTCCGTTCCGAACCCGAAATGGCCAAATGGTGGATCGCAACATCCGCATCATTGGCGCAGACCCGCTCACCCAGCGCGGCTTTACCCAGATCCCCAACGCCATCCTCAAAGCCAAAAGCATCAGTGGTGGCGCCAAGCTCGCATATGCCACGCTGCTATCCTATGCGATGGGCGATGACGAGTGCTTTCCCGGGCAAGACCGTCTCGGCATCGACATGGGCATCTCGCGCCAAACCGCAAACCAGTACATCAAGGAATTGGCTGACAAGGGCTATATCAACATCAAGCGACGCGGCCAGGGACGCTCGAACCTTTATGAGATCAACCTGAAAGCCAAGGTGGTCAGATAGTCACGGTGCCCGTGATGAGAGCCAGCCACCTGTCGGGTGCGCCAAGTCTCTTTGCATAGTGAACGACGTCGATTCGACAAACTTTTGCGGTTTAAATGACGAAAAACTCTCAGGCCCGCGCGTTCACGTCAGGTGGCTGCCATGACTTTTTGCGTAAGCCGGTTTGCGACATCTGGCAGGATTTCAAATCCGACAGGCTTGGCGAAGAGGTACCCCTGCATATGGCGCACGCCCAACGATTCCATCAAGTTGCGTTCCTGTTCAGTCTCAATACCTTCGGCGACCAGTCTCAAGCCGAGATTTTTGGCGATATCAGCCAGGTTTCGAATGAAGGCCCTTGAGGCTTCGACTTCCGCGGCTGACCGCGTCAAATCCATATCCAGCTTAATTTCTGAAAACGCCCCATCGCGCAAAATGTCAAAGCTGGCGGCACCGGTACTAAAATCGTCCATGGCCATGTAAAAACCAGCCATTCGCAAACGCGCAATAGCCGAAAGAAGAATGCTGGGATCGTCCGGAAGATGTGACTCGGTGAGCTCCAAAATAATGTCGTCGGGGGCCAGGCCGTGTTTGCTGATTGTTTGCTTCAAAATCGCTGGAAAGCCGGGGGCCTCAAAGGGACGCGCGTCCAGGTTAAACGAAAATGGCCAGGTGCACCCCCGCTCGCGAAGGATGGCAACTTGCGCGCAAAAAATGTCCAGCAATATCTCTGTTAGTTCAACAGCTGCATGCGGTGTGTCTGCAGCAGCAAGCAATTGTCCCGGTCCGGTTACCTTGCCGTCAACATCCACTGCGCGCAGGAGGGCCTCCGTGCCGCTTATCCTTCCACTGAACGTATTGACCTGAAGTTGATACACTAGTGCCGGCTTAAGTTGGCTCAAGGCCGTTGTTGACGGTTTAGCGCTCGCCGATTTTGCGTGCGGCTTTGTGTTTTTTGCTTCTGCAATGAGCGCCTCGAAAGACTTGATATTAACGGGCTTGTTGATCGCACCGATGATATTGAGCTTCATGCGTCGCGCAATTTGACGGGCAGAAGACAAAACCGTGTTGTCCTCGCCCGAGGCGATAATCAGCGCGCCTTTATAAGAGGCGTCTGCGAGATCCTTCAAAAAGGCAAACCCGTCGTAGCCCGGCATGTTCAAATCACTGATGATCAATTCCACAGCGCCCGTTTGCACCAAGTTTTTTGCTTCGCCCGAATCAATGGTCGCGGTCACATCGGAGATCTTGGAAACGCCAAGAACAGCTTTGGCAACCGTCAGGAAAATTTGATCATCATCGAGAATTAGCGTTTTCATTTTGGGTCCACCGGCCAACGAATGGACTTTATGCCAACAAAGGAAATCAATGATTAACGCTGGCCCTTTGGTAAGTTCTTAACCGCCCACATGTATCATTTTGGCATGGCGGTATCCGACAAGACAAAAAAATTCAGAAGCCTGAGCGTGCGCGTATCGTTCATCGCTGTGATTGCGGTTTTGCTGTGCGTCAGTCTTGTGACCACCCCTTTCATCGTCAGCGACTTTAAAAGTACGATCGATGGCGAACGACAGCGCGTGACAAATGTTGCCCGTGCATTTTCCGCAGCGGTGAGTGATTCCGTAAACACGAATGATCTGAATGCAACATATCAGGTCTTGCGCGGCATCTCCGATGTGCCCCGTGCAAGCTTTGTCCAACTCAGCGACCAGAACGGTAACATCATTGCCGAAATCGGTAACAGTATTCAGCTTGGGGGTCGCGATGGTCTGGCAGATGACAAGACGCTGTGGGCGCTTTGGAACGCCGAAATCATTATCGCTTCCGCGCCGGTTTGGAGCAATGCCGAGCAAATTGGCGAGTTGGCGATCCATTCCGACATTACCTGGCTGCGCGATGCCTACACGGATCGCCTGGCGCTTTTGTTGGCGGTAACGTTGATTGGCGCTCTTTTGACAGCGTTTGTCGCCCACCATACGATCCGCCGTACACTCAAGCCGCTCGACAATTTGTCGGCGACGCTTCGCGGGGTGAAAGCTGACGGTGATTTGACACACCGGTTCAACGTCGAGCACAACGATGAAGTGGGCGTGTTGTCCGGTGCCTTTAATGATGCGTTTGATACAATCGCCCTACAGAACGACGCCTTGCGTGTTCACTCTGAAAATCTGGAAGAAACCGTGCACCAACGGACGGCGCAGCTACGATCTGCTGTAGAAGAGGCCGAACGGGCAAACGCAGCCAAGAGCGACTTTCTGGCGACAATGAGCCATGAGATCAGAACGCCGATGAATGGCCTGATGGTGATGGCGGAGCTGTTGACGCAGACAAACCTGCAACCGCGTCAACGCCACTTTGCCGAGGTCATAAACCGGTCTGGCAATGCACTCCTCCACATCATCAATGACACGCTGGATATGTCAAAGATTGAGGCAGGCCGACTTGAGCTGGAAGCGATACCCTTCGACCTGGAAGGCATCATCGGGGATGCGGTCAGTCTTTTTTCTGGTCGAGCTGCCGACAAGGTGCTTGATCTTACAGCCATCATCGATCCGGCCTTGGCCAAGGCATTGATCGGCGATCCCACCCGATTAAGCCAAATTGTGGGCAATCTGGTCAACAATGCTTTGAAATTTACCGAAGCGGGTGGCGTGACTGTGCGTGCAAAGGTTATCCGAACGCACAATGGCAAGCAGGATGTCAGCATTGAAGTCAAAGACACCGGGATCGGGATCGCGCCGGAAAAGATCGATCATGTCTTCGATGCGTTTTCGCAGGCAGAGCAATCAACCAGCCGCCGGTTTGGAGGCACAGGACTGGGATTGACGATCAGCCGAAAACTGGCCGAGGGCATGGGCGGTTCGATCCGGGTCGACAGCATCGTCAATGCCGGTACAACATTTACTGTCAAGCTGACTTTCCCCGTTGAGGTGCCAGCCTCTGAAATACCCTCGCCACAAGATCATCTCATATGTGTGGCCACCACCAGCACCGTTCATGAAAGAGCTCTGGTTGAGATGCTGCGCTCTTACGGGTTGGCTGTTGTCACCCTTCACGACTGCAAAGGCTCTGATGTCGACCTGATATTGGCCACCAAAGATCGAATGGAAAAAGCGCGGGCGTTGTTGCCGACGACACCCACTGTCGAATTGGTACCGCTCTCTTTGGCTGAAGCGGACTATCAAAACGAGGCGGGCATCACGGGCCGTCTGTCGCTTCCCCTATCACGCTCAGACGTTGCTTTGTTGATCCAGTGCCTGACGAATGGTGACTGGGCCGCCTTGAACCGCGTTGACGCTGTTGCGCCGGTCGCAACCAACGATAATTGGGGCGCACTACGCATTTTGTCGGTAGACGACAACTCAGTGAACCGTCAGGTCATTACCGAGGCCTTTGCAGCACTAGGCACTCGCACGGATCTTGCTGAAAATGGAGAGGATGCAGTCGAACTCGCACGGGCACGCGAATATGATATCATCTTCATGGATTGTTCCATGCCCGGCATGGACGGATATGAGGCTACAAGGCGTATCCGCAACTTGTCGGCAGGCATCGGTCCCAACAGCGCCAAGGCACGCATCGTCGCCCTGACGGCCAATGCCGCTGGCGCGGATAGTGCGCGCTGGCGAGAGGCGGGAATGGATGCCTATGTGTCCAAACCGTTCCGAATTGAAGATCTCCGAAAAGAGTTAGCGGCGCTCCAGCCATCGAGTTTGCCGATATCCATCAAAAGCTTGCCGACATCCCGTCCTGCTCCCGAACATCAGGGAGCGGAGGTAGTGCCACTCCTGTCGCACGATACGATGATGATGTTCGCCTCGATCCGCGAAGCGACAGGTGAAGATGTCACGCAACGGGTTTTCCCGCTCTTTTTCAGTAATGCCAGAGAAGCCCTATCGGCACTTCAAAAAGCCGTTCAAGCAGACAGCGATGTCGGGGATATCAAAGCTTTGGCCCATAGCCTGAAATCCATGTGTTCAAGCGCGGGCGCTGCGCGCGCTGCGGCGCTTGCCGGCCGCATTGAGGAAAAAGTGGAAGTCAGTGGCTATTCACGCGATGATTTGGTGCCCTTGGCCGCTTCGATTGACGACACAATCGAACGCATGCAGCAACAACTTGATGGTGTGGCTGTGAATAGCGCCAGCGCAAAGAGCACCTGATCGAAAAAAACTACGTGCGGGTTACTTCGCACCAAAAACGCTTTTACACCGATTGCTTTAGTGGAAGAGCCAAGGGAGCTTCATCAAACCGAAAAGCTCTCAACGCCTGTAAAGGCACACCTGCTACGCATCAAAGTATTGAGGAAATCTCGCCCATTTCCCTGCGCGAATTGGACTTGGTGGAGCCAAGGGGAATCGAACCCCTGACCTCTTCGCTGCCAGCGAAGCGCTCTCCCAGCTGAGCTATGGCCCCGATTAGTTTACCCAAACGGTGTGACGGGCGTGGTATACCCGACGCGAGAGGATTTCAAGCAGCTTTCGAGTTCCACGCGTCAGTCGTCGTCATCGGTGGCAATGTCAACAATGCCGGTGACATCGTCTTCGTCATCCTGGTCATCGTCGGGCAGGAATGTGTCATCGTCCGTGTCGTCTTCAAGAACTTCGTCGTCGGTGTTGTCACCAAGCTCAGGCAAATTCTTGTCTTCATCACCGCCTGCTGCTTCTTCATCAGCATCATCAAGCGACAAGACTTCGGCGCTCTCTTCAGCGACCACCTCTTCATCGTCGTCGGCCTCAGCCACCGTCTCGGTGGCTTTTTCCTCAATGACGTCCGATTTGGTGTCGTCGAAGAAAGATAGAGGATAGGATTTGCCAGTGTAAGGCGACACAATGGGGTCTTTGTTCAGGTCGTAGAACTTACGGCCCGTTTCGGGGCATACGCGTTTGGTGCCAAGCTCGGGTTTTGCCACGGAATAGTACCTCTATGGGCTGCCGGTTAGGCAGGCATGTCTCGTTGGGGTCGAAGGGTGGCGGTAACTAACCGTCAGATGGAAGCGTGTCAAAGCGAAATCTTGCACTTTTTTAGTTTGCATTTGGTGCAATGTGCGATCATCACCAATCTTGTCTCCCAATATGCCGGACCAGACCGCGTTTGAACCAGAATTCTTTCATTGTTGCTATCGATGGTCCCGCCGCTTCCGGCAAAGGTACGCTGGCCCGCCGTCTTGCTGCCCATTATGGCTGGCGTCATCTTGATACGGGCCTGACCTATCGCGCGGTTGCACACCGGTTGCTGGAAAGTGGCAGCCCACTGGACGATGAAGGTCGCATTGTTGCACAAGCGCATGCGCTCGATCTGGCGCAAATGGATCGTACAGTTTTGGCGCAGCATACAATTGGGGAAGCTGCTTCCCGGATTGCAGTCATGCCGACACTTCGCAAAGCGCTTGTGGACATACAGCGCGCCTTTGCGCATGACGGTGACGGCGCAGTTCTTGACGGTCGTGATATTGGCACCGTGGTTTGCCCGGATGCGCCGGTAAAACTTTATGTCACGGCCTCGCCGGAGATTCGCGCCAAGCGCCGCTATCATGAAATCATGGCCGGTGGGGGAGTTGCCGATGAGGTGCACATCTTACGGGACATCAAAATACGTGATGAACGCGACATGAGCAGGTCCGACTCTCCTCTTAAACCGGCGGCAGACGCCCACTTGCTAGATACCAGCGATATGACTATAGAGGCCGCGTTCAATGCAGCTCGTGACATTATCGATGCGGCAAGGGGCACTTAACATCTTTTGCAACCGCCACGCGCTGGAAGCCGTTTAACGGTGATGCGGTTGTCTGAAGCAACACGAACCCATCCAGCGCTTTGCGTGCAAGGCGACCAAGACTGTAGCGCCCGCGCATCAGGAGCTTAAATGTCAGAAATGAACCCAACGCGGGAGGACTTCGCGAGCCTCCTCGAAATGTCTTTTGAAACACGCGACACGATGGAAGGTCGCGTCACAGAAGGCACAATCGTCGCTATTGAAAAAGATATGGCGATTGTCGATGTCGGCCTGAAAACAGAAGGCCGGATCGCATTGAAAGAATTTGGCGCGGCCGGACGCGACGGGACGCTTAAAGCCGGAGACAAGGTTGAAGTCTATGTTGAGCGGGTCGAAAACGCTCTCGGCGAAGCCATGCTGTCACGCGACAAAGCGCGCCGCGAAGAAGCTTGGGTCAAACTTGAGGCCAAGTTTGAAGCCGGTGAGCGCGTTGAAGGCCAGATCTTCAATCAGGTCAAAGGCGGCTTTACCGTTGATCTGGATGGCGCCGTGGCCTTCCTGCCGCGCAGCCAGGTGGATATCCGCCCGATCCGCGATGTGACGCCCTTGATGAACACACCGCAGCCGTTTGAAATCCTGAAAATGGACAAACGCCGCGGCAACATTGTTGTCTCACGCCGTACTGTTCTTGAAGAGAGCCGTGCGGAACAACGCTCCGAGATCGTTCAGAATCTCGAAGAAGGTCAATCGGTTGAAGGCGTTGTCAAAAACATCACCGATTACGGTGCGTTTGTTGACCTCGGCGGCATCGACGGCCTGTTGCACGTAACCGACATGGCTTGGCGCCGCGTCAACCATCCAACGGAAATTCTGTCTATCGGTCAGACCGTCAAGGTTCAGATCATCCGTATCAACCAGGATACGCACCGTATTTCGCTGGGCATGAAGCAGCTTGAAGCTGATCCTTGGGATACCATCGGCATGAACTACCCGATCGGCAAGAAAATCAGCGGTCGCGTCACAAACATCACTGACTATGGCGCTTTCGTTGAGATCGAGCCGGGCATTGAAGGTCTGATCCACGTGTCCGAAATGTCATGGACAAAGAAAAATGTTCATCCGGGCAAGATCCTTTCCACCTCTGAGGAAGTGGATGTGATTGTTCTGGAGGTCGATCCGGAAAAGCGTCGTATTTCACTTGGCCTGAAACAGACACTTGATAATCCATGGAGTGCATTTGCCATGGAAAATCCTGTCGATTCTGTTGTTGAAGGTGAAGTCAAGAACAAGACCGAATTCGGCTTGTTCATCGGCCTTGAAGGAGACGTTGATGGGATGGTTCACTTGTCAGATATTGACTGGAACCGTTCCGGAGAGGACGCCATCGAAGATTACAACAAAGGCGACATGGTGAAAGCCGTCGTTTTGGATGTAGATGTCGAAAAAGAGCGCATCTCGCTTGGCATCAAGCAGATGTCAGACGACAAGGTTGGCGCTGCGGCCGCATCCGGAGATCTGCGCAAAAACGCTGTTGTAACGGCGGAAGTCACGGCGATCACCGATGGTGGCATTGAGGTGAGATTGGTCGATCACGAGATCGACTCATTTATCCGCCGCTCTGATCTTTCCCGTGACCGCGATGAACAGCGTCCTGAGCGCTTCACTGTTGGTCAGCGTGTCGATGCTCGTGTGACACAGTTCGACAAGAAGACACGTCGCATCGGCCTTTCCATCAAAGCGCTTGAAATCGCTGAAGAAAAAGAGGCCGTGGCCCAGTTCGGTTCATCGGATTCTGGTGCTTCGCTTGGCGATATTCTCGGCGCAGCTTTGAAGGGTAACGACGAGTAATTCATCGACGATAAAAAAGATGAAAAAGCCCGCCTATGCGTTCTGCACCGGCGGGCTTATTTTGTACGGCCAAAACTTTCAGGCGGTGACTTCCCGGACAATCACATCGCTAATCAACACACTGTTTCCCCGCCCATTTGTATCGGGCCAAATGCCGAGATAGTCGGCAAACGGATCATCCTCGCTTGATCGGTTCCCGGTGGCGCAGCGAAATGAGTAGACATTGCGGCCCTCCTCCAATCGGTAGCGGCAAAGGCCGCTCTCTCCATCGCCCGATGTTGCATATCCGACGGCAAACTCCGCCCGGCCATCGGAGCTCACCGGTTCTGCGGTGATGACCACTTCCACGGTTTTGCCGGCATCGGTCGCTTCATTACTGCCGAGTTTGAAAAAAACGCCGCCTTTTCGCCCGTATTGATCCGTGCTCAAAACATGGCTTGGTGCGATCTGATTTCTCGGATCAGCGGCTTCTTTTACTCGCTTTGCCTCCCGATGGATTGCTGTTGCTTCTGCCAGCGCATTTTCAAACCGCCGGACATGATGCGCTCGCCAATGATCATTTTTCATGTTGACGTACCGCATATCCATCCAATGGTGAAACTTGGCGCGCAGACCAGCAGCAACGTCCGTTTGTCCGGTATCTGTATCGGATAGATGCTGGGCTACCGTTCGAACGGCTTCTCCATGGTCCAGTTCTCCATCAGGAGTTCGATTTGGTCGAGAAGTATGATTACGCATGAACTTAAATCACTGTTGCTCGGCATTGCCGATGGTTGGGAGACCGTTGGGTAAAAGGCAAAACCGCAGGCACAGAGCCTGCGTTCTCATCGGACAATCTGGATGGAGACGTTCTTGATCATAACGCCGGCGCCACTGCTGGCAGTGTCTGCCCAAATGCCCAGAAAGTCTTGTGAGGGCGTTTGTCCTCTTGGATGACGGGGCACATCATACTGAAAGGCAAAGACCCGATCTTCTTGTGTGATGTCGAACTTTTGCCACCCGCTATTGCCGACATCAGACGTCGAGTAAGCCACGGCAAACTGTTCCGCGCTGTTGGCCGCCAATGGTTCGGCTTCAATGGTGACTTCGATGGATCGGCCACTGACCGCCTGTTCAATGGCTGACGGTAGTTGGAGGAAAACACCGCCGGTGCTTCCGCCGCTGGGCGGGGCCTCGGCGCTGGACGTCACCCTTAAGCCTTTGCCATCATTGACGCGTTGGAACGCGTTTTCGTTGGTCGAAGCCACGCGCGTATGCGCATCCAATCGGAAAATTTCCTGATTGTGCGCTGATGCCTGCGCAAGCGTGCTGACGAACCACGCTGTTGTCAAAAACACGATCGCGGCAACGGCGAAGGCGCGCCACCAATCGCCATGACTGGGCGTGAGGGTTATGTGTTCGAGCGCGTCTTGTTTCGCAGGAATGTGGGGCACATAGACCACGAGCGCTCTAGATGGCGCAGTTTCTGTCAACGCCTCGCCAAGTGCGGCGTGGAAACGGTTCTTTAAACTCTTTGGATCATTGCCATCGCACTCGGCGCCAAACTTATCTTTCAGCCACGCATTAAATTTCAAACGTAGCGAAACAGCATCTTCGTCAGCCGTTCCCGGTGAGGTGAGGAAGTGCTGTGAAATGGCCTCGACAACCTGGCGATGTTCCAAAAAGGAACGCTTTCTGTTCAATAATGAAATAACATTATTCTGCATGTCTTTTTTTGAGAATTTTTCCAGAAGTCTGGTCCAGCTCTCCTCCGTTTGCCATGTGTCAGCCTGTCGGAAAAAAGTGTCGAAAAAGGGTCGAATAAGAGGAATTTATGCCACAATTACAAGTAGTTGCAGGGCTGATGTCGTGGCGCTGTTCAATCCCTAACTGGTTGTCTCCTCCTTAATTTAGCGACTTGTTTCCTCCATGTGTCAGCTACTCTTTGTTGGCTCTTTTTGGCCGTTTACTGATATTTTCTGTACGTCGACTTCGGGGCCCAAACGCACCGCAGGGTTCGGACAACAGCAAAAGGATGCACTAACAGCAAGAATTGACGCGGCTCTTAAAGAGGTCTTGAAGACCGCGGTAACCGCCGAGCCACCTCAGATTGATGAGCCGGTACAAAGCGCTGGTCACGGTATCAAAGGAATGTACTGGCTTGCTACTTTGGTCATCGCGGCAGCGGTTGGAAATAGCTGGCGGCGCAAGTTCAACTTTTCAACCGGTACAACTGACAATGTATGGACCTATGATGTGCCCGCACATCCGGCCGGCGTACCGGCGAATACCGACTACTTGGGTATTTGGGCGGACACGTCAGGCACCGGTAGCTGCGTTCAGATCAATGATTTGACAATCCGCCTTGTTGACGATCAGGTCAGCGGCCAATGAAGCCAATTTGCGCTGCACTTTGCTCGTCAAATTCAAGATGAAGGCCTTATGACTGACTTAGCTCGCCGTATTCGTCATGCCCGTTCGGGCGACCCGCTGCTTGAAGCCATTGGCTACGAAGCCAAGCAGGAGGCGGCCTGTGCGCTGGGCCATGCGGGCAAAAAACTTGAAGCGGCCGTGGAAGCGTTGGAACGCCATGATGCCACCTCGCGTGCGAACACCGACCGCGATCAATTGGTGCAAGAGGTCGCCGACCTCGCGTGGGCGATTATGATCCAGCGTGAAGCATTTGGGCTTTTTGCAGCCAGAGACATTGAGAAACACTACCGGATACCACGCGAAGCGATGGCGCGCATGGGTGCCATCAGGCGGCGATAGTCTGGGTGTTGGCTTTCAGCCAAACCAGCAACGCCTCATGATCTTCAACCACGATATCGGCCCCTGCATCGCGCAACGTATGGCCATGATTGCCGATCGCATGGCCGCCACCCAAGAACCCAATCGTGAACATGCCGGCGGATTTGCCACCGCGCACACCATTGGCGCTGTCTTCAACCACAATGCACCGTGAAGGTTGATGCCCCCCCATTTGTTCTGCGGCGTGCAGGAACAGATCGGGCGCTGGTTTGCCATTTTCCACCATGTCACCGGAATACACACCATCGCCGAAAAATACCGCCAAGCCGGTATGTTCCAGTTTGGCCGGCAGAAATTGCATCTGTGTTGATGAAGCTACACACTTTGGACAGTTCATGGGACGCAAAAGATCAACGACGCCTTTGATTTGCCGGACTTCGTTCATCACCCGCAGACGGCTTTCGGCTTTCAGATCGGCATAATCATCGTCGGTTAACGGGCTGCCGGTATGCTCAAGCAGGAGGTCGGAAAGCTTTTGCCGCCATAGCGGTTGTGCCAAGGCCATGAACTCGCCGACATACCAGGCCGGGTCAACGTCCACACCTTTGGCCTGAAGAAAGGCGCGCTCAATTTCAAGATAGATCGCTTCAGAATCGATCAGTACGCCGTCGCAGTCGAAGATGACGAGAGATGTATCCATCATGAATGCGCAAATATGTCTTCGTCGGGCCAGCCGGCCAAATCCAGCTCGGCGCGGGCCGGTAAAAAGCGAAAACATTCCTGCGCGACTTTCGTACGTCCTTCGCGCTCCAGCCGTTCAACGAAAACATCCATCAGGGCGTGGAGATGCAAAACATCCGATGCCGCATACTCCAATTGCGCCGCTGTCAGTTCTTCAGCGGCCCAATCCGAGGATTGTTGCTGCTTTGACAGATCAATGCCCAAAAGTTCACGGCAAATGTCCTTAAGGCCATGCCGGTCGGTGTAGGTGCGTGTCAGACGAGATGCGATCTTGGTGCAGAAAATGGGTTGCGTGTTGATACCCAGGGCGTTTTTCAATACCGCTACGTCGAAACGGGCAAAGTGGAAAATTTTGGTTTTTGACCGGTCACGCATCAGTGCAGCCAAATTGGGCGATCGCTTTTGGCCTTTGGCAATCTGCACAATATCGGCGGATCCATCGCCGGGTGACAATTGCACAACGCATAGGCGATCGCGGTGTGGATTTAGCCCCAAAGTCTCGCTATCAACGGCGATGCGATCCTGATAGTGATGGGCAGCCTCATCACTCAAATCCCCCTTGTGCAAGCGGATATCGTTTGTCTTGGCCATTCGAACTCCCGAAATTTGTGACACTGCTCTAGCAGGATGCAGGCGCAGCACAAGCGTTCCGGTTGACATGTTCCCCGGCGTTCTGCAGCCTTAGGGTAACAATAGCCCTTTGGGGCAATAGGAGTGTATTTTGGCTGAAAAGCAGAACAAGAAAGAAACCATCCTCGACATCAAAAACCTGTCGATCCGCTTGCCAGAGAAAGCCGACCGCCCCTACGCTGTCAGAGATGTAAATTTGACACTGAACCGTGGCGAAGTTCTGTGCATTGTTGGGGAATCCGGTTCGGGAAAGTCGGTCATGACAAGCGCCATCATGAACGATGTGCCCCCGCGCCTGACGGTAGAAAGCGGTGAGGTCCTCTTTGATGGCGACAACGTCTTGAAATTCTCCTCGAGCCAATTGGAAGAAATGCGTGGCGCGCGCATATCCATGATTTATCAGGAGCCGATGGCGGCGCTGAACCCGGCCATGAAGATCGGGCGTCAGGTCGATGAGGTATTTGAACTACACCGCCCGGAGATTGGTAAACGTGAGCGCAAGGCGGCGACGCTGGAACTGTTTGAGCAAATGAAACTGCCGAGCCCGGAACGCATCTACAATTCGTTCCCGCACCAGGTTTCAGGCGGCCAGAGCCAGCGTGTGGTCATCGCGATGGCACTGGCATGCAAGCCGGATATCATCATTGCAGATGAGCCGACAACCGCGCTGGATGTGACGACGCAAAAGGAAATCCTGATGCTCATCAATGAGTTGAAGGAAGTCTATAATAACGCAACGATCTTCATCACTCACGATTTTGGTGTGGTGGCGGAGGTTGCTGATCGTGTCGCCGTAATGTGCAAGGGTGAAATTGTCGAGCAAGGCACGAAGACCGATATTCTGACCAAACCGCAGAAAGACTACACCAAACTGCTTGTCGATGCGATGCCACTTTTGGAAACAACGCGCACCCCCGATCAGGGCCGTAATGATCCGCCGCTTGTTGAGGTCAAGGGTTTGCACAAGGTCTATGGCCGGGGCGACAATCAGGTTCACGCACTCAATGATGCAAGCTTTGTCTTGCGTTCAGGCGAGACGTTGGGTGTCGTGGGTGAATCTGGCTCGGGAAAATCGACTTTGGCCAAAACACTTATCCGTCTTGTTGAGCCAACCGACGGCACCGTGGTGATTAACGAACAGGATTTTTTGGCGCTCCAAGGGAAATCGCTCAATCAGGCGCGTCAGCATATTCAGATGATTTTTCAGGACCCGTACGGGTCGCTCAATCCATCGCATACAGTCGGTTCGATGATTGGGCGGGCGTGTGAAATCCGCGGGCTTTCCGCCGCTGAAGCGAAAGAAAAGACGCTTGAGATGCTCGATATGGTGGGGCTCGGCGAAGCCGCTTATGCCAGAAGCCCGCGTAATTTCTCCGGAGGCCAACGCCAGCGGATTGGTATTGCCCGCGCTCTTGCGATGGAACCTGAAGTGGTGATTGCAGACGAATCCGTCTCAGCGCTGGATCTGTCGGTGCAAAAGCAGGTGTTGCGCCTGATGAATGATCTGCAAAAGCGGTTGGAGATTTCGATCATCTTCATCACGCACGATCTTCGCGTAGCGGCGCAGATTTCCGACTACATTACGGTGATGGAACGCGGCGTCATGGTCGAGCTGGGCACGGCCGACAATGTCTTCAATAACCCGCAGCACCCATATACCAAGAAGTTGCTCGATGCGGCACCGGGCCGTGGATGGAACCCGCCACGCCTGTCGCCCGAAGAAGCGGCGCGGATCGCAGCGGAGGCATCCGTCGCCTAAAATCAAATACCGCCAAATGGCATATGGTGTTTGAGGCAACATGCGCATAAATCATCCTCAAACTTGCACTGTTGAGGATGAAACCCATGGCGAACACCCGCACAGAGACCGACAGCTTTGGCGCGCTTGAAATTCCTGATGAGAAGTATTTTGGCGCGCAGACGGCGCGTTCTTTGATCAATTTTCCCATCGGCACTGAAACCCAGCCGCTACCGATGGTGCATGCCCTCGGCATTGTAAAGCAGGCTGCCGCACGGGTGAATCTCAAGCTTGGTAAGTTGGACGAAGCTCGCGCCAAAGCCATCGAAGAAGCAGCCACCGAAGTCGCGACTGGCAAGCTGGATGACCATTTTCCGCTTGTTGTCTGGCAAACGGGCTCGGGCACCCAGTCAAATATGAATGCCAATGAGGTGATCGCCAACCGCGCCATCGAATTGATGGGTGGTATCATCGGCACCAAGGACCCGGTCCATCCCAACGATCATTGCAATATGGGGCAATCGTCCAACGACACGTTCCCGACTGCCATGCACATTGCCGCCGCCCGTCAGATCAATGACGTATTGCTTCCCGGGCTCAAACATCTTCACGTTGCGCTTGTTGCCAAGCAAGACGAATTCAAAGACATCATCAAGATTGGTCGTACGCACACACAGGATGCGACGCCTCTCACGCTAGGGCAGGAGTTTTCCGGTTATGCCCAACAGGTTGCCATGGGAATCAAGCGCGTCGAAGAAACGGTCGACGGCCTTTATGAACTGGCCCAGGGTGGCACCGCCGTAGGTACAGGCCTGAACTCGGTTGAGGGTTTTGCAGAGGACTTTGCCGCCGAGGTTGCGCAGATTACCGGTCTGCCGTTCCGCACAGCGCCCAACAAATTTGAAGCGCTCGCCGCCCACGACGCTTATGTGTACGCCCATGGTGCGCTGAACACAGTTGCCACGTCCTTGTTTAAGATTGCCAACGACATTCGCCTCCTCGGCTCCGGCCCGCGTTCTGGTCTCGGTGAGCTGTCACTACCTGAAAACGAACCGGGCTCTTCGATCATGCCAGGAAAAGTGAACCCCACCCAGTGTGAGTCCATGACCATGGTTTGTGCTCAGGTAATAGGCAACCAGACAACCATCAGCTTTGCCGGCTCGCAAGGCCATTTCGAATTGAATGTCTACAATCCGGTCATGGGTTACGCGATGCTGCAATCCATCAGGCTTTTGGGTGACGCAGCGGTGTCATTCACCGACAGATGCGTGTCGGGCATCAAAGCCAACGAAGACAACATCAAGGCGCTGATGGAACGCTCGCTGATGCTGGTGACCGCGCTGAACCCCCATATCGGTTATGACAATGCAACGAAAATCGCCAAAGCCGCGCACAAGAATGGGACCACCTTGAAAGAAGAGGCGTTAAACTTGGGTTTGTTGAGCGCTGAGGAATTTGACCGTCATGTTCGCCCGGAATTGATGATCGGTCCAAATCCCAAAAGCTAAGCCAGCGTCCTCTTCAAACCATCTTCAAACGAAACGCTTGGCGCCCATCCCAATACCGCCTCGGCTTTTGAAATGTCGAGGCGGCTCTCTGTGACATCTGATATCCGCGCTTCAACCTCCCGGATCGCGACCTTTTCACCAATGGCTTTTTCGATCGCGCCTATCACGTCAGTAACACTACGCGAGATGCCACTGCCTATGTTCAGGATTTCGCGCGGTCTGCCAGACGCTTCCACCGCCTTTAAGAAAGCGCCAATGACATCATCGATATAAACATAGTCGCGTCGTGCCTTTCCGCCGCCAAATACGGGCAATGGTTGACCGAGCCTGTGATGGTGCAAGACCGCCGGTATCAAGCCTTGGCGTTTCTTAAATGTTTGGCTGGGACCATAGGGGTTGGAAATTCGAAGAATGAAATGTTCCAGGTCGGTCGTCTTGCCGAACAAGTTGATGTATTTTTCAAGAAAAAGCTTTGTCAGCCCATGTGACGATATGGGAAAACAGGGCGCGTCTTCCGGCGTCGGCACCATGGCGTCCGGTCCGTAAACGGTGCCACCAGAGGATGCGAATATCACCCGTTTCACTTTTGACTCATGCACCGCTTGGAGAAAGCGCACATGCGGCGCGACATTGTCTTCGATATCTTCGATCAGTTGAAAATTACCAAGTCCGGGACTGGACGTTGACATGAGTTGAACCGCAGTTTCCAATCCGTTCAACGATGCAATCATATCGAACGGACTGTGAATGTCAGCGGTTACCAGATCCACGCACCTCTGAAACTCATCACGAAACGCATTGTCGAACTGACGGGAAACGGCACGCACTGCGTGCCCGCTCAAAACCAGCGCCCGGGTCAGGTGGCGCCCTATAAAGCCATTTGCGCCGTAAACGCCGATCATCAATTGCGCCTCGCGTGCTCACGGAAGAACGGTTCCGCTTCACAAAGCTGTTTCATGGTACCGTGTTCAAGCTCCAAAATGTGGGTGCACACCCGGCGCAGCAACGCATAATTGTGTGAAGCCAGCACCATGATTGATGCCTTTTCAGCCAGCTGCTGCATGCGTGCGCGGGCTTTTTCTTGAAACTCAGGGTCACCGGCACCAATCCATTCATCCATGAGGAGAATATCGGGCTCGAGCGCTGTTGCGATGGAAAAAGCCAAACGTGCTGCCATGCCTGCGCTATAGGTTTTCATAGGCGCGTCGATAAAGTCGCCAAGCTCACTAAAAGCGATGATCCCTTCCTCGAGAGTGGCGATTTCTTCCTTTGTACGCCCATTGATCAGACCTCGAAGATAGATGTTTCGGCGGCCGGTCGCGTTGCGCCGAAAACCAAGATTGATGTTGAAAAGAGCATCGCGCCGGCCATCAACTTCAATGGTTCCGGCCGTTGGGATGAATATGCCGAACAACAGCTTCAATAGGGTGGTCTTGCCAGCACCATTGTGTCCGACGAGGCCGAGCCTCATCCCATCGGTTAGCTCAAAACTGATGTCATGAAGTGCTTGGACGTCACCGAGCGGCTTGAACATTTCAACATTGGTACCGGCTGGGCGCAGCGCGCGAGGGGCCTGAAACAGGGCTCGTTGGGGAGGCCTGTACGTCAAGGCAAGTCGGTCGGCACGAACATAGGTCATTAAAGGATGAATGGGATACGGTTAGCAGTGCGGCCGAGTAGCACAATCGCCAGCAACCACAAAACAAGACCAAGGGCTGTGCATTGCAGAAGGATATTGGCAGGAAAATTGCCGTCCAGGACGGGACCGCGTGCAAGGTTTAGAAACCATGCGAAAGGATTCCAATCAGAAAGAAAAGCGCGAACGGAATCCTGACCAGGATTGGTCCAAAAAACCGGCGTTAAAAACATGCCAAGACGCATCGCGTTGGAAACGACAAATCTCATGTCGGGAAAGTACGCGCCGGTAATCGCCAAGAGTGTGATTGCCGCCGGGGTGATAAGCACCACCAAAATGATACTGACGAGGGATAAAAACCAGAAAACCTCAAAGGGCGGGCCTGTGATGACCATAATAATCAGACAACCAAAAAGGGCATAAGCGCCGCGCATGACACATTGCGCCGAAAGCCGGAACACGTAGACCGAAAGCGGCAGAGGAGTACCTTTGATCATGCTTTCTTCGCCGTTGAACAGCATGATGCCTTTGGTGACAACTTCGAGCATATACAGCCAGAGCATGAGTCCGATAGCCACATAGGTTGGATAGTCCTTTTCGCCCTCACTGCGCCCGAAAATGAAAATAAAGGTCAGCGTAAAGGCAAAATAGCTCACAAGAACCCAGAGCGGGCCCAAAAGCGTGAGCTTGTGTTGATCGGAAATGTCCTCACTGGCAAGCGCCAACCAAACGGATGATTTTCCAAACCCCCGCCGCATGGTGTCGGCGCCAATTGACCAGCTGTTTCTTTGCACTTTCGCTTGCTTCTGTAGCATCAAATGAGTACCGCATATCCGCAATAGGTGACATTGGCAATTGAAGTCACCGGGGCATTTGAGAAACAGTTGATTGAAAACCTAATGGGTAGGGCGAGCACCTTGCTGTTCATCGCTTACTCGGCGTATGGCTGTCAAACATCATTGGAAATACAACCAGAAATTGTATGGGAGATACAATGAAACGGCTGCTGACAAGAGCCAGGCAGTTTACGAACCTGGCCCGAACCCATGGCGTGCGATCAGCTGTCACCAAATCAGTCCACCATGTTGCGATGAAAACAACAGAAGCTGTGGCACCGAAAATTGACCCGATCGGGCACTATGGTTTTATCCTGGGCGAACCCACTGGTATCGGACTGAAGATCACCCCGGACAATGTACCCCAGGGGTCAATGTCTTGGCTCATCCCTGACTTTAATGCCTCTTCGGGTGGCCATATCAATATCTTCCGCATGATGACCCACTTGCGCGCGCAAGGTTTCCCCAACCAGCATGTGGTTGTCATGGAGCCTCATCGTTGGGGTAGCGCGGAAGAGGCAAAAGCGGCTCTCGATCAGTGGTTTCCGGACAATGGCCTAACCATTTCGCTGGACGTCAAAAGCATTGAGCCCTCCCAGTTCGTGGTCGCGACTTCATGGGAAACAGCTTATTGGGTCGCAAAATACCGCGATGCCATGCACAAATTGTATTTCGTTCAGGATTTTGAGCCGATGTTCTACAGCGAGGGCAGCGAATCTGCCTTTGCGGAAAATACCTACAAGTTGGGATTGACCGGCATCACCGCCGGTACCTGGTTGGCCGAAAAACTGGCTTCGGATTATGGGATGAAGACGTTTGGCTATCAGTTCGGCGTCGACAAAGAGTTCTATGTGCAAACGGAAAAGCGTCCGTCTGCCCACCGAAACATCTTTTTCTACGCCCGGCCGGTAACGCCGCGCCGGTGCTTTGAAGTTGGATTGCTCGCTCTTCAAAAGGTGTGTGAAAAGAACCCGGATGCGGCTGTGATTTTCGCAGGTTGGGATGTGTCGAACTATGAAATTCCGTTCCATCATCTCAACGCGGGAACAATTTCGCTGGGCGAACTCCCAGATCTTTATTCCCAGTGTGACGCAGCACTTATTTTGTCGTCGACCAACCTATCCTTGCTACCGCTCGAAGTGGCTTCATGCGGTTGCCCGATCGTCATGAATAAAGGCGCCAACACGGAGTGGTTGATGTCGGACGATGAACTTTGGTATGCGGACATGGATCCTGATAGCATCGCAGAGGCGATCGATACTTGTTTGAACAACAAGCCGGAAGCGGAAAAACGCGCTACCAAAGCCAGGGAACGCGCGCTGAACCAAAGCTGGGAGCATGAAGCTGGCCGGGTGGCGGAGTTCCTGGGAAGCCTCTAGCGTTTGACCTTTGTTCAGCCCGCTAGGTGGCCTTCAAAGAACGATCCCGCGAAAGCAACACGTCATTGCGGCGCGATACGGCATTATCACGGGTGCCAAGATAATAGCCTATTTGTCGAGCCAGATTATCAAACGGTTGGCGCAACACCTGAAGCGGATGTGTGCGCCACCATCCTTCTTTGTACGCCAAGTTGAAGTCACGCCAGCTCGTGCGCCATGTTTGGCCCAACAAATGTTTCAGGTTGGGGCACAGCTCATAACCCAACAGTTCACGCAGGGCCTTGGATTCATCGTAGGACCGCTGAACCCGTTCCCACAAAGTGTAGTCATGCGAATGGTAGACGACAGAATCAGCGGCAAATGCTTTCTTGTATCCAGCTTCGACGATTTTCTTGGCCCACAGCTGGTCTTCGGCAAAGTTCACATTCGGGTATGGATGTTTTTCCCAAATTGCCCGTCTGAACGCCGATGAATTGTCCGAGTAAAAATGATAAACCTGACGTAGTCCCTGATCGCGTACATATCGGCGTGCATCATCAAGCTTGATGACCGGCCAATTGCCCAAGCCGCCAAAATGAGTTTCCAGCTCCCAACGGGTGAAGGGCGAAGCGGTTTCATAGGCGATGTGCTTCCCGAAAACGCCAGCAATTTCATTGTCTGCTTCCATCGGGGTCAAAAGTGCCGCCAGCCAATGATCGTCAACCGGGCAGGCATCGTGCGTTAAAAACGCACAATATTTGCCGCGCGCAAGTTTGGCGCCGAAGTTCCGGGTCTTGCCATGCCCGAAAAAGGAAGACTGTATTCGCACGATACGAAAGCGGGGATCGGCTTTCGGGACGACATCCAGTGATCGGTCAGACGAGCCGGAATCAATAATGATGACTTCGAATGCTTCATCGAGCTTTTGGGTTTCAAGCGCACCGATGACGCGTTCAAATTCCGGCAAGCCGTTTTTAACGGGGATAACCACCGTCGCAAGTGGCTTAAGTGCATCAAAGCCATCGGGCTTGTGGTCACTGACAACACCTTCCTCGCGCAACATGGTCTCGTAGGCCAGCGCCGTCTTTTCATCCTCAAGTTCGGTCTTCAGCGTGGTGATGATGTCATTGGCTTCATCGGCTGCTATGCGTTCTTTCATCGCATCTAGTTCCGATCTCAAAAGGTTTTGTGCTTTGGCCATCTGCTGCAATCGCACATCTTTTTCTTTTTCCACGGGATCATTTTTCAGGGCGTCCGCGAGTGAACCGGCAACTTGCAAATTGGCATACAGGACGTCGAGCGCTACCTGTTCGACCTCGTCGAGTGTCCCGTCGCAGCGCCTGAACATCTCATAGGCGGTGTCTGCCCATTTACCCATGGGTCCATGTTCTTCATCATTTGCCCCTTCATGCCGGTGATGACGAAGGCCGGGAACAAGATTTTCTTCGATTGCAGCAATCGTGGGCGCATCATCATGCAAGGAACGGTCAAAAAACCAACTGAGCGTTGGCCCCAAAGCGCTGCGCCAGTCACCTAAAAAGTCGTCATATGCAAAAATGTGTCTGTCGAATTGGCGTGTCTGCCGCTCCGCTTCCAGGACATGGCGCAGCCAAAGAAGCGCGGCATAGCGCCGGTTCATCCCGTCACGCTTCTTCAGAGAGGCTGTTACTTCAGCCGGGTCGCGAAAAGGGATCAGGAAGCGAAGCTGATAACCCATTTTGGCAAGAACCTGGATGTAAATCGGCGCGAGCAGGCAAAGGCGTGGGTCTTTGATGACGATGTCCTTGCCGCCCGGATAGTTGGCGTTGATCAGTTTTTCCAACTCGATTGCCCATGTGTATGAATTGTCCAGCCGTTCCATGTCGATCGCGCGCAGGGCAGACCAATGGCTGCCAATCGCCGTTAGCAAACGATCGTTGAATGCAACGAGCTCAATCGGTTCCCAATGGCCCTTTTCGTTAAATTCATTGGCACCGATGAGTTTGCCCGGAAGCGCTGCACCCAAAAGGTTAAGTGTGCGCGACACGGCGCTCGTGCCGGATCGGTGCATGCCCAAAACTAGAAATGCACTGGGGTCGTTTTGCTCCTTACGTCCCAGACTTTTATCCGCGCGAACCAATGACACATACCCGTTTCGCCTGCGTTTAGCATGCGAATTGTCGGGCCGGAATAGGCTGTCCAAACGGTCGCCACGCTGTCAAACTGGATCAAACGCTGACAAAAAAGAAGTAAAAAATACAATATTTGCGCTCAACATTTATTTTTTTACGCAACGTCATGTTCAATTGTTATCCACCAGTGTTCGTGCTATCTTCTTTAGGGCAATTAAAATGGGGTGTATCAATTGACTTTCAAAATATCTGTATTTGCATTCGCGGCAAGCGGGATGATTTTGTTTTCGTCCGCCCAAGCCAGCGATTTAGAAGAATCGCAGTTTCAAGCAAAGGGATCCCAGGTTCGTGTGAATTTGGGCTCTGGATACTTTAATGTTTGTCTCACTATTAGTGGACCTGAAGGATACAATGCGCGTTCTTGTGCCGACGGCGGTTCAGTATCGCTCGACCTGATCAAGACCGGCGGCACAGGCAGTGGCCTTTATAGCTACAATCTGACCGCAGCCACCGATGAATTTGTCTCTGTCAATACTGTCATGGACAATGGTCGTGGCAGCCTTGATCCCAACCAAATACCTAAAGGAGTTGGCTTTTCAGGAAGTTTCGCCGCCGCCGAAGGTGTAATCAAAGATGTCATGAAGCAAGGGGCTGAAGAATGACTCAACAAGGAACCATGACCAAGAGCTTGCTCGCATCGGGCGCGCTCCTTTTTGCATCCCAAGCCAATGCCGCTCAGGTTTTTGCCACTGACCTCATTGTTCAGGGCAGTACCTGTGTTGGTATTGATTGTACAACCAGTGAGAGCTTTAGCTTTGACACGATTCGTCTGAAGGAAAACAACCTGCGGATCAAGTTTGACGACACATCGGCTTCCGGATCATTCCCGAATAATGACTGGGAGATCACGATTAACGAGAGCGACAATGGTGGCCGCAATAAATTCAGCATTACCGATGTAACCGGTAGCCGCGTACCATTCACCATCGAGGCCGGCGCGCCCAATAACGCGCTTTATCTTGAAGATGATGGCGACCTTGGTTTGGGAACCAACAGTCCGGTTGTAGAGTTCCATGTCGTTGATGGCGACTCACCGACCATGCGCCTTGAACAGGATGGCAGTTCAGGTTTCCAGTCTCAAGTCTGGGATATTGCCGGTAACGAAACAAACTTCTTTGTGCGTGATGTCAGCAATGGCAGCAAGTTGCCGTTCAAGATCATCCCCAATGCGCCCACAAATGCACTTTACGTATCTGCTTCCGGCAATATCGGCTTCCGTGAAGCCAATCCCGGTGAAGCACTTCACGTCAATACCGGCGGTTCCAATGCTACTATCTTATTGGAAACAACAGGTTCCGGTGGTGTGACCGGTCGTTCATGGTTTCTCGAGAACAATGCTGGCTCGGGACGCTTCAACATCGGCCTTGATGGTGGCAACAAGCCGTTCAAACTGGACGATGATGCAGTCGAAAACCTTCTTCGTGTAGGTTTTCCGGCAGCCGATGACGTAGAAGTCAATGGCGACTTGTTTGTTTCAGGCGATGTGACCATTTCCGGGCAGTGTACGGAGGTTGATGGCGCTTGTGCGGACTTTGTTTTCCAGGACGACTATGTGCTTCCATCGCTCGATGACGTTCAGGCGTTTATTCAGGAAAACCGTCACTTGCCAGACATTCCAAGCGAAGCTGACATGAAGCGTGACGGCATCAACTTGCAAAACATGTCAGGTCGTCTACTGCAGAAAATTGAAGAGCTCACTCTCTATACAATTGAACAGCAAGACGATATTCGCGATCTGAAATCAAAGCTGAAGCTGATACAAGACGCCGGCTAATCCGGACTTGTGGAGAAAGTAAACCGGTCTGCAATTGCAGGCCGGTTTTTCACGCCTGACGATCGATCTGAAAACCCAGCCTTTCGACAGCTTGAAGTTGCGCAACTGAAAAGATGGTCAGGTCTTCATCCCGGTAGCGCCCCTGACTGGTTGGCTTGATGAGGGCTTGAACGTCCCCGACAAGGCTCGCGTCGGCTGACTCGCCAAGAAACCTGACAATTTTACCGATCCCGTCCGTCGGGTCCGTACAGAGCCTGTCATAGTCCACACGCAATATCCGGTTTTGAAATTGTTCCGCTGTTTGTAGCTTTGCCACGCGTATTTCCGAAAAAAGCCAGTAGTCGAGCATCTGCGGCGCCAAGGGCTTTGCCAGATCGGGCGCGTGTCCTGTGAGCGCCTTTGACAAGTTTAGAAACTGCTGCTGGTTGTTTGAGAACGCGAATATCGCCTTGCTGTTCAATTGTATAGAGAGTGAGCTCTTCAATTTTCTGCAGTAGACGACCTG